>CAZINU010000001.1:0-230333 GCA_964540725.1 uncultured Candidatus Peribacteria bacterium
AGCAGTGGTAGCTCGCAAGGCTCATAACCTTGAGGTCGTTGGTTCGATTCCAACCTCCGCAACCAATTCGAATATTACCGGGGCAACCACCCCAAAAGAAAACCGCTTCCAAATTGAATGGAGACGGTTTTCTAAAAGATTTCGGAATATAAAACGGGTATTTTCCAATCTGGAAGGGGCTTCTTTGAACATGGGCGTTTCTACCTCGATTCCCCGTTTTCCAAAAGGTCGTCGAGAATGTGCCCGGTCCGTGCCGAGCGATCCGCCCGCAGGGACGCCGTTTTTTTCGGCGGCGGAGCGAAGAACGTTCGTTTCGCCAGGAGCTGGTGCGAAACGTATTCCCGGAACGCGGCGAATACGCCTTCGTTCTGGCCCTCGGGCCGGTTCGCCCATTTGTCGAACGTCTCCAGTTTTCGGAGAAATTCGGTCGGCATCGCGTCGCGTTCCGACACGAGGTCGTCCATGAGCGGTTCCCACGCTTCCGGAGCGTCGATTCGTGGATGGAACGCGTCTTGGCCGAACAGCGTTACGACGTCCTTTTCCACTTCCTTGAGATGGAGTTCCCATCGGGACGGATCGGCCACGTTCCCGCAAATTTTCCGGGCGATGGCCGTTTGCGCGCCCAAAAGTTCGCGAAGTATGCAAAGTTCCATGCATTCCCGCATCCAGTAGGGGATTTGTCGGGTTTTTTCCAAGGGAGTTTCGCGGGGTTTCATGGTTTTTCGGGGTTAGGGGGCCGGTTTCGGGAAGGTGACGTCGAGTCTTCGTTGCGAGAGCGAGAGGGTGCCCTTCGGATATCACGGTCCGAGGTCGAAGACGCCCGTTCCGTATCCGGTTTTGGCGAGCGCCGCGACGACCTTGCGAACGGAGGCTTCGTAGTCGCGTCCGACCGGCGGCGTTCCGTGGACCGTCACGGTTCTCGGAATGGCCGCGGGATTCAGCGCGTGGGCGTGGATTTCCATGGAGAACCACCGCTCGATCTTCTTATGGATGGGCATGAGAGTGTCGAGCGTTTCGAATTCCTTCGCGGTTCTGGCCGTTTCGGAATATGCGATTCGGCCGTCGAGCGAGCGGGATATGAGGGCGTGGGTAACGTCCGCAACCGCCGATTCCGCCGAGATTTTTGCGCTGTCGGGGAACCGAATCATGATTTCGTCGCCCCCGACCCCGATATCGGCGCCGGGGTACCGCCGCCGGATTTCCGCGATTGCCGCCATGAGTTTTTCGGTCATTTCGCTCCCCGCTGTCAGTATGGCCGGATCCGAACCGTTTCGGGATTTCGATACCGCCTCGACGATCCGTTCGAACGATTCCAGGTTTTTCAGCATCATGCCGCGGATATCGATAATCATCCGGATTCCTGGACGCCCTTCGGTGACGGCGAGAAACGATTCTTTCGAACGGTATCCTTTGAACGTGTATTCGAACGCTTCCTTCGGGATCGATCCGGCACGGATGCTCCGTTCGATGTCCCCGACCGCTTCGGCCGCCGCCGCCAAATCCTTCGGATTGGCGACCGGCGGAATGAAATCGCAGGAAGAGTTCCAGAGTTCCATGAGCCGTTCGATATCGGCCGCAAGTTCTTTCGGGCGAATCGAACCGTTCGATCATTTTCGGATTTCGTCGAACAATTCCGGAGAAATTCGGGCTTCGTTCTCGAGTCGGATAATGACGGGATACCGTATGCCGCCCAATTCGAACCGGGCCTCCCCCCATTTCTCGATAATCTGTTTCTTCAAGAGGACGGCTTCGTCCGAAATGCGGAGCATGTCGTCCGGCGTGAAGCGCGCCGCTTCGAACCCCTTGCCGGAATTTCCCCGCTTCGCGGCGAGTTCGGCCTCGCGGAGCGCCATGAGCCGTTCCGGCGTTCCGGCGCCCGGGGGTACCGTGGAAACGCCCACCGATACGTCGAGCTTCTCTCGAATGAATGCCGCGATTTCCGCTTCCGACATCGCGGTTTTCGGGTCGTGCGAAAGACGCTCCGAAAGTTCCCGAACGGTTCGGCCGTTCGCCTCCACGATGTCTTCCACGAATGCCCGCCGGTTGGCCGCTTCTCCGAATATGACCTTCTCGGGCGACGCGTTTCCGGGGGCCGAGAAGGTGGAATGCTTGTAGTTGCGGCGGATAACCCGACCGCGCTTGCCCTTCGCGGAGAAATTCCGGTCGAAATTCGCCGTCATCCGCCTTTGGGCGGGAACCGTGAGCTGGTCGACGAACTCTTGTCCGAGCCGGTCGTTGAGCGGTTTCACGCCCTTGAACGACGCGTTCGCGATAGTGTCGCCCGGGGCGAGGCGTTCGATTTCGAGGAGCGGATGGTTATGGGCGAGAACGTTCGATAAGAACCGTTTCGTTTCGAGCGGAAGCGTTTGGTCGAAGGCGACGGTGCGAACCGCCGGGTGTGAAAGCGTGCGGAAGAATTCGGCCTCCGCCTTTTTCGGGTCGGACAAGTCGATGCGCGAGATATGGAGGACGCCCCGCGACACCCGGGATTCCAAGACGGCCGTTTTGAAAACGTGCTCTTTCAGCAGGAACCGCGCGAGGAACGATTCGAGCGTCGGGTCGAGCGTTCCGCCAGATCGCCGGTATTCGTCCAATTTGCGCGGCAGAACGTCGAGCAGTTTGGAGAATTGCGAAAGTTCGCGTCCGAGCCGGCTTCGGTTGTGTGCCCGCGAAACCCAACCGACCGGGGGCGCGATAATGCCGAGCGCTCCGAACGCCGCGGTATACGACCGTTCGATGCTTCCGAGCACGCGCCCGTCGGTTTCTATGCCGTCGATGGCCCGAAGTATGTCGAACCCGCCCCCGACGCCGCTCGCGACGGGCACCGCCTCGGCAATTCGCCGGAGCGCGATGACGATATCGGCGAACCGGGCCTCCTCGAGCTTGCGCTCGAAGTGCTCGGGATCGATGGTTTCGAACCCCACGGCCAGCCGGTCGAATCAGAGGAACGCCTTCGTTTCGGCGACGGCATCGGACGACTCCGCCGCGTTTCGGGCGATCCGGATTTCCGATTCCCTCGCGCGGAACCGTGCCAATGCCGCCGCGTACGCATTGACCGTTTCCGCAAGCGGAAGGTCCTCCCCCTTCGCGCTCCGGAACGAAAGGCTTTTGTGCCACCCGGTTTCCGGAAGCCCGTTTTTTCCGACGAAACTACGGGTCGTCGCGGCGTTCTCGGGCGAAAGTTTCGCGATGGCGGAAAGGAGGATTCCGGACGCGGACGAGGGGTTCGAAAGGTCTTCGGAACACGCGGCGAGCAATTCTTTCGAATCGATGCCGGATACCGCATCGATTCGGATCAATTCCGAGAGGAGCCGGTCGAATCCCGATTTTCCGTACGTACGTCCCGCGAATTCGGTCCGTTCCGCCGCGAAGGCCTCGCGGAGACCGGCGGAAGCCTCCAAGGCGTAATCGCCGACGTTTCGGTTCAAGAGAAGTCCGACGTAGAACGCTTCCGGTTCGTCGGCTTCTTTGCCAATCGATTCCCGAATCCGGGCGTTCCGGAGTTTTCCGACGTTCTCCCGGGTTACGCCCGATGCCGCGACGTCCAAGCGTTTCGAGAGGTCGCGGAGAAACCGGAGCTTCGCCGATTTTGGGATCGAGGGGGCTTCGAGCGTTCCGGCAACGGTTCCGTTCAGTTGCCGCGCGAACGCGTCCGCATCGAACGCCAAGCCTTTCCCATTCACGGTTTGGCCGATTTTCCCGACGATAGCCGAAAGTTCCGCCGCCCATTCGGGCGTGCGGGCGATATCCGGTGCGGAACGTATGCTTTCTTGTGCGGCCATCGTCCCCAGGGTACCATATTTCCGAGCCTATCGCAAAAAACGGATCGGATTCCCGGCCGTGCCATCGGACGGCGCTTTTCGTCGGAGCGCATCGCGATTTGAAAAATCGGCGTTTCCGGGTATGCTCCGTCGGCTCAAAAGCCCCCTCGCATGGATTTTCTCCTCTCCGGATTTTTCGCCCGCCAAGAAGCCTACTTCCTCCTCGCGAACGCGGCGTTCCTCGCGCTCGCGTTCCTTTCGTACCTGTTCGACTGGACGCGTTCCGCGCACGCGTTCCTGTTCGAAAAACCGCACGCCGTTCCGGTTGCCGAAGTTCCGGCATCCCGCGAGGCCGGCGAAGAGGCTCCGGCCGCTCCGTTCCGCGACTTCGAGGCCGAGAAACACGAAGTGACGGCCGACGAAAAGATGGTCTTGACCGAGATCGCCAAATCCGCCAAGACGAAGATGGCCCGCGGCGAATTTTCGGAAGCCCGCTCGAAGATCATCGAAGGGCTCACGATCGACAAGTTCGATAAGGAGCTCAATTGTCTGCTCGCTTCCATCTACGAGCGTTCCGGCGATTACGCCAAGTCGGAACTTTTGTACAAGGACCTCATCGTCGTGCACGATACCGACCCCGAATTGTACCTGAAGCTCGGCTTCGCCCTATCGATGCAGAAGAAGTACGAAATCGCCTTCGAAATCTACAAGAAACTCCACGCCATTACGTCCGGGGCGGACGAATCGGTCGAAATGCTCGCGAACCTCGCGTACCAACTCGGTCGCCACGAAGACGTCGAAACCTACGCCCGCGAGTACCTGAAGAAGCATCCGCGGAACGCCGAAATGCTGAATCTCCTCGCCAGCTCGCAGGCGAGTCTCGGAAAACGCCACGAGGCGATCGAAACGCTCGAAAAGCTCCGCGTCATCGATCCCTACAACGTAAAAATCCGCGAATTCGCCGAAAAGCTCGCCACCGAAATCGAACTCGAAAAGAATTTCCGTACCCAATCCGAAGCGTAGCCCATGATTTCCAAAATCCCCCCGCACTCCGTCGAGGCCGAGCGCTGAGTGCTCGGTTCCATCCTTATCGACAAGGAAGGAATCATTTCCGTCGCCGCCATTCTGGCACCGGGCGATTTTTACGAAACTTCGAACGCCGTCGTGTACGAAGCGATGCTCGAACTTTTCGCGAAAAACCGCCCCATCGACCTTTTGACGGTCCGGGAGCTTTTGGACGACCGTCAGAAGCTCGAACCCATCGGCGGAAACGCGTACCTCTTGGAACTTACGAATTCGATTTTCACGAGTTCGAACATCTACCAGTACGCCCAGATCGTCAAAAACAAGAGCGTGCTCCGACGTCTCATCAAGGCCGGGAACGACATCCTCCTCTACGGGTACGACGAGGAGGCCGATCTGTCCACGCTCCTTGAAAAAAGCGAGCAGTCGCTCTTTTCGGTCACGCAGACCTTCATTCAGAACCGGCTCGTCCACATTAAGGACATCATCGGTCTCCGCTACGAAGAATTCGCCGAAATCCACGCGAATCCCGAATACGGAAAAGAAGGGGTCGTGTACTCCGGATTCAAGGGGGTCGACGACAAGGTCGGCGGATTCAAGCCGGGCGACATGGTCATCATCGCGGCCCGCCCCTCCATGGGTAAGACCGCCATCACCCTCAATATGGCCCAGAATGCCGCCGAATCGGGAAAAAACGTCGCCATCTTCTCCCTTGAAATGTCGAAGGAGCAGTTGGCCGACCGCCTCATCGCTTCGACCATGGGTATCGATTCGTGGAAACTCCACAAGGGATTGCTCGAAGACGAGGAATTCGCCCGCATGGGCGACGCGCTCGAGCGCCTTTCCCGGTCGAGCATCTACATCGACGATTCGCCGATGGGAAACCTTATGGAAATCAAGTCCAAGGGCCGTCGCCTTAAGATGGAATCGGGGCTCGACATGCTCATTATCGACTACCTCCAGCTCATGGGCGGAGGGAATCCCATGAACCGCGTTCAGGAGATTTCCGAAATCTCCCGAGGAATCAAGGCCCTCGCCCGCGAGCTCCAGGTTCCCATCATCGCGCTTTCGCAACTTTCCCGCGCGGTCGAATCGCGCACGACGAAGGAGCCCATCCTCTCCGACCTCCGCGAATCCGGCTCCATCGAGCAGGATGCCGACGTAGTCATGATGCTCTACCGCGAAGACTACTACGACGAATTCACCGAGAACAAGGGGGTGACGAACGTCTTCATCCGAAAGAACCGTAACGGTCCCGTCGGCCAGGCGGACCTGAAATTCGAAAAGAAGTTCCAGAAGTTCTACGACCTCGAAACGAAGCGCGAATTCGAAGACGTGTTCTAGAAGAAGGAAATCGTCCGAAAAAGACCGAACGAAAAACGGCTCCCATCCGGAGCCGTTTTTCGGGGGAATTCCGTTTATCGCGCCGTCGCTTCTCCTGAAACCGGTTTCGGGTAGGGCGTCGCGTCGCAGCGGTCGCCTTTGCCGTCGCCGTCGGAATCTTTCTGGAAGGGGTTCGCGATTTTCGGGCAGTTGTCCTTCGAATCGGCGACCTTGTCGCCGTCGGAATCCGCGGGGAGTTCGGGTTTCGGTTCCGTGGCGCCCGTAGACGTAGGCTCGGCCGACGTCCCCGTCGCCGTTTCCGTCGAACCCGTCGCGGTCGGCGCCGGTTCGCGCTTCCATTCTTCGATGAGCGTATCGGTCTCCTTTTTCAGTTCGTCGACCCGCTTCTGAATTTCCTGGCGCTTCTTCGCGTCGGCTTCCTGGTCGGAGATTTCGCTCCGGATTTCTTCGATTTCGCGCTTGCGTTCGATGACCGTCGCCTCGCGGACCGATTCGGTCAGCACGGCTTCGAACGCCGCCGCGCCGGTCGTGGTTTCGGCCGCTTTGAGCGCGCGTTCGCGGATCGAGGGTTCGGCGAAGTACGAGGGGATTTCCTCTTTTTTCGGCACCGTTACGGCCAATTCTTTCTCCACGCGTTCTTCGAGCGGTTTCAGATTTTTTCGGTCGACCTTGCGGAAGAACGATTCGGGAACGTTCGAGTGGAGCTTCTTAAGCGGGTCTTCGCCGCGCTTGAGGTTGGTGCGGAGCTCGTTCATCCGGGCGAGGTCTTCCACCGTATTGGTACGGACGAATTCGTCCTTCATGAGTTCGGTAACCGGAACCTTCTTTTTCGTTTGTTCGCCTTTGGCGACGTCGAGCGAGAAGCGTTCCTCGGGGAGGAGTTTTTCGGTTTTCTCCTTTCCGGAGGAATCCTGGTACCTTAGGTCGACCCCCGGGGTTTCGGCCCCCTTCGAAACGGAGTCGACGACTTCCACTTGGGTGCGTTTTCCGAGTTTCTTCGTCCGAACCGACGTTCCGCGGACTCCGGCGGAAAGGTCGGACGTTTTAATGGAGAAGAAAGAATCGTCCGAAAGGGGCTTCAAGACGCGGGCCCAAACGTCGCCCGAATCCAATTGCACCCCGTCGCCTTCGGCGAAAGAGAGCGTAATGACGGTGTTCGCCGCGAGACGGACGACGCTCGAATCCGCGAAGACGATTTCCGCGGAGCCGTTCGAACCCGTCGTTACCGTTTCTCCGACGCCGAGCGCGTCGCCGGAAGCGGCGGGAACGTTCCCGGAAGCGTTTTTACGTTCGACCTTCCCAGCGGCCTTGGAGACGTAGGCGACGGCGGTTTCGGGCGAAACGGCGGCGACCGTTCCGGAAGACGTCGTTCCGCTTGCCGATCCCGCGTCGCCCTGGCGCGTCGTGACTTCGTACCGTACCGATGCGGGCAGGGCTTCGGGGCGGAAAAGGAATACGTAGGCGGCGGCAACGACGATCGCGAGAACCGTGACGATGAGCGCCCACGTTTTTCCGGATACCGGATTTTCCATAAATGGATATGATGGGATAAACGGTTCCAGTATAGGCTCCCTATGAAAAAAGCAACCTACCTCGCGGGCGTTTGGCTTGCATCTCTCCTGCTTTCGTGGTGAACGTATGCGATGCTCTCGGACGCGGTGGGGAAGGATTTGAATTTTTTCTTCCTCTACAAGGTTCTTCGCGGCGAACCTTCTGGCAAAGCCGTCGTCGTGAAAATCGACAATGCGTCCCTCGACGCGCTCCAGCGTTCCGACCTCCGGGTTCTCAACCTCTCGAAAACCGTCTTTTCCGACCTATTGGAACGGTTGTATGCCGACGGGGCGAAAACGGTCGCCCTCGACGTCGTGTTCGCGAACCGGTCGCCGGACGAAGGCGCCCTCGCCGCCGCTTTGTCGAAGTATCCGCAGACCGTCATCGCCGCGAAAATCGGCGTGCGCGGCGATTCTGAACGCATTCTGCCGCTCGATTCGTTTTCCGGCGCACGGTGGGGCTCGGTGGACGTGCTGTTCGACAAGAACGTCGTTTCGAAGGTCCAACCCGTGCTGTTCGCGGACGGACGTTCCGTGGAGCCGCTTTCGTTCGCCGCATACCGGGCGTACCTGGGCGACGGCGCGCTTTCCGGGAGCGTTCGCGGCGATACGTACGTGTTCAATCCGGTTCGGAAAATTCCCCTTTTGTCCGACGGGAGCGCGCTCATCCCGTTCTTTTACAAGCCGTTCGACGTTCCGTCCTATTCGCTTTCGGACGTCCTCTCCGGAAAAATCCCGAAAGGAACGTTCGAGGGGCGTGCGGTATTCGTAGGGGAATACGGGACCCTCATCCACGACGCGCACTTCTCCCCAGTCGATTTCGGGCGGAAAATGCCCGGAGTCGAGTTCCATGCCAACGTGTTCGAGGGGCTGTTGTCCGGAAAATTCCTCGCGTCGGCCAAAATGCCCGCGACGGCTTCGGCGTGCGCCCTCCTCGCCCTCGTTTCCGTCGCCATGTTCGCCCATGCCCGGGTTATTTGGTCGATTGCGTACGCCGCGGCCGTGGCGGTATTCGCGCTGATTTCCGGATGGACGCTCCTGTCGGTTTCGGGAATCGTTACCGACTTCTTCGCCCTTTTGGTCGCCGGGGTTTTCTTGCCGCTCCCGCTCGGGTACGTATACCGGTACTTCGTGGTCAACAAAGAACGCCACCTCATCGAATCGGCGTTCGCCCACTACATCGCCCCGGAGGTCGTTTCGAAAATCGCCGACAATCCCGAAAACCTGAAACTCGGGGGAGAAAAACGCCGTATTACCGTCTTCTTTTCGGATATCGCGGGTTTTACGACCATTTCGGAAACCCTCGGAACTGTCCGGCTCTTCGCGCTCATCGGCGAATACCTTTCGCAGATGACCGACATTTTGATTCAAAACAAGGGAACGCTCGACAAGTACATCGGTGATGCCGTCATGGGATTTTTCGGCGCGCCGCTCAAGCTCGATCATCCCGAGTCGCTCGCGTGCCGAACCGCGCTCGAACAGCAGGCCCGATTGCGCATGCTCCGTACGAAATGGAAGCGTGAGGGGATTCCCCCCGTCGCCGCCCGAATCGGCATCCATTGCGGCGAAGCCATGGTCGGGAACGTCGGGTCGAAGAACCGGTTCAATTACACGGCCATGGGCGATACCGTGAATCTCGCCTCCCGATTGGAGGGCGTGAACAAGGAATACGGCACGTTCATCTGCGTTTCCGAAGACGTGAAGCGCCGGGTCGAAAAGGAATTCGTTTTCCGGGAGCTCGACACGATCAAGGTGAAGGGCAAAACCGAGGGCGTGAAAATTTTCGAACTCCTCGGATTCGCCGACGACCCGTACCTCGACGTCGCCCGAGCCCGGAAGTACGAAGAAGCCCTCGCCGTTTACCGTTCCGGAAATTTTCCCGAAGCGAAGCGGTTGTTCGAGGCGAATCCGTACGATCTCCCGTCCATCCATATGGCGCGCCGGTGCGACGATCTCATTGCCGGGAAAACGACGTTGAAAGACGGCGTATACCAGATGGAGACGAAATAGGCCGATTTTTCGAAAAAACTCGCCTTCCGGCCGTTTTCCGATAGGATTTCCCCCGTTTTCATTTTTCCACCCATCCCATGTTCAAAATCGCCGTCGGAACCACCCGCGCCCCCAAAGTGGACGGAATTAAGGAAGGGCTCGCCGAATGCGCGACCCGATATTCCGAACTCGCCGTTCCGATCGAATTCGTCCTCGAAAAGACCGAGTCCGGCGTTTCGGACATGCCGCTTTCCATCGAAGAAACGATGGACGGGGCCCGGAATCGGGCCAATAATCTGCTGAACGCCGGAATCGACGCCGATTACTACGTCGGTATCGAGGGCGGTACGACCCGCGTCGGCGACAAAGCCTACCTGTTTTGAACCGTCTACGTCCGAAATCGGGCGGGGGAAGGGCATTTCGGCGTTTCGCCCATGGTCGAAGTGCCGGCGGAGGTCGAACGGCGGTTATACGAATGCGATGAGGAACTCGGTCCCGTTATGGCCGAACTTTCCGGAAAGACCGACATCCGCAGCGAGAACGGCTCGATGGGCGCGTGGACGGAGGACATGTTTACGCGGAAGGACGAATTCTCGGTCGCCATGAAGGCGGCGATGGCGCCGTTTTTCAATCGGTTCTACAAACTTTAAAGCCGATCTTACGAAACCGCTCCGCGTACGTCTTATCCGGATCATCCGGACAAAATAGTTGACGATTGTGAAAAATTCGGGAATTCGCTTGACAATATGAAAAATCGGAAATAATCGTCCCTTAACGGCGAAATGCCGTCGACCGACCAGGACCAGAGTACGATTCAAGCCGGCCGGGACACCCCATGGGTGCCCATCCTTACCTAGGAGCATGGAATCTTTCTTTTGTGCCGAGGATTGCGACGCTTGCGTCGCCCCGGATGAAGACCGGACCATCTGTATGCAGGCCCGCATCTGCGACGAGTACGGAATCGGAATCGAAAAGTGGATCGAAGAATGCTCGTGCCGATTCCGTGAACTGTGGAATTCCGGCATGCGTGACAAGGCCGAGTTGGCCGCTACGGTACGCGCATCGCATTCGAAAGTCGTCAGTATCGTTCCCGTGGCGCTCCAAGCGACAGGGGCGTACGTATCGGCGCACTAATCCCGAAACCCCTCGCGATTATCCGGGGGGTTTTGTTTTTGCCGAAGTTCCCAATACTTGAAAAACGGAACATTCGCGATATAGTCACCTCCGTCGAAAGGCGTTCGAGCGGCTATCAACCGCGAGCTCCGGGAAATCGGGCGCGCCGAAGGGAGAAACCCGAGAGGGGAGTAGATCCTTCCGGAGTTCCGGCTCCGTTCCCAAACCGAAATCGAGAATTCGTCCGAGGTGGTACCTCTTGGCATTCGGCCAAGCCGCGGCGTGCGTATTTGGCACGTCTTTTTTTGTCGCATGGACCATACCCGCCTGACCTATGATATTGCCGCCGAACGCATGGCTGAAAAATTTCGAGCCATGGGGCCGCGGACTGCCGACATAGAGAAAATCTTTTCGTTCGTCCGAAAGGAGAATGCCTCGATTTTGGAAATCGGCTGCGGCGACGGTCGCGACGCGAGCGAATTCGTGAAACGAACTTCCCAGTACGTCGGCATCGATTATTCCGAGGGCATGCTCCGACTGGCTCGGGAATACGTTCCCGGTGCGGATTTCAGATTGGCGAACGTTTCGGAATTCGAATTTCCGAATGATTTGGACGCGATCGTCGCCTTCGCCTCCCTGCTTCACCTGCCCCCTGAAAATATTCGGAACATCGTCCGGAAGGGGTACGAGGCCCTGAATGCCGGGGGAGTGTTCTGCATTTCCTTGAAAGCCGGAAACGGTTCCGAGACGAAAACGGACGAATTCGGAACGAGAACGTATTACTATTACGAACCGGAAGACATTCTTTCATTCATTCCGTACGAGATTCCCCACGAAACGGAAACGTCCGAGGTGCGATGACAGAAATTCTTTGAAATTTTCCTGATAAAATAGTTTTTCCACCATGTTCCCCCACACCGACCCCAAACAGTCTTTCCCGGCTCTCGAAAACGAGGTCATCCAATACTGGCGCGAAAACCGTACTTTTCAGCGGAGTCTCGAAATTCGCGAAGGCGCGCCGGAGTACGTGTTTTACGACGGCCCTCCGTTCGCGACCGGAACTCCGCACTACGGCCACATTCTCGCGGGCGTCATCAAGGACGTCATCCCACGGTATTGGACGATGCGCGGCCGCTACGTGGAACGCAAGTTCGGATGGGATTGTCACGGGCTTCCCATCGAAAACATCGTGGAAAAGAAGCTCGGAATTTCCGGAAAGAAGGACATCGAAGAGAAGATCGGCGTGCACGCGTTCAACGAGGAATGCCGCAAGAACGTGTTTACGTACGTCGACGAATGGCGGAAGGTCGTCGAACGTACCGGCCGCTGGGTGGATATGGACGACGACTACAAAACGCTCGACCGCGATTTCATGGAATCGGTGTGGTGGGTCTTCAAATCGGTCTACGAGAAGGGGTTCATCTACGAAAGCTACCGCGTCGTGCCGTATTGCCCGCGCTGTTCCACGCCGCTTTCGAATTTCGAGGTCAACCAGGGATACGAAGACAAGCAGGACAAGGCAGTGACGGTGAAGTTCCGCGCCATCGCCAGGCCGGCCTGTGCCGTCGTCGTGGAGAACGAAAAAGGGGAGGTGCTTCTCGGGCATAACAAGAAGGGGTACTGGAGTTTTCCGGGCGGAAAAGGCGAGCCCGGGGAAACCCCCGAACAAGCCGCCATGCGCGAACTCTTCGAAGAAACCGGAATCCGCGCCGAAATCGGTCGCGAACACCTCGTTTCGGAGCAGTTCGATTTGGTATCCGGAAAGCTGTACGATAATCGGGCGTTCCTTATCCGGGTGTCGAACGTCGTTCCCTCCAACGGCGAGCCGGAAAAATTCCACGAGTGGAGATTTTTTCCGAAAAACGCCCTTCCCGATGGAACGTTCGAGTACAGCGCTCGGCTCCTGCGCGATCTTGAGGCGGGGAAATCCCCGAAAAACGCCTCTTTCAATATCCTCGCTTGGACGACGACGCCGTGGACGCTTCCGGCGAACCTCGGTCTCGCCGTCGGCACCGATATCGCCTACGTCGAAATTCGCGATAGGGAATCCGGCGAAATCTTCGTTCTCGCCAAGGACCGGCTTGCCACGTACTACAAGAATCCCGAAGACTACGAATTCGTTCGGGAATATTCCGGTTCCGAACTCGTCGGGTTGGAATACGAGCCGCTCTTCGCCGAGCCGTCCCGAATGGCGGTGGCCGGAGCCCTTCCCAAGGGGCAGGAACTCGGCCCGAACGCGTATCGGGTCGTGCCCGGCCACCACGTAACGACCGAATCCGGTACCGGGGTCGTGCATATCGCGCCGGCTTACGGCGAAGACGACTTCCAGATCGGCACGAAAGAGGGGCTCGGGTTTTTTTCGCATATTAACGCGACCGGAAACGTGGAAGGGCTGGGGTTCGGCGAGGGGGAGTACGTGTTCGATTTCAACGAAACGGTTATTCGGTACCTGAAGGGGATATCGGAGTCGCGCAAAAACGAGGAGTTCGCATGAGAATCGAGCACCGAAGCGAGCCGTACTGATTCGGTACGGTGAGCGGGGAGCGGAGATTCGAATGCGAAATCCGACGTTTTTCCGCGACTCGTCCACATTGGCAGTATTGACCACTCTTATCCGCATTGCTACCGCTGCAAGACCCCGCTCATCTACCGTGCGGTATCGGCGTGGTACGTGAACGTCGAAAAGATCAAATCCGCCATGCTCGCGTCGAACGCGAACATAAACTGGACGCCGGAACACATTAAGGAGGGGCGTTTCGGCAAGTGGCTCGAAGGCGCGCGCGACTGGAACATTTCCCGTAACCGCTACTGGGGCTCGGCGCTGCCGGTTTGGAAGAGCGAAGACGGCGACGTCGTCGTCGTGGGGTCGGTAGCCGAATTGGCCGAACTCTCGCACGGACAGATTCTTGAAACGAAAGACGGTTACGTCTTCGCCGACACCGGCGCTCCGGTCGATCTCCACAAGCATTTCGTGGACAAAATCGTATTGAAGAAAGACGGGAAAGAATACCGTCGCATTCCCGAGGTGCTCGACTGCTGGTTCGAATCCGGCTCGATGCCGTACGCGCAAAAGCACTATCCGTTCGAAAACAAGGAACGTTTCGAAAAGAGTTTTCCGGCCGACTTCATCTGCGAAGGGCTCGACCAGACGCGCGGATGGTTCTACACGCTCGTCGTCCTTTCCGCCGCGCTCTACGAAAAAGAGCCGTTTAAGAACGTCATCGTCAACGGCATCATTCTCGCGGAAGACGGCAAGAAAATGTCGAAGTCCCTTCAAAACTATCCGGACCCGATGAAGCTCATCGACCGGCACGGGGCCGACGCCATGCGGTTGTACCTGATGAATTCCCCGGCCGTCCGCGCCGAAGAGCTCCGGTTTAGCGAAGCGGGGGTCGAAGAAACGGTCAAACAGATACTGTTGCCGTTTTGGAACACGCTCTCGTTCTTCACGACCTACGCGAATGCCGACGGATGGGAGCCGGACGGTACCGAGGTCGACTACGTTCGGCACGGGCAGACCGCTCTGAATATGCCGACGTCCGACGGTTCGGCGGAATTGACTATTTCCGGAGGAGCGAACGACCACGTTCTGACCGAAGAAGGCCGCCAGCAGTGCGTTCGTACGGGTCGACGCTTGAAAGAGCTCGGAAAGCGCTATGACGTCATCGTTCATACCGGTATGAAGCGGACGATCGAGAGCGCGCGCATCATTGCCGACGAGCTCGGATTCGGGGGCGAATTGGCCGTTGAACCCCGTATGGCGGAGCGCGTCGTGAACGAGAAATACGACGGAGCCCCTTGGTCGGACGTTTTAAAAGAATTCGAAGCCAAGTACGGGTATTCCGTTCCGCCCGCCATCCACGTCCTTACCAAGCTCGGCGCCTGCGAATCCGATGAGGAATTCGGCAAGCGCGTACTGGACGGCTATCGCGACGTGCTTTCCCGGTACCGGGGAAAAAAGATTCTCATCGTCGCGCACGGAAACGTTTCGCGCATGATCACGAGCCACGCGCGCGGCGTCGATTTCGAGGAAGCCATGTCCGCGACGAATTACCGATTGAAAAATGCCGAGGTCGTGTCGTACCCCGTAACGCCGACGAAGAATCCGCTCGACCGCTTCATTTTGGGCGAGCTCCAAACGCTCATCGCCCGAGTTTCCGACGCCTTCGAAACCTACGACCTCCAAAAGGGCGCGCGCGCCATCGTCGACTTCATGGACGACCTGACCAACTGGTACGTCCGCCGTTCCCGCCGCCGATTCTGGGAATCCGGCATGGGCGACGACAAGAGGGCGGCGTACGAAACCCTCTACCGCGTGCTCGTCGACCTTTCCAAGGTACTCGCCCCGTACGCGCCGTTCCTTTCCGAACACGTGTTCCGCACCCTCACGGGCCGCGAATCGGTCCATCTCGAATGCTTCCCGGAATTCGAGCGGACGGCGGTATCGCAAGGACTCCTTTCGGACATGAAGCGGGCGAAGAACCTCGTCGCGCTCGGCCTCGCCGCCCGATCCCGGGCGAAGATCCGCGTCCGGCAACCGCTTTCCCGGCTCGTCATCGGCGAGTCGCTCGACGCGTACTACCTCGACATTCTCAAAGAAGAACTGAACGTGAAGGAGGTGGTCGTGGAAGACATGGCGAAGGTTGCCCGGAAAATCTGCCGTCCGAACGCCCGGGCCATTGGTCCGAGGCTCGGAAAGTCGGTACAGGAGGTGATCGTCGCGGCGAAATCCGGGAACTTTACCGAACTCGAGGGCGGAAAAATCCAGGTCGGATCGCACGTGCTCGAACCCGGCGAATTCGAAATCGCCTACGAACCCATGAATACGGGCGGCGCTTCCGAGCTCGTTATCGAGAGCGGATACGGAACCGTCGTCGCGCTCGATACGACCGTCACCGACGAGCTCCGTCTCGAAGGCGTGGCGCGCGACTTGGTCCGCGTCATCCAGGATTCCCGCAAGGAGGCCGGGTACGCCGTTTCCGACCGTATCCGCCTTTCGCTCTCGGGGGGCGCTGCCGAAGCCGTCCTCGCGAAGCACGCCGACTACGTGGCGGGGGAGACTTTGGCCGAAATCGTTTCGGAATTGCCCGACGCCGACGTGGCAAACGAGGCCGATACCGAGCTTGGAGCCGTAACGGTCCGAGTTCGGAAGGCGTAAGGGGCAACGAATCGGGTGAGGGGCGGCTCCCGACTCCGGCCCGAACCGTTCAGGTCGCCTTTAACGAAACGAAATCCCCCGGCGCGGTTGCCGGGGGATTTCTGAAGGAAAGCGCTATCGTCGTTCTTCCGACCGTTTCGAAAGCCGCAAAAGCACTCCGAACCGCGCGTTCGGATCCCGGCGCGAACTGAAGTACCCGCGGTCGTGGCCTTCGCACACGGTGCAGAGCGAGAGGTCGCGTACCCGGTCGGTATCGATTCCCGAAATCCGGAGGCTTCTCGAAAGGAGGATGCCGGCGTTGAGCCGCGAGATTCCGTCGGTTTCTTCGAATCAAAACATGGCCGGAGCTCCGTGTCGCTGCCAATATGCCCGGGCAACCTTCGTGACTGAGCCGTCGGTTTCCGGTACTTCGCCCCCGACGAACGCCCGAAGGAACGTGTCTTTTCCGAATTCGTAGCAGCAAGCTTTCGCGTACGGCGAAACGAACGCCTCCAGATCCTTGGCGGCACCGCTTCCGAGAAGGTCTCGAATCGCGTTTACGGTATTGCCGACGATATCTTTCGCGATTCCCCGCCAGCCGGCGTGGGCGAGAGCGATACAATCGATGCTCGGGTCCCGGTGGGAAAACCCGACGATCGCGCAGTCGGCGGGGGCCAGGAACAGCGCCACGTCCCGGTCGAGGGGGCGCGACGAGTGGAGTACGAGGGCGTCCCGGTGTCCGGTATCCGCCCCCGAAGGTTTCCGTTCGAAAAACCGTACGCCGCTTCCTTCGGTGGCATACGTCCAACCGGATGGCTCCACGTTCGAACAATCGACCGTATCGACCCGATCGGTATGCTTGGCCGGATTCGGCAAAAAGACGTCACCCTCGGACATTCCGCATCACGCCGCAATCGCCCCGACGCGCTCGCGAATGAGACGAAGGCGCTCTTCGTCATTACTCGAAGCGGTTCTCGCGGGCTTCGGGACGCAGGCGAACGTCGCGCGCGCGTTTTCTCCGGTGGATGTCAGCATGGATCGAATCGTTTTTTCGGTATCGTATGTTTCTATACGAAAAGAAACGCTCTCGTCAATAAAAAAGGCGTAAAAATAGTGTCCAATGAGGGCGGCGACGGTGGGGGGTCCGAAAAATTCCAACGAATGAAAAAACCGCGACCCTTAGGAGTCGCGGTTTTGGACGGTGGAAGGGGGGGCTACAAACGTACTCCCCTTCGCCGCATGAGCTCCCGAGCCTCTTTCGCTTCGCATTCGAGATGCTCCGCCAAGGAGGCCAGAAGTTCATTGCTGGCTTTCCGTCTGCGCGCTTTCGCACGCCGTTGACCGTTTTGTCGGATGGTCGTTCCGTCCGGCTTCTGAACCGGTTGGGTTTTTGTATGCATACGTATCTCCCACTGTATCCATTCGAAAAAAGCTCCGAACGGACGCGTTAAATCTATTCGGAAATCCAAAATGTCAAGAATTATCCTCCGATGCGGTTCCGTAACGGGGTGAGCGTTCATTCGTGGCTTCGGCAAAGCGAAATCGGGTCCCCATTTTTCGTAATGAACACGCGGTCCGCATCCGGAAGCGGAAATTCTGGTTGAAAGTTGCGACCGCCGAGCAGTTCGACCGCCCCTTCGTCCGAGACTTCGATAACCGGATCATTGGGAAAAATTTCGGAAATCGTTACGGCGCCTTCCGGGCGGACGTTTTTCGGATGGCCGAAGGCGTCCTCCACCCGGAACGGTCCGATGCCGGTCCGTCTGAGTTCGGTCACGGTTCAAAAGAGTCCGAGCTCCGCTCACATATCCCTCGCGAGCGAACGTACGTACGTTCCGGCCGACACCTCCGTTTCGAACGTCGCGACGGGAAACCGGAAACTTCGGAGTTCCAGTCGGAATATCCGAACCTCGCGGGAGGGGAGGTCGAATTCGCGGTCGCGGCGCGCCAGGTTATACGCCCTTTTCCCGTCGATCCTGAGCGCGCTGTATTTGGGAGGAACCTGCCGGGTCGTTCCGACGAATCGTTCCGCCGCCCCTCGGACAGCCGCCTCCGTAATCTCCGTCGCCGCCCGTTCGAGAGCGTCGGAATCCATCGGTTCGGTCGGCGTTCCGAGGTCCAGGGAATCCGAACGAACCGAAAAATCCACCGAAAATTCGTAGGTTTTTCGGTCGTTTTCCAAGAAGGGGATGAGTTTCGTGGATCCTTCTGTCGCCACGACGAGCAGTCCGCTCGCGAGGGGATCGAGCGTTCCGGTATGGCCGGCCTTTTTCGCCCCCACGGCTTTTCGAACCATGGCTACGGCGAAGAAGCTCGAAATGCCTACGGGTTTGTCGACGAGGAAGAACATGGGACGCAAACGGTTTCGAGGCCAACGTATTCGAGCATTTTCCGGGTCGATTTGAAGCGGAACGACGGTCGGAAATTCCAGGCGAACGC
Source organism: uncultured Candidatus Peribacteria bacterium (assembly GCA_964540725.1). Taxonomy (GTDB): domain Bacteria; phylum Patescibacteriota; class Gracilibacteria; order BD1-5; family UBA2023; genus JANJWP01. Next base: position 18,357 of record CAZINU010000001.1, read on the forward strand.
CGTATCGAAGAACCCGTACGCGAATTCGACGGTCGCGGCGACGAAATCGGCCGCTTTCACGACGGCGAACTCCCGGGTCCACGGGGTGGGGACTTTCCCCCATCCGAACGGGAACATGTGCGCTCGGATAATCGAGAGGACGCGCTCGTCCGAGATTCCGGCCGCCCGTGCGTTCGTGGCCGATTCCATACCGTGCCGGTATCCTTTGACCCGCGTTTCGTGAAAGTCGTGCAAGAGCCCAGCGAGCACGCAGGTTCGAACGTCCGCCCGAAAAAACCGGGCCATGCGGTACGCGAGTTCCGCCGTATGCAACAGGTGTTCGTAGCGACTGAAAAACACGTGCTGCCGATGGAATTTCAGCCGCACGAAGCGTTCATGGGAAACGAACGGCGCGATAATGCCGGCGATAGCCGTCCGGCGTGCGTGGGAAAACGGTTTCATGGCGGATGTTCGGGTCGCGGCGCGAGCTATTGGAGTTCCGGATAGTTCCATTCCCGGACGGTTCCGAGGAATTGCGGACGAACGACCCATTCGGGCTTCTTCGCCAATTCGAGGCTTACGTCGCCGATAAGGGAGAAGCGCTCGAAGATTTTAAAGTATCCGAGCGAGAGGAAGACTTTTCCGACGACGTCGCCCCGTTTCAGGTAGTGTCCGACCTTCCCGTCGACGCAGGTTCGGAAGCAGGAGCGCGAATCGGACGAGTTGTTGCGATTGTCGCCGACGACGAAGTACTCGTCTTCCGGGACGGTGAATTCGGCCTGGCGAACGTCGTTCGGAAGGAAGGTCCGACCCCGGTTGAAGGGGGAGAGGTAGGGTTCGTCGAGCTTCGCGGCATCGGTTTTTCCTTTGGGCGTGACGTAGATTTCGCCGTCGCGGAATTCGAGCTTGTCGCCCGGGAGTCCGATGACGCGCTTAATGTAGTACTCCTTTCCGTTCGCCGCGTGCGGGCGAAGGATGACGACGTCGCCCCGTTCGGGTTCCCCGACGCGGAAGAGGCCGAAATTCGCGTAGGAGAACTGGTCGACGAGAATGTATTCGCCGTCGTGGTAGTTCTCTTCCATCGAATTGCCGCTGATTCGGAACGGTGAGGCGACGAAGTTCCGAATGACGAGGACGATGACGATGATGACCGCAAGATCGCGAAGAAATCCGATGGCTTCTTTCCAGCGGAAAATTTCGGATTCTTGGGACGGAAGCTCTTCCTGCGGTTCTGGAATCATAGTGGAAAATTAGCGTCCGTGGCAGTGCTTGTATTTCTTCCCGCTGCCACAGGGGCAAAGGTCGTTACGTCCGACTTTCGGAACGTCGGCATTCGCTTCGGGCATGCGGTTTTCGGCCCGGACGACCCGAACTCCTTCGTCCGACGCCGCGGCGTTTCCGCCCTGGAGGGCGGCCTTGAAGACGGCTTCGTCGGAAAGGAGGTTCATAAGCCCTTCGGCGTTTCCTTCCGAGAGGCCTTCGAGCGCCGCTTCGAGCTTCGCTTCGTCGATTTGCACCGTTTCGACCGGTTCGGCGACGTTGGCGGTAAGCAGGCCTTTGCAGACCTTGCGCCCGATTTCGGAGATAAGGGTGACGAATTTCTCGTAGGCCCGTTCTTTGTAAACGATGAGCGGCTGTTTTTGGGCGAACCCTTCGAACGCGACTTCTTCGCGAAGGTGGGCCATTTCGTCGATGTGCCGCATCCAGAGCTCGTCGATCGACTGGAGCATGAGCGCTTTCTCGAAGGAGGCGAATTGGTCTTCGCGACCGGCCCGCTTCGGCTCCAAAGCCCGGAGGAACGCGGATTTCGCGGCAGTCGCGAGAACTTCCTCGTCCGTGTCCGTCACGTCGTCGTCCGAGAGAACCGGGTATCCGGCGAATTCCTCCATTCGGGCCATGACGGCGTTCGCGTCGACTTCTCCGGAATCGGTTTTCGATTCTTCGACGAACCGGCGGGCGAGGTCTTCGAACGAACGTTCGACGTCTTCATGGACGCTTTCCTGTTCGAGAATTCGGTTCCGTCGGCCGTAGACGACGAGGCGGTGGTGGTTGAGGACGTCGTCGTATTCGAGGATATGCTTGCGGATGTCGAAATTCCGCCCTTCTACCTGTTTCTGCACGTCGGTGATGCGACGGGTGAGGGTGCCCGATTCCGCGAGGGGTTCGTCGTCGGGAATGCTCGCGAACATGGCGGAATTGAAGAGCGAGAACATGCGGTCTCCGCCGAAGATGCGCATGATGTCGTCCTGCGGCGAGACCATGAATTGCGAGAGTCCCGGGTCGCCCTGGCGGCCCGAACGTCCGCGCAGCTGGTTGTCGATGCGGCGGGTTTCGTGTTTTTCGGTACCGAGGACGTAGAGTCCGCCGAGCTCGTAGGTTTGTTCGCCCAAAACGACCGAACCGGAAAGCGCGGCGACTTCCGGGGCGATCTTGATGTCCGTTCCGCGTCCCGCCATGTTCGTCGCGATGGTCACGGCGCCGAAGTGCCCGGCCCGCGCGACGATCTCGGCTTCCCGGGCGTCCTGCTTGGCGTTGAGCACTTCATGTGGTACGCCGGCCGACTGAAGAAGGGCGGAGAGGTATTCCGATTTCGCGACGGAAACCGTGCCCACGAGAACGGGTTGCCCTTTTTCGTGGAGCGCCTTGATGAGCTTCACGACGTACGCGTACTTGCCCTTTTCGTTTTTGAACAGGAGGTCCGGCCGGTCTTTTCGAATCATCGGCCGGTTCGTCGGAACGACGACGACCTCGAGGCCGTAGATCTTGTAGAATTCCTCCTCTTCGGTCTTCGCGGTACCGGTCATTCCGGAGAGCCGCTTGTAGAGGCGGAAGTAGTTTTGGAACGTAATGGACGCGAGCGTTCGGGATTCCTGCTGGATTTTCACGTTTTCCTTCGCTTCGATGGCCTGGTGGAGGCCGTCGGAATAGCGGCGCCCCGCGAGGACGCGCCCGGTATGTTCGTCGATGATCATTACGTCGTCCCCGCGCACGAGGTAGTCGACGTCGCGCTTGTAGACCGCGTTGGCCTTCAACGCGTTTTCGACGTGGTGGATGTCGTTGTAGTGAGCCGAAACGTAGATGTTCTCGATACCGAGCATCCGTTCGATTTCGCCGATGCCGGCTTCGGTGAGCGTCGCGGTTTTCTGCTTTTCGTCGATCTTGTAATGGGCGCCCTCTTCGAGCTTCTTCGCGATGGCCGCGAATTTGACGTACTTGGTGGTCGGTTCGGAATCCGGCGCGCTGATAATGAGCGGCGTGCGGGCTTCGTCGACCAGAATCGAGTCGACTTCGTCGACGAGCGCGTAGAAGAGCGGGCCCATGACGCGGCGCTCTTTGGTTGAAACCATGTTGTCGCGCAGGTAGTCGAACCCGAGTTCGTTGTTCGTGGCGTAGACGACGTTCTTTCGGTACTGTTCGCGCTTTACGTCGGGCGACTGGGCATGGGTGACGACGCCGGTCGAAAGGCCGAGCGCGCCGTAGACGATGCCCATTTCCATCGCGTCGCGTCGGGCCAGGTAGTCGTTGACGGTCACGACGTGGACGGGGATGCCGGCGAGCGCGTTCAGGTACGCGGCGATGGTTGCCACGAGGGTTTTTCCTTCGCCCGTTTTCATTTCGGCGATGGAACGGTCGTGGAGGGCCATGGCGCCGACGATCTGCACGTCGTACGGAACCATGTTCCAAACGGTCTTCCGCCCGTCTCCGAGTTCGAACTCCTTGCCGGCGATGAGCCGGCAAGCCGTGCGATGGAGCGCGAAGGCTTCGAGGCGGATTTCGCCGAGAACCTCTTTGATTCTCGCGAAATCCTCGTCTTTCCTGAAGTCGAGCCCTTCGAACCGGGCCATGAACTCCGCGGTTTGAGTCTTTACGGCGTCGAGATCGGCGATTTCGGAGGCGAAGCGCTCCTCGATCCGCTTCACTTCTTCGAGATCGCGGAAATACCCTTTGAGGCGCTTCTCGGTCGGGTCGGCGAAGAGGGATTTGATGAGTCGGATCATTTCGGTAAATCGGAGTCCTCCGTGGGCGGAAGCGCGGATACGATCGGCGCCCCGGAATCCGGCGGAAGTTGCGGGTAAAGAGAAAAACTCCGGCGTCGGCCGGAAACTGGGCAATTATAAGGATTTTTCGGAAAAAACAACGTCCGAAGCAAGAAAAACGCCGCCCGGGAAGGGCGGCGTTTTTCTTGGAAATCCGAACTACTTCAAGAACAAATCCACCACCTTCCGGTACGCGAGCCGGTTCTTGATGTCTTCGTAGTAGGCGTCGCCCGGAACGAGCTTCGCTTTGAGACGTTCTTTTACCTGCTCGCTCGAGTAGGACGCGATGACGGAATTGATTTCGACCGCGATTTCGTCGTCGGTCGCCTCGATCTTTTTGAGCTCGCGAATCTTCTTGAGGATGAGTTCGGCCGAGAGGCGGCGGCGGGCTTCCGGGGCGATGAGGTCGTTCCGGTAGGCGTCTTCGTCGGTTTTCATGTGGGAAAGGTATCCCTTCATCGAGAGTCCTTGCGATTCGAGATTCGAGGCCTGTTCGTGCCAAATGAGGTCGATTTCGCGCTCGAGGAGTCCGGGGCCGATTTCGAGCGTCGTGATTTCCATGAGCTTGGTCAGGAGCTCCGACTCGTCCTTTCCGCGGGCTTCGCGCTCGCGCTCGGCGAGGATTTCTTTCCGAAGGAGGTCCTTCAATCCGGCAACGTCGGTCTTTACGCCGCGCAGCCGCTCGATGAAGTCTTCCGTCCATTCGGGCTTGTGGGGCTTCTCGAGCTTGAAGACGGTCGTCATGAAGAAGACCTTGCGTCCTTTGAAGGCGTCGGCATGGTAGTCCTTCGGGAAGACGATGTCGAATTCGATGACTTCGCCGACCTTGTGCCCGACGAGCTTGTCTTCGAATCCGGGAATGAACTGCCCCGATCCGATGACGAGGGGAAACGCCTTCACCTTGGTTTCGGGAATCTCTTTTCCGCCCTGTTTTTCGAAGCCGACGGTATCGATGGTGACGCGGTCGCCCGTTTCGATGACGGCCTTCGAGGCGTCGAACCCGTCGTCGCCGTGGGTTCCGGCGTCGTGGAAGTGGGTGAACCGGCGTTCGATTTCGGAGAATGCCTTCTCGGCGTCTTCGGCGGTCGCGTCCGTCTTGGTTTTCGCAACGGAAATCTTGCCGAGTTTCTTCTCGTCGATTTCGACTTCCGGGAACGTCTCGATTTCGAGGACGATTTCGAGCGGCTCGGTCGACTTGATTTCGGTGACCTGTCCGGCGGCAACGGGGACGATGCCCGTCTTTTCGAGAATTTTCCGGTACTGCTTGTCGAGGTAGAGGTTGACGGCGCGCTCCATGACGGCCGCTTCGCCGTATTCCTTCAGTACGACGGATTCGGGAACCATGCCCTTGCGGAATCCCTTGAACGAAACGTTCGCGGAAATTTCGGAAATGGCCTCGGACCGGGATTTTTCGAGCGCCTTGGCGCTGTCTTTCACGGTGACGCGGAAAAGGTACGGTTTGGTGCGTTCGTGGGTGATTTGCATGCGTGTCGGGGGTTCCGGACCGGGGGTCCCGTTCGGGCCGGCCGTGTTTAAAGCCACGAAATTGTATGGAAAAAGGCATCGAAGACAAATGTTTGTTCCGTCGCCCCCTTTGCGGGGCAGGGGGGATTTTCCCCTTCGGAACCTTTTTTCCACTCGGATTTGAAACGTCCGAAGGGAAGGGTATAATTTGCGCCGTAGGAAACGGAAATCTCCGGGAGCGATCCCATCCGGAAGAGCCCCGTCCCGAGCAATTTTTTTATACGGAAAACACGTCCGCCCACCACCATGGTCCCAGGAGAAATCTTTACTGCTATCGACATCGGAAGTTCCAAGATCAAAACCATCATCGGAACGTTTACCGAAGATAAGAAGCTCCGCGTCCTCGGAGTCGGAATCGCCGTTTCGTCCGGCGTCCGGAAGGGGAACATCCTCGACATGGACGAATTCAAGAAGAACGTCGACGCCTCGCTCTCCGAGGCGGAAAAGATGACCGGCGAACAGGCTCGGAGCGCGTATCTCTGCGTTTCGGGAACGAGCATCGAGACCGTCATCGGTTCCGGCATCGTCGCCGTGCCCCACGGCGAAGTCGCCGACGAGGACGTCAACCGGGCGCTCGACATGTCCCAGAACGGCGTCGACCTGACCAACCGCGAGGTTCTCAAGGTCATTCCCCAGAGCTTCGCCCTCGATAACGAATCGGGCATCAAGAACCCGATCGGCATGGCCGCGAAGAAGCTCGAAGTCCGCGCGCACATTTTCTCCATCGGGGAAAACGTGCTCGGAAACATCCGCAAGGGCATCGCCGACGTCGGGGTCGACATCGCCGACGTCTATCCGAACGTCCTCGCCGCTCCGGAAGCTGTCCTTTCGCGCCGGCAAAAGGAGCTCGGCGTCGCCGTCGTCGACATCGGCGCGAGCACGACCGACCTGGCCGTGTACGAAGAAGGTTCCCTCATCTACGCGGCGGTCATTCCGCTCGGGGGCGAACACGTCACGTCCGACATTGCCATCGGCACCCGCATCTCCATCGATTTGGCCGAACGCCTCAAGGTGGAATACGGCGATCTCGCCTTCGGCCGCGAAGAAAAGGCGAAGGACGAAGAAATCCAGCTCTCCAAGCTTTCGAAGACCGAAACTTCTTCGGTCTCGAAGAAGGAACTCTCCGAAATCGCCCGCGCCCGGTATTCCGAAATCTTCCACTTCGTGAACGTCGAACTGAAGAAGATCGGAAAGGACGGCATGCTTCCGGAAGGCGTCGTCCTTACGGGCGGCGGCTCCAAGATGCGCGGCATCGTCGATCTCGCGAAAGAGTCGTTCCGCCTGCCGTCCACCGTCGGAATTCCCGAGGATTCCGAGCTCATCAGCGGCACGTCCGTCGGCGACCCGGTCTATGCCGGAGTGATCGGAACCCTCCTCCTCTCCCAGCGATACGGAACCCACCGCGGCCGCTTGCGGCTGAACCTCTCGGTCGGCGGATTCTGGAATTCGCTCAAGAATCTTTTTTCCAAACTCGTTCCCTAAGTTCTAACCACCCCATCCCATGCCGGTAAAGAAGTCCGACGACAAGCTCAAGTCGCTCCTCCGCGGAAATTCCGAAAACTTTTCCCGTTCCCAGGTCGAAGAAATCAACGTGACCGAATACATCTCCCCGGTCGCCAACATCAAGGTCGTCGGAGTCGGCGGCGGCGGCGTCAACGCGGTCAACCGCATGATCCAGGCCGGACTCGAAGGCGTCGAATTCATCGGCGTCAATACCGACGCCCAGGCGCTTTTCTCGTCGAAGGCCCCCATCCGCATCAACATCGGCCGCGCCACGACCCGCGGACTCGGCGCCGGAGCGAATCCCCAGGTAGGGCAGAAGGCCGCCGAAGAATCGAGCGAAGAAATCAAGCAGGCGCTCGCCGGAGCCGACATGGTGTTCATTACCTGCGGACTCGGCGGCGGAACCGGAACCGGAGCCGCGCCCGTCATCGCCGAAATCGCGAAGGGCCTCGGAGCCCTCGTCGTCGGCGTCGTTACGAAGCCGTTCGGGTTCGAAGGGCAGCGCCGGAACGTCCAGGCGCTCGACGGGTACGACCGCATGAAGGAAAAGGTGGATACGCTCATCACCATCCCGAACGACAAGATTCTCTCGATCATCGACAAGAAGACCCCGCTCCTCGACGCGTTCAATATCGTCGACGAAGTCCTCAACCAGGGCGTGCAGGGCGTTTCCGACCTCATCACCCTCCCGGGTCTCATCAACGTCGACTTCGCCGACGTGAAATCCGTCATGGAAAACGCCGGATCGGCCCTTATGGGAATCGGATACGGGTCGGGCGAGAACCGCGCGATCGAAGCCGCCCGCGCCGCCATCGACTCGCCGCTGCTCGAACTTTCCATCGCCGGGGCCCGCGGACTCCTCTTCAACGTGACCGGCGGTACCGACCTTTCGATGTTCGAAGTCGACGAGGCCGCCCGCATCATTACCGAAGCGTGCGACACCGAGGCCAATATCATCTTCGGTGCGACCATTAACGAGAATTACACCGGCGAAATCAAGATCACGGTGGTAGCCACCGGATTCAACGAAGAAACCAACCAGCGCTACGCCGAAGCGCCCCGCCCGGCAACCAACCCCTTCCGCCCCCATCCGGTCGGTCGCCCGACCCAGACGTCGTTCGCCCCGGCCGCCGCTCCGGCACCCGGAAACGACCTCGACGTTCCGGCATTCCTCCGGAATAAGATGAAGTAGGCCTTGGGCCGATTTCGGAAAAAATCCCCGCAGAGGGGATTTTTTCTTTGCGTTCCGACCGTCCGGAGATATCATTCGACCTTCGATTCCCGTTTCCTTCCCGTGTCGCAAACTTTCGTCGCCTTCGATCTCGAAACTACCGGGCTCGACCCGAAAAAAGACGCCATCATCGAAATCGCGATGGTACGTTTTGACGCGGACGGAAATACGCTCGCCGAATTTTCGTCCCTCGTCCATCCGGGCATGGCCATCCCCGAAGAGGCGTCGAGCATCACGGGCATTACCGACGCCGACGTCGAAACCGCTCCCGCCTTCGGCGACATCCGTGCCGAGGTGGCGGCGTTTTTCGGCGATAGCGCCGTCGTGGCTCACAACGCGGATTTCGACACCGCCTTCCTTCGCGAATGCGGATTCGATTTTTCCACGGCTCCGGTCGTCGACACGTTCCGGTTGGCCCAGCTCGCGTTTCCGGAAGAACGGAGCATGAACCTTTCGAATTTGGCGGAGGTTTCCGGATATTTTCACGAAGGCGCCCATCGGGCCCTCTCCGACGCCCGGGCGACCGTATTCCTCTTCCGGGAATGCCTCCGCCGAATCCGCTCGGCCCATCCCGCCCTCTCCTTGGCTTCCAGATTCCTGGCCGGAACGTGCCCTCCGGGCACCACCTTTCCCGTCGCGGTTTCGGCGGCCTCCGAATCCGTCGTGCTTCCCGCCCGTCCGCAGGAACTCTTCGAATCCGTCCTGGCGGAGATTCCCGAATACTCGGAAATTCCCGCCGTCGCCGCGCCGGAACGGTTTCCGACCGTTTCCGAGACGTTCTCGGGCGACGGAAGCCTGGAAACGCGACCCGAGCAGCTCAAGATGGCCGAAGCCGTGGCGGGCGCGTTCGAGGGGAAACGGCTTTTGGCAATCGAAGCGCCAACTGGAATCGGAAAGACCTTCGCGTACATGCTCCCTGCCGCCGTCGCTTCCGTACGGGACGGAACTCGGATCGTCGTCTCGACCAACACGAAGACTCTCCAGGATCAAATCGAGCACAAGGACGTTCCGAAAATCCGCACCATGCTGGCCCCGTTCGGGCTTTCCGATTTTCGGTTCGCCAAACTGAAGGGGCGGAACAATTACGCGAGTCTCCTCAAACTCTCCGAGTTCGCCGATCGGGAGTCGTTTTCCGAGGAAGAGGCCCTGTTTTTTTCCAGGGCGTGCCTCCACGTATCCCGGGTGCGTTCAGGGGAACTCGACGATCTTCCCCTCTACGGAAAACAGTACGAACTCGTTTCCGATATCCATTCGGGCGATTTCCGCGTACTCTCGCCCGAAAACCCGTATCGGAAGAAGGAACCGCTCTACCGTGCCCGGGAGGCCGTGAAGACTGCCGACATCGCGCTCGTCAACCACTCCTTGCTCCTTACCGAAATTGCGGACGATTCGGTCGGAACCGTCGGAAAAATCGAACGCCTCGTCGTCGACGAGGCCCACAATCTCGAGGCTGCCGCGACCGACGCGCTTTCCCGGGCGCTTGCGCTTCCGGACGTCGAGCGGACGTTCGCGCGGATCGAAACGGCCGTCCGGCGGCATAACCGGCAACCGGCGGCCGAGCGGTTTCCGTTCCCGGAACTTCGGGAAATCGCCAATTCCTTCGCGCTGACCTACGGAATGGTCCTCGAATTGGCCGAACGGTACGCCCTTGGAAAATCCCCGAATCCCGGATTCCGTCCGGAATACGGAAAGGGGCGTCCGACCGAAGCGCTCGTAACCGAGGACTTCTTTTCTTCCGAGAGCGCGGCGTCCATGTCCGGAATCGTGACCGCCGCGTACGAAAAAACGAAGGACTTGTCCGACCGGCTGAAGGGGGCTCCCGAAAAGCTCCTCGAGGCGCTCGCATCACCGTTGTCCGACCTTTCCTTTTTCGCGTCTTTTCTGGAAGAATTCCTCGCTCCTTCCCGAACCGACCTCATCAAGGTCGTGTCCGTCCGGCCGGGGGAGGGGGCGCGGTTGAAAACCCTTCCGCTCGACGTTTCGAACCCTTTGCGGGACAAGCTTTGGAGCCGCGTTCCCGCTGCCGTCCTCACCTCCGCGACGCTCACGGTCGGGGAGGATTTCTCCTTCCTGAAACGATCCCTCGGATTGGAGGGTTTCGAATTCCGGATTTTGCAATCCGACTTCGATTACTCGAAGCAGGCCACCGTGTTCCTTCCGACCGATTTGGGCGACGTTCGGAACGAATCCGAACGTTCGAAAGTCCACGCGTTCATCCGCGACGCCATCTTGGCCGCGGGAGGCCGCGTCATGGCGCTGTTCACGTCGTTCTCAGCCATTCGCGAGGCCCATCTCCAGATTCAGTCGGACCTCCGGAAGGCCGGTATCAAGCTTCTGACGCAGGGGCTTTCGGGGGGCAAGCATAAAATGGTCGAAGAATTCAAGCGGGGTTCCGACCGGAGCGCGCTGTTTTGAACCGACAGCTTTTGGGAAGGGGTGGACATCCCCGGCAAAGACCTGGAAATCCTCTTCATCCACAAATTTCCCTTCGCCGTTCCGACCGATCCCGTCGTCGTCGCGAGATCGAAGCTCTATCGGGACGCGTTCTCCGAGTATTCGCTCCCGCAAATGCTCCTGAAGCTCCGGCAGGGCATCGGACGCCTCATACGGACGAAAGAGGATCGCGGCGTCGTCGTCATTCTCGATTCGAGGGTCCGTTCTTCTTGGGGAAATGCCGTCGCCTCGGCGTATCCGAAGGGGATACGGGTCCGGGAGGGGCTCTCGGCGGATTTCGTGGACATGATTCGAAAAAAGCGCTCTCCGGGAGCGGGAAACTAAACTTCGAAACACGCTCGGCAAATCGCAAGCATTTTTTAATGGTCGCCTTTTTGCAAACGTTCCGAAGGTGTGATATAGTGCCCGGCAGTACCTATTTCCACCTCTTCGCGATGTTTTTCGGAAAAAAACCACAACCGGAAGCCAGCCAGGACGTTCCGGTTCCCGCAACCGACGGGACTCCGCCCGTCCAGGCGCCGCGGCCGAACTTCTCGGAAGCCGCCTCTCCCGTTGCGCAGGACGATATTTTCGTCGGCCTCGGGCAGGACTTCTTCAATGAAGCTATCGAGCCTTCCAAGGAACGGAAAAAGAAGGATCCCCTCGAAATGGGCGCCTTGGTGAGCGGCATCCTTGCCAAACTCCTCTTCGTGGCGCTGGTCGTTTCCGGAGTCGACGCTTCCGTTCGGAATCTCGAGAATGCCGAGGCCCTCTCGGCGTTGCCGGTCTGTTCGTACCTTTCGATCGGTTTGGACGATTATCAGGCGGGTGAGGACGAATGCAAGACCGTCCGCCAAATCGCGGCGGAAAAAACCGCCGAACGCGACAGTATGGAATCGACCATCGTCGCGAACCTGCTCGTCATCGTTCCGAGGAAGATCGAAGCGCTCGACGTCGTCGGGTCTCCGGAAATCCAATTCATCAAATCGAAAACCGGGGATTCGAGGGTGCCGTTGGCAAAAATGATCGAAGACTTCATAGCGCTCACCAAGAAAACCGATCTTCAGGGCGAAGACGTCGAGTGTTCCAATTTTACCATGGACGAGAAAGGAAACATGACGACCCACTGCGAATTCTTCGGCGACGCGCTCCTTTCGTCCTCTCAGGAGTCGAATACTTCCCGCATGGTCGCCATTCGGTTCATGAAGATCCTTTCGGGTAGCGATTTCCGTATCGTCAATCCTCCGAAAGTCCTTCCGATTCAAAAGTACGACAGCGCCGAAGCCGGCATCCGTTCGACCTTTTCGACGGTAACCGGAGTCGATTTCCAACTCCAGTATACTCCTAACAACGGCCTTCGCCGGTAATACCACCATGGCTCCGAACGATAACGCTTCCGAGGCACTCTCCGCCGACGACACCCAGAAACTCCAGGAGAAGCGCCGAAAAGACCGGTTGACCCACGCAATCTCCCTGAACGTCCTGTTTCTCATGCTTGCGGGCATCGGAATGTGATACTACGTCGTTCCGACCTATCAGGCGCTCGGGGAAACCGTCGACCTCGCGAACGAGAAGATTGCGGAAATCGCCGAAATGCGGAAAAACGGAATCTCCCCCCAACGATTCATATCTCTGGCATCCAAATCTTCCGGAAAAACCCCCAAGAACCAGACGGACCTTTTGAAACCCGAAAACGTCGAACTCGTCATTCGTGACGGATTCGACGGAAAGGGGGATTATTACGAATGGTTGAACGCCGAGGTCAATTCCGGATCCATCCAAAAAATCGACCGCATGATCGCCGAGAAGAACGAAGTCATCGGCGACGTCATCCCGAGTTATGCGGAAAAGGCCCCGAATCCCGATCCCGGGTTCGAACAGAACCAGATTACGGTCGCGACGTTCATCGAGTACGTGGAAGAAAAAATCCTCAAACGGTTCCGAATTGCCTCCTACTCGCCCATCGGTATCGAAAACGTCGGGTTCGACAATTCCCAGAACACCATCATCAATATCGGAACCTTCGAATTTCCCATCGAATTCGAAGGGTCCAACTCCCAAATTTCCGAACTTCTCGATTTCGTTCAGAATTCCGGAAAAATCACCATTGAAAACGGGCGGCTCGTTTCGGCTCCGAAAAAGAACGTGCCCCCCGGAACGGATTCCAAGTTGTCCGATTTGAGCAATTTGCTCATAACCATCAAGGATTTTGCCGTCGATAAGCCGCTTTCCGATCCGAACGCGAAAAATCGGGCGAACATGACCCTCGTGTTCTACGTGAAGGGGCGCAACTATTCGTCTTTCATCGACATGCGCAAGCAGATTGTCGAGTACGTGAAAAACCTGAAGGCGCAAATCGAAAAAACGGCCGGCGAATGCAAGAATACTTCCGAAGCCAAGTGCCGCTCCGATGCTTCGATTGCTTCCATTGGAGCCATACGCAATCTCGTGTCCGAGGTTTCCGCGCTCGATAAGCAGGCGCAAGAATACGTAAAAAATACGAACGTTTCCAATTTGGGTACCGAATTCGAAAAGATTTTCTCGCTCTACGCGTCGGCGAAAACGATCGAATCGGCATATCAGAAGCATAAGGCCGTCTTCGACCGGGCCGCTTCGGTTTCCGGGCAGAAGAAATAGGGCGCCGCCTTCCGGAAATACCCTTCAATACCGTTCCAAAAATGCAAACCAACCCGCACCTCGACAAACTGAAAGAAGAAATCTACAAGGGTGACAACGCCCAGGAGATTTGCAATCTCATCATCGCCGCCGCGGTCACGTTCCGGAGTTCCGATATCCACATCGAGCCGCTTTCCAATTTCGTCCGTATCCGGTACCGCGTCGACGGCGTGCTTTCCGAGGCGCTCGAGTACCAGAAATTCCTCCATCCGCAAATCGTCGCCCGGTATAAGATCCTCTCGAACCTGAAAATCGACGAATCCCGCATGCCGCAGGACGGCCGCATTTCGGTCATTATCGACGAAAAGCCGCTCGATCTCCGCGTTTCCACCCTTCCGACCGTTTCGGGCGAAAAGATCGTGATGCGCATCGTCGACAAGTCGAAAAAAATTCCGGATCTCGACGTTCTCGGAATCGAAGGACAGAATGGCGAGATATTGAAAAAGGCAATCGCCCTTCCGAACGGCATCATTCTCACGTCCGGTCCGACCGGTTCCGGAAAATCCACGACCCTCTATTCGTGCCTGTCCCGGTTGAATCGGCCGGAAGTGAACATCATGACGCTTGAGGATCCGGTGGAAAACGTTATCGACGGCGTGAACCAGAGCCAGGTGTTTCCCGATATCGGATATACGTTCGCCTCGGGCCTCCGTACCGCCCTCCGCCAAGATCCCGACATCATCATGGTGGGGGAAATCCGTGACCACGAAACCATCAACATCGCGATCGAAGCTTCCTTGACCGGACATTTGGTACTTTCCACTATCCATACGAATTCCGCCGCGGAAACCATCACCCGTATCCTCAATATGGGAATCCAGGCGTTTCTTCTGCCGGCGTCCGTCAACGCAATCATCGCGCAGCGGCTCATCCGTCGGCTCTGTCCCCATTGCCGCCGTGGAGTTCCGGCTGAAAAACTCGATCCGAAGATGCAGAAGTCCGTCCTTCGGGCCATGCAGCGGACGAACAAGGCGGAATTGAACGCCCGTCTGACCCCCGAAATTCTCGCCAATCCCGTGTTTTATGAACCGGTCGGTTGTTCGCAATGCAACGATAAGGGATACTCTGGGCGCGTGGGAATCTACGAAATCATGGAAATCACTCCCGCCATCAAGAAACTTATTCTCGAAGGGGCTTCCGGCGTCCAAATCAACGAAACCGCCATCGATACCGGAATGATTTCGCTGGAGCAGGACGGAATCATGAAAGCGTTGAACGGTTTGACTTCCCTCGAAGAAGTGTATGCTGCGGCAAAGGAAGAATAGCGTTATTTTCGAATTGGGCGCCCCATGGATGACAAGAATCCGGAAATCAAAATCATAGACGTTACCACGGGCGAATCTTCCGACGATTCGCAGGGGTCCGTTCTCGAGCGCTTCGAAGCGTGGATGCTTTCGCGTCAGCGAATGAAGAACAAGCAGAAGGTCATCTTTTTCCGACTGCTCGCGACCATGGCCAATGCCGGGCTTCCAATCCTCAAGTCCCTCGCGATTCTCGAAAAACAGGAAAAAGATCCGGTTGCCAAAACGTCCTTCGCGCGGATGATTTCCGGTATCAAGACCGGAAAAAACCTTTCCGGAACACTCCGTGATTTCGATGGAACCTTCGCCGATGCCGAATGCTCCATCATCGAGTCCGGAGAAAAGACCGGTAAACTCAACGCGGCGCTCGTCCAGCTCGCCGATCAGGTCGAAAAGGTCGCCGACGTTTCCCGGAAGCTCAAGGGGGCCCTGATTTACCCGGCCGGCATCGTCGTCGTCATGTTCATCGCCATCGGCGTGCTCATGACGCTCGTCGTTCCGAAGCTCATCGAAATGTTCGGAGACAAGGAGAAGCTTCCCCCGATGACGAAGATTCTTATCGGCGTAAGCGATTTTTTCGTCGGATATTGGTGGGCGATGATTATCGGTTTCGTCTTAGCGGTAACGCTCGTGAACGTTTGGAGGAAAACTCCGGACGGGCACTACCGTTTCGATGCCCTCATGCTGAGAATGCCGATCATGGGACCGATCATTCGGAAGGTCATTCTCTCGAAATTCGCCCGCGTCCTTTCAAACCTCCTTTCGAGCGGAATCTCCATTGTGGAATCGCTCCGCATCGTTTCCGAAGTCGTCGACAACGAGGTGTACCGACAGCGTATCATGCTCTTGCGCGAGGATATCAAAAAGGGCGTAAAAATCGGCGAAGGCCTCGAAGACGACGCGCTCTTTCCGGACATGCTCGTTCAGATGATCAAAGTCGGGGAAGAGACCGCGAAGCTCGATACCATCATTTTGAAAATCGCCGATTTCTACGACAGCGAAGTCGATACGACCATTAACGCGATCAACAAGACGATCGAACCGGTCATCATTACCGTCATGGCCGTCGTTGTTGGTTTTATCGCGGTGGGCGTCATGCAACCGATCATGAACCTTTCGGAGGTCATGGCGGGGGAGTAGGGGGCGCAGATTCGGAACTTCGCGCCCCGTGGTTGACTTTGAATCACGTCGCGTTAGTATTCGGACGTCGTTCATAGCTTAACTAAACGCATGCACTCTTCCAATTGATTGGCTTACAGACTCGTCAAACTCATGGATTCCCCTTCGATTCGGATTGTCGCGGGCGCCCGGATAACCGAGTGACCTTTGCCTGACATGAAGGGTTCGATGACGGGTCTTCGGAACGATAAAAAGTTCCTTCAATCCGTTTCGGACGTTTTGTCCGGGATTCAAATTCAGGTTGAGTGCGTTATCGAAAGCGAAAAGCCCCGGAATTAGATTTTCCGGGCGTTATGCTCCGATTCGGGTTCCGGATCCGGGATATCGGAGGTTCATGGCATCGGCCGCGGAGCCCAAATGTTCGCGCTCTTGGAGCCGTACGGCCGCCTTCCGGGTTTCCTGTGCGGCCGCTTGCCGTCGGATTCCTTCGAGTTCGGCGAGCATCCGCCCTTTCTGGGCGAAAAAAAACTCTTTCAACGCCGCCGCCTTCGACTCGGCGCCTTTGTCTTCGCCACCTCCGCCGTTATTGGCGAGCCGCTTTTCCTTCTGTTCGGTCCCATGGACGCTCCAAACGGCTTCGAGATATTCGCCGAGGAGTTCCCCGATTTTGGCGGCATCGATTTCGTCGGGCCGCTTCCCCGATGTCTCCGCCCCGAGTCTCGCATTGAAATCGGCGGTAATGGCCGACACGGTCGCCCGGTGTTCGGGGGAGTCGAGCTCTCCTGACAACTTCGCGCCCCATTCGGCCGTAAACGATTCGCAGTATTTCGAGAGAGGCTCTCCCGAATCCTTTCGGAACGCTGCCGTTCAGATTTCCCGGTGCAGCGCTTCGGAGCGTCTTTCCTCGGTTTTTCGATCAGTGTCGGGAATGCCATCGTTCCCTCCGGGCATTTTCGGTTCGCGGATTCCGCTTTCGATCGACATGGTATGGAGATTACGGATACGTCGCCATCCTACCATGTTTTTCCGTTCCGGACAAATTTCACGCAGTCGCGAAAAGGAGTCCAAAGGGCTTGCCTTTCTAAAAAAATCGATATCATGGGCCGGTCGTCGGAGACTGGCGCAATTGGCTAGCGCACACGCTTCGGGTGCGTGGGGTTGTGGGTTCGAGTCCCGCGTCTCCGACCATTGAAATCCAAAAAAGAAATCCCCCAACCGGGGGATTTCTTTTTTGGATTCGGTCGGAGACGCGGGACGAGCAGTTATCGTGCCCCGTTCGGCCCACTATCTGATTTCGAAGAGTTTCGGAGGTTCGGTTGCCATGCGCGGATCATAGATGATAAGGGTCGGCTCTTCGTATTCCCCCGAATCCGTACAGCTTCCGTTCCCATTGGAATCGCAGCCGATACTTCCCCGTCGGAGGTAGTTGAGATCGTAGGCGAGCGCTTGGTCGAACGAATCCGGTCAGACCCGCTTGCTTCACGGAAGCAGATAATATCCGCCGGAAAGTATGGCTCCGCCGACGGTATTGCGGGTAAAGACCGAACCGCGGAGGGTGAGGCGGTTTTTCAAGTCGCGCGTCCGCTCATAGCTGTCTTGGGAATAGGGCGTTCCGGCGGCGTTCGTGCTAATGAGCCCGCCATCGGCATAGATGGCCGCATTCAGTTTCGTGACGTTCGGCGTGATGTACACATTCCCTTTGTCTCGATAACCGGTTCCGGTATCGTAGCGGTCCTTTAGGACGATAATGCCGAATTTTGCGTTTCCCGAGTTGAAATCCGCATCCACGATGACGTTTCCGTCGCGGACGACCAAGGTTTCGTAATTCGACGGTGCCGAACCGGAGAGACGGACGTCCCCAGCGACGTACCGGACTCGGTTCACGACGTCCCCGCTCGACATCGAGCCGATGTACTCATACGCGTTTTTGCGAATCTGGGTCCGCATCGTGAACGTGTCGATGCTTGAAAAATTCGCATCCTGTCACGATATCGTACCTTTTCCGTCCAGTTGGGCGTTTCCAAGAATCCGGACGCCCAAGAAGCGGTTACCCGAAGTATTGATGGGGGATTGGTCGTTTCCGTCATCCCGTTCGGTCAGATGGTACGAAACCGTCGTCCCGTTCAGCCGGTAGGAAATAATCGGGAAGCGTATCCGGATTCACGGGGCGGAGACGTCCGTTCCTCCGGCGCTCGTATTCAGCCGCGTGGAAAATACGGTCCCCTCCGTCGCGTTCGAAAGGCTGGAAAGTACGACTTCCGTGCCCTGAACTTCCAACCTTTCCGACGTCGCTTCGACGGACGGAGCGAAATTGTCTAAGGAATAACCGGGGAGCGCCGAAGCCGCCAGATTCGAGCGGGGGGTCGTCATGACGCGGTACTTGAGCTTGGTTCCGACGCTCGGCTTTCCGGTCCAATCGTTTTCGCCCTTCGTCGGATCGTTCGTCTCGATTCGGCCGACGAACGGCTTTCTGAAATGGTAGGGGACGTTCGTTATCTGAATGGGGCTTCCGGCTCCCGTGAGCCGGAGGGAACCGTTTTCCCGAAGGGGTGAGAATGCCCGAATTCCGGGAATCGCGAGCGTGAAAGAGTTCGGAGTGCTGTCGGCAAAACTCACGGAACTCGGGACGCTCGAGAAGTCGAGCGCATTCGAACCCCCGTTGGACGTCCGTTGCGCTTTGAATCCCGAAGTATCGAGTACGCCGAACTGCCTGCGCGCACCCCAATTTACGATATCGCGGTTTTGGCGGGTTTGCGCGGAAATCCGGATCGTGACGGTTTCCTCGTCCCGATCGTTCGCATAGGGCGTTCCACCCGAAACGTAAGGGTGGCTCGTATCCATGGTTACGGTTACCGATTCGGTAACCGGCGATGGCCTCGTCGCGTCCGCGGGGCATCCGCGGCACGTGTCGCAGGAACCGTAGACGGCCGTCCAATTATTCGTCTGCGAACAGGTGAGAGTGGCGGAAGGCGTCCAATCCGAGTTTACCGAACAGGTCGTCCAATATTCGTTCCATCCGCTTACGTAGCTGGCGGACTGGCAGGCGGGGGAAACGGAGGCACCGCCCCCGCCCGAAGAAGAACCGCCCCCGCCCGAAGAGGACGGCGTGGCGCCTCCTCCTGAAGAGCTCGGACTGCCCCCGCTCGAAGACGGGGACCGTACCGAAGCGCCACCGCCTCCGGAGGTTTCACCGGGTCTCGTCGCGCTGATTCCCCAGCCGTTTTGGCAGAGAACCCCGGCGGACGTACTGGTCGCATAGGAATTGACGACCTTGTGTCAGTCCGAACCTTGTCAGGTAGTCAATCCGAGTTGCGAGAGACTCGTAGTCCCGTCCATAAGGGACGTGGCAACCTTTTGGGTATCCCCTATTCCGTTCGTGAGTTGGTTCACGGAAAGCTGCCCATTGGCAAGCATCGATCCGATGCTCTGTACCGCGGTGGCCGTGATCGTGAGGGTCACGTTGCTGCCGCCTCCCCGTATGGTTGCGGTTCCGTCGGCGTGCACTACTGCGGTATATCCGTTAGCGGAATAAGCGGTTCCGCTTGATTTCGAAGAAGAAGAAGCGGAGGAGGAGCTTGATCTCGAAGAAGTCGAAGAAGTCGAAGAGGACGAGGACGACGATCTTCCCGCCTTTGCCATCGCGCTTTCGGGGAAAATGTGGACAAGCGCGAATCCGACGGCCAGGAATGCGGTTGCGAACCGAATGGAGGTTTTCCGTTTCATAAGAAGGGGGGGGTGTTACTTGTTTACGAGAAGGTCTTTCTTCAAGGTTTCCACGAATCGAACGAAATCCGGATCTTTTGAGAGCGGCGCATAGATTCCATAATCCGGGGAGGAGAGTTGGAACATCATTTTGAACACGTAGTTCAAATTTCCGCTCCTGAGGAGTTCCATCATGTTGAAAACCGTTTTTCCCCGGTCGCCCTTGGCAGCGTAAGCCCACGAGAGGTAATACAGGGTTTCTCCGGCCCTTGGCAATCGTTCGTATCCCATGATTCCGATGTCGTTCCCGATTGCCCGGAGGGACTTATCCAGGTAGTAGATGGCATTGTCGGAGTCGCCTTGCAGCAGATTCGCGATTCCGCGGAATCTCAGTCCGTCGGACGAACTGGAATACGCCTGGAGTCCGCGGTCGATTTCCTCAATGGCCCGGTCGTACTGCCCCATTTCGGTGAATGCCTTGCCGAGAGCGAATCGCGCCGGAGCAAAATCGGGATTTTCCTGAATTGCCCGATTCGCGTATCCGAACGCGTCCCCCACGTTCGTTTTTCCGGTTCCGGCAAGGACGATGGAACTGAGATCGCAGAGCATTTCGGCGCGAAAGTAGGTATCGCTGGATTTTTCGAGGGCGGAGGAAAAGAGGCGGATGGCCTCCTCCGTTTCGCCCGTTTTTAACTTCGAATCCGCCATGCTCGCGATGATGATGGGGTTTTCAGCGTCGAGCGAATAGGCCTTTTCGTAGAATTCCCGCGCTTTGTCGAAATCCCCTTCCAATGCGCGGACGTGTCACATTTGGCGGTATGCCCGCGCCGCGAACGGAGGGGAATCTTTCACGAGTTCCAGAACCTTTTCGTACGTTTCGAAGGCTCGGTCATACGATTTTACGATTTCGAAAGCGTACCCGTACGTAAAGAGGAGTTCGGCATCGGATTCGTACCCGGAAACGGATTCGATAAGCTTCCGAGTCTTGTCCGAATATTCCTTCTCCCGATACTCGTACGTTCCCACGTTGGCATAAGCCGAAGCCAGCCAGTTCTTCTCGGTGTTCGAGAGGGAATTCGGATCCCTCGTTTCCAGGGCGCTGATAACGGATCGGTAATCTCCGGATTCGGCAAGCGGACGGACGCTCTCATCGACTTCGTCGGAAATCGGGGGTTCGGCAGTTCCGGTTCCCGAGAGTTCCGCGCCGATTCCGTCCGATTCGACGACGCTCGTGGTCGCGGGCTTCTTTTCGAACGAGCATCCGGAAAGAATGACCGGGAAGATCGTACCGGTAAGGATGCCAAGCGCTATTGGCAGTCGTCGTTTCATATTCCCCTCCATTTGTCGGGCGTTATCGTTAAACGTCCGAATCATATTCGGTGTTCGTTCGTAAATCAAGGAAATCTTTCCGTTCGCTTCGAATCGGACCAATCTCGTCCGTACGTTCAGTTCCATTGAAAACTTAAATATTGACTTTATTATGATTATAGATATGAGATATCTTGTTGATTTTTTCCCCCTTATGGAATTCCCCGGCGCCTTCGAATCGTTTCCCAATATTCATTCGCCAGAGGGCGGGGGCGGAATTTTCCAATCGTTTTTCGATGGCGTGCCAACGAATCCGAAATCCGAGGAGGATTTCGGATATCGAACGGCTGAATCCGAAAGCGTTCCGGACGCGCTCTCGGCGTATCTTCGGAATGCCGAAAAGTACCCGCTTTTATCGGCCGAAGACGAAATTCGCCTCGCCCGGGCGATTCGTGCTGGCGATGAGTCCGCCCGCGAACGGATGATTCGCTCGAATCTTCGTCTCGTCGCTTCCGTAGCAAGGGATTTCAGGAACCGTTGACTCGAGTTCTCGGATTTGATTCAGGAAGGGAATTTCGGATTGTTCCGGGCGGTCGAAAAATTCGATCCGGAACGCGGATTCCGTTTCTCCGCGTACGCGACGAGTTGGATATCCCAATCCATAAGGGTTGCCATCGCCAATTCGGATACTATTCGGATCCCGCTCCATACGAGAAAAGAGACGGACCGGTATCTGAAGGTTCTGGCGCGTGCGGCCGATCGGGGGGACGAACGCGTATCCGATTCCGAAATCGCCGAATCGCTCGGCTTTTCCCCATCGAAACTCGCCCGAGTCAGAGATGCCGCGAGCCTTCGATTGCATGCCTCTTTGGATGATATTCGGGATGGTGACGCGGATGAATCGTACCACCGTACCGTCGCCTCCGATCCAAACGCCTCCGATCCGGCACGTTTGGTGAATTCCGGCCGGACGTACCGGCGTTTGTTCGAAATTCTTGCGAACGCTCCGGAAATTTCCGACCGCGAACGCAAGGTGATTTCCAAACGATTCGGACTGGAAACGGACGATCGTCCGCCCACGCTCGCGGAAATCGGAAAGGAATTGGGAGTGACGGGAAGCCGGGTGCAACAAATGGTTCCGGAGATTTTAGAAAAAATCCGCCAAGCCCTGGAAGCCGGCGGAATTGGGTTTGGGGATTTCGAAGTTGAGGACGCGTAGCGCCCTTGCCCCTACGTTTGCTTTCAATCTCCGCTGCCAAAGGTTTTCCGGCGTCGGGGAAAGAAGGATTCGTAACGAAAAGAAACCGCCCTGAATGGGGCGGTTTTTGTTCGGGGCGCGAATTTCCCCTCGAGTCGGAATGTCATCCGTCCACCAAGCCATTCGGAAGGATTCCTTGTCCACCAATGAGATGGCGTTCCTTTTCGGACCCCCCGTTCGAAAGCGAGAGCGCGGCCTGGATTTCCGGATTTCTTTCGATTTCCAGAGCTAACGCCTCCACGCCGGGAGGCGTGCCGGAAGCGTGCGTAGTCGAATTGGGCTCGGACGCCGAACCGGATGCGTCGAAGTCGTTTTGCGGATTCATAGTTTCCTTTCCCCGCCTATGGCGGCACGGTTGCGGTGGCGATGGTGTGTTTGCGGTCGTAATGTACGTATTTTTATCGGATGTCAAAACGTTTCCGCCGAAAAAAACCGCCCCGGAAGGGGCGGTTGGACGCGCGTCGCGCGGTCAGGGGTTTTTGTCCGGACCGGGACCGTTTTTTTGCGAACCCCGCCATTGGCGGATTTTTTCGACGAGGGTTCCGGAGGCGGTTTGGAGCCCGATCGCCGCCTCTTCGGCGAACTTGCCGGCAATCGCCGCGAGATCTTTCGCCGCTGCTTGGAGCTCGGCTCCGAACTGTTCGGCCCCGCCCACCTTCTGCGTTGCCTGTTCGGCCAGACGATCCGCGACCTCTTTCAGCCGCCCCGCGGCCGTTTCGGTCAGCTTCTCGGCGGAATCCTTGAACGCTTGCAGCGTTTTCCAGATTTCGGCCCGGAGCTTATCGGCCTCGGACGCCTCGGAATCCGGCGTGTTGAACGCCTCGGGATGGTGGGTCATCAGGAGCGAGAGCTTCAGTATGTCGAACACGCAGGCATCGTGCTCGTCACCGGTTCCGACCGCCTGGGCAGCTTCGCCGAAATCCGTGAGGATTTGCAACTGCCAACCGAATGCGCTCGCGACGATGTGCGCCGTTCCGAGCGAAACCGGCTGTCCGCGCGCGGCGGCCCGGACGGTCTTCTCGGATACTTCGCCCTGGCAACGGTCGGCAACGTCTTTCGCCGACCAACCGAGAACGTTCATGGCCGCGGTCAACCCGGCGGAAATATCGACCTTTTGTTTCGTGGGCATGGATGCCTCCTTCGTCTAAGGGTGGATGCGTACGGTTCCGGCCAATTCGGCCCGGAGCGCCAGGCAGGGGATTGAAGCTACGTACATTTTCAGGCGCCGTTTCGGACTCATGCGCTTTCGGAAGTGCGCGCGAACGCTATCCGGTCCCGGGCCGTCCTTTCTCGCTACGAGCGGTTCGAGGAAGAGCAGCCGTTCTTCCAGAGTGAATGCCCAGCCTTGGGCGTTGTAGCACATGATCGCGAGTTTTCGATGGTCGCGCGCGCCCGGGGCATCCTGTCTGATGAGTTTCCGTCGTATTTCTTTTGCGAGCGGAATCGCGCATCCGTAGGGCAGGCGGGTTGCCGGCACGATCGGAATGGTGGGGTACTTCATGAAGGAGCTCCTTTCCGTGTGTGTTTTTGGGATTCTTTGTGAAGATAATCGTACGGATTGACGGAAAAAAGTAAAGTCGGAACTCCGTCACGAAAAAACCGCCCCCGGAGGGGCGGTTGGCAACATCGGAAAAACGGAAGGGGTCACGAACCGGCCGCGAGCGAGTAATCGGCGCCGTACTGGGCACGGTAGGCTTCGATCGCGGTGAGGACGTCGCCGATCGAGACGTCTGCCGGCACGCTCCAGCCTTCCGGCGGGGATTGCAGGTAGCCGAGGATGTCGTCGAGCGTCGTGACCGCCTCAACCGGAACGCCGTAGATGTTTCGGCATTGCTGGACGGCGGACAACGCCGAATCGGGCCCCCGTTCCATTCGGTCGAGACCGACGACGACGCCCGCGACCGAAGCCCCGGCGCCGGTCAGGTACTTGACCGATTCTTCGACGGCGGTTCCCGCCGTCATGACGTCGTCGACGACAAGAACGCGCCTCCCCGTTACGAAGGCCCCGAAGCCGCTGCCACCCTCGCCATGGTCCTTTGCCTCTTTTCGGTACGACGCCCAAGAGACGTCGTAGCCCTGCATGGCCATGGCCGCGGCGGTGTGGGTGGCGATGGGGATGCCCTTGTACGGGGGGCCGAACACGAGGTCGTACCCGCCCTCGCCCGGTTTTCCGAACTTCTCGAGGACGGTTTGGGCGTAGACTTCGCCCAAAATCCGCATCGCCTGACCGGAGTGCAGGAGACCGAAGTTGACGAAGTACGGGGAAATCCGGCCGGATTTCAGCTTGAACTCGCCGAACTTCATCGCATCGAATCCGAGCAAGACGCCAAGGAGGCGTTCCGCCGGAGAAGGCAGGGGACTGCCGATGGCGAAGGTTGCCGGCCGGATTTCCCGGTCGAGCTCCGGAAACGCCGGGTTCGCGCTCGAATCTTCCGGACCGTCGGGAATCGCCGGCTTGGCGAGTGTTTCGTTCCGTGCCGCGAGTAACTCGTCGCGCAGGCCGGGGGTCGCCTCGATATGCGCTGCGACGGTTGTCGTGTCGGATGCCAGAATCGTCGTGGGCATTTCGGGATGTTCGGCGCCCAGACGTTCGGCGGTAGCGGCGGCCCCTTCGGCGACGGCTGTCGCCAAATCGGGTCCGCCGCCCGGGATATCGGGATTGTCCTGATAAAAACCGGCATGTCCCGTGTCGGTTGCTGATGGATGCGGCATGATGGGTTCTTTCTCCGTCCTATGGACGGCGTTGGGAAGATTCCTTCGTCGCCGAAGGTTTCAATGGCGGGTTCAGGAGAGGTGGGAATTGATCTGGTCGCGTGCCTCCATCGCCGCGCCGCGTTGGTCTTGGGCGTAGATGATGGCACGGGACGAATTGATGATCATGCCGGCGGCCCCGGCGTTTCGCCCGGCCTTGACCGTCGCCTCGACGTCGCCGCCCTGCGCGCCGATACCGGGAATGAGCAGTTCGACGTCGCCGCCGACGAGCTGGCGCACCCGGGCGAGTTCTTCCGGATACGTGGCGCCGACGACGAGACCGATGCGGTCGCCGCCGTACTTGGCATTGAGTTCGGCCATGTCCACGGCAACCTGTTCGTAGAGCCGCAGGCCGTTCTCGAGTTTCAGGTTCTGATATTGTGCCGCGCCCTTATTACTGGTACGGCACAACACGATGATGCCTTTGTCCCGATGTTCGAGATACGGCTCGAGGGTATCCGACCCCATGTACGGATTGACCGTGAGCGCGTCCGCGCCGTAGCGATCGAAGGCTTCGCGGGCGTAGGCTTCGGCGGTGTTGCCGATATCGCCGCGCTTGGCATCGAGGATGACGGGGGTTCGGTAATAGCGGCGCACATAACCAATGAGCGCTTCGAGTTCCTCTTCCATGCCGTATTGGGCGAAGTAGGCGTAGTTCGGCTTGAAAACGGACGCGAAACGGGCGGTATTGCGGACGACTACCTCGAGAAATGCGGCGATACCCTTCGTGGTGATGAATTCTTCCAAAATCATCGTTTCGTTGAGAAGCAGTTGCCGAACGTGCCGGTTCCTCACCGTATCGGTCGACGACGCCCATTGCGCGATTTTTTTTACGTCGGGGTCGAGTCCCACGCAGAGCAGGCTGTTTTTTCGTGCCTGCGCAGTGCGGAGTTCTTCAAAAAACGACCGGGCTTTCGCCATGGTACACCTTCCTTTCTTTTCCGATGATGTAAAGGACCGTTCCGAAAAACGGAACCGCGGAGTATCCGCGGCCCGAAATCGGAGACATTGACGAATATACTCCTATTGATTGTAAATCAAATTTTTTCGAATCACGTCCCTTTCGGGGGGACTATTTCCCCAGAGCAGAATCGGAAGTTTTTGGGAACATGCCCTTTTTCTCAGCGTCTTTCACGAAATCCGTGAGGAATTTTTCGAGCCCGAACGTTCCCGAGAATTTCGGAATTTTCGCTCCGAGGAGCCTCTCTTTCGTAATGCCGTAGTCTTTCCACGCCTTCGTGTCGAGCGATCCGATGAGTACGACCGGCTGGATTTTGTCGAGTTCGTATACGAATTTCGATTCGTCGTCAATTTTGGCTTCGTAGTCGTGAAAGCGTTTTCCAAGTCTCGTCCGGGCGGATTCCGGAAGGAGCGATAGGAACTTTTCCATACCCTCACGTTCGCGCTCGGCCTTGGTGGCAACGGCTTCGTCGTCGTAAATATAGGTATCGCCGGCATAGAGTTCTCCGAGGTCGTGGACGAGGGCGTATTCCAGGCATTTTCGAATATCCAGCCCCGAGTATTCGGGGGCGAGTAGCAAGGCCCACATGGCGAGGTTCCACGAATGTTCGGCATCGTTTTCGTGACGGCCGTTTCCAAGCGGCATGGTGCGGTCGACGAATTTGAATTTTTCCAACTCCGCGAGCGCAGCGAGAAACGGCGAGAGATCCGGCCGTTCAAAGGGGGCGGTTTCACGGTATTCGTACGAAATCCGGTTATACTCCTCGGTTCCGTACGCCACGAACCCTTCGCGTTTCATGAGAACGAATTCGCGGACTCCCGCGTCGAGCGCGGATTTCGAGCAGATGGTGCACCAGGGTTCGCCCGAAGGCGCCAGGCGGCCGTCTTTTCCGAGCCGGCAGTAGTAGAGCGTCGAGCCGTCGAGCCGGTCGGGGTTTTTTCGCATCGCGTCGAAAATGGCGCGTTGCTCGGCATGGACGCAGCAACTCTTGTCCGACACCTTCGGGTGCAGGAGCTTTTTATCGAGGTGGCACCGGCGCGCCGATTCGAGATTTCCGGGCGGCGAATTCACGCCTTCGCCAATCGTCTCGCCGTTTTCCGCGACGACAATCGCCGCGCATTGCCAGTCGCGGCATCCGGCGGTCTTGACGAGAACCTCGATCCGCTCGTACGTTTTCGTGACGAACGCGAGTTCTTTGGGGTCGATAATGGGGCGCATGGAAAAGGCCGTTTACGCGATTTCCACCACGTTCAATCCCTCGCCCCTTCCGATGAATTCGTAGAGCATGGCCGGACGCTTGCTTGCGCTCTTGTCGGTAATGCCCGTTTCCCGAAGGACGCCGAGCGAGAGGATTTTTTTTCGGAAGTTCCGCTTGTCGAACGCTCTTCCGAGAATGGTTTCGTAGATTTTCTGGAGCGACGACAGGGGAAACCGTTCGGGGAGGAGGTTTTTCGCCACGTCGGTGTACTCGAGCTTATAGCCCATGCGGGTTTTGGCGTACTCGATAATCCGTCGGTGATCGAAACCGACGGGGGTTTCGGCAAGCTTGGAAAGCGGAACGATGCGCACCTTCGTCAGATCGGCATTCTGAAGCAGCCGGTCTTTGGCTACGAGGGCGGAGTACGCGACGGTGACGATATGTCCGCGGGAATCGCGGTCGGGTTCGCCGAAGCTGTAGAGCTGCTCTTTGTAAACGCCCGCCTCTTGCGCTACGATGCCGGTACGGCGTTCGAGAATGTCGTCGAAGTTGGCTTCGAGGGAATGGCCGCTTTTAACGATTCCGCCGGGAAGAATGAGCCTTCCGGAATACGGGTCGCGATTCCGGTCGATGAGCAGTACCGAGAATTCGTCGTGATAGATCGTGAAAATGACGATGTCGATCGCGAGAACGGGGATGGAAAGGCCGAAAATGTTTTCGGTAAACCCTTTGGACGGATCGGCACTGATGGCGGACATTCGAAGAAGCGTAACGGGAACGTTCGAAAGTATACGCTGCCCGAACGGAACGGCAAAAGTTTTGCGTTGACAAAACGGTTTTCCCAACCTTCCCGCCCTGTCGTAAGCTCGACCCCGATCGTCCGCGATTTCGGAAATCGGGGGCACGTACGCTATCCCAGACGATCCCGCACGAACCTCCGGTAGTAGTCGACGAGCGCGGGTACTTTCGGATCAACCAATCGCCCGAGTTCGTAGCACGTTTTCAAAAACCGGTCGAAATCCCCGTCCGCCACGGTCACCACTTGGATGGCTTCGGCGTTTTCGGGCGTCGGTTCGGCGGTTTTCCGCACGCCCCGAACGACGAAGCAATCGACGAGCTCGTTCGTCAATCCCGACGAGGTGGGCATTTTGAATGCCGGAATGACCGCGCCCCCGGAGTACCCGGTTTCTTCGAGCAGTTCGCGTCGCATGGCTTCTTCCGGGGTTTCGCCCTCATCCACGAGTCCCGCAACGTTTTCAATAACGGAACGTTCGAGCGGAATCCGGTACTGCGAAAGGAGGACGTACGATTCGTCGGACGTAACGGGCAATCCCGCCACGATGCCGTTCGAACGGTTGCGCACCGCGATTTCATAGGGGGCGACGTTCCCGTCGCGGCCGCGGAAATTTCGACGGACGAGGGAGAGGTGGGTTCCGGCCTTGAGGATTTTGTCGGGGCCGACGGTCGGGAGGGCGTTCATGGTTTGGGGGTTTACAGGGATAGGAAGCGTTCGGCGTCGGGCATGGCGGCTACCGGAATTCCGTCGGGCGCCGCGTACGCCGCGCTTTTTCGGACGTAGTCGGCGACGTTTTCCGGAAGACCGTCGTAGATTCCGCAGAGTACCCGCATGCGGATTTCGGTGCTCGAGAGGCCTTTGTACGCGTCGGGGAGATTCGCCTCGAGCAAGAGGAAGTTCACGAGGTTCGAAATGGTGGGGATTTCCCCGTTCCGGATGACGAGGATTTTCGGAACCTCGCGTTCCACCCGTCCTTCGGGATCCCAGGCCTTCATATTCGGAACGACGTCCGCACCGAAGATTTGGAACGGCCGGTGACCGAATTTTTTCGTATAGTGGGCATCCATCTTGAGCGTCGTGGTGGAGCCGAGTTCCTCGTACCGGTCGACGAAGTCGGTGTCGAGCGAGATTCTCGGGTCGCCGAGCGACTCGACGAAGAGTTCGAGGATTCTCCGCCGGTGATGGGTGGCGGCCTTGTACGCCTTGTCGGGTCTCGGTCCGGAGGGGACGACCACGAGTCGCTCGGCCTCGGTTTGCCGGAGGACGGACCGGGCTACGGCCGCGTGGCCCAGGTGCGGAGGATCGAAGGCTCCTCAGTATAAAATCACGGAAAACCGTCGGTCTTCGGGGTCAGATTTCCGCTCCCCGCTCGCCGTACCGACCAAGTACGTCTCGCTCGGGTGCTCAATCTTCCCCCGAATTCCTCGGTTTTGCATGATTTTCTCTGACGGATTCTTTTCCATATTCTCAGGGGCGGTTACGTATTGGTGAATTGTTTGAATCATTGTTCTTCGAAGATCCGTCGTTTCCAATGTCCGACCGCATGGCTCGGAACGAGCAGCGTGACGGCATTTTTCCATTTTCGGACGGTGATGTCCACCCGTTCCGGCCAAGCGGTCACGACGGGGGTGGAGTCGGCGTAGACCGAGAGGGTTTGTCCCCGTTCGGCCGCATGCCGGATAACGACGGAATCAGCATCTTCGAAGACGACCGGGGCGGCGCGCTTCGGCTCGAAAGGAACGAGCGGCGTAGCGACGAAGAGCGGCGAAGCGTGGGGGAGAATGGGGCCGCCCGCGGAAGCGTTGTACCCGGTCGTTCCCGCGGGGGTTGCGACGAGGAGTCCGTCGCCCTTCAGCGTGATTTCGGAATGTCCTCCGATGGAAACGTCGAGCGTAACCATGTGCCCGCCCGCCGTCTTTATCTGAGCTTCGTTGAAGGCGATTCAGGACTCCGTGCCGTTTTCCGTTTTCGCGATAACCTCCATGAGCGGATAGGCGATACGCGCGAACTCGGCCGTTTCCGGAATGTCTTCCCGTCGATTCAGAAGAAACCCTTTGGTGCCGAAATTGACGCCGAGGAACGGTACGTCTTCTCGGTATCGTTCGCGAATGGCCCGGAGCATGGTGCCGTCGCCGCCCAATACCACGAACGCCCGACCGTTCGTTCTTTCTGCCAATTTCCGGAGAGCGTCCCCGTGCGCGAATTCGGCGATTTCGGGTTTTTTCTTTATGAGAAACTCGTCCGAGAGAATTTCGAGGTTTCCGTGGGTCGCGAGGGAAATCATGGGTAAGGGTAGTTATGGGACTTGAGGAATTCCCCGCTCCGAAGAGGTTCTCGGGAATGGCGGTATCCGTTCCGGCGATTTCTCGAGCGTCCTCTTTTTTGCGAGAAATCGAGCGTGAGAGCATGAGCCGGAAGGGGTGCTGGCGTTTCCGAGAACCGGGCGGAACCGCCATTGCGGAACGGAGATCTTTCGATGTTCCCCGAAAATCGGGCGATTACGTTTCCAACCCCAACATTCGTTCTTTCAGCGCCAAGTACCTCCTCGTGAAGTGCGCGCCGTTTTGCGATTCGCGGAGGTCGAATCCGAGGCTCCGTTTCGAAACGGTGACGATGGGCGGAGCTTGGACCCGTTTGAAGTACGAATTTTTGAAGAGCTTCCAGAGACGTTCGATTTCGGCGACGAACGCGGCGGGGGTTTCGAAGATTTCGGCGGCCGTGCGCCCGGTTTTCGCGAAGACCGCGTCGATTTTTCCGTCGATCCAGTCTTCGAGGAGTTCTTCGGGATCCCGGCGGAATTCGATGAATTCCATGAGGATGGAGTCGACGACCGGATAGTCGAACGGGTCGCCCTTGCCTTCGTCCACGTTCTGCGCGCTCGAGAGCTCGGCGGAAGGCGGGAGGGTGAGAATGCCTTCGGGAATGACGTTGCCAAGCGCTTGGTTCAAATGCCGCGCAAGCGCGAATACCTGGGTCTTGTAGAGGTCGCCGATGACGGCGAGGAATCCGTTCACGTCGCCGTAGAGGGTGGCGTACCCGAGGGCGAATTCGGTCTTGTTCCCGTTGTTCGTAAAGACGGCGTCGAACATCGAGGCGACTCCGGCGAGTACGCGGCCTCCGCGGTCGCGTGCTTGGAGGTTCTCGAAATTCATTCGGCTCTTTTCGGGATCTTTGTCAAGCGGCCGGTCGAAAACCGACTCGAGCTGCGCTTTCGTAGCTTCCACGGACGCTTGGATCGGAACGCTTTCGTACCGGATTCCGAGATTCGCCGCGAGTTCGGCCGCGAGCCCTTTGGTGGTATCGGAGTTGAACTCGGACGGCATGTTGACCGCGATGACGTTTTCGGGTCCGAGCGCCCGGACGGCGAGCGTGGCTACCACCGCCGAGTCGATGCCGCCGGAAAGCCCGATGACGAGCTTCTTTTTTCCAGCACGCTCCATGGAGGTTCGGATGGCGGTAACGAGCGCGGTTTCGATTTCGCGCATGTTGCCCCAAGCCTCCGAACTGCCCCAATTTTCCGGAACTCCCGAAGCTGCGGAAACGTCGGAATCCGAGAACGGTTCGGCCATGCCGATTTTTTCGCCGTTCTTCCAAACGGAACTGCCCCCGTCGAAGAGGAAGACGTTTTTTCCGTTGTTCTGAACGCCCACGTTGTTGGCGTAGAAGAAGGTCGTGCCTTTCGAGTGTTCGGCGAGCAATCGGTCGCGTTTGGCGGATTTTCCGAGACCGAAGGGCGATGCCGAAACGTTCACGATCATGTCGGCCCCTTTCGATTTCAGAATCGATACGGGCTTGAACGCGTAGTCTTCGTCCCACATGTCTTCGCAGATGATGATGCCCACCCGCCGCTTGATTCCGCCGATGACGAGTTCGAACGGTTCGAGAAGCGATTCCGGAGGAACGCCGCGTTCGTAGGCGAGTTTGAGAAGGGAGTAGAAGTGCCGTTCGTCGTCGAACTCGCGGTATTTCGGCATGAGCGCCTTAATGGTGCATCCGTCGAAGACGCCATTGGAAACGGAGAGTCCGTTTTGCGCGACGAACGCCGCATTGTACTTGCGGAGGCGGCCGTCTTCGCCCCGCTTCGTCGGGTCGATGGCGACGTTGCCCCAGACTGCGGCGATACCGTCGGTCGCGGCGCGGATTTCGCCGTTCATGTCGGCGACTTCGCGCATGAACGCGGCATTCTCCCATTCGTCTCCGAGCAGATACCCGGAAAGGAACATTTCCGGGAGGACGATCAGCTCGTTTCCCGCGTCCCGGGCGCGGGCAATGCGTTCGAGGCCGGTTTTCAAATTCCTCTCGGGATTTCCGGGGACGACGTCCATTTGTCAGAGCGATACGAGGTTCATACGAGTGTTCTGTTAACGCTTAATACGGATGACGCTTATTTCGGAGATTTTCCCCCGCCCCTTCTTCGCTGCCGCGTATTCTTATTAAATGTAATAAGTACACTTGTAATATATCGAGATGCGGGGCGGTGTCAAAAGAAAATGAAAAAATATCTCGATTTCCCGATTGTCTAACGGGGAATATTGACATACTAAACTAAAAAAGTATAAATTATATTATCCAAAGTCGAAAAAGACGGCGGACTTTCAAAAACAGACGATGAAGGAGAAATACATGGTCGTTGCGCGCCAAAAAGTCATGGACGGCTTGTCCGAACGTCGGCATCGCGAGGCGATGGAATCCGTCGAGGCTACGATCGACGCGGGGCTTTCGTCCGGCAAGATGACGTTTCAGTTTCCAGCGATGGACAAGGGCTTTGGCGAACAGGTCGCCGAAAAATATCGTTCGGCCGGATGGACTGTCAAGTTCGTCTTCGTCGATGCCCGGACTCCGCAGTGCAATTTCGAGTTCGAATAGCCTCGATTGCCGAAGTGAAAAACGCCCCCGTACGGGGGCGTTTCTATTTTTCCGGATGGCAAGAGCGGACGAAGTCAGCCTTGCGAATCGCGATAATCCTGCTCCGCTTTCTCTTTCCACGCGTCGGCCTTTTTTTTGATTGAAGGGCCGTGTTTCTTAGACCACGCCTCGAGCACGTCGCCCAATCCCGACCGCTTGAGCACCCAGTTCATCGGCCACGCCCAAGCGTCGAATACCTTGCCGAAAGCCCGGATGGGCTGGAAGATGAAGAACGCGGCGCACAGAAAGCCGATGACGAGCCATATTCCCATCGGAACGAGCCAAATGGGAGCCGCAACGACCGTCAGGGACAGATAGGCGATCACGAACGCGGCACCGAACCAAAGTTTGATTTTCTTCATGGGACCATTCCTTTCCGTTTGTTTGACAATTGTTTGTATAACTACATATTGAATTTAGTCAAATTCCAACTTGCGTTTTTTCTAAGAAGCGTATAAATAAAAAAGAAGCAAACATATTCGAAGGCAGTCCAAACACAAGGAGATACGCAATGAATCGACTCGTCCCGCTTCTTCTCAGGGCATTTCTCGGGCTCACGTTCTTCCTCATCCCGGCATTGATTATCGGGTACCACGTGATATCGGCGGATTCGCCCACGGCCGGTTTCGTTACCGGTGCGGAATCGTTGGCCGGGTACGCCGACGGAATCCAAACGTTCCTGCTCGTCGTTTCGGCGATCGTCGTCGTGGTGTGTACCATCGCGCTCGGCGTCATCTTCCGAAGCCTGGCCTGGATCGGCGCCGTTTTCGGCGCGGCGTTGTCCGCCATGCTCTTCGGGCTTCTGATTTTTTCCCTGGGTCTCTTCGAATACGGGGCGGAAGCGTGGGCCGCGGCAGGTACGGGCGCCGAATCGTTCGAGGCGTTCGATGCCGGAAAAATCATGCTCGGCGTCGCGTACTTCGTCGCTAGCGTGGCGGCGCCTTCGGTGCTCGTCTCCATCGGTGGCCGCATCGCTCGGAAGATTCTCGAACGTTTCCGTGCCATGGCAGCGGAACGAGCCGGCCAGCAAGGGGTATGATCCCCCCTTTGCTCCAAACGCCCCCTCGGGGCGTTTTTCTTTGCGGGCGCGATGTTCCGTCGTTCTTTCAGCGTGCGTGCCAGTGCGTTCGAAGGATTGCCGCACCCTTCCTTTCGGGCATGAAAAAACGGGAACCCGAGGGTTCCCGTTGGAGGGGGTGGCGGAAGAACTCCGCCGTCATTTCGGTTTGGTTTCGTCCGAGGTCGGTCACCGACCTTTCCGAACGGCTTTCTTCGCGGCCCGCAAACGCCGCTTCATCCAGTGTTCGCGTTCCGCCCGGAGGCGCTCGCGGATTTTCGCCACGGCCTCTTTCGTCGCCCGGTAGAACGCCTGTTCGCGAATCCAGCCGTGGGCCCACGCGAGCAGGCGGGTGACGAGGTCGCGAGTTTTTCGGACGACCCAGAACTGGGTCACTTTCGGTTCCGTAATCTTCCAGAGCCGGGCGAATACGGCCGTCCCCGCGATTTTCATGATCGCGAACGTGACGATACCGGCGAACGCGTGGTGGTTGCCGATGAGCCACATGGCGAAGAACTTCGCGGGAATGAGGACGAACTCGGGCAAAACGAAGAGCGCGAGGCTGCCCCATTTTCCGAGCGAGCCCATCCATGCCTCGATTTCCCGGAATACGGGAAGCCGGGCGAGGGCCGCCATGAGGAGTTGGAGCTTGTCCCAAACGAACTCTTCGAACAGCACGACGGCCGTGGCGACGAGCACGAACGGAAACTTCGCCCATTTTCGGATTTTCTGCCGTACCGGGGAAGTTGCCGCCCCGGGTCCGTAGAATGCCCACCAGACGATTTGCAGGACGAATCCGAGAACGAAGAGCGGAACTACCGCGCCTTCCATCCCGACTATCGCCGGAGGAAGGAAGGCGTCGAGCGCGACGAGTTGCAGAAGGACGCCGGCCCAAAGGAGCCGGTACCCGGAAGCGAACATGACCGCTCCCGCGCATACAGGAACGGAAAGCAGGACGGCGGAGTGGAAAATCGGCATGGAGTTCCTTCCTTCAGAAATGGATCGCCGCCCAAACGGGCAGGTGGTCGCTGACGGTTTGGGCGCGCCTCAGGGCTTCGGGTCCGTCGACGGGAGCGAAATGCCGGGCGGGAAAATCGACGACGCCGGAATCGCAGACCTTCAGGCCTTTGACGTAGACATGGTCGAAATCTTTGTGCCGGTATTCGCCCGCGGCGGTCGGCTTGTCCTTGAGCGTCGTTTTTCCGACGCTTACCGGAACGAACCCGAGCTTTCGGAAGTACGGATCGGCCTTTTTCGCGGAGAGATTGAAGTCTCCGGCGACGATGGCGTATTCGACATCCGCGAGCTCTTTCGAAGCGGCGAGGAGGCGTACCTCCCTTTCGGGATTTTTTCTCTCGGGAACGGCGTGGAACGAATAGACCGCCACGCGTTTTCCGTTGATCGAAAAGACCGTCCGGAAGGGTTCCCGGCTTATGCCGTTCTCCAATTCGGAAACGAGGGAAGAGCCGACGCGGTCGATATGGGCCCTCGAGGGCTTCCAAAGCGTCGCGTAGGCCTCGGTCTCCGAATTCTTCGGCACGGTCGGGCCGCTCGTGACGAAATCCCAGGCCGCTCCCGTTCTCGAGAGCGTATCCTGGAGTTTCGCGACGGTTTGGGCTCCGAAGGCGGTACCGACTTCCTGAATCGTCACCACATCGGCTTCGCGGATCACGTCGGCCATGACGGCGAGCGCCTCGTCGGTTTTTTTCCTTCCGACGTTCCCGCCGTTCCACGTAGCGAACACGACGGCGTCTTTCGGACACCCCTTCGGCTTGATGGCCGGAACGTACGGTCGGGCCGCGGCCGAGGACTCTTCGGCGCCAAGGGCGACGCTTCGCGGAGCGACGACGTGATTACTTCCGAACACGCGTTCGACCGACTTCGGGGTAACGGGACGTTCGCCGTCGTCCCCGCATCCGACCGCCGCGATGGCGAGCATTGCCAATGCGGCCAAGCCGCGGATTCGTATGGATCGCATGGTCATGCCTTTCTGCCGGGGTTTCCGGCGAGGGATGGGTGTGTCGGAAAATACGGCGCCGAAGCGTCGCGGAATCTTCGCGATTCTTTTGGAATGTTAATGATCGCCCATGTGCCAAGAACAGTTGGGCAAAACGTAAAATACGTACGAAAAATTATTTGTCAAAATTGCGCGGTAGATAAAAACGCTCGGTCGGAGGCAAGGGAATAAAAAAGCCGGACCACGGGGTCCGGCTTGGCACATCAACGAAAAAGGAATCGGTTTTTTTTATTTAGGCGGCCATTCGTCGAAAATCGATATCCCCGAGAATCGAACGAAGCTTCTGAAGTCCGTGGATGCGATGGATTTTCGGAAGGAACGTCCGAAACAGTTCGCAATTCGGATTATGTCCGCCGGCCGTTTTTCGGTCGATCGGACATCCGCCCGCGCAATGGTTTCGTATTTCGCACCCGTCGCACCCGTTGGACGGTTCGTGGAAGCCTTTGCGAACGACTCGGTCCGAAAGGATTTCGCACAAATCTCGACTCGTCTCGGTAACGTACCCGAGGGGAACTTGATTTCCGTGTTCCATTTGGCAGAGGTAAATACTGCCGTCCAAATATACGGAACACGAGCTTCGACCCGCTCCGCAGGCGGTACGTTGCCGATTGAACGTCGACAGGTCGGCTAACCGGTGCGAACCGAATTTTCCGTATTTTCCATCCATGACGGCCCGTTCGATCGTGTCGTAACAGGCGTGGAGCGCGTTCGTGACGCGCTCCCGATCGAGGCCCCCGCCTTTTTGGAAGGAATACCGGAACCCGAGGTTTTCGGAGACGAGCCATTCGGTGAAATCGGCAAGACCGTCCACGTTGTCGTTCGAAACGACGACGAGGACGTACGGATCGACACCCGCGCTCCGGAGTTTCCCCAGATTCTTCCGAACCTTTTCGAAGCTGCCGGTACCGTTTACCAGGGGGCGGGTCCGATCTTGGACTTCTTCCAGACCGTCCATGGATACGGATATTCCTCCGCCGTTCTTCGCGAATTCCACGACTTGCGTCGGGAGCGTGGCCAAACCCGAGAGCATGGCGATGCGGAGTTCGCAACCCGATACCGACAGCCTGAGTCGGGTATCGTCGATCCAGTCCTTAACGGCAGCGTACCGGAGTACCGGTTCTCCGCCGGCCAATCTTAGGACGATTTCTTCGAGCTGCTTCGATTCGGCCGTCCGAACGAGCATGTCCGCAAAGGCGGCAAGCGTCGGATCAGGCAGGTGCTCGTCCCGCTTTTCGACGTGGCAGTAGGTACACCGCAGGGGACATTGGTCGGTAAGGTGGAGCCAAACGGACAGGTTTTTCGCATAATGGCCGGAAAAACCGGTTTTTTCGGAGAACAATCCGCGATCGCGAAGGTTGCGAACCGCCGTTTTTTCAATCTCCCCAACCGGCGTATATCCGCCGGCCAAGGAACGCTCGAGAACCGAGCGTTGGAGGTCGTTCACTACGTGCAGGCGGTCTTTTGGGCGTTCTGCCCCGGCATGCACGACCGCGTGGAATCCGGGTATGAGGGGGGTTATGACCACGTCTTTCCTCCTTGAGATTTGAAAGGGGGCGGACGGGGGCATGCCCCCGTCCGTAACTAGTCGTTGTTGGACGATGAACAGTCACAGTCGCAGTCACGCGTACAGTCGCAGTCACGCGTACAGTCGCAGTCACGCGTACAGTCGCAGTCACGCGTACAGTCGCAGTCCGCGGGCTGGCAATCCGACGGGCGACAGTCGCAGTCAGAAGGACGTGCGGGTTCGGGTTCGGGCGCGGAGGCGCGTCCGAAATCCGGATCGCTCCAGGAGGATTCTCCTCCGCCCCCGTTCCCGGATTTTCCCCAGCCGCCTTCGTTCCCGCCCCCGTTCCCGGATTTTCCCCAGCCGCCTTCGTTCCCGCTATCGCGGTCCGAACGCGCTTGGGGGGTCGGTGCCGGAGCCGGAGCTGGAGCGGGGGCGTCGTGGTGGTGATGGTGTACCTCGCGGTCACCGCCCATCGATTGGCCGATCAGGATCCCGAGAGGGAAATCGCCACTGCCACCACAGTCGTGGTGGCAGTGGCGCTCCTCGCGGATGACCGTCGGAGATTCGTTCGCCGGCGCCGGCTCCCTCGTCGCCTTCGGCTTGGGAGCCGGTGCGTCATCCGACCATTTTTTCGCCCGCCCCGCCGGTTTTGCGGCCGGTTTCGGGGGCGAAACG
The DNA here is from genome assembly GCA_964540725.1 of uncultured Candidatus Peribacteria bacterium. Taxonomy (GTDB): domain Bacteria; phylum Patescibacteriota; class Gracilibacteria; order BD1-5; family UBA2023; genus JANJWP01. The sequence continues at coordinate 56,295 of CAZINU010000001.1, forward strand.
GTACGGGGTTCCGGAACGATCCCGGCCGCCTTCGTCGATTTTCCGCCGCGGCGCAGGTCCAATTCGATATTCCCGAGTTCGCGGATGGCACCTTCCATGCGGTCGGCGACGCCCTTCCAGCGATGGGCCATATCGTCGTATTCCCGTACCGAGAGGCCATCGACGTCGGGATTGTTCGTTTCGCGATCGAGAACGTCCGACTCGTTGCGGGCGGCGTCGAATGTTACTTTCGCGTTCCCTAACCGCCTTTGCAGTTCCTTTCGGAACTCATCCGGAAGATCGGCATCGCGAACCTTGGCGACGAGATCGTCGCACGGAGTGTCGAACCCGTCTTCCGAGTCTTCGGCGCGGTTGCGCTGGTTCTTGGCTTCCCGCTGGGCGGCGCGTCGGGATTCGCGGCTCCGGTTCAGGAGTACGAGTCCGTAGATCGCGGCGGAGAAAGCGACGAGAGCGATGATCCAGCCCAGAACGCCCGACAACCAGGAATTGTCCGCTTCGTGGGTTATCGTGATCGGAACGCCTTCTTGCGAAACCTTGACCTGCAACAGATCGGCCGCGTCGGTCATGCCGCGAACCAATCCACCCGAGATGTCGCCATCGCGGAATTTCGCGGTCATGTTGGCGCGGATGGTCGCCTCTCGCGAGTCCATCTTATGACTCAGTCCTTTCCCGTAGAAGACCCCGACGAGTTTGGGATTCGTCGAGACCATGAGGACGAACAGATCGTTCTTCAGTCCTCCGTCCTTCGAGCGCCAGCTTCCGCATTTGCCCTTGAGGTTGTTTTTCAACGCCTCGAGCGTGGGCTGGCCGTGCAGGTCCGGAATGATGCGGACCCGGACGTCGGCGCCGCTCTCTTTCAAGCGGGCGGCAGCCCCCGAGACTTTCTGGATTTCGGAAGCCGTCAAAACGCCGGCCTCGTCGATCACGGCGTCCGAACAGAAGTTCGCCGCCAAGGCCGACCCCGCGACGAGCAGGGACGTCAAAAACGCCGCAAGCACTTTCTTCATGGCTTTTTCCTTTTCGTTGATGTTAAGGTGCGTACCCGTACGAGCCGTTATGCCGTAGTGGCTACTTTTTCTCTATACTTACATATATAAATATGTCAAATTTAGAGTTTCCGAGAATAGAAAAAGCTCCGCCGGAACGGCGGAGCCAAAGGAGGGTCAATCGATTTGCCATCCCTCCGAATAGAGCGACAGGAGGACGGGGCGCATTCTCGTATTGACTTCCCAGTTTTGCGTGGAGAGTTCCCCTTTGCCGAATACCGTGCTTGCTGCGATGGTCTGCGACGTGGCGAATTCGGTCGGAACCTTGATTTCGAGATTCCGAAGATCGGGGGGAACCCTGTTTTCTTTCCAGGCCATCACCCAGCCCCAATCCCCGAAACTCGGGATATTGGCATGGTAGGGGAGCGTTTTCCAACCGGCGGACCCGATGGTCCGTTCGATACAGAGGAACGCCTCCTTCGCATGGTAGGGCGAGGTGGCCTGCACCACGAACAATCCTTCTTCCGCAAGGAGCGAGCGGATTCCCCGGTAAAACTCCCGGGAGTACAGCTTCGCGAGCTCGACCGAGTTCGGGTCGGGCAGGTCGCTGACGATGACGTCGTACGACCCTTTTCCGATCATTTCGCGAACGAACCGGTCCGCATCCATCGTTACGACCGTAACGGTTTCGTAGGGTTCGCGCTCGGAAAGGCGCTTGCGCGACTTTTTCCGGTCGGACGCCGCGGCGACGTGCTCGGAAATCGTAAGCGTTCGTGAACCGATAGGGACGACCGGTGCCGGAACGTTCGTGACGCGGACGTCCGAAAACGCGCCCCCGTTCAGCTTGGAGAGGATCGGATCCGTCCGTGCCAATTCGATCATTCCGGGGTCGAGATCGACCAGCGTTACCTCCTTGACCGAAGGGTACTTCAGGATTTCGCGGAGCGCCATGCCGTCGCCGCCGCCCAAGACCAGAACCCTTTCGGGATTGGAGTGGGCGGACAGGGCCGGATGGATGAGCGCCTCGTGATACCGTTTTTCGTCCGTGGAGGAGAACTGGAGATTGCCGTTGAGATACAGCCGGTAGTCGTCGAGTTTCTTATTGCGGGTTACGACGATGCGTTGGTACTTCGTCGTTTCCGCCTTCACGATCGGGTCGGCGTACATCTTCTGTTCGAAGTGGAAATTCCAGTCGCGGTTTTGGGAAAATCCGTATCCGAGCGCCGCGACCGAAACCGCGATGGCGATTCCGGGAATCCACGGACGCTTGACCCACCCGCACCGGGCGAAATACGCGTAGGTGAGGATGGCGACGAACAGATTGCAACCCGATACGAGGAAGCTCGTCTCGGTCAGCGGGAATTCCTTGATCAGGTACTTGCTCCAAAGGAGCGCTGCTACGAAGGCTCCGGCATAGTCGAGGCCGTACACCGTGGCGATATTGACCTTGAGGCTTTCCGAAAATTTTCCGTTCAACCGGAGAACGATCGGAATTTCGAAGCCGACCAGGAATCCGATGCCGACGATGAGCGAATACTGCACGAGCGTGAAGTGGTCCTCCACGTACGCGAAGCTTCCGTACACCAACGTCGGGGCAAAAGCGCCGACGAGCGTAAGCGCGAGTTCGATGAAGATGAATTTCTCAACGATGGAATCGTCGTTCACGAACCGTTGCGCGAAGCTGCCGGCTCCCATGGCCAGGAGCATGGTGGCGATCACGACCGAGAATTGCTCGACGCTGTTGCCGAGCACGTAGGTCGAGACCGTTGCGAGCACGTACTCGTTGACGAGTCCGGCGGCACCGGTAAAGAACATGGTGACGGCAAGAAGGAGCGTGGCCGTTTTGGGGTTGACGGTCCGTTTGGACGAACCGCCGCCACCCCCGGTTTTCCGGATTGCGGAGAAGAACTCCGAAATCCGGGTGGCCCATTGGGAAAACGCGAGCGATTGCAGGGTCATGTCGGAAAATCCTTTCGTTATTTGTTCCGATGGAGGCCCCGCGCGGATGCGTGCATGCTCCGCGCGGGAATCGGGGTTATGGAACCACCGTGCCGATCGAAAGGGCGAGAATGACCTTGAAGACGGCCGTGTAGGTCGCCATCGCGGTATTCCCGGCCTTGATTTGGCCGTGTTGCGGAGCGCCGAGGAACCATCGCGGAACGATTGCGCCGATGGCAAGAAGCGCCAACATGCCGCCGAAGTAACTCAGGCCGAAAGCCGTGAGATCCTTCTCCCACCCGTCGAACGGTCCGGAAATGGCGTTCATAAGGGTGATGCCCGTAGCGATCAGCATGCCACCGAGACTGACGCCCGCGGCGACGTTGCCCTTTGCCAGCCACTCGTTCTCAATCTCCGCCACGCGGACGAAGATTTTCGACGTGACGACGAGCGCCGCTTGGCCCAGCACGAAGAATACGAGCGGGGCGTAGGCGGGGGCGTTGCCGTTCGCCGAGAACGATGCCGCGGCGATGAAGCCCGTGGCAATGGCGGCGGAAGCGTCCACGATCGCGATCGAAAGGTTGTTCCGATCGCGGATCTCGGCGTTGTCGTCGATGTCGGCCGTGATGATCTTGTCGTTAATCACGGTGGCGATGAGGACGAACAGCGACGAGACGGCGCCGTAGGCGAACACGTGAACGGCGACGGTAAGGAACCCATCCGTTCGAATGCCCGAAACGGCGCTGACCATGGCCATGGCGCAGCCGAAAGAAAACCCGAGCCGCTGAACCGCTACCGCCGCGTTATTCCGGAGAATCGGCTCGACCGAGCCGTAGATCCGGTTGAACGCGAGGTTGGCGAGCCAGACGACGAACAGGATTTCGACGGAGAAAAACAGGAATTGCAAGTACAGAAGGGGCTCGATTTTCATCGACGATCTCCTTTCATTTGGGTGGATTACTTGCCGGATCCGCCGGGGCCGCGTCCGCGATTCGCCGGACCGGATTCCCGATGGGTGCCAGCCACTTGGTCTGTACGGTAGCGCTCGCCGGGGTTGGCGCGGTAGTATTCGGTTTTCTGATACCGTCCGGAGCCGCCCGTTACCGAGCCGCCCGTACCGTAACGGTCGTCTTCGTCGTCGGGGCCGTAGTAGGGTTTCTTGCCGCGGTAATTGCCGCGCCAATCTTCCCACTCCTTCCTCGAATACGAATGGCCGTCGAGCGCGTCGCGAATGAACGCGTACTGTCCGTACCAGTTCCAGAAACTTCCGCCCGATCCGTCGGATTTCCAGGAGCCGTAGACGGGATTGCCTACGAACTCCATGCCCTCGGGGGTCGGGATCTTGACCGCTTCGTCCTCGAACGTTCCGTACGCCTTGGAGACGATGGCCATCCCGAGGAAATCCTCGAGCGACTCGAAGGAACTTTCGTTCACCTCGACCCAGCCGGTCTCTTCGACTTTGCCGTCCCGTTCGATTCGGTAGCGGTGGTAGTACTTCTCGGAGGTGTCGACGTAGTATTCGGCCCGGTCGTGGGACGAGGGACGATTTTCCCAGAGGTCGTTGACCCCGAGTTTCGGCCAGATTCCCCCGTTGACCAGGACGTCGTGACCCGAGAGCCAACCGTAGGATGCGGTCGACACCGGATTCTCTTCCCAGTGGGGATTGTCCAGCGCCTTGGCGGTATCGGCGTCAATTTGCACCGTTCGGTACGCGTAGTCTTGGTCGGTCGTCCAATCGGACGACTCGTTCCAGCTCGTACGCGTGACCGTGGCGAAGTAATCGACGCGCATGTCGATGAGCGTTTTCGAATGGCTCGTCGCGAGCGTGCCGATACGCTTTGTTTGACCCTCGCAGTGGGCTTTCGACTCCTTGTCGGCCAAGGCGATCGTCGCGAAAGCGTCGGCTGCGGCACCGTAGTCGGGCGAAGATTTCGAAAGTTCCGATTTCGCCCGCTTCAGGGCCGTTTCCGCCGTTTCGAGAAATGCCTCGGCTTTTGCGGTCAACTCGGCCAACGCTTCCTTTTTGATGGGGAAATCGACCGCAGCCCGTGCGCTTTGGGCGAGGAATTGGGATGTCCGGGGTTTCATTCCGGATACCGTCGCCTCGCTTTCGGCGATGAGTTTCGGCGCGTTCGCCCGGATGCCTTCCATCGCCGTTTTTCGGGTCCGGTAGGAATCAAGGAACCGTTTGGCCTTGAGGGTTTCCGCCGCAACGCCGTCGACGGCCGACTCGAATCGTCCGCTATCGTCGCTCGAATTGCGTTTCAGGAGGGGGTCGACTTCCTTTTCGAACCGGCTTTTGGCCGATTCGGTCGCGGCGTTCGCCGCTAAGAAGTACTTATCCCTCCATTCTTCGCGTTTCGCGGTCGCGGCGAACGGCTTCGCGTCTTCCGACTTCAGCCATGCGTCGAAAGCGGCGAGTTCCGTTGCCACGATCTTGGTCGTGGCTTCGGCATCCGCCTTTACGGCTTTCGACCGCTCGAGCGATTCTTTCGGCAGACCGCAGGCCGACAATACGAGGGCCGACAGCATGATTGCCAGAATCCGTTTCATGCGTTCTCCTTTCCGTTTTCTGGAAAAAGCGTCGGAACCGGGGTTCCGACGCCGATGACGGTCAACTGCCCGCGAGGAGCGTGACCGAGGTGGGGAAGATCTTTCGGGAAAGCCAGACGTCGATTTCGGCGTCCTTCAGGTCGAAACGACGTTCGCCCGGACTCATCCAGGCTTCGATCGTAAGGCTTCGGCCCGAATTCGACACGAATTCGTAAAAACGAACCAACGCCGCTTCGTCCTTGCCACCTCGGAAATACTCGGCGGCCCAGGATCCTTCGTCGTCGTACGCGAACGTCTCGCCTTCGGCCGGAACCTTCAACGAACCGGAAAGCCGGTCTTCGTCGAGGAACGTTTTCCAGCTCGCGGCCCCGTATTTTTCGGGATTGCCCGGGAGTTTCCGTTCCGAAAGGAATACGACGACCTCGTCGTCGCGCTCCCATTCGAGCCAGAGCGTTTCGCCCGAAACGAGGGAAAAGAGTTCCCACTCGCGCACGGCGTACTTCAAGTCTTTTTTGAAGGTCCAGTTCTTCTCGGCGTAGGTCGAAACCGACTTTACCAAGCAGGGCGTCCCTTCGACGGTTACGATCGACCCGGGTCCTACCGCACCGAAGTCGACGTTGTGACGCGAGGATTCGTCGCGGACGAGTTTGGCGCGGTCGATGCCGCGGACCGCGCTCAGAATGGCGAGGTGTTTGGCGGTGGCGATGGTCGGCATGGCTTAGTCCTTTCCGTACTTGATCTTGATCATGTCGAGATTGGCGGCGAATTGGATTTCGCCGCCCAGTTCGATTTCCTTGGCGTACTTCGCGAGTTCTTCGCGGAGCGTGACGATGCCGTCCAGGAATTCCTTCGAACGGCTTGCGCGGTTCTCGGAATTCAAGGCGCCGTAGCGACTGACGTGGTCCGGCAGCCAATGCCCGACGACCCGGCAGATCTCGAAAACGAACGGATGTCCGGCCGGATACTTCGCAGCCCCGGCTTCGATCACCTTCATGCCCGCGTCGATTACTTCTTCGACCGTCGTCACTTGTTCGTCCGAGAAACCGGAGTCCAGGCGGACCTGGCGGTTCAGTTCGACCATGCGGTCAACCGCTTCGGCGAACCGGGGATCCGGTCCGGACGGAGCGGCCTCTTCCGGAGCTGGGGCGGCGGGTTTCTTCCGCGTTTCCAGCATCCAGAAGATGGCGAAGCCGACGAGAATTCCACCCGCCAGGAACATGCCGGTTACGGGTTTGCCGATGGCGGAAAAGACGGCGAAGGCGATCAAGGCGGTTACGGCGGAGAACAGCAAACGCTTCTTGAACTTCATAATGTCCTCTCTTTCTTGAAAGTAGGATTTGTTCGGGTGTTTTTAAAGACCGAGCCGTGGGTTTTGACGGCTTCAATTATGAACTATAAGTACGGCATTTATTATGTCAATAATAAAAACGGGTGGAATTTCCACCCGTTTCGGAGGAGTGCCGACTCCCCATGGAGGCTATCTCCGTATTTCCTGGACTTTCGCGAATTCGGGGCGGAGTACGGTCTCGATGTCCGCGTAAAGCTGCCGTGCGGATTCGGTATTGTCTTTCGAAACGTTGCAGGCGTAAACGTCGACCGTCACGAAGCGGATTTCCGGCCACGTATGGATGGCGACGTGCGATTCCGCGAGAACGTTGACGCCCGTAAACGCGTCGGGTTCTCAAAAGGAGTGGTACGACCGCGAAACCTCGGTCAACCCGTTCTTCTGGACGAATTGGCCGATCGCGTCGGCCATCCCGTCCATCCCGAGGCTTCGAATGCCGGAAAAATCGCACCCGTAGCAATTGGCGACTATGTGGGTCCCGGCGGGAATTCCGGAGTCGTCGTATCGGTTCATTTTGATCGGTTCAAGTGGTTCTTGGGTATTTGGTAATCACAAAACGAATTTTGTCAAAGTTTAAATTGACTTTCTCTTTAAATATGTACTCACTCACTCAATTCCTAAAATTGACAAACATGAATTTTATTTATTGAGTTTGACAAATGCGGAATACCGGTATAGTGCGCGCGATCGGGGAAACTCTCCGACGGTCATTAAAAATCCCATCGAAGCTATAAATGAAAGGAGACGCCATGCGTCCGTTTTTCCGATTGTTCGCCGTCGTTTCGGCTGCTTTCGCGCTCGGCAGATAACCGGGCGAAAACGCCGAAAAACCCTTTTCCGACTTACAAACACGAAATTTCATAGAGAGGAAATGCTATCATGAATATGTCCGTCGCTGAAACTCCCGTTACCGCTTCTGGCGCCGCTACTACCGTCGCCGCCACCGCTCCCGCCGAACAGCCGACTACCGGCATGTTCTCGGTGCTCGACCAACCCCCCGCGAATCCGATCGCGGTCTTGGGCGGTGCCTCGCCGGTACGGGTCGTCGGCACGATCGAAACCCCGTTCGGCACCGTTACGCGGCTGAGCATTCTCGACCATCCGGACGTCGCCCCCAAGGCGGCCGAAATCGCGGCCGCGTGGGGAAACCTCACGCAGGCCAAGTCTTCGCTGGACGTTATCAAGTTCGGCGCCGCTTCGGAGGCGAACATCGAGCAGTCGTACGCGGCGATGAACGCCCAGACCGGCGACCTCGAGGCCCACGTATTTCTTGCGGTTGCGAATAAGCTCATGTCCGGCGCCGAAGGGCACGATGCCGAATTGGCCAAAATCGAGGCTGAGGCCGCGACCCAATTCAAGCGCCCGGCTCTCTGGAAACTCCTCGCGCTTGTCTGGGAATCCAAGGTCAAGGAGTGGGAGCGCGAACGTTTGCCGCAAATCGAACAAACCATTTCGGGCATGTTCAAGAACGGCGGCGCCCGCATCAACTCGTGGATCGAAGAAATCAAGGTCGAGACCGAGAACGCCTGTCTCAGCCAGATCGAAGGCATCCGTCGTCAGGAACTCGAAATCGAGCGGTCCAAGGAACACGAAGTCCTCTTGGCCGCTACGATGAGCGCCGGCTATCAGGTGCTGGAAAACGCATTGGCGGCAGTTCCGACCCTGCCCGAACTGAACCGGAAGGATCAGCTCGACAAAGCGAAGATTCTGACCCAGCGCCTGATTTTCCTGGGCAACCTGTATTCCGACGCGCCCGGCCGCCTGGTACGCTGCAAGATCGGCCTGAATTCGGCCGTCGAAAGCCTGACGGCCGTCATGAGCAACGCGATGAGCTTCTTCATCAGCTTGCGCCAGTCGGCCCAGGATCTGACCAATGCGTACCGCACCCGCGCTCTGCAACAGGGCAATGCGGAACTCGGTCGCGTGGCCATGGGCTTGCAGCGCCGCGCCGTCCAGGTGCAGGGCGAAGTGGCCGTCGCGGCCGTCGGCATGGTCGCGAATGCCGCCAAACAGCAGGCCGAAACGGCTAACTTCATGGCCGGTGCCACGAAGAAAATGGTGGACGATCTCAAGGCTGCCGAACAGGCCGCCAAGGAACAGCTTTCCGCCGCAAGCAAGGAACTCGCCGACGGCCAGCGTCTCATGCTCGAACTGCGCAAGCGGCAGAACATGGCGGCCTGACCGACGCGCGTTTCGTTCGACCGCCCCTCCGGGGGCGGTTTTTTTATCCTTTGGAAACTGCGGAAATCCCCCCCTGGAATCGTCCGGCGACGCGCCCCCGCACGATTGCTTGACGCCTATTGATTGACAAATTGAATTTTTCAGTAATATCATGCCCGATGAATTCCGGTACGAAAGCTCGTCCGGAGTGCTCGTTCGAATCAAAAACCAACCGAAGAAAGGGGTTCGCCCGTGGCAAATGAAAATGAAGAACGGAAGCGCGAAGGGGTTACCGACATCGTGGCTGACGCGGTGGAGACGGGAATCGACGTAGCCGTCGATCTCGCTTCCCGCGGGGCTCAGGTCGCGTACCAGGCCGGAAGCGCGATTGCCGAACACGCGACTGCGGCCGGTTCCGCAATCGTCGACGGCGCCGTCATCGCCGGAGAGTGCGTCGGAACCGTTGCCGCCGCGGGACTCGAAGTGGCCGGCAAGGCCGCCGGCGCCGCCGCCGAATGCGTCGGCGATATTCTCGGTGGACTCGGCGGTTGAAACCGCTCGGATCCCCGAAAAACCCGAAAGGCCCGCTTTGCGGGCCTTTTTCATGGATTCGGGCGGGCTCGGCGGGGCGGTTGACGCCCTTCCGGAGCTAGGCGCCCACTGTCGTCTTTCCATTCGCTTTCGTCGCGTATTCCTCCCAAACCCCGAGCGCGTGCGTGAGGCGGAAGACGGATACGAGAAGTTGGAAATCCCGAATCTTTTCGGCATTCCGGAAGAGATGCCGGAGCGGCACGTAAGCGACATCGGCGTCGAATGGCGCCCGATTTCCCGTAACGGCGTACGGATACGATTTTTCCGGAGAAATCCCGAGACTCGGAAAGAACGCTTCCCCGAGCGGGGCGACGTCTTCCGGGTCGGAATCGAAGCGTTCGTGGATGAAGCCCTCGAGCTTGACGTACGAATCGATGCGCTTCGGAAGACGGAACGCCGGTACCGTGAAAATTTCGGCGTTTCCTTCGCGAATTTCGCACCCCGGAAGCTCCCGTCGTTCGACCCCGACGAAATATTCCCCTTCGGCATCGCGAACGACGGGAAGGATCGAAACCGTGTTCGTCGAGAGCGTTTCGGGCATGACGAAATCGATTTCATTCTCCGTAAGCGCCGAGAACGTTCCGCCGTTCCGCCGTTCTTCCACGAATTTCGACCGCCGCAAGCGGAGGAATTTCGCGTTCTCGGAAGTTTCTTCGAACCGTTTCCCCCCGGTTCTCTTGGGAAGGGGCGGAAACTCGTGCCGAAGCGGTACCGGGCCTTCTTTTACGGGGATTCGGTCGCCTATCCAGGGATCCGGCGTTTTTCCGAGCATTCTGAGGAGCGAATAGGCGCCCAACTCCGACCGCGCCTCCGGGAGTCCTCAGGTTTGGGCGATACGGAGGAGTTCCTGAACGTCCATGAGCTTCGTTTTTCCTCCCGTTTTGAAATTTCCCCATGCCGGAAGATCGGTTCCGTCCCGAACGTTTTCGAGTTCGTAGAACGAAGATCGGACGAATTCGTCCACTCCGCCCGGAGACGGGTAGTACGACGGTCCGGCGGACCTCTCGGCGCGAACGCGCTCTCCGAGGGCGCTCGAGAGCCGTTTGGTTACCCGGTCGGAAATCGTGGCGATGCTTCCGGCAACCGAAATGGGTTCGGTAACGTATCACGCGTAACGGGCGCCGTCGATGTTCGGGCTTCCCCGGTCCACGAGCCCGAGCATGGGTCTCGGGGCCTCCGTTTTCATGAGGACGAACGCGCGTCCGTCCCGAACGACGTACGGAAACAGGTCGGCAACTTCGCCCCCGCGTCTCGCCAAATCGTATAACGCGCCCGTTTCCCGGTGCCGGTAGTGCCGGATAGTCAAATAATCGTCCGTCGATGCCGGAACGGGCATCCGTTCCCTGAGGAGCGTCCCGCTCCCCTCCGGAATCTTTCTCCCGATGATGACGTAGTTGGTGGGGAAGAAGTCGATTTCCGTTCCGTCGCTCCGAAACGCCCGGAACTTCCCCCGGAACCGGTTTCGGACGATCCAGGGATTCCGGAGCGGTTTCGAGAGTTCGATTCGAAGCCCTTCTTCCCGGAACGCGCGTTCGAATTCCTCTTGGGTGAAGTATCCGTACTCTTCGAGAATCTCGGTATCCCAATCGTTCAGATAATCCTTCCGGAGAACGAATTCGGCCGCGTACCGGGCGTCGACGAAGAATCTCCGACACCCGTTTCCCGACTCCAGTTCTTCGGCGAAAAATCCTCGGTCCGCTTCGGGGGCGAGGGCGCGGGCCGTTTTGGAGAATCGGAGAAAAAGCTCCGCGTCTTCCTCGTCGGTGAGCTCGAACGTCGTCATGCCCTCGCTCGGGACAACGAAGTCCCGAATGGCGAGAACCCCGCCCGTTTCGAGCTGCCGAACCTGGTTCGCTATCGCGTTGCGAACGCGCGCCTTGTCGTACCCGTTGAAGGAATATACGTGGTGGAGCGACGAAGAGTTCAGAATGCCCGAGAGCGACTCCGGCGGAAAAATCGGCTGTTCTATGTCGCCTTGGCGGAAGTCGAGGTTCGCGAGTCGGTAGTGGCCGTTCGCGTATTCGACCGAGGTGGGGTTGATATCGACCCCAATGATCCTCGTCCGTTCGTCCAAAAGCGCCTGAAGGTACGTGGCCTTTCAAGATCCCATGCCCATGTCCGCAATCGTTTTTCCCGGCCCGGAAGGCAGATGGACGCTCGCGACCGCCCGTTTTCCGAGGGCCGTTTTGTCCATGCCGGAATAATAGGCTTCGTAAGCGCTCCCGTCGCCGCGATTTTGGGCGTCGTAAGCGGAGGATTCGTCTCGGTTCGGTTGCATAGGAATATCGTACCATATTCGACCATGCGGCGCAAAAACGGGAGCGACCTACCCCGGCGTACGCGATCTTTCAGCTTGGAAAATGATTTCGGGCATGGTCGGAAACGAAAAAATCCGGCACCGAATAGGTGCCGGGAGAAGGTGCCGGGAGCGATTCTTTCGAACGCGTCCGGTCCGGTTTGCGTCGTTGGTATTGGCCGACATCCGTGAACCGTTCGGCTTTCGTATCGGCTTCAGGCGGTAAACCCCGCGCCGGCCGCCTGGCTGAACGCGCCGGCGCCTTGCGACGCTCGGACGGCCGATTGCGAGAAGACCTGGAAGGCCTTGCGGATTTCGCTCGGGGAATTGCCCGGGGTGAGGATCCACTTGCCGTCGACGCCCATTTCGCCGAAAACCTTGCGGAAATCGGTATGCCGGTCGTCGATACCCATGGCCGCCACGATATGCGATTCGGTGCGGCGCATGTCGTTCGCGACCTTGGCCACGTCCGCGGCGCTGTTGCGCCGGGAATGCGCGTCGTCGCCGTCGGAAACGATGAGCGTGACCGAACGGCAGGCGACGCCCGCATCGAGGAATTCCTGAGCCTTGGCGATGACGCCCCCGAGAGTCACGACCGATTGGTCGTAGAGGGGGGTACCGCCCCAGGCCCGGTAATTTCGCGAGTCGAGAATCGGCGCTTGGTCGAGCGGAACGTACGGGGTCAACACGGTGCCGTTCAGGTACCGGATACCGACGAGAATGCCGTCGCCCTGCTTGGATTTCGCCAGGGCGTCCATGACCAGGTTGCAGCCGTCGCGAACGGTCTGTTCGTTGCCGGCCGCGTCGATGGAACCGGAGTCGTCCACGAGGATGGTGACGAGCACCACCTCGCTCGCGGTGACGTCGTCGACCGAGATGCCGAGGCCGGCCTGGATTTGCGCGCCCAAGTCGGGAGCGGTGAGAACCGCGATGGCGCCCGCGCCGACGTTTCCGTCGTCCGCGGCGTTGCCGAACAGGGCGTTGACGCTTTGGGAGTTGCTCATGATGGAAACCTGCCTTTCTGTGTGAGGTTATTTTAACCAGCTCGCCATCGGCCGGGTCGATTCGACGATGTTCATGCCGGCGGCGGCGTAACGGTCGAGCGCCTCTTCGGCCTGCGGAGTGAAATCGACCACGCCCGGAACGACCACGGCGGAGGTGCAGTCCCGGAGGACGTACACCTTCTTCGCGAGTTCCGGATCCTTGGCGTTGATTTCGCCCAAGAGATCGTCGATGGTGGATTTCACGCAGTGCGAGGAAGCTTGGCCCGCGATGACGACGGCGTCGTAGTCGAGGAGGGTTTTGACGAACCGGGCGTTTTTCTGCCCGATGGCGCCCCTGCCGTCCCAACGGGTGACGACTTCCGGCCCCAGGACCGAATAGTTCTCGGTGAGAGGGTTGCCCCCCTTCACTTCGACTTCGTTCTGGGAACCGCGGACGTACGCGTGGAACATGCGGGCTTCTTGCACGACGCCCGCGAGCGAGTGGCCGACCGAGCCGAGCACGCAGTGTTCGGGCCAGACGTAGAGCAGGTATTTTCCGCCCTTCGCCAGTTCCCGGACGTAGTGCGCGACCTGTTTGGCCAGCCAGCCGTAGTCGCCGCCCGTGAGCCAGGGGGCCATGGCCGGATTCGGCCGGGCCTTAAGGCCGGTGGCATTGCCGCCGCGGAGAATCTCCAGGTTGCCGTCGATCATGTCGTGCGGCAGGAGCGGTTGGCCGTTTTCGTCCATCCAGAACGACGGAGTGAAGATCTGGAAGGCGAAGTGGGTATCCATGGTCGGAATGACCGAAGTAATGGAGCCCATCTCGCGGTAGACGAATTCGGCGATTCGGCGGCTGTCGTCGATGGCGCCGGTACCCGAACGTCCGCCGACGTAGAGCGTGCCTTCCGGGAAGCAGAAATCGCGCTGCACGTCGATCAGGAGGAAAGCGACGCGTTTGGCGTCCTGGCCGGCGGCCTTGACCTTGTTCGCCGCGCGGAAAGAGGCCGCCTGTTCGTTCAGGGTACGCAAATTGGGATCGTACGACCATTTCGCGGCATTGGCGGGGTCGTAAAAGGCGGGGAAGTTCATGATGGTTCCTTTCTTTATGGCAGTGGAAGATGACGGGAAGGCGGAGGGGCGATGAAATTCGCGAGAAAAACGAGTACCGGAGTGAGACGTAGGGGTTCCTACGGCGAACGAGGCACGGAATTTTGAGCGCGAATTTCGAAGCCATACGCCTTCCCTTATCTGGCGCGGATGCGCCAGATGCGGTTACTGCTTACTGCGTAGATTCCGTCGTTTCCGAAGAGGAGCTTCGTTTCGGAATCGACGAACCGGGACGTATCGGCGAACGATTTCGTCGCCTGGAGCGTTCCGGATGCCGCCTCGGTTCGGACGATGCCGTCGTCGGTCGGCGAGAAGAGCTGGGTTCCTACCGCGCACTTTCCGCGGATGGTTCCGAGCCACGACCCGTCTCCCGGCGATCCTTCGCCGCCGGCAACGAACGTCCCGTCGGCCGAAAACATGGCCGTGCGGTTGGTCCGTTTTCCCGCTTCGTCGACGGTCACGGAGAACCAGAAGTGGTCCCGCGAGAAAACGACCGTCGCGTCGAGCAGGTTGCCGGTAATGGCCGGAAGGGGGATTTCGCGCCCGATCGAGCGGATTTCCGGGTCGAAGACGAACGCTCGGGTGAGCGTTCCGGCCCGGTAGAACCCGAAGCCGATCCGGTCGGATACCCAGAAGAGCGTTTGTCCGGGAAGAATTTCCCCGAACGGTTCTCCGTATTCCCACCCGGCTTGCGAACCGCCGAAGCGTTTCAGAAAGCCGTCTTGGATCGCGAAGGCGTACCGGCCGTTTCCGTCGGACATGGGAACGCGTCCCAGGTAGGAGTCGACGGCGAAGCGTTCGGTCGCGCCGTTTCCGGAAACCGCGACGGCCAGGCCGTTTTTGGCAAGGACCGTCCGTTTTCCGGAAATGCGGATCCGAAGCGTCGGATCGAAGTCTCCCGAGACGACCCGGTCGCCCGTTTCGCGGAAGTAGCCGCCGTTTTCGTGAACGACGTAGGCGACGCGGCCGTTTTGGACGGTCGCGTAGGCGACGCGGCCCGCCGTATCGAGAACCTTGAGGGCTTCGACCTTGGCGGTCACCACTTCCTTGGTAATGGCCGGAGAACTCGGCGCGCAATCGGGGCAAACCGAACGGGCGTGGACTTTTCCGCAGACCGGGCACTTGGCGAAGCGGAGGTTTTTCGCGAGATCGAGCGGGAAGGCTTCCCGACGGTCGCGGACGAAAATTTCCTCGAACCGGTGCAACAGGTCGTCCGGCAAAATGCCGTAATGGCGGGCCGGGCGCGGATACCGGACTTCCGGGTGGAAGACCGTGATCCGCTTCTGCATCCGCCCCCAATCCTTCTCCTTCTTCGAGGCGTCGGCAGGAGCGTGAACGCCCCCGTACGGGTCGACGAAGAGGAGCGATTGGAAGAGCATGACGGCATAGGCGTACCAATCCGACATCGCGTCGTGCGGCTTGATGAGTTCGATTATTTGAGTGTATTGATTACACTTAATTGGATCCACGAACCGGTTGGTAAAAACGCGGCTCAGGTAGGGGCCGAACTGCATGCTGTCGGAATCGATCAGATACGCTTCGAGCGAAGGGGTGACGAGCACGTTCCGGTCGTTGAAATCGCCGATGACGACGGATTTCCGGTGAAGGCCGGATACGGTCGCGTGGAGGCGTTCGAAAACCTTGAGAACGTCTTCTTCGCGTACGGCGTTCTTATCGCGGTACGAGCGTTCGGCGAGCCGGAGGAGCATTTCGGCATCCGGCACGAGCGGCATCGAATAGCCGGCGATTTTTCCGGTATTCGCGTCCAGTGCGAGCGATTCCGGCACGATGACGTTTCCGGGGAGTCCTTTGGGGAAATCCGGCAACTTCCTTTGGTGCTCGGCAATCCGTTTCTTCGCGCTTTCGGCTTCGGCCGGGTTGGTTTCGTAGTCGGGGTGGTCGGAGGTTTTGAAAATCTTGACCGCCCGTCCGCGCCCGATGTCGTACACGTCGGCCTCGCCGCCTTTCCCGACGGTTTTCGCCGGATTCAGGCGGAGGGGTTTTCCGTTCAGGATAATGTCCATGATGGGTTCCTTCTCGCTATGACGAGGGTCGTATCGTCCCGGAGGGGTCCGGGTACGAGCAGGCCGTCTTCGATGCGCTCCCGGTTCATGACGGCAAGCCGTCGGCGAAGCGCGTCCGGGTTCGAAAATATCGCGTCGTCGGACGTCCACTTTGAGAGTCGGTCCGCAAAATCCGGCACGTAGTCGCACCCGTCCGTCCCGATCGCGATGGTCCGAACGTCGTCGGTCGCGTATTCCGAAACGGAGAGGACGGCTTCCGGCGCGCCGTGCAATGTCCGGTATGCCAGATAGGGCGGCGCGTTATTCGGGAACGGGCCGAGCTTGACCAGCCCGCCGTTCACGGAATACGAACCGTCGCCGCAATGGAATACGGCGGTCGTTTTTTCCGTCATGACGAATCCGACGATCGAAAAGAGGAAGAATTCGCTTACGGTCTTGCCGAACCGTCCGCTCATGGACGACGCGAGCGTGTGGACGAAAGAATCCAGTCGCCCCATCGCGAGCGCCCAGGAAATGACGGGGTCGGATGGGGGCGCATCCAGAAACGCGTCGGCGAGCTGCTTTTCCAGCTCTCCGGCAAGGATTCGGACGCCGATATGGGCGCCCACTTCGCTTGCGGCTCCGGAACCGCACCCGTCGGCGACGATGCCGATGGAATATTCGTCCCCTTGGCACAGGAAATAAGCGTCCTGATTGTTTTTCCAGAAAGGTTTTCCGGGTTGGGTATGGTCGGTACCGGGCACGGACGCGCCCGCGAGTTGGAAAATCGTCCGCATGGCGGTCTCCTCGTATGAATGGTTCACGGAATGTTAATGATCGAATGTATCAGATACACTTATTTGAATGTGCAATTCTCTTGGTGTGCCATTTCGCGTTCAGTGTATTTCTTGATACGTTCGCAATGGTATTCACAATGAAGTGTATGTCAAACACTTAATAAAAATTTCAAGGGAGGGGGGTGGGGAATTCTCGTACGAAGCTCTCAAACTCCTTCCGCATTCCGAATATTGACCAATTCATAAACGTGATTATAAGTAAATCATTACGGTTTCTTACGGAAAAACTATGGAAAACACTCGCTATCCAGCCATGTTCGCCCTCTCCGCCGACCCGTGGACGAAGGGGCACGCGTGGGTGCTCGAAGCCGCGAAGGCCCGGTATGGCGAGCGCGTGCTCGTCGGCATCGCGAACGATCCGAACAAATCGTACGTTTTCGCCCAATGGGAACGTCTTCGGCTCGCGCAGACCAGTCTGCCGGATACGCCCATGGAAAACGTCCGGCTCGTTCCCGGAGCGCTCGCTCGGTACCTGAAGAGGGAAAAGGTTCCCGTACTCGTGCGTGGGAGCCGCAACCTTATCGACGACGCGGCCGAGACGACCCTTCGGTTCTATTACCTGAAGGAAAACCCGGATTTGAAAATCGATACCGTGCGCGCGGAGCCGGATTCCCCCTATGCCGAAATCAGTTCTTCGGGCGTGAAGGGGTGCTTGCAAGTCAGCCACGATATTTCCGGTTTCGTTTCGTCCGTCGTTAAGCAGGCGCTCGAATCCCGACTCCTTCGGCAGTATCCCGTGTGCGTCACGGGCGAGATGGGGGCGGGGAAGTCCTCGTTCTCAAAAAAGATTCAAGCGGAAGCCCATAAGCTCGGAATTCCGTGTTCGTACGTGGATTTCGACGCGATCGCCCACGAAATCTACGGTTCGCTCACCGATCCGTACTACGAAGACGTCCGCTCGGAAATCGGGAGGGTCTTCGGACCTTCGGTCGGGACCGAAGGCGGATGGATCGACCGCCCGGCGCTCGCGAAAATCGTTCGGGAAGATCCCGGGAAGCTCGAAACGCTTAACGGCATTCTTTCCGACCCCATGCTGTTCCGGTACCGCGACGTCATTGCCGGAAAGAAGGGAATCGTTCTTATCGACGGCGCGCTCTTGTCGGAATTCGGACTCACGGGTCTCGGAAACCACCACTGCGCGCTCGTAACGGCAAACGTGGAGACCCGCGTCGACCGGGTGGTCGCCCGGTACGCCCAAAACGGCCGAACCATGTCGCGACACGACGTCGAAACGATGGTTTCACTCCAAAAAACCGCCAAGGAGAAAGCCGCCATGGTTCGGAAGAAAATCGAGCTCGACCGGAACGGCTCGATTATGGCATTCGACAACGGGAGCGAGTATCCGGACGCCCGCCTTGCCCTCTTCGAAATCCTCCGGAACGTCGACGTGTTCGGCGAACTCCGTTCGGCGCTCGCGCTTCGGATGCTCGGCATGTCCGAGATGGATGCCGAGGCCGTAACGGCCGAGCTGAAGAAACAGCACGAAGAAGCGCACCGATCCTACCATACGTGGGAGCACGTGGTCGAGTTGCTCGACCACCTGTTCGAATGTCGCGCTTCCGAAAGCCTGTCGGACGAAGATTTTGCCGTGCTCGGCGCGGCCATACTGTTTCACGACAGCGTGTACGAGATCGACCCCACGTACTATCGCGACAACGAAACCCGAAGCGCGTCCTACGCCCGGAGCCTCCTCGGCTCGAAGGGAGTGAAGACGTCCCTCGTCAAGCGCGTGTACGCGGCGGTGCAGTCCACCTCCCACGCTTCCGACCGCTCCGAAGACTCCCGCGACGCCGTCTCCGACCTCCTTCACGACTTCGATCTCGCCATCCTCGCGTCGAGCCCGGAGCGCTATGCCCTCTACGTCACCGATATTATGACGGAATTCGGCATCTACCCGGGTGAAACGTTCCGCACGAAACGCGTCGAATTCTTAGAAGGGCTCCTCGCCCGGGGCGACGCCCTCTACCGTACCGAGTACGGTCGAACGAAATCCCTGGAGGCGGCGCGAAAAAATATTTCCGAAGAGATTTTCCGGCTCAGGGCGGCCGATTAGGCCGCCTTGAGGAACCGCTCCTGCATTTCTTCCAAATCCTTTTCGACCCGTGAGGACCGTCGGCCTGGCAGCATTGCCTTTGCCATTCCGGCCTTCACGCGTTCCCGGGCGATTTCCACGGCGCGCAGGTCGCTTGGTTCGTTGAAGAAGGTTCTTCCGTTCGAATAGACCAATTTCAATAAGCGTTCTCCGAGAACTTCTTCGTCTTCGTTCACGATGACGCGCTCGCCATTCCGGATTTCGACGTTGAGCTTTCCCGGCAGCGCGATTTTTCCTTCGTCGCCCGAGAGTTTTCCCGTCTTGAATTCTTCGGTTTCGGCAAGCTTGAATCCGGCCGAGAGCGCATCACGGGTCTTCTTGGTAGCGACTAAGAGGCCACCGAGACCATAGACGAGGAATTTCTTCGGGTCGAACCCGGCACGTTCGACGGCGCCTTCGATGTGGGTAATGTCGGAGAGCGAAGAGATGTCGGCGACGACGATCTTGTCCAAAGCCGGATCGAGCATTCCGGTATCACGCTGACGTTCGAGGGCGTAGACGGCCTGGGAAGCGAGGTCTCCCGAGTCGAGGCGCATCCAGATGGGCTTTCCTGTGGAACGGTATTCCTCTTTCAATTTGATGGCCCGTTCGATTCCGCGCATCGGATTGATGAGGTCGATCAGGAGCGCGATTTTTTCGTTCTTTTCGATCGCTGCGCGGAATCCTTCTTCTTCCGTTGGGTAGCTTGCGAGGAACCGGTGGGCGATGGTTCCGGCACAGCGGAGTCCGGGCAATGCCGCGGCTCCCGCGTCGTCGGAAGTTCCCACGAGCCCGCCTCCGACCACGAGGGCCTCGAGGGCGTCGAAGTGCGTAGCGTTGTTCCATGCCGAGCGGCTGCCGAATTCCACGACCCGACCCGACCCGAGAATGTCTTCGAGTACGGCGAGCTCGGTCGCGACGGCGCTTTGGTAGAAGAGGCGGAGGAACATGGGCTCGAAGTGCGCGGCCATTTCGCCCGGTCCGCTGATGGACATGACCGGTTCCCCGGGGCGCAGCATCGTTCCGTCTTCCACGGCGCGGACCTCGATGGGAAGGTAACCGCCGTTCTTTTCGACGACGTCTTTCCAGGCCTCGTAATCGAAGTACCCGTTTCCGCCTTTCCTCGCTTGGTCTTCGTAGAATTCGCGGGCGAATTCGAGCTCGGCGGCGGAAATTTTTCGGCCGAGAATGCGCTTGACGATGTTCCGTACGCCGTAGACGACGATGGGGGAGTCCGCGTAGAGGGCTTTACGGAACGTGAGCGTATAGGTTTCTTCCTTCGATCCCCGTTCCCCGCGGGTATGTGCCATGGTTCGGTTGTACGTGTCGGTGAGGAGGATCTTGTTCAATCCCGCAATCTCCTTTCGGAGGTCGAGATCATCGATGGACTGAAATTCTTCGAAGGAAATTTCCGGGAATGCGAAGCGGGCCTCGGCGTAGGAGGAAGCGTCGAATTTTTGAGCGGAAGCGTTGGCGGCGGAGTTCATATTTGTAGGAAGGTGATGGGGGGTATTGGACGTTCTTCAGGTGGGAATTTCGGAGGATCGATATCCGATCTCCTTTCGGCGATTTCCCGAGCGTCCCCTTATTCGCAGGGGGGTCGAGCGCGAGAGCGGAGCCGGAAGGAGCGTCGGACGTCGATTCTTACGCGATTTCGACCCCGGACGACCGCATTTCTTCAATGGCGTTCTCGCCGTCGCCGGGCCCTATGTTAACGGCGGCAATGCCCGAGAGGTCGACGACCGCCCGGTCGATCAGGCCTTTTTTGACGAGCTTGGCAGCGCCGAGGGCAGTAGCTTTTACGCAGTAGTCGGTGGCGAGCCCGACGATGCGGACGACCCGGAGGCCGCTTTCCAGAATGACTTCTTCGAGGGTTTTCGCCCCCGGCGCCCGTTCGAAGACGGTTTCCGGCGATCCGACAACGGCGGTGACGCCTTCGAATCCCGAGTATCCGTCGTTGGCGTTGCCGAATCCTTTATAGATTTCCACGTCGATGAGGGAAGTGTCGATATCGCCGTATTCGGCCCCGGGAGTTCCGGCGACGCAGTGGACTTTCCAAGCGTCGAAGTGGACGGTCTTTTGCGGGTGCCAGTCGCGGGTGGCGATGACCAATCCGGATTCCGACCGGGTTTTGAACATGAGGGAGGAGATGACGGGAGCAAGGGCGGCGGCTCCGGAAACTCCGAGAGCCCCTCCTTCGATGAAGTCGCCCTGGTAGTCGACGACGACGAGCGCTTCGCTTGCAATGGTTTTCATAGGTTCGAAGTGAACGGATATTTTATTGTAATTAATACACTTATTATAGGATGTGAAGATTCGTCGGCCATTGGCTCGGCCAGTTGTTTCGATTCCTCGTTTCTTATTAAATGTATTTAGTACACTTGTAAGATATTCGGGATTGAAATGTTGTCAAACGAAAAATTCGAAAAAAGAAACATCGCCCGGGGAAGCGCTTGATTTCCCGGGCGTTCGGACTATCGTTTCCCAAACGGCCCTTCACCATTCGGCCTATGCGCGCCCCTCGCCTCACCGTCGGAAAGCTCTTCCTTCTTTCCCTCCTCTTCGCGGCGGTTTTCGCCGGAACGTACTTCTCCGTTCGGCAATGAATGGATGCCTCGGCGCTTCCGAATAACGAAACGACGAAGAAGGTCGTTCTCGATTTCGGATACGCGTTCGCACCGGCCCTCGCGCTCGTCTTTTTTCTCGCGAGCGCCCTCCTCGCCGGCATGAAGAACCTCGTCGGACTGGGACGGTTCGCATCCGGCAACGCGCTCGTCGCCACCGCCGTGTCCGCTTCGTTTGCCTGGTTCGGCTGGTTTCTCGTCTTCAGGGAACCCCGCAATACCGAGGTCGCCCGGGCTATTATCGATTTCTTCGGACGCCCCACGTTTTTCGCGTCTTCGACGGTTGCGGCCATCGCGCTCGTCTTCTTTCTTCTCGCCCTCATAGGAAAAAACGACGATCCAAGCGTTCCCAAAGCCGGCTAACCCCCTCGGAATATGCGCACCCTTTCCGTTTCCGCGGCAAAATGCCGCACCGTAGCGGTCTTTTGTGCCGCCCCGTTCCTGCTCGCCTCCTGCGATTCGGTGCTTGCCGGAATCGGCGGCCTCATGTGCTCGCTCGCGCCCGACAGCGACCACTGCTTCCAATTTTCGGCCGTGCAATCCGGCGATCCCGCCAAATGCGACAAAATCAAGGGGACCAAATTCAAGTCGATGGGTTCGAATCCGCCCCGCGACAAGTGCTACCTGCAAATCGCCGAGAACACCGGCAACTACGCCGCTTGCGACCGCATTAAGGGCGGGCCCATGTCGTATACGAAGGTCGGCTGCATCGAAGGTACGGCCGTCAAAAAGGACGATCCCGCCGGATGTGCCAGGCTTTCCGCCGGCTCCGCCGAACACCAGCGATGCGCCCAATCGGTCGGAACCCCGGAAAAAGTGAAAGCCAAAGACGCCGAATACCAGGCGCTCCGCCAGGCGTTCCAAGACGATCCGAGCGACCGGGAAGCCCTGGGGAAGTACGAGGCGGCCAAGAAAGACCTGGATTCCCGCTACGCCCTCATGGACTACGGCGCTCGAACGGAATACCTGAAGACCCGTCGGGAAGAAATGATGTCGGATATCGACGACGAAGACGTCCGCCAGGCCGTCGCGAAAGATTTCAACGCCTTCAAACAGAAGAATCCCGACGCGAAATTCACCGATCTCGTCGGAGGTCTGAAAGACGTTACCGACCGTCAGAAACTCTTCAAGGAGCTGGACGAAAACGCGAACAAGCTCGTGGACGACGTCAAAGGACAACTGCAAGATTACGTCGACGGAAAGTGGGAAGAAGCCCAAGAAGCCGCCACCGAAAAGGCGGGGGAGTGGATCGACAAGAACGCGAGCGACCAATTGAAGGGGCAGCTCCAGCGTCTTTCGTGGATGAAAGAGAAATACGACAAAGCGTCCGAAGGGTATAAGGAGATCGAAGCGAAGTACGCGAAAATGAAGGCCGTGTACGACGAAGCCGTTGCCATTAACGCGAAAGTGAAAGAATTCGACGCTCTCGTCGCCCAAGGAAAAATCGACCCGGGTCGGGCGAAGACCCTGAAGGGCGCCGTACTCCTCGGAAAGGGGCTCGAATACGCCACCGGCTACGTTCCGGTCTTCGGATCGACCGTGTCGACCATCAGCAAGGAAACGTTCGAAACGGTCGTAAAGGTCGCGACGAAACGGGCCGAGCGGTCGACCGGGCTCGACAAGTGCTTTAGCGACCCCCTCAATTGCGATACGGACGGAATTTCCGCGTACTAACGGGATTTCTTCCTGTTTCGTTAAAACGAGTTGAAAAAATCGCTTGACGCGGTCCGGCACGCATGGTATTCTTCCCTCCGAACCGCATTCCGTCGGGCATTCCGACCGTATTTCGCTTTTTCGCGAAAGAGACGGTTGCCCCCGTCGGAAAATATGCTACGATGCCCCCATGAACGCGCTCAGAGGGGCATTTTCCCGCTCCGTACCGACACTCCTCGCCCTCCTGCTCTCCGGAACTCCGGCGATGGCGCTTTCCGAGACCTCCGAGCATGTCGCGGAAAACGAACCGCAAACCCTCTTCCGAACGGACGTTTCGCTCGAAGGAACGATGGACTTCGCCGCGAAACGGGTAACGTTCCGATTCGAAGTCCCGCCGCGCATGTTTCCGGAAGGGGCCATGCTCAAGCTCGTGTATTCCCCGAGCGATCCGAACGTTTCGTACGACGGGAAACGATGGATTTGGTATTCCTCCGAAAACGTGCGCGAAGCCTCGTACGACTTGGCGGGAAACCGTTGGGCACCCGGGGAAGGGAACGGTTCGTACGCGCCCGATTGGCGAGAAAAAATGCCGGGATACTTCCGAATTTGCGCCGTTTCCGAATCCGTTCGGAACTGTTCGAAGCTCGCCCTCCTTCCGAAGGATTTCCGCATCGTCGGAAAAACGCGAAGCCCCTCCGGAAACTCCGGAGCCGTCGGGGAAGTCCAGTTCCTTTCCGCCCCTCCGGATTCGGCGGAGGGCATTGCGGACGGTTCCGCCGACCCCTCCGGCGGCACTTCGCCCGAGACTTCCGAATCGGCCGTCCGCGCGAACGGCGAAATCGTAACCGACAGCGCCCGCGTGAACGTTTCGTGGAATACTGAACCCATCGACTACGTTTTCCTGTTCCTCGCGGTCGCCCTCGTCGCGTATTGGATACGGCGGAAGACGGCGGAATCCCCGGAATCTCCGGCCCGCCATTCCGCCGGAGGCTCGCAAAAGCCGGGGGCGCGTTCCGTCGGAACGTCCGTCGTCCGTTCCGCCCGGAACCACGATTCGGCATGGACGCCTTCCGATCAGGACGTCCGAACGCTCCGGATTTTCCGAACCGGCAACGAATACCGTCTCGAATTCGGCGACCTGTACGAGAAGGGGGTGAAGATTCCCGAGGAAAACCGCGCGAACCTCTTGGCGGAACTTTCCCTGTTCATCCGGGCCATGCACCGCATCGCCCCAAGCCGGGCTCCGTTGGACGAATTGAGGCACTTCGACGTCGAAATTCCGAATCTGGAAAAATTCGGCCATACGCTCTACCGGCTCCTCCTTCCCGAGCGGGTCCGCGAGGCGCTCGAGGCGACCCACGGCCCCCTCGTCATTCGCACGGACGATCAGGAAATTCCGTGGGAACTCCTCCATAACGGCCACGAGTTCCTGTCGCTCATGCGACCGCTCGGACGGGAGCTTCTGACGACCGCGACCATTCGGAAGAATCCGGTCCACCGGCCGGACGTTCCGAAGATCCTCCTCATCGCCGATCCGACGGCCGATTTGGCCGGCGCCCGGCAGGAGGCCGTTAAGATTGCCGGAATCTTCGCCGACCGCGCGGAAATCCGGGTGCTCCTTTGAGGCGACGCGACCGCTTCGGCCATTTTCGCCGCCCTTTCGGAATCCGATTGGGACGTCATTCATTATGCCGGGCACGCCCGGTTCCGCGAGGACGTTCCCGACGAAAGCGGGCTCGTACTCTCGGGAGGACAGGTCGTGAGCGTGACCGAAATCAAGCGGACGCTCTCGGGACGCCCTCTCGTATTCCTCAACGCCTGTTCTTCGGGAGTCTCGAAACGTTCGGACGGTTCCGACGCCGAAGAATTCGGCCTGGATTCCGTCGGTCTCGCGAGCGCGTTCGTCGTGGGCGGGGCGCTCGGAACCCTTTCGACCCTATGGCCGGTCCACGATGCCGTCGCCCTCGCGTTTTCCGTAGTTTTCTACGAATCCGTCCTCTCCGGCCGTACCGTCGGAGAGGCGGTACTCGACGCGAAACGCGCGACGAAGGGCGCGGATCCGTCCAAAGTGAATTGGGCGGCCTTCGCGTACTACGGAAATCCGAATTCGCGGCTCGGCGACTAGCGTTGCCGTTTCGGTTTCCGACCCCTTCCCGGCAAATCCCTTTACCTACGCCAACCATGCGATACGAACGCACCATGCGGTACCTCTTCCGCCTCCGTGACGAACTCGAAGGGAACGCGTCCTCGCTGTCGGAATCCGACGTTTCCCGGCTCATGCGCCTCTATCGGGGCGCGAAAACGAGGAAGGCTTCCGACGTCGAGAACGTGGAACGCGAAATCGCTTCGACGGAAGGCGACGCCGAAAGGGGAGGGGCCGTCCGGTCCGGGGCAACGGTCGGTTCCGGGTCGGAATCCGCCGGAAGCGTCGGGTCGCCGCTCCCGCCCCCTCCACCCGCTCCCGCGCCCCTTCGGGACTGGAACTTCGAATCCGACGAAGCCGAGACGGTCGAGATGCTCAATTCCATCGAGGTCCTCTCGGCCACCATCATATCCCGTCTGCAAGAACGCAATGCCGGACCTTCCGCATCGTAAATTCCGGAATCCGGCATACGTCCGGACCCGGTTCTTCCTGTTTTCCGACCGCATTCCGGTTCGGCCGGATTTTCCCGCGGGCGAATTCGATCTCGGCCATGGCCGTTTCGGCCGGTATTCCTTTCAGTCGGAAACCGATTATGCCCTGCTTCAGCTCTTCGTAACGGTTCGGGGCCGCCGTCGGCATTCGGTCGACGATCTTCGCGCGGCCGCGGATTCCGCTCCCGCCGTTCCCGTTCCCGTTGGGGCCGAACTCTTGGCCGAACGGGAATGTCTCCTCGTCGACGAGGACCTCTCCGACAGCGTTTCGTATTCCGACCCTCTTGCGTACGACGTGTTGTATAAAAAGCTCGACGGCCTCCGAATTCTCTATTCTCCGGTACCGGGAAACGAATTCTTGCCGAATTTTCTCAAGCACCTCACGTACTTCGAACTCTACTACGCGAAGGTCGAACGGTTCTATTCGAAGTTCAAGTCCGAAGTGTATCCGCGGCTTCGCCGCATGCACTCGGAACTTATCCGCACGTGCTCCGACATTCTCGATCCCAAACGGAAAACGTGGAAGGAGTCCGACTTGAAGACCCTCTCCGGATGGGCGCTCTCGATCGACGAGCTCAATTTCGCGCTCGGGTACGACATGGAGAGCGTCGAGAGCAACCTTTCCAATATGAAGTCCCGAATTCGGACGATTGGGGCCGAAAATTCCCGATATTTCCAGAACCACGTCGAGAAGGCCGAGTTCGTGCTCGATACCTTCGACAAGGCGCGCGACAAGAACGACCTGATTAAGGAAACCATCCTGAAAAACGGCATCGAATACGTCGCCGCCCGGCGCGAAGAAGCCAAACTCGCGAACGAAACCGCGAAAATCGGACACGTGAAGAACATCAAGGAGCTCGTTTCCGGATTGGCGTTCATCGAAATCTTCATCAACGGCATGGCCGAGGCGGTGGGAATCGCCGGATGGTCCGGCGCCCTCTCCACGGCGCTCTCGAACACCGCCTTCATGCGGATGGTGCTGCTCTCGGGCTTCATCGTCGGGTATTTCGTCCACTATTTTTGGGTTTCCTGGAACGCCGAAGGCGGACGGACGGTTTCCGTCCGCTCCGAACGGGCATAGCCTCCGTCCGGGGACTTCGCTCGCCCGAGTCGCGCCGGATTCCCGTTTTTTGGAGCCGTCGGGGAAATGTGGTAGGATGGGGCGGAACCCCCGTATCCATGGAAATCTCCCCAAAAGTCCGAACGAACGCCGTCATCGCGTATTTTTTCCTCGGCCCCCTCATGCTCCTTTCGCGGGGGAATCCGAATTTTTCCGACGCGTTCGTAAGATCCCATGCCCGTACCGCCACGCGGACGATGCTCGCGTATGCCGCCCTTCTCGTGGGACATTGGATGTTTTTGTCCGATTTGCTCGATTTCAAACTTCCGCTCGTAGCCTTCACGGCATCGCGGGGAGTCTCGGTGGCGCTGTTCGCCCTGTTCGTCTTCGCGCTCGTCCGCGGCGCGAACCGGGCCCGCCTCGGCCTTGAACCCGCCGCCGTATCCGAGTTGCCCGCCTTCCGGTTTTCGACCTCCGATCTTCCCGATTCGTTCGCCGCCCGTTCCGAGACGGAGAAAATCCTCGCGCTCTGGTCGTTCGTTCCCGTTCTCGGTATCGTATTCGCGCTCCGCAGCCCGAGTCGCGAAGCCGTTCTCGGCATGCGTGCCGGTTCGGTCGCGTTCCTTTTGTACGCCCTCCTTTCGGTTTCGACCGCCGACGCGAGCCTCATGGCCCTCTCGCTCGCGTACGCGGCGTTTTTCGTGACCGCCGGAGTATCGCTTTTGACGTCCGGAACCGTTCCCGCCGCCGGAACGCTCGCCATGGTTCCGTCGCTCGAATCGGCCTATCGGGCCGCGCGGACCGTCCCGGCCTTCGTATTCGAGACGTTCCGGGTGGCGTTCGGAAAAAAGCACGAGCTCTCTTTCGGAAGTACGTACCGCCGCATCGCCGAGAAAGACGCGGCGACCGAATCCGCTATGGACGCGGCGTTTCCCGAAACCGGTTTTC
Source organism: uncultured Candidatus Peribacteria bacterium (assembly GCA_964540725.1). Taxonomy (GTDB): domain Bacteria; phylum Patescibacteriota; class Gracilibacteria; order BD1-5; family UBA2023; genus JANJWP01. The sequence goes on from CAZINU010000001.1 coordinate 84,104, forward strand.
CGATTCCGCCCGAAGTCTCGGCCGTTCCCGGAGCGAATCTGATTCTCGCTCCGAGGCTTTTTTCGGCGTCGCCCTACCGCTATGCGATCGCGGCGGGGCAGGGGGTGGCCCTTACGGCCCTCTTCGCCCTCTTCGCCGTCCTTTGGGGATTCGACAATCCGTACCAAATTTTCCTCCTTCCGGCCGTAGCGCTCCTGCTTTGAGGCGTCCGACGCCGCCCGTTCTACCGGATTCCGGTGCTGTACGAATGCTACGCGGCCGTCGGGGTCCTCTCGTTCGGTCTCTTGAACCGGGCCCGCAAGATTCGCGAAACCGCCCAAAAGGAAACGTCGGTGAGTTTTAAAGTAGGTTTAACCGGGGGAGCGCAAGTCGGGAAATAAGCCTTGCGCCATTTAGTTAAAATCGTTATACTGCCCAGGAAGGTTTCCGCATCGGTTTTTGATGAATCCGGTGTGCCCGGAATCCCGGGTTTCCGTAACGAATCATTATGGCAAAATTCCGACTCCCCCGAATCGTCCGAATCCGGTCGCACGTCACCTCCCGCCGATTTTCCGGCTTCACCCTCGTGGAGCTCGTCGTCGTCGTCACGGTTTTGGCAATCCTGGCAATCGTCGGATTCCTGTCCCTTTCGGGATACGTTTCAGACGCTCGCCGTTCGACCGTCCTGTCGAACGTTCGGACGGTCGAAGAAGGGCTGATGACGACCTCGGCCGTTACCGGCAACTTCCCCGTTCCGTCGGATGCGCAGGACGTGACGTATTCCGGAGGTATCGCATGGAAGCAGGGGACGGCCGGATATTCGGTCATGGCAGCCATCGGCATGGGCGAGCCGCCGACCGATCCGTTTTCGAAATCCGAATTCGCCTATTCCGTCACGCCGAGCGGTCTCGAGTTTCAAATCAGCAGCGCCTACCTCGTGGAAACCGCGGCCGCACCCGGTGTCGTCACCGCGTATGCGGAAGGTGTCGCGGAACCGTTCCGGGGGCGGAAGTTCATCGCTTCGGTCGGAGGGAACCATAACGGACTCTTCGTTCCCGTCCGTACGCAGGATTCCGCGAACGTCCTTATCGCGGTGCCGTCCATTATTCTCGCAGAACTTCCGGGGTTGGGTCCGGTTGAGGCGTTCGTATTGGACGGCCGTTCCGGCACGCCCGCCTCATGGTCCGGTTCGGTCGCGCTCGGAGGCACGACCGGAACGGGGACCCCATTTTCCCCGACCGTCGTATTTTCCTCTACCGGATCTTCATTTCCGACGACCGGCCCGGAACTGGAAAGCCTCGTCAATAACCTCGTTACCGCGTATTCCGGCACCGCCGTCGGCCCGGATTGGAAGTATATCACCATTCTCCACCAGCCGGATGCGAAATCGGTCGTTCAAGCCGCCGGCATAAATGCACTCGGCCGCGGCGTTCCGACCGCCCCGCCGCCGCCAACCGTTTCGTGCAATCCCGGCGAAACCGTAACCGGAGGGGCCTGCGGGGACCCCCATTGGACGAGCGTAATCTGGATGACGAGCATGGAGGACGATTCGATACTCAGTCTCATTGCGAACGATCCGGGGGAAACGCCGACCTGTTCGAACGGATTAATAACGATCGGCCAGGAAAAATACCATAAATACCGGTATAAGATGGTGTGCGGAGGAGGTGTCGTAGCGCCATGGAACAGCGTGGGAGCCTGCATAAGCCTGGGAAAATGTGCGACAGCAACGTACCCCTCCATTCTGAAGGCCCCCGTTCCGATTACTGACACGGTCACGAACAACATTCTGACGTACTCGACGGCGGCCGCATACTATTCGACCCTTCAAAAAGCGAGGAGCAAATATTCGATCGGATTCAACGGCAGTACGACTTTTAACGCGAAGGGCGACGCTCCCGGGAAGTTCGTCGCAACCGGCGACCTTACGTTTGAAGCGTCTTTATACCTCTCGGGCACGACGACCTCGCAGTTTCCGTTCCTGAGTTACGGCGGCATCGTTCTGTATGTAAACAAAGATACCAACCAGCTGCAATTTTACGAGAATGGATACCGGATTTCCGGACCCCCTATGGCGGCGAACGTGTGGCACCACGTCGCGCTCGTAAGGGACTCGGGCGTATTCAAGCTATTCGTAGACGGCACGATGGTGCCGACGACGTACGCGTCTTCGCTTACGATCGATCCCGGTACCAGCGGCATCACCATACAATTGGGGCCGCAGGGCGGATACCTCGACGGTCTCCGTATTACGAAGTCGGTCGCCCGATACACGCAGAGTTTTTCCACGGCGGACTACGGGCATTCCTACCCGGCGCGGTAAGGAATGGGGCGATAAGGGGGTCGGAATTCCGAAGTTACGGACCGCTCCGAACGCCGTTTTATTTCCGTTTTCCGATCCCCAAATTCGAAACCCCCGCCACGTACGCGATGGCGATGGCGTCCGCGGCATCGTCCGGCTTTGGGACGGCGTCGAGTTTGAAGAGCATTTTCAGCGCGTTCTGCACCTGCGTTTTCGGTGCGCGGCCGTTCCCGCAGATGCCCTTTTTTACCTGGAGCGGTCCGAGTTCCACCAGAGGAATGCCGCGTTTGGCGATTTCGAGTACCGCCACTCCCCGGGCCTGTGCCACGGCGATGCCGGTTTTTTGATTGGTCGTGAAGAGCAGGGTTTCCATGCCGCAAGCGTCCGGTCGGTACGTATCCAAAAGCGACGAAAGGTCGGCGGAAATTTCCACGAGCTTGTCGGCGAGGGGGATCCCCGGCGGCGTCGAAACGACCCCGTAATCCAGAATGGAAAAGGAATTCCCGGTTTTTTCAAGGACGGCGAATCCGAGCGTCGTCGTTCCCGGATCGACCCCGAGAATTATTGACATATATCGTTTTTTATTGAATAATAATAAATGTACAGGAAGCGGGGAATGCTCCCGTCCCCCGCGTATTCGATCCAACGTTCCGAACCATGTTCCCATCCACCGATACGACCGTTCTCGTCGAAGTTCCGATCGAGGCGAAAATCCTCGCGTCGTCCCTCGACGAGGGCGAGAAACGGAAATTTCTCAACCTCCTCTCGTATTTTACGCCCTCCGAACTTCGGGAACTCGAAACCATGCTCGCCTAGTACGTCGCGCACTGCGATTCGAGAAGCCGGTACAGGAGCGCATTTTGGTCGGAGAAATCGCCCAAGAGCAGTTTTCGGGTCTCGGCGGTCTCTTTGAGGGTAATTTTTCCGGAATGTCGTTTTCCCCCGAAAACGTCGCTCTCGACCACTTGCGAGAACGGTACGAAAAACGTATCGGAAAGAAGGAAGTCCCCGAGCGTCCGGTATTTTGCCAAATACTGCGCGAACGCCCGACCGTAGTCGAAGAGTTTTTCGTCGTTTCGGATGGCCTTGAGCAATCCGTATAGCCGACCGACCGACAGGCTGTAGCGTTTCGTAATGACGAAATGGATGGCTTTTTCGAGGGGGTCGTTTACCCGCAGCACGACCGCTCCGTGCTTGACCGCGAACTTCCGAAACTGGTTGGTGACGAGTACTTCGATGAGCGAGTCGAGAATCTTCGTGTACGAACTGACGACCGCGAGCCCGTCGCCGGACCTGGCCCGCTGCAAATTGAAAAACGCGATTTCCGAACCGAGGAGGTGTTCGACCGTCTCCTTCGGCGCGTTCATAAGGAGGAGGTCTCAAAAAAACGAGCGGATTCGGTTGGCGATAATTTCTTCCTGGTTCTCGCGAAAAAAGTCGGCCCGGACTTCCTCGGTCATTTTCCCGGTGCGTTTCTTCGCGATTTTATGGGCTTCCTCCCGGTATTGTCGGGCCATCCAGGCGCGGGCGAGTTCCAAAAGCCGGGCCAACTCGGCGTTTTCCGCTTTCAAGCGTTCGATTTCGGCGTCCATCGCGGTATTCGCCATGCGCGGTCGTGGTTAGGAGAGCTTCTTGAGAATGCCGGACACCTTCGAGAACTCGCGTTCGAGAATCTCGGCGTTCGCCGCTTCGAGGTTGAGGCGGAGGAGGGGTTCGTTGGAGCTCGGCCGTACGTTGAGGCGGAATTCCGGAGTCTTGAGCGTCATGCCGTCGAAATAGTCGGGTTCGATGCCGTCGTACGCCCTGCGGACCTTTTCGAGGGCCGATGCGACCTCCGGAACGCGAAAATTCGTTTCCTCGATAGCCGGGTACCGGTCGTAGCGGGCGCGGATTTCGGACGCCTTTTCCTTCTTCGCCGCCATGGCGGAGAGGAAGTGGACGAAGGCGATGACGCCCGAATCGGCGTTCGCGTTCTTTCGGAAAAAATAGTGGGCCGAATGCTCTCCGGCAAAGAGGATCGAAGGATCGTCGCGCATCAGTTCCTTGATATACACGTGTCCGACCTTCGAACGTACGTGCCGCCCTCCGAGGGCGGTTACGAATTCGGCGACGTATTCGCTCGAAACGGCGTTCGAGATAATGCCGGCCCCGGGATGCTCGGCAAGGACGGCTTCCACGATCGAGCAACAGACCGCGGAGGGCGGAACCTCGCGTCCCGTCTCGTCGACAACGACGGCCCGGTCGGCATCCCCGTCGAACGCGATGCCGACGTCGGCGCCGACTTCAACGACCTTCTTCCGGAGATCGGCCGTGTTTTTCGATTCGATGGGGGAGGGGTGGTGGTTCGGAAAGTCCCCGTCCGGCTCGAAGAACATGGGTACGAGCTTGAATCCGAGGCGTTCGGCCACGGCCCCCATGAAGACTCCCGCCACGCCGTTTCCGGCATCGGCGACGACGGTCAGTTTCGAAAAATCCCCGTGCGCGAACGACGCGACGTGGTCGGCCCAGTCGGCGGTCGTTTCGAGCGGTTCGACCGAACCGGGAACGGGTGCGTTCGGAATGGGGAATCGGATAGCGTCCGAAAGGCGGTTCGCCCATTCTTTGAGATTGATGGGAACGGCGTCTTTCAGGCAGGATTTCAAACCGTTGTATTCTTTCGGGTTGTGGCTGGCGGTAATCATGAACCCGGCGTCGATTTCCGGATACCGGACGGTCGCGAACTGGAGCATGTCGGTCGAGCAGAGTCCGAGATCGGCCACGTTTTTTCCCTGCGACACGACGCCCCGGGCGAATGCCGCGGCGAACGCCTCGGACGTGACGCGGGCGTCGCGCCCGAGCGCGAAACGTTCGCCGGGAACGAGTCGGGCGAAGGCGTTGCCGAGCGCTTCGTAGTCGGATTCCGTCAATTCGGATCCGGCAATGCCGCGAAGGTCGTAGGACTTGGAAAGGAGGGAGAGGTTCATGGATTTACGGATTGGAAGCCGGAATCGCGTCGGTTTTGCGCGACCGGTCGGCCAACTTGTCGGTAAAGAGGATTCCGTCGAGGTGGTCGATTTCGTGTTGGACGATTCGCGCGGCGAGCCCCGAGAGGTCGAGGGCGTACGAATGGCCGGAGGCGTCCCGATACCGAAGTCGGACCCGCTTCGGTCGCGTTACGTCGCCGCGTTCGCCCGGAACGGAAAGACAGCCTTCCGAATCGGTTTCCACGATTTCCGAAATCTCCGTGATTTCGGGATTGAACATGGCGACCGTCCGGTACGATTCGTCGTCGTAGCTCGAAAGGAGGCTGACCGCGATAATGCGCCGGTTCGTGCCGATTTGGGGGGCGGCGAGCCCGACGCACCCGTTGTCGGGGTCTTTCACGTATTTGACCATCGATTCCGCCAGCGCGCGGAAACGTCCGAACTCGTCGGTTCGGACGGACGGGCTTTTCGCCCGCAGGATCGGATTGTCGTCTCCGGTTTCTATTTTGAATTTCGCCAAGCGACGGAGCGTGAATATGTCAAAAGCGCTTGGATTTTACGGGGTTTGCCGTAAAATTCAAATCGTCGTTTCCTCTTCCCGTACAGATTTCCATGACGTTCGTCCAATCCCTCCGCAAGGCCGTCGCGCTCGATTCGCCCCTGCGCATCCTGTACCATTCGCTGCGTGCCGGTTTGGCTCGGGCCGTTTACGGAGGGCCGGGGAAGAACATGATTACGATCGGCATTACCGGAACGAAGGGGAAAACCACCGTGACGAATTTGGTCGCGAAGGGGCTCGAAGACGCCGGAAAACGCGTATTCATGTTTTCGACCGCCGCCTATTCGATTGCGGGCGAGCGGTTCGAAAACAATATGAAGATGACGTCGCCCGATCCGTTCGTACTCAATCGGCTCCTTCGCGAAGCCGAAAAGGCCGGGTGCGAGTACGCCGTGATCGAAGTTTCGAGCCATGCGCTGTTTTACGGACGGATTTCCGGAATCGATTTCGACGTCGCCGTCATGACGAATATCGCCCAAGACCACCTCGACCTGCATCGGACGATGGAAAATTACGTCCAAACGAAGCTCCGGCTGTTTTCTTCGCTCGTCGAAGGACGAAGGAAGAAGGGGGTGAAAAAGGTGTCGGTCGTCAATCTCGATTCCCCGTCCGCCGACCGCTTCCTTGAAGCCGTCGCCGACGTCGTGTACACGTACGGAAAGGCGCCGAACGCCCAAATCCGGAGCGTCGACATCGCTCCGACCGCCCGTTCCACGAGATTCGACATCCGCATGCCCTCGGGCGTTTTTCCCATGGAAATGAAGCTCCGCGGCGAATTCAACGTTTCCAACGTGCTCGCGGCCGTCGCCGTCCTCATTTCCCAGAAAGTTCCCCACGAATCCATCGCGGCGACCGTCCGATCGTTCGACACCGTTCCCGGCCGCCTCGAAGAAGTGCCGAACTCCCGGGGGTTTACCGTGTTCGTCGACTACGCACATACCGAAGAATCCTTGAAGAGCGTGCTCGAAACCGTCCGGTCGTTTCCCGATACGAAACGGGTCATTACCGTCTTCGGCGCCACGGGCGACCGCGACCGGAGCAAACGTCCGAAGATGGGGCGCGTGGCCGACAAGCTTTCGGACGTCGTCATCCTGACGCGGGACGACGACTATACCGAAGACCCGTTCATCATCATGACCGAGGTATCGAAGGGTATTAAACGGAAGGAAGGGGAAGGGTTTTGGCTCGTGTTTTCCCGGGAAGACGCCATCCGTACAGCGCTCGTCATGGCGCGCGAAGGCGACGTCGTCATCGTCGCGGGCAAGGGGGCGGAAAGCGTCATGGTCACGAACGACGGGGCGATTCCCTGGAGCGACAAGGAAGTCGTTCGAAAGATTCTTCGGGAAATCGAAGAAAACCGCCTCGTCGAAGGAGGCGGTTTCGAGGAAGTCGGATAGCTCCGCGAATTCCTAATATCGGACGGCGGAAAGATCGAACGCCGTAGGGGATTCCGTCGGAATTTCCCCGACGATGCGGGCGACGTACGAACGCCCGTTTATCTCGATGCGGAAATCGCTTCCGGAGACGGCCGGAACGTTCCGTTCGAACGTACCGCCCCGAAAGGCGAGCGCGCTCGCGAGCGGAGCCCCCTGGTCTTGACGCATCCCGCCGGAGAGCGACGCGCCAACGAACATGAGACAGGCGATGTAGGCGACGACACCGGTCGTACCGCGTTTTTCCGGCATGGGAAAATGGTGGCTTACGTACTATCTCCGGGTATTCGAACACACTTTTGAAAAACAGTCAAATACCGTGTCGGAGAATTCCGCTCACGGTGTCGAATCGGGGGGGATTAGAACATGACGACGAATTCTCCCTTCCGCGGACGCGCCTTCAATTCGGTCGCGCATTCGGCCGCGGTTCCGCGGATGAATTCTTCGAATTTCTTCGTCAATTCCCGGGCGATGACCATCGGGTGTTCGTCCCCGAAGGTTTCGCGGATTTCGTCCACCGTTTTTTCGATCCGGTGAACGCTCTCGTACGCGACGGCGGTATATTCTTTCGTTTTAAGCGATTCGAAGAGGGTTTTCCGGCCCTTCTTAATCGGCAGGAACCCGAGAAACCGGAAGTCGTGGGTGTGGAGTCCGGAACATACGAGCGCCGAAAGGACGGCGGAAGCGCCGGGAATGGGCGATACCGGAATTCCCGCATCGAGCGCGGCGCGAACGAGGGCGTATGCCGGATCGGAAACGCCCGGGGTTCCGGCATCGGAAATGAGCGCGCACGTTTTTCCGCCTTTGAGCGCCTCGAGAATCTTGTCGATCTTCGCGATGCCCGAATGGGAATGGAACGAAAGGAGCGGACGTTCGATGCCGTAGTGTTTCAGAAGGATGCCGGACGTCCGCGTATCTTCGCAGGCGATGAAGTCGGCCTCTTTCAAAACCCGTACCCCGCGGTAGGTCATGTCTTCGAGATTGCCGATGGGCGTGGAGACGAGGGAGAGCATGCTATCCGGGGATACCGAGTTGGACGCCGTACCGTTTTTCCAAATCCCGTACGGTATCGGTCACGAGGTCTTCGGCCCGATATCCGAGCAGGATGGCGGTTCTTCGGACGATGTCGTCCGTCGCCGCTTCGATTTCGAGGAGGGGAGGGATGGCGCCGTAGTCGTCGATGACGACCTTCGCCTCACCGACCAAATAGAGCGTCCGCCACTTCGTAACGGTCCGGACCCGCTTGAACCCGAGGCTGCGGAAGATGTTCCGGGTCGCTTCGGGGTCGGAGACTTCCGTTTCGTATTCGTCCGCCGACTTCACGCCGTTATCCCCCCGGATGTTGTCTTTTCTCGTAAGGAAGTACGTATGGCCTTCCCGTCGGAGCCGTACCGATTCGTCGCGGGAATCGACGAAAAATTCGGCAACCAGCTCATCGTCGAACGTTTTCATGCCTCCGGCCACTCAAATGCGTATGGCCGCTACGACGGGGTCGATTCCGAGAATCTTGCCTTCGATTTCTTTCGTACTCTCGTGCATGGTTACAGGGTGGCTACGTGATGTGCGAGGCTTTCGAACGAAGTATCGCCATCCCGGTACGAAAACCATGGAACCGGCTTTGCGACGGCGCGGCATCCGAGATACTTGAAATCCCAGAAATCCCGAGCGATGGAATGGTAATATTCAGGGTCCATTCAACTGACAATAACTACGTACGTCATAGCTCGGATGTTCGGTGGAATTTGGCGCGCTCGAGTAAAATCCAGGACACTACCGGAAATTCATCCGTCAACGATAAGTACCGTTCGATTCCGTATGGAATGGATGGCAGTCAGGATCCGTTCATCGTTCATTTCGTTTCCGGGACTTCCGTCGCAGTACGACTCGTGAACGATCACCGAACGCACCGAATGATCCGGAGCCAACAATCCCGCGCCCGCTTCCACGGACGCTATGAGTTCCGGATTGTCGTCGAGCACGAGAAAATCCATCGCGATTTGGTTATCGGCAAACTACAGTCCCAGCCGGTCACGAATGACGTTCATTTCGTAGTGGAGGTTCTGGTCTTTTCGGAGAACTTGTTCGAGCTTGCGGCAGGAATAGAGGACGGCTGAATGGTTACGGCCCGAGAAGATGTTTCCGATGCGCTCGTAGGTGAAGTGCATCTTGTTCTTCAGGAGGTACATGGCCACCTGGCGGGGAATCATGTTTTCTTTCCGTCGGTCTTCGCTCACGAGGGCTTTCTTTTCGATGCCGAAATGTCCGGCGACCGCGTCGAGGAGTTCTTCGTAATTTCGGGCCGGCGAGCGTCGTGACCGGTCGTTGCCCGTATTGTCTTGGCTGAGTCCGAGCTTGGCGAAACGGGCCGATACGTTTTCAATCGTCGGCGGTTTGCCGTGGAGCTCGTATTCGGCGATGATCTGGTTGAGGATTCCTTCGATTTCGCGGACGTTCGAGGAAGCGTTGTACGCGATGAATTCGGCAACCTCCTGCGGGATGATGAATTCGCGGGCACGGGCCTTTTCCTGGAGGATGGCGAGCCGGGTTTCGAAATCGGGTTCGCCGACGTCGACGATGATTCCCCATTCGAAGCGGCTTTTCAGGCGCGGCTCGATTTCGGTAAGCTCCTTGGGCGGACGGTCTCCGGAGAGGACGATCTGGCGTCCCGATTCGTGGAGGAGGTTGAAGATGTTGTAGAGCTCCTCCTGCGTCCGTTCTTTTTTCGCGAGGAATTGGACGTCGTCGATGACGAGTACGTCGATGCTCTGGTACTTTTCCCGCATGCGGTCGACCGTCCGCTTCTTGATATTCGAAACGTAGTCGGAAAGAAAGCGGTCGGCGGTGGTGTAGATGACCTTCTTGTCTTTGAAGCGCGATTTTACGGAGTTGCCGATCGCTTGGAGGAGGTGGGTTTTCCCCAGGCCGACGTCCCCGTAGATATAGAGGGGGTTGTAGGCGGCTCCCGGCTTGCGCGAAACGGCGTCGGCGGCGGCGTAGGCGAGCTGGTTGGACGGGCCGACGATGAAATTTTCGAGCCGGTACTTCTCGTTCATCGTCCGGGCATTGATGCTGCCGAGCTCGTCGGCTGTCTGAACGCCCGCGCCCTCGTCCTTTTTTCCGATACCGGAAGTGATTTCCTTGTATTCCCGGACGCAGTCGACGACCGTCGGGTTGCTCGGGTTGTCGATGGAGGCGTCGACCTCGAACCGTACGGCGGACGTTTCGGGGAACGCGGATTGCGCGGCCGTGAGGATTTCGGCGCCGAACTTGTGGGCGAGGTTGTCGCGGGCGAAGCTCGAAACCACCCCGAGGACGAGGACGCCGTCGGAAAACGAAACGAAGGACAGCTTCTTGAAGTACGTCAGGAAATCCTGCTTCCGCACCGATGCGGCGATGGCTCGGACGATGGCGCGGAGAGTTTCGGAGTGCTGGATCGTCATACGTTTTTTAGGCGGTTCCGGCCCGGCGGAATTCCGGGCTTTCGATGGAGCATATTTACCCGCCGAACCCCTCCGAGTCAAAAGAAAAAACCGGCTTGACAGCGAAAAACGCGCAAATTTTTTATACGGTTTTCGCCCCTCTCGCCCATTTGGAGGGAAGTCCCCTTCAAACAGAAGAATCCCCGCCTTTTCGGGCGGGGATTCGGGAAGGGTTTTTGACAATGAATTACGCCTTGATTTCTTTCAGGCGGGCCGCCTTTCCGGTAAGGCCGCGGATGAACGAAATGTACTTGCGGCGAACCTTGAAAGAACGGAGGACGTCAATCTTGGAAATGCCGGGGGAGTGGATGGCGAAGGTCTTTTCGACGCCGATGCCGTCGACGTCCTTGCGGACGGTGATGACCTTGTCGAGCGGGGACGCGCCCTTGGTGCGAATGACGAGGCCGCGGAATTTCTGGATGCGGGACTTCTCGCCTTCCTTGATGATCTGGTGGATTTCGACTTCCATTCCGGTGCGTACCTGCGGTACGTCGGCCTTGAGGAAGGGCGCTTGGACTTCGCGCACGAGAGCGGCGTTCGACATGGGGTTTCTGGCTAGGAATAGCTCCGGGCGGAAAGGGGTTCGAAGGGAAATTCGAGGGGCCGTCCGGAAAAAATACCGCGCCATCATATGGAAAGGCGTTCCCGAGTCAAATTATTTCGGAGCGCTTTTCGGAGCCGGAAACCGTTCCTCCGCCAACGTCCGCGTTCTTTTCGGTCCGTCCGGCGGAACGGCGCGTTTCGGGATCGGAAGGGACGTTATTCCTTCGAAAGTACGGAGAGGATTTGTCCGTAGGCCTTCCGGTCGATTTCCGATTGCCGGAGGAGGGCGGTTCCGAGCCGGAGGTTCAGCCAATCGGCCGCCCGTTTTTTCTCGGGGCCGTCCGGAAGCCGCTCGTACCGTTCGAGCGCTTTCCGGAGAAAGTGCGTCGAGCGGGGATGCGCTTGCATGAAGCGGGGGAGGTTCGGGATTTCGTGTTCGATACCGGGTCGCATGGGTGGTGGGCGGAGGTTTTTTTAAAAGAATTGGGCGAGTGGGTCGTACGTTTCCGTACCGTCGCGTTCGGAAGCGGTTGCGGACCTCGGCGGCGGCTCTGCGGGGCGTCCGAGATTCCTCATGGCCCGGAGCTTCGCGTTCGCGTCGTATTCGGCGGAGATCCGTACCGTCTCCAGGCGCTCGGCCTCTTCGCGCTCGCGCCGAGCGGCTTCCTCGTTCGCCCGGAGGGTGGCGTCGTCCAAAATCGCGTCGATTCGGGCGAAGGTTTCCATCATGAGCCGGCCCTTTTCTTCTTCGGCATAGGCTTTGATTTCGAGAATCTTCGCCAAATATTTCGGCCAGGCATCGAGGATTTCCACTTTCCGTTCCGGCCGGAGCATCGCGAAGATGCGTTCCAAATCCGCGCGTTCCGATTCCGGAAGCGGGGATTCCCGAAGGTAGGCGGAGAATTGGAAGTTCGGAACCATGCCCCGCTAGGCTACCGGATACGCTCCGGAGAGGAGATCGTACGTAACGCGACGCTCCTCCGCATGCAGCCTGGCCGCTTTGAATTTTCCTTCGGCCAATGCCGTTTCGATCTGAGTCAGGGCACTCTCCCGAATTCCTTCCGGAAGCGCCGAAACGCGGTCGAAAATTTCTTTCGCCCGGTCCGGACCGAATTGGGTGCCGGCCGCTTCCAACGTCTTTCCGAGCCGCTCGCGGAATTTCGAGTCCGCCGAATCGGCGGGCGCGTCGGCGTTTCGGAGGAACTCTGCGGACATTTCCGACGGGGGTGACGGAGTACGGGAAGATTCTACCACGCTTCGCGATTGCGCGCCAAGAAAAAACGTCGGAAAAATTTTCCGCCGCGGCCGGCGCTTGGTGTCCCGGCCCGGGCGGACGGAGGGGCGGATTCGGAATTTCCGTTCCGTTTTCCGCGTGTCCGCTCCCGGTATTGCGTTTCGCGCGTTCCCCCGTATGCTTTCCCCATGCCGAAACTGACCCACGTAAAAATCGGAATCGACGAGGCTGGGCGCGGCCCGTGGTTCGGTCCCGTCGTCGCCGCGGCGTTCGCGTTCGACCCGAACTTCCGGCCCGGGCCGGAAGAGCTTTCGGGCCTGACCGACAGCAAAGCCCTTTCCGAATCCGAACGCGAACGCTGGTTCGCCCGCTTGGTGGAATGGTCGTCGGGACCGACCCCGAAAGGGTATTTCGGCGTGGGCATGGTCGACAGCCATTTCATCGACGAATTCGGCATCAAGCCGGCCAACCGCGAAGCGATGCGTCGGGCGGTCGTCGAACTCATGCGGAAAATTCCGAAGGATTCCACGGTCGAAGCCGTCGTCATCGACGGGAACGACCGGTTCCAGTTCGTCGAGGAAACGGGACACGAAGCGGCTTCCATCGTGAAGGGCGATTCGAAGGTCGTCGAAATTTCGGCCGCTTCGGTGCTGGCCAAGGTTTTCCGCGATCGGATCGTTTCGCAGTACGCGGCATTGTATCCGTCGCTCGGCATCGATTCCCACAAGGGCTACGGAACCGCCCGCCACGCCGCCGCCCTCGTCGGACCCGCCGACGTTACCGGCGCGCACCGGCTCTCGTTCGCGCCCGTCAAAAAGGTTTTGGAACGCAAACCGAAACTCCTTCTGCACGTCTGTTGCGGTCCCGACGCCACCGTTCCGATCGTCGACCTGAAGAAGGGCTACGACCTGTTCTGCTTCTGGTACGACCCCAACATCCAACCGAAAAAGGAATACGACAAACGGTTCGAGGCCTTCAAGAAGGTTTGCGAAATCGAGGGGGTGCCGTACGCCGAAGGGGAGTACGACGTCAAGCGGTTCCTCGCGTCGATCAGGGGATTGGAAGAAACCCCCGAAAAGGGCGAGAAGTGCGCCAAATGCTACGACTTGCGGCTCGAACGCGCCGCGCGGTACGCGCTTGAAAACGGGTTCCGAACGTATACGACCACGCTCAACAATTCCCCGCACAAGGAACTTTCCCTCCTGTTCTCGCTCGGGGACCGGTACGCCCGAAAATACGGCCTCGAATTCCTGAAAATCCCGTTTCGGAAAAACGGCGGATTCGATCGGAGCGTCGCGTATACCAAACTTCACGGCATCTACCGGCAGAATTATTGCGGCTGCGCGTTTTCCATCCGGCGTCCCAAGGGGGAGGGGGAATCGCCGGAAGGGTTTTGCGGGTAACGGGCGGCCGGTCGACCCCCGATTCGCCGACTTCTCGGGGGGGTTCGGAAAAGAATCCATTGCCTTTTCCCGTTCCCGGCATAGAATCCGCCGCTTCCGCTCGGTTCGTTCCGAATCGGAGGCTTTCTTTTTTTCGTCCCAATGAACGCTTTGAAAATCCTTCGGGAAAATTGGAAGCCCGCGCTCACCGTTACCGCGGTGAACGTTCCGTTGTCGATTTCCCTCGCCGTCGCCTCTGGGGCAACCCCGACGCACGGAATCATTACCGGCATCTGGAGTACCGTGATCGCGGCGGCCTTCGCGTCGAGCCGGCACAACGTTTTCGGGGTCGCGGGAGCGCTCAGTTCGATTTTGCTCGCGTTCGTCCTTTCGCACGGTTCCGACGGCGTCGCCCTCCTTCCGGTCCTTTCCATCGTCAGCGGCCTCCTCATTCTTCTGGTGTCGCTTTTGAAATTGACCCGCTACGTCACGCTCATTCCCTCGACGGTCCTTCACGGCTTTCTCATCTCCGTCGGAATCACCATCGCCCTTTCCCAAATATCCGGCGCGCTCGGGTTGAACGATCCGGCGCTCGGAATCCCCGTCCATAAGGAGATTCTCCTGAATCTCGCCGAGGCCTTTTCCCATTTGGGGGATTCGAATCCGGCTGCCGTTGCGACGTTCGCCGCTTCCCTCGCGTTCCTCGTCGCCGCCAAACGGTTCGCTCCCGCCTTTCCGTCGGTCGTGGCGTTGACGGTCGCGGGTATCGGCGCGGGAATGGCGTTTTCGAAAGGGATGCTCCCCGGCGACGTCCTCCTCCTTTCCGAAAAATTTCCCGACGTCGCCTTCCGGCCGTTCCAATTTCCGTTCGGAACCCTGGGGGTCGACTCCTTTTACGGGGCTTTCGTATTGATGAAATCGGTTTCTTCCACGGCGGTCGTCATCGCCGTCGTCGCCATTCTCGAAACCGTCATTTCCGCAAAAATCGCCGAAAAAATGACGCGGAAGAAGTTCGACCGCGATCGGGAAGTCCTCGGGCTCGGGCTTTCCAACGTCGGAACCGGACTCCTTGGCGGATTGCCGGTTACGGCCGTATTCATCCGGACCGCGCTCAATCTGAAGAGCGGAGCGACCCACCGGGCTTCCCAAGGGCTCGTCGGTTTGTTTACGTTCCTGGCCGCCGCCCTCCTGTTCGAAGGATTTTTCCAATACCTGCCGTTTCCGATCATCGCGGCCATATTGTTCAATATCGCCCTCGGGCTCATCGATTTCTCGCTCCTCGCGAAAATGTACCGAATGCGCCGGTTCGCGTTCGCCGTCATGGCGCTGACGACCGTCGTTTCCGTTCTTGAAGACCCGACCGTGGGCATCCTTCTCGGAACCTCCGTCGCCCTTCTCGCGTTCATCCGCGGCGTTTCCGCGGGAGACGCGTACGTGAGCGTGTTCCGAAAAGGGGAGTTCCATAGGAAGACGAGCCTGGCCGACTACGTTCGCGACCAGACGGCGGACGACGTCATCGTCGTGAACTTCGTCGGCGGACTGAGCTACCTGAACGTCGAACCGCTGCTCGAATCCGTTTCCAGGGTCGATGCCGGACAAACGGTACTCATTTCTTTTTCCCATATGGGAGATCTCGACGTGGACGGCGTCGAAGGGCTCGAAGAGTTGGTCCAATCGCTCGAACGCCATTCCGTCACGGTCTACTTTACCGGCGTAACCGAAAAAACCCGCGAACCCCTTGCGAAGGCCCGGTTCTTCCTTGAAATGGAAGCCGACGGCCGAATCCGCCCGTCGACGTCTTCCGCGCTCGCCGACATCCTGAAACCCGCTTCTTAATCCCGAAAACTCCATGAACGATCTCGCGAAACGCTTTACGCCTTTCCTCTCATGGCTTCCCGAACTCCGCCGTCCGGAAGTCCTGAAGAGCGACGTCGTTGCGGGAATTACGGTCGCCCTCGTGCTGGTGCCGCAGTCGATGGCCTACGCCCAATTGGCCGGACTGCCCCCGCACGTCGGGCTCTACGCGTCGTTCCTTCCGGTCATGGTAGCTTCGTTGTTCGGTTCCTCCCGGCAATTGGCGACCGGCCCGGTTGCCATCGTTTCCCTCATGACCGCCACGGCGCTCCAGCCGTTGGCCGTGTCCGATCCTTCCGGGTATGCCGCGTACGCGGCGCTCCTCGCCCTCATGATCGGGGTTTTCCAGTTGTTTCTCGGGGTTTTCCGCTTGGGCGTCATCGTGGACTTCCTTTCGCACCCCGTCGTCGTAGGATTCACGAACGCCGGGGCGATCATCATCGCCACGTCCCAACTCGGCAAGATTTTCGGCGTTTCCCAACCGAAGGCGGCCCATCATTACGAAATCGTCGCGGGCGTCGTCGCGAACGCCCTCCACTCCACCCACGCCATGACGTTGGCGTTCGGACTCGGGTCGATCGCGCTCCTGTTCCTTTTGAAGCGATTGGTTCCGAAAGTCCCCGGGGTGCTCGTAACGGTCGTCGCCTTCACCGCCCTTTCGTACTGGCTCGGATACGCCGCGGCGTGAGGCACCGTCGTCGGATCCGTTCCGAAGGGGCTTCCGTCGTTTTCACTTCCGTCTTTCGATTTTTCGGCCATGCTTTCGCTCTCGGCCACGGCCGCCACCATCGCCTTGGTCGGATTCATGGAAGCGATCTCCATCGCGAAGGGGGTCGCGTCTCAGACGAAGCAGGGAATTTCGGCCAATCAGGAACTCGTGGGGCAGGGGCTCGCGAACGTCGTCGCCGGATTTTTCTCCGGGTATGCCGTTTCCGGGTCGTTTTCGCGAACCGCCGTCAATTTTTCCGCCGGTGCGAAAACCGGATTCGCCGCCGTGGTGACCGGCCTGCTCGTAGCCGTCGCCCTTCTCTTCCTTACGCCGCTTCTCTACCACCTTCCGCAGTCTACGCTCGCCGCCGTCATCATCATGGCCGTTGCCGGCCTCGTGAAATTCGAACCGGTACTCCATGCGTGGGCCGTCCAGAAACACGACGCCTTCGTTTCGGTCGTCACGTTCCTCGCTACGCTCGTCTTCGCGCCGAATCTCGAGGAAGGGATTCTGGTCGGAGTCCTCCTTTCCTTGGGGCTTTTCCTGTACCGGACGATGCGGCCCCGGTTTCCGGAGCTTGCCATGGGAACGGGAGGATCGCTCGAAGACGCCGCGCATGCCGGATTGGCGGTCAGCCCCCACGTCGGCGTATACGGATTCGAAGGTCCGCTGTATTTCGGCAATGCCGGATACTTCGAAGGAAAACTGCTCTCCCTCATCGCTTCCAAGCCGGACATGAAGGCCGTCGTCTTGGATTTCGAAGCCGTCAACGAAATCGACGCGACGGGGTACGAAGCAGTTTCGGAAATGTTCCGGAAATTGGAAAAAGCCGGCATTTCGGTCTTCATCGCGCGAATCCGTCCGAGCGTGTCGGACGCTCTCGAACGCGCGGGTTTCTTCGAATCGTTCGATCGGAGAAAAGCGTTCCGCACGCGTACGCCCGCCATCCGCGCCGTCGCGAAGGCGTTTCCGGACGCGGATATTTCCGCTTTGGAGCGCCCGATTCCGGCTAGCGGAACGGGGGAAAGGGCGGAATAGCTCCCTCCTCCGAATCGAAGAGCGAAAAATACTGGAGCCGCTCCCACGTTCTAAAAATGTCCGGACAATCCGCCCGGCCCGCCTTGGGAACCAGTCTCGGGGCTTCGGGTTCGAAGCAGTCTTCGGCCGATTCCGCGAAGCGGAGGTAGGGGTTCGTTGGCGCGATACCCGCCTGCTCCAGTATCCGCGTTCCGAAGAACGGCGCCCGGACGGTCGGATTTCCTTCGAACGCATTCGAAGGGTCCGCTTTCCGGAGCGCGGCGTTTTTCCAAATGAGAAAGGGGGGCGTTCGAATTTTGGCGACGTCTTCGGCGCTCCATTCGGATTCGTCGGAACCCGGTACGTACCCGGTCGTTCGGTAGGTTTCGAAATTTTCCCCGAGTATGCCCAAATGGTCGCCGAAAAACACGAGCAACGTGGGGCGGCCGCGCGATTCGAGCTTCGCGACGAGCTTCGCGAGGGCGGCATCCGCATCCCGAACGCCCTCGGCGTAATTTTCAAGGATCCGCGTCTCTTTCGCCGAAAGGAGGTCGGATGAAACCCGAACCGAGAGCGACGGGTATTTTTCGCCCTCGTAGGAAAAGTGGTTTTCCATCGATATGCCGAAAAGGAACGTGCCCGACCCGCCTTCCGATTCCGGAAGTTCGGCCAATACGGCGTCTGCGAACGCGTCGTCCGACACGAACGGCCCCTTCTTCGCGGCGCCCGTCATGGATTCTTCCGATACGAATCGGTCGAATCAGAGTTTCGGATACGCGTTCGTCCGGTTGAAGAATTTCCGCCGGTAGGGGTGGACGGCGACGGTTTGGTATCCGGCGTTCTTGAATTCTCGCGCGAGGCTCGGAAGGTCCGAGCGAACGTACTGTTGGTACGGAATACTGCCTTCGGGCAGTCGTTCGACCGCGTTTGCAGTCAGGATTTCGAATTCGACGAGGGCGGTTTTCCCCCCGAACGTGGGACTGAAGATCCGTCCCGACGGGAACGTTTTTTTCAGGACGTCGAAGTTTTCGGTGGGATTCGGGTCGAACGCCACGCCCGAGAGCGCCTTGGGATCCCAGAACGATTCGCTCAGGATGACGACCACGTCGGGTCGGACTCCCGCGCCGGTTTTTTCGACGCCGGCCTTCGGGGAGGCGCCGATTTTCGAAAGTTCCCGCGCGGCCGATTCTTTCGAATACCCATTGGGTCGTTCGACCGAAACGGCCGATAAATTCGTCAGGAATCCGGCCACGAACCCGTTTTCGGAATAGTTTTCCAATTGCCTCCACGCGAACCGTTCCGGGGTGATGCCGAACGCCCCTTGGGCCGAGGCGAGGACCCCGCCCGCGTTCGTAACGAGGGCCGCTTGGAACGCCGCGGCCACGATCGCGAACGCTGCCCTCCGCCGCATCGGCGCGGACGAACTTCCGAACGTCGCGAACGCCGCGGCGCCGAGCAGGCAGGCAGCCAAGAAGGCCGGGAGGGCCGAGAACAATCCGCCGGCCCCCGAAAAGGACGCGAGATCGGCCGCTTGCCCCGCGTGCGCCACGACGTCGAACGGGTAGAGCGGTTCGCCGAGGGTGCGGATTTTTTCTCCGTGCGCGAACGCGATGGTCGCCAAAACGAGCGACAACAGACCGCCGCCCACCTTTCAGAACACCGAAACCGAAAGCGCGAGGAGCGAGAGGATCCAAAGGTACGTCGCGGCGAAGGCGCCGATTTCCCCCGAAAAAGGGGCGAACGACTCCCGAACGCGCCCGTGGACCGCGAATTCGAGGACCGGAACGAGAAGAACGGGGAACGCGAAAAACGCCGTCCGCGCCACGGCGGATTTCGGAAAATTCGAAAAGAAGGAAAAAACGCGTTTCACGGGTTCGCTGGAACGTTCGTACCATATTCGAAAAACGCCGATTCGGAAGCGGGAGATTTTCCGAAATTTTCCCTTTGACAAAACCCATCGAGCAAATACATTCAGAACGAATCTTTTCACAAATGTCAAGCTTCGGAGATTTCTCCCGATGGCGGGCCATTCTGAAAAGGTACGTCGTTCTTTAACTCGCTCGATACAGAGTAGTAAGGACGGAGAATGTTCGCATTCTCCGTTTTCCGCAAATGAAGAAAGGGGAAGCCATGTTCATAGAAAACGTCTTGAGACCCGTGCTCCAGCTGTTATGTTCGATCATTTTTCGCGTTCGGATCGAAGGAATCCGCGACCAGTTCAAGCAGGATCGGTTACTTATCATCGCCAACCACGAGTCGTGGCTGGACGGGTTGCTTCTCGGGCTCTTTTTGCCCGTAAGGCCCGTATTCGTCGTCTACACCGGCATTACGGGGCGCTGGTTTTTCCGCATGGCGCTCAGCCTCGTCGACTACCTGAAGGTGGATCCGACGAGTCCGCTTGCCATGAAGCGGGTGGTCGAACTTATCAAGTCCGGCCGCCCCGTCATGATTTTCCCGGAAGGTCGTCTTACGATTACCGGCACGCTCATGAAGGTATATGACGGTCCAGCCTTCGCCGCGTTGAAAACGGGTGCCACGGTCGTGCCCGTCCGAATCGACGGCGCCGGACGTTCCCGGTTTACCCGGCTTTCGGGCAACCATCCCCGTCAATTCTTTCCGAAAATTACCATCTCGGTTCAGGATTCGAGGAAGGTCGAAGTTCCCGAGAAAGATGGGACCGGCCGTCATTACAGCGCCAAGGAACGTCGTCGCGAAGCGGGCGAATCCATGCGTCGCATCATGCAGGAAATGCTGTTCGTTTCCAGTCCCAAGCGCACGATTTTCGGATCGTTCGTCGAAGCGGCCAAAACGTTCGGTACGAATCGTGAAATCATGGCGGACGTCAAGCAGCTCGAGAATCCGACGAAGACGATGGGCGACTACCGTTACAAGGATCTCCTGAAGATGGCCATCGCCCTTGGTCGCCTCGTTGCCAAGCATACGGCTCCGAACGAGTGCGTCGGCATTCTCATGCCGAACCTCGCAGCGACCGTTGCCATGGTACTGGGGGTCAGTGCCCATGGCCGCGTTCCGGCCATGCTCAACTATAAGGCGGGCACGGCCGGTATGCAAGACGCGTGTACGGCTGCGGCAATCAAGACGGTCATCGCCTCCCGGGCGTTTCTCGAAAAAGGCAAACTTACCGCCGACGTCGAGGGGCTTTCGGGCATTGAGATCGTCTATCTGGAAGACGTTCGCGACTCGCTTGGCGCGTTCGATAAGCTCGCCATTCTCTGGTATCTGCTTTTCCCGGACTCGCTCGAGGAAGATTCCGATATCGAACGTCCGGCGGTCGTATTGTTCACTTCCGGTTCCGAAGGCAAGCCGAAGGGCGTCGTACTTTCGCACCGAGCCATCGTGGCGAACGTTGCTCAGGTTCAGGCGGTATTCGACTTCTCGGTCGACGACCGCGTACTGAACGCGCTTCCGATCTTCCATTCGTTCGGCCTGACCGGAGGCGTCTTCTTACCCTTGTTCTCGGGTTTGCATTTAGTGCTCTACGCGACGCCGTTGCACTACAAGGTCATTCCGGAAATCGCCTACGATCGTAACTGCACGGTCCTGTTCGGAACGTCGACGTTCCTTGCGAACTATGGCAAGCACGCGCACCCGTACGACTTTTTCCGCCTTCGCTACGTCGTGGCCGGCGCCGAGAAACTTTCGGATGCCGTACGCACGACGTGGTTCGAAAAGTTCGGCAAGCGGATTTTCGAGGGCTACGGGGCGACCGAAACGGCGCCGGTATTGGCCGTGAATACGCCCATGGCGTACCGAACCGGTACCGTCGGGCAGTTCTTGCCGAGCATCGAGTACCGCCTGCTCCCGGTTCCGGGGATTTCGCACGGTGGGGCGCTCTACGTTCGGGGTCCGAACGTCATGAGCGGCTACTACCGTTTCGAAAATCCCGGCATCCTTGAGTTGACCAGTGCGGTAGAATTCGGTCCGGGCTGGTACGCGACGGGCGACGTGGTCGTCATCGAAGACGGATTCGTCAAGATCGTCGACCGCGTCAAGCGTTTCGCGAAGGTCGGGGGCGAGATGGTGTCGCTCACGGTCGTCGAAGCCATGGCTTCCCGCGCTTCGCCCAAGGCGGCGCACGGCGTCACGACCATTCCGGACGAACGGAAGGGGGAAACGTTGGTGCTGTTTACGACCGACGCGTCCTTGTCGCGCGAAATGCTGCTCGCGGCAGCCCAGGAAACGGGCGTTCCCGAAATCGCGGTTCCCCGCGATATCCGGGCCCTCTGCGCCATCCCGCTCCTCGGAACCGGCAAGACCGATCACGTCGCGCTGAAGAAGCTCGCGCTCGCGGCCTGACGGCTTCCGTCAAAGTCGGGACGCACTCGTATCGAACGGGAAAAGAAGGGCACTGCCCGCCGGGAAACCGGCGGGATTTTTTTATCGTGCCCGAAAGACGTTTCGGCCTAGTGGACGGTCCGATCGTCGTCGGACAACGCCACCGTTTCGCGCAGGAGCGGAAATCCGAACGGCTCGGTCGGAGGGGTTTTTCAAATCAAATGGCTCCGGGTAATAGAGGACGTTGGCATCGCGATTTACGGGAAAGTCGGAACGTTTTACGTGCCGATGTTGAATGCGCGGACGCGATTTCTTGAACGAATCGGAATTCCGGTATAATCCCTCCGTTTCGTATTTTCCGACATGGTCATCCTCGACATAGAAACCTCCAGTGCCGATCCGCACAAAGGCAGTATCCTGAGTATCGGCGCCGTCGAGCTTGAGAATCCTGAAAATACCTTTTACGGAGAATGCCGCCTTGAAGACGGGGCGGAAGTTCAGGATCGGGCGCTCGAAGTGAACGGGTTCACCCAGGAACAGATTTCCGATCCGAAGAAACCGACCGTGCGCGAACTCCTTACGGAGTTCATCGCGTGGTACGGAACGGTTGAAGAAAGGACGGTCGGAGGCCACAACGTCGGGTATTTCGACCTCCGGTTCATGGAAATCGCTTGCAGCCGTTACGGACTCGGGACGTTCGGACTCGTGAACGGGAATTACCGTTCCGTTGACCTCCATACCCTCGGATATTCCGAGTTTCTTCGGCGGGGAGCGGAAATTCCGACCAAAAACGGCCTTTCGAGCCTCAGTATGGACAGTGTTCTCACCCTCGTCGGACTCGAACCGGAACCGAAACCGCACAACGCCCTGAACGGGGCGAAACTCGAAGCGGAAGCGATACGGCGGATCCTCGCGCTCCAAAATCCGTACGGTCACGAGACGGCCATGTGCGCCGAATTGAGTCGGAAGCAGGGCGGTTGCAATTGGGGGAAGTGCGATTCTTACGGCACAATCCCGCTCCTTCATAAACTTAAGACCGGGGAGGTGCTGGAAGATTCCGAAAAGATAGGCCAACTGAAGCGATCCATTTAAGCATGGGCGATACAAAACCGCAGATCATCCAGGACGTAGGATTCGATTTCTCCTGGGACATCGAGAAAGCATGGAAGCTCGACGAACCGGAGGTGGACGTTCCCATCGAAACGCTCCTGTGGCATTTCGACGTTCCGTTCTGGGAGCGGGAATGAACCAACGATTACAATCTGGGAGTTTGGGAAACGCTTGCGAATCCCGATAGGGAAGTGAGTCATTGGCGGAAGATCCAGGATGCCGACATGGAATACCCGCTCGACGTCATTCCGAACAAATGAAGGCTCCTGCTTCTGGACGGCCTCCACCGCCTCGCCAAGGCGTACCTCGAAGGCAGAAAGGAAGTACGGATCAGGATCATTCCCAGATCTCGGATTCCGGAAATAACGCATTAAATCGAACTTCCACGAAAACCATTCTCGTCGACGCCTGCAACACCCTCATCTTTCCGAACGGCGGCGGCATTAACGCGGAAATGCGCTGGTTGCTTGTCGAGGTCCATCTTCCTCGCCCCCCCCGACTTTCTACTCCCCAAAGGCTCCGGCATCCGTCCGGAGCGCTTCTGATCCGGCGATTTGGAAGCTAAAAAGTCGATTTTCCGCCCGATCGGTTCGAACTGGGTCTTGAAAGATGGAGAATTGAGCGTAGATATGCATTCGTGATCGATTCATGCCTCGCCATATCGTCGTAATTTCTTCGCGTTTTCCTATTTTTTCTAAAGGCAATTCGTATACTGCGGGTGATATTTTCTGTAGGCAGGTACATGGCTAAGAAAAAAGATTCCGTCGTATACCAGGCGAAAAATGGGGCGATCGAATTGAAAACCGACATGAAATCGGAGACGGTATGGGCAAGTCTTGATCAAATAGCCGCATTGTTTGGGCGCGACAAATCGGTCATTTCACGCCACTTCTCGAAAATATTTTCCGAAGGGGAGCTTGAACGTACGGCAACTGTTGCAAAAAATGCAACAGTTCAAAAAGAAGGCGATAGAACGGTGGTTCGTGAAATTGAATATTATAATCTCGATGCCATCATTTCCGTGGGATACAGGGTGAACTCGAGAACCGCTACCAAATTCCGCCAATGGGCCACCAAAACCCTCCGGCATCACATCGTCGAGGGGTATACGGTCGATCCTTTACGCATCCAGAAAAATTACGAAACCTTCCTAAAAGCCGTCGAGGACGTGAAGAAACTCCTTCCCGTCGGTTCGGGGATCGGAGCGGACGAAACTTTGGATCTCGTAAAACTCTTCGCGTCCACATGGTTCTCGCTTGACGCGTACGACCGGTCGGAAATGCCTTCCGGCGGATGGAACAAGAAGAAGGTGGAACTGGTCGCCTCGGAGCTTTCGGAAGCTCTTGCCGAACTGAAGGCCGACCTTATCTCCAAGGGTGAAGCGACCGAACTTTTCGCCCAGGAAAAACGGGAAGGAAACCTTTCGGGCATCGTTGGCAACGTCATGCAGTCGGTCTTCGGCGAAGACGCGTATCCGACGCTCGAAGAAAAGGCCGCGCACCTTCTCTATTTCGTCATCAAGAACCATCCGTTCAACGACGGGAACAAACGGAGCGGCGCTTTCGCGTTCGTTTGGTTCCTACGGAAGGCCGGAATCCTCGACCCTTCGCGATTGTCTCCGGAAGCGTTGACCGCCCTCGCGCTTCTTATTGCCGAGAGCGAGCCGAAAGAGAAGGACCGGATGGTGGGGGTGGTGCTGATGTTATTGCGAAAACACTAAACGCATGAAAATTCCAAGTCACGCAAAGCGCGTTTTCGAAGGAAAAACCTTCAATGTTTACCAGTGGGAACAGGAAATGTTCGACGGAAGCCGGAAAACGTTCGAGAAACTTCGGCGCAACGATTCCGTGGACATCGTTGCGGTTCTGCCGGATGGGAAGATCGTTATTCTGGAAGAGGAACATCCCGGACGCCCGCCGTTTTACGGTCTCGTGGGCGGAACGTGCGAAGACGGGGAAGACCCGCTCGAAACCGCGGAGAGGGAACTTCTTGAAGAAACCGGTCTTGAAAGCGCCGAATGGGAGCTTTTCGGTTCGTATTCACGTTCGTCGCGCATCGATCATCAAAGCCATATCTTTATCGCTCGGAATTGCCGGAAGGTTGAAAACCAAAACCTTGATTCGGGGGAAAGGATCAATGTGCGAACCGTCGAGTGGCCGGAATTTTTACAGATAGTCGCGGATCCAAAATTCCGGGTTCAGGAATTCGCACTGGAGGCATTGCGACAGGTTTTTGTCTGACAGGAGGAAACATTTCGAAAGCGTATCAGCCCGTAATTTCGCCTTGCGCAAACAATAAGCCCCGCATATTGACACATGCGAGGTTTATTGTTTAAAATCTCATGACTCCCCGAATCGGACCGTTTTTGAACACTTTTCAGAGTCTACCGATCCATGCGTCCGGACCATCGGGAAGGGATCTTCGAGTTGCTGGAAGATTTCGGATTTAGGAAACGGAACGGAATACCCGGCCGCCTTTTACAAGGGGCGGTTTCCGGATAGAGTGTCCGGAAAGAGCGCGGCCACAAAAAAATTCACCGGCCGGAACTTTCGCTCCCCGGTGAATATTGGTAAGCCGAGTATGGCGGGAATTGTCCGAAATCAAGTTCCTTGTTTTCGTGAGAACTCCCCTTACGGTTTAGGTTCGATTTTTCGATTCGTAAATTCCGAAAACCACGGCTGGTTTCCAAGTTCCCTCTCATATTTCGCCGACACGTCCGGATTTCGAACGATATCGAAAATCGCGCCTACGTACCTGGAGACGTCTCATTTCGATTTCGATATTAATTCTCGAACGCGGACATATGCGAAATTCAGCTCTTCCGCGGCCTTTTCGGGATTCGGCAATCCGCGTACCATTTCCGGATCACCGATAATCAGTCATTTTTTCGTTGAGAGCAAATGGACTTTTAATTTTTCCCCGTCCACGTAAAACGGAGCGTTTTCTTGTCAGGATTCGAATTTCCAATCTTCGGCAAAAATTAATTCGATGGCCGCCCTCATTCGTCACTCTGGCGATCCTGAATCCACCGTATTTTCTATTTTCAGGCTCAAATTCGCGAGTTCTTCGGCTGCGTTCGTACGAACGGCGTCTTTTTGCGAATCGTTGCTTTCAAGAATCTCCGCAATCCTTCCGAGCATCTCTTCGAGGTACGCGATCCTGCGTTCCCTCAATGAATGGCTTTCCGTTTTCTTCAATTCCCCTATTTCGACTTCGATCAACCCCCTGAGCGCGGATGCGGCATTCGGATCCCTCGACAAGGCTTCGAGGCGCTTCAGCGATTCGGAATCCTGGATTCGATTCATTGCATTATGCATTTGGAGTCGCAAATTGTTTTGCATGACCAAATATCATGAGGTATTTACCGACGCTTGCAATGCGGGGGATTGGAAATTATTGGACATGTTCGATCGTGGCCTTTAAGAGAATGAGTATTATTGACTTAGTGAGTGTCTCATATTTTGATATGAAATACAATTTTCCATGGCTCCCCGAACAGGATTCTTTCCTCCCGTTCTCGGCTCCGCCTCGACCGCTCGGAACGCCTTGCGACGGCGAGTGCCATTCAAAGCACTCGCAACCCTCCCTCGCCAAGGCTCCGGAGGGGTCACAGGTTCGAATCCTGTTCGCGCACCGAACGTGATTTGAAAACCCCTCCGCCGAAGCGGAGGGGTTTTCAAATCAAATGGCTCCGGGCACTGGAGGAAGTTAGAACGGAATTGGAATTCCAAACGTGAAGTGCCTACATCCCGGAATTATAGTTTCGTACCCCGGGCTGTACTCATTATATGGCAAGGCCTCTAGTATCAGTCAAAAAATCATTTAAACACCTCGGTATCTAATGAGCTTCTCCTTCATCATTCCGGAAACACGGGGATGACGTCGTATTTCTTGAAGATGTCCCTCTGTGCGCAGGCCATTTTCAGTAAATACAGTGGATCAGGACGACTCAGTGTATCACCTAGTGGAGTTCATTTGTCTGGATGGAATACGTTTATTGCAATACTGAAGTCATTCTTTCAGAAAAACTCCATACCTTCAATAAGCGATTCGATTGGTTCGATTCATCCGACGAATCAGATCTTAACCTGATTTTTCCCAAAAACATCCTTTGCCCTAAAGGCAGCCTCTATCATATTTTCTCTTCAGTAGAATTTGGACTTTCAAGGACAATAGTCCTTGAATAGCTTGGCATTGTACAATTCAAGATCATAAGCTATGCTTTGTAATCCAGCATGCTGCAGCGAAATAAGAGTACTTGGATCTTTTGGTGGCATAGTCGTCAAATGATGGCCATACCCTTCTCAGAACACTTTATTTGCTATCTTTATCAATTCCGCCTGTTGCAATATTCAACGGTCAGTATCCACGTAAGTTCCAGCCGTATACATAAAATACCTAATTCTTTCACTCTCAGTTTCTTTTATTATCTGAAGAACTTCTGATAAATGGTCTTTTGCGATATTCCATGCGTTACCCTTTCATAAAGTGGATCTCCCCACATCCAATGAACAAAATTTACATGCGTTCTTTTTCGCAATGTAATCACAATACCCGCTGAGAAAAAGTCAGAGTATGTACCTGCCATACATCGAGGCATAACCTCGAACGGCCGAATCATTTTTTAGCCTTTTTTCAAAAAAATCTGGCTTATTGTTGAATTGAACCTGGAATATTGGTTTTTCTTCAAAAAACAACCAAGACTCACTATCGTGTCATTTGATTTTCAGCGGAGAATCACGATTGATGTAAAAGCTTGATTCCACGTCATCGGGAAGCAGGATTTCAGATGGTATTTGATAACTTTCGCATAGCTCATGTTCGTTACTTACATTGTAGTAATATCCATTCGGCTGATACGAAGTTGCCTCTTTGGTTTTTTTAAGAAGTTTTGTGTCAATGCTGACTCATTTGCTTAAAAGCATAAGCTTGACAAGCCCACTATTGCCATTCAGTAGATCATTAATTGGGAAGTTATCCATGATTAGAAAAAGGTTTTATTTATGAAAGCGTATTTCCAATGGAAATATTGCCGGAGGGACTTCTTGCAAAAAGAAGCATGGGTTAGGCTGAATTTTATGAAATAAAGGAGTTTCCAGGTGTCATAGAGCATGACATAGAGCGTCGTAAGAGAAGCGATGCCGATTTTCTCTTTTTTTCATATGAGAATGAATTTTCGAGCATACGACGTCAGAAAGAAAACAATACCCGAAATGAAATATCAATTAAATTCGAGCATCCCAGATATTATGAAACGCAACAGGCAAAGGTCGAGGTATCATTCCAAGAATGGGAGACGCTTATCTGGCAATCTCTCCCAGATGGCCGTGGACAACTTGAAAAATCCAATTGCTTCGATTTTGCATTTTCGATACAAATCTCTACCGGACAAAATATGGGAATGAAATACTGTCACATCGTCTACATAATCAAAGTTCCCCTTTCAGTTGTGTTCTATTTGAAGCTGAAACAACGTATCTTCGGCACTCGCATTTCAAAAATCTTCGGGAAAACGGAAATCCATGAAAATTTGCTTGTCGATAAGACAAGCAACTGCGGAAATGGTAGTCCAATCTCCTTCAGTAATTCCCCTGGAATGATTTTTTCCATACAAATGAGCCCTTCTTGCGTCTCGCACTATGTTTAAATCTTTTTTCCCTGGAATGACTTGGTATTTGAAGCTAACGCCTATTGCTTGCCGTATCCTAAATGAATGAAAGCATCGACTCAGGAATGTCCTATCGCCAATCTGGCAGTGATCATCAATAAAGAACACATATTCGCCTCTTGCATTCTGAACTCAAAAGTTCTTGGTAAACCCATTTCATTTATTTACCGGGTTTTTAAACAGGCGTACCTTCGGATGATCTTTTAGATAGCTCAGCGATTCAAAAGATCCGTCGGAACTGCAATCATCTACAATTATGAGTTCGCTCGCTTGTTCAAAATCCTGATCGAGCAAACTCTCTACCAGGTTGGCAATATTTTCTCTTGAGTTATAGAGCGGAATGACTATGGAAAGCATCGTCTAAGAATTTTTAAATCGTCGTAGCCTCTTGCGTCTTTCCTTAATCATTCCAGTGCATACCGTTTTATGGTATGCATCGGCAAATGACATGCTGGTCAAAATTTAAAATCGGATCATATCCTGTATAAGAGGGTTGATAATATGAGTTTTATTTCAGTTGGATTGTTTCACGATGGGCGATCCAGGCTGGTATTTTCATATCCGTCATCAAAAGCCAAGCATAGTTTTTCGAATTCTGACCATTCGTTCCAATTTAATAACAATAGATGCGCCTTGAAAAAAGCGCTGTCAAATTCACTATTTCAGTAGTGGGCCGTTTCGAAATCGATAAAGGAGACCTGATCTGACCCAGAATCGTAAAAAATATTTCTAGGAGACAAATCGCCATGGACTGGAGCCTTGTTTCTTGCGTACAGATCGAACATGAATAAATCCAATTCATCCATGTTTAGCAATCAAAAGCGATAGTACAGGTTGTTTTTATAAAATTCTTCCTCTTCAGGAGGTTCCCTGATTCCGCCTATCGTGTTTAATCATGTATGTAGGACTCATATCGCTCTTCAAATGCTGGAAACCATAGGCATGGTCAATTTCCCGTTTTCCATAATCTCCTGAATTGGGATATGGTTCGTTCAAACGTTAGTCATTACTAACGCGCCAATGGAATAATTTTTCCACAATACTTGCGGGACCACGCCTGAATGCCTTCCCAAATGTTCGAGGACGCGTCATTCGTGTGCTATGTCCAAAGGGGAGATCTTTATGTTAGGTCGGGAACTGAAGTGTCCACGTCTAATTTTAATGACGAATCCCTGTGGAATGCTTGAATGACTGACGGTAAAAACATAGTGTACATGTCCGTCTTTCTGCTCTTGGATAACGCACTCCTGGATAGGCACTCCTAGGGATTCTATGGCCGCTGCGATTATCTCGTTATTTGATGGCTGATTTTGAGAGTCCGACAAGGCAACACCTGTCGGAACATGTTTTGCCGCTAATAAATTGGAAACAAGTAAGTTCCTCCTCCCGTCAATTTCATGAATCTTACAACGATCGGCGGTATCGCTAATTCTTCATGAGAAGTTGGGTATTCCATTCCCTGGCATATGCGGTACTACTACGATCTAGAACCAGACACTTTCCTACGGTGTAAACGCATAACGTTCTCTGCAAATCCTCGTGTACTTTGTTCGACAACGAGATATTTGCGAGATCAAAGAAGGGGTATATGTCACCGTCAAGCGCTAACAACAATTTATCATTTAAAAACAATAGTTGCAAAACCTCCCATCATCCCATTTGAATATTCTTTGGAATGTTTTTTGCAGTTTCGGAAGGTGCGAGACCTTGTACATTTTTCCCTAGATTAATCTTTTTATAAAAAAAACGGTGGGATTTTGCAATGGTGCAACTTGGAATCATCTCGGTAAGAGCGTAGTTTCCATGAAGTATATTTGGATTCATCCAGTCTTTCATCTTTTCTCCGAGCATCAGGAGCTTCCAACTTTCCTCAATTTGATGGGGCAGTCCATTTCAAAAATCACAAAAAAGGCATACGTGAGCAAACCCCTCCTCCCTATCTTGCACAGTTATTTGGGGGATATCTTTTCAGATGCGGCCTAGTTCCTCGAGAACCGCAGGATTTTCTTTAAATAGTTCCCCCCATTTCAATATTTGATCCTCCACGGCATTGAAAAGCAATTCCGGTGGCTTGAATCGCAATAAGAAGCGACTTGTTTCATTCTGAATATTTCGAGATCCCGCACTCATTACGATTAATGGTTTACGACGTTGAAACTTTCCACTTTCCATCCTGCCTCTCAAAATACCAAAGTTGTCACGGACGCATTTTTTAAGTGGACGAAATTGGTGATAAATTCATAATGTCATGCCGAGCTGCCGGAATCTCCCGTAAGCATGAGGTAGATAATGTGGTTTATTGCGGCGGCATGTGACACAACCGCTATATCATTTTCTATCGCATCTACTCAATTAGCATGATCGTATACTTTCTCCTTAAGAAAATCGGTTATCCTGTTAGCGATCTCAGTGTATGACTCGCCATCTCAATATTTCTTTTCGGCAGGATAGCGCAAAACGTAAGGATTAATCGACATTCTATTTTCTGGGGAAAGCATGAAATCCTTCTTTTCATTGAACGTTTCCCATTCCCGTAGTCTTTCGTCCAGTTCTACTGGTATCGAGTCGAATTTTTCCGAAATAATCCGCGCCGTCTGATAAGCGCGTTTAAAGTTCGAAGAGTATATTTTTCATACCGTTCTCGGGAGCTGGATCAATTCCGCTTGCCTGACCCCTTCTTCGGAAAGTTCAAAATCTTCGTTTCCTTGCTTAAGGTTATTTTTGTTTGCAACGCTTTCGCCATGGCGAATCAAGTGAACTCTTCTTTTCATGAAAATGAATTTATGGGATATTTCACGCTACGAATTATAAAAAAAATGTAGTCAGATTCAATCCAGAACTACGGTTTCGGTCCTATGCCGGAGCCCTGGAAGAGCAGGGAATTGGTTGAATGAAGGAAGTGGGCATCGTTGCAATTAATAATGGGTATTGTACGAGAACTTAAAGATCCATTTGATCGACAGACGTTGTGATATGTATGCTTCCAATATACAAACAATAAACCCCGCATATTGACCCATGCGAGGCTTATTGTTTAAAATCTCATGGCCCCCCGAACAGGATTCTTTTTCCTCGTTCTCCCATCCCGGTTTCTCGCTCCGCTCGAAATTCCGTCCACCCCCTCGGAAAACGCCTTGCCTACGGAGCCACGAGTAGCGGCTCCGTACCGCATCGCCGCTCGCGCGGACGACGCGGAAGGCGGCGGTTTCGAATCCTGTTCGCGCACCGAACGTGATTTGAAAACCCCTCCGCTGAAGCGGAGGGGTTTTCAAATCAAATGGCTCCGAATTCTGGAGGAAGTTAGAACTGAAATCGTAGGTCACACGATTTTGTCAATTCAAACGTATACGCTTTCGTGGGCATTTTGCTATTGCTTATTATCTTAAAATACCTATAAAGTATCACGAAAGAAAAGATGCGGACATAACATGCCAGATATGAACATGCGCACCTGAGCAATTTCCCCGTTTTTACACCTTACGACTTCGGATCGGCCCATTTCCCCCATTGAGCAGAGGGATTTCCTTCATCGTCAGGAGATGGCGTTGGAACGGGCTTTCAGAACGAATGGGGAGTCCGGAAACGCTTTGGTGGAATATAGGCAATCCCAAGAAGCGAGAATGCTCGCGGTTATGGAAAGTCTTGGAAAACGCGGGAAAGATTCTCGGATGTTGGAAGAAATTTTCGTCGGAGTAGCGAACGTTTCCCAGGAAATCCATGATATTGCCGGAGCCATTTCCGAGAATACGAAGGCCGTAGTCGGTAGCGCGCGGTATCTGGGAGATGAAATACGGTCCCTTGGTGCCGTCGTATACGAAGCGGACACGGCGAGCCGTTATGGTATGGAATCGGTCAAGGGGGCGGTAGAGGGGACGACGCAGGCGGTACGAGCCGTATTCGACATGATTGATCGGATGCGCGAAATCCTGGCGAGTCCACAGGGAACCCAATTCCAGGAATGGAGGAAGTTGGCGCACGAATATTATCGGAACGGGTGGTTGGAGGAATCCGAAAGCGCCATCGGTTCGGCCATCGATTTGAAAATCGTGGATCCGGGCATCCATTTCCTTAAAGGGCTTATTTCCCTAGAGGAACGCAAGGAGTATGAAATCGCGGAAGAAGCCTTTAAAAAAGCCGTACGGTATTCGAAACCAAACGGCGGAATGGGATATGCCGCATCGTTGCAGAAACTCGCGACGACAGAACATGTTCTCGGAAAATTTCGCGAGGCGTTCGAACATCAGAACGAGGCTGTTTCGATCCGGTCGAATCCAATGTGGGAATTTGACCTATCGCGATACGCGGCACTCGTCGATGACCGGACGGTTTTTCGCGAGTCCGCCCTTTCCGCTCTCCGGGCTGACCGGATGTTTCTCGGGAGGTACTTGTCGGAAGACGATTTCCGGAAAAAATGGATTTCGAAGGTGCTCGACGAGATTATCGGAATTCTCCGTGACGAGGATTCCGTTCGGCGGCAGGAAGAAGAAAAGCGCGCCATCGCCGCACAACGGGAACGCGACCGGATCGGACGGATCAGGGAAATGCTTGAAGGCATAGCGGTACTTTCCAATGAAATAAAACGACTCGAGGCTATTCAGCGCGAAGAGGAGGAGAAGCAGTCTTGGATATGAAAGGCCGACAAGGTTTCGAGTACGGTCGAATGAGGGGTTGTTCTTGTGAAGTATTGATCAGAACAATATATTTTGGATCATCGGGGACGAAAAATGACGGAGGATCTTGGTAAAAATACGATTCTCGTCGAAAGACTTTATGGTTCGAAGGTATTCGGATTTAGAACCGAAGATTCTTTTATCGTATTTAACGGTACGAAAAAAATTGCCTCATATCGTTGCGCCGATCACTGAAATTATTGAATGGGTAGAATATACCATGGTCGGAGCGGATCCTTTGGGATTTCGGAACCGTCTGGCAGACTTTGAGTCCTAATTCTCTCGGATGGAACCGTTCGAGAAATAGAATCGCATAGATGCCAATGCTTCTTCGTTACCCCGTTTGATTATTCCAGGGGATACGCCCTGATGCGAACAGGCGAAGGGGTATATAGGGTTGATAAAAACGGAAAAACCTCATTCGCATGAAACAGTGAACGAGATTGTGACGATGCGATCCGATTCCGAAACCGACTGGTAATGGGGCTTGATCTTACCGATGCGTTCGACGTTCGCGAGGTTGCTGGCGATAATGTTCGAAAGCACGGATTTGAAGAAGTTCGTTATGCTATAACGCATAAGGAAAGCGGTAGGGTTATCGCGTCTGAGCAGGAGCCAATGAAGGCATCAGATTTTGCGATGCGCCATTACAGTGACGACTTCCCCATTGACCCAATTTCATGGTGCGTAGCGGTTCGAACGGGTGGAAAATCTTGGAATTTTGTCAAATCCGACTTTCCACGCAATGACTACCTTATCAAGAGTTCCGTATTCGGTAAGCTCCAGACTGCGTATTCCAAATTGGATGCATACATGGAGTCGCTCGTAAAAGGGGGGTGGATTAAGGTCGATGATCACTCCCGCATGGCCGCAGATATTCGGTTTGAAGGGGAATCGTTCCGAATTTGGAGATACAGAGTCCATACGTACGATCATTTTGCGTATTCCGTCTCGGGCGTAAGTATAGCCTGGCTCCGGTTTGGGAAAGATCTTCTGAAAGATTCTGACATATTCTCTTTCCGGTCGTAAATCAACGATCTTTGAAGCGGGATAGTGTCAGTTGTTTGATGCTGTCCGTTCGTGAAATATCGAAAGCCTCTAATCCTTTTGGGGAATGTTATTTCAAATAATTCTCAGAGTTGGGGCTTCGATAGGCATTTCCGTGATCGGTTTGTTCTAACCGGATAATAAACCCCGCATATTGGCT
The DNA here is from genome assembly GCA_964540725.1 of uncultured Candidatus Peribacteria bacterium. GTDB lineage: Bacteria > Patescibacteriota > Gracilibacteria > BD1-5 > UBA2023 > JANJWP01. The sequence goes on from CAZINU010000001.1 coordinate 118,509, forward strand.
CATGCGGGGTTTATTGTTTACAAATCACTAGCTCCCCGAACGGGATTCTTTTTCCTCGTCCACCCCCCAGGTTTCTCGCTCCGCTCGAAATTCCGTCCACCCCCTCGGAAAACGCCTTGCCTACGGAGCCACGAGTAGCGGCTCCGTACCGCATCGCCGCTCGCGCGGACGACGCGGAAGGCGGCGGTTTCGAATCCTGTTCGGATCACAAACGTGCTTCAAAAACCCCCTCGCCAAAGGCGAAGGGGTTTCGTGAATCATTATGGCTCCCCGAACAGGATTCTTTCCTCCCGTTCTCGGCTCCGCCTCGACCGCTCGGGACGCCTTGCGACGGCGAGTGCCATTCAAGGCACTCGCAACCCTCCTTCGCCAAGGCTCCGGAGGGGTCGCTGCGGTTTCGAATCCCGTTCGGGTCGCACCCGTATCGAAATACGAAAAGGACCCCATTCTAGCGAATGAGGCCCTTTCTGTATTTCAATGGCTCCCCGAACAGGATTCGAACCTGTGACCCACCGGTTAACAGCCGGTTGCTCTACCGCTGAGCTATCGAGGAATGCGGCAACTCCGGAATTGGAGCGGGCACATAGTATGGAAACGGGGAGGGAAGTCAAACCCGATTTTCGGTTATGGCATTTTCCGGGGTTTTTCTTGGCTTGGAGCGAAGAAAACGCGATTTTTTTCGAAAATTCGTTTTTCCCTATTTTAAGCCAAAAACCTCGGACGCATCCCGGGTTTTTACGATGCCGGAGGGAAGTCGTTCGAAAAAAACGTTTGCGTTCCCGTTTTTCCGCGTATAATCGGCCTCGGTTACATTTTAACCATAATAACCGCTTATGAAGAAGCAAGATTTCATCAAGGAGGTTGCCGCTAAGGCAGGTCTCAGCCAGGACGCCGCTACCAAGGCGCTCAATACGATGATCACGGTCATCACCGCTACCCTCAAGAAGGGAGGCGAAGTGAATATCACCGGCTTCGGTGCTTTCAAGGTTTCCGCTCGCGCTAAGCGCAACGGCGTCAACCCGAAGACCCGCCAGAAGATCACCATCCCCGCAATGAAGTCCCCGGTCTTCCGTGCTGGTAAGACCCTTAAAGAAGCGGTTCGATAAATCTCATCCGTTTATCGGCAAAACGGAAGGTCTCACGACCTTCCGTTTTTTTGACTTTCACTTTCGAATCGGGTAATATTCCCACGAAGTTTCTCTCTTTCCGTATTTTCCCGATGGGGAAGGCACTTGAAATCGACATATCCCAGATCGAGTACCAGGATTTGCTCGATTTCGCCGACCGATCTATCGCGGATCCGTCGAATTTCGAACTGGCCATCCGCTTTCAGTCGGACTACGGGCAATCGAAGATGATCCGCGATCTCGTACTCCATCTCTTCGAGCGCAATTCCATCGACGTGCCCTGGAAGAACCGGTTCGCCCTCATCTCGGACGAACTCGTGAACAATTCCATCGAGTACGGAAGCCTGCCGCTCGACAAGAACGTCGCCCACGTAAGTTTCCGTTCCGAGGGAACGACGCTGTACGTCGTACTCGAAGTGGCCGATACGGGCCGCGGGTTCGACGCGAAAACGAGCGCGCAGATGGAAGAAATCCGTAAAGAACGCGAAGCCCGCGGGTTCGACGGGTACATGGAAAAGCGCGGCCGCGGATTGTTCCATATGATCGCCCGCATCGTCGACGAGCTCTACTTCCGCGACAACGAGGAGGGCGGATTGACCGTCTGAGTCCGCAAAGCCCTCCAAATGCACGTTTAGTCGGCTTGCCCGGCATCCTTTCCGCGATTTTTGGGAAGAAAAAATAGCCCGTGGGGCTATTTTGCGTTCAGACGCTTGAGAAAGAGGGTTTTGGAGAGGGGGAATTTCCGCTCGCCGATGACGATTTTCGGATCGAACAGCTCATCGTCGTTGCCTTCGAAGAACGAATCGCGGACTTTCGAGTCGGAATCCCGCTCGATGCGCGAGAGTACGCTCCGGAGCACCCCGGTCTTTTCCAAGACGTCGTATACGCGGGCGACGGCTTCGGGGTTGGACATTTCGGTCATGCGGACGATCTGTTCGATGCGTTCGCCGGTCACGACGAAGGTTTCCGCGTCTTCGCGCCGGACTTTCGGGGCGTCGTCGGATTCCTTCCTTCCGGTCAGATCGTAGGTTCTGCGCGTTCCTTCCGGCGCTTCGGCCCCCGCCGATTCGGGATCCGGGAGTTTTCGCCGTCCTTCGGCCCGCTCGATGAGGAAGTCTTTCAGGGGGTCGAGCGCGATCATGGCTCCGGCCGAAACGGCGAAGATGGACTTTCCGGGGAGTTCGGCCTTCGCCTGCTTCAGGAGTTCTTCCAGATCGGTTTCCGAAACGAGTTCGCGCTTCGTAAGGACGACGATCTCGTCTTTTTTCGCGATTTCCGGCGAAAAGGCTTCGAGTTCGGCCCGAATGTCGCGGTAGTCTTGCCAAACCTGTTCCAGGCGGCTCGAGTCGAGAAGGTGCAGGAGCATTTCCGTGCGCTCGATGTGCTTCAGGAAGCGGATGCCGAGCCCTTTGCCTTCGGACGCGCCCGGAATGAGTCCGGGAACGTCTTCGAGCACGAGGGATTTTCCTTTGTGCTCCATGACGCCGAGATTCGGAACGAGCGTCGTGAACGCGTAGTCGGCGATTTTCGGCCGGACGGCGGTGACGGCCGAAATCAGGGTCGACTTTCCGGCGTTCGGAAGGCCGATGATGCCGATGTCGGCAACGAGCTTGAGCTCGAGTTTTACCTTGTGCTCCTCGCCCCGGTCGCCGAGCTCGGCGAAATTCGGCGCCTGGCGGGTGCTCGTGGCGAAGTGGGCGTTTCCGAAGCCGCCGCGCCCGCCTTGGCAAAGCAGGCCGGACTGCCCGTCTTCGTTCAGATCGAAGAGGAGTTCGCCGGTTTCGGCGTCGGTAACGACCGTTCCGACCGGAACCTCGACCCTGCGGTCTTCGCCGCTCCGGCCGTGCATGTCTTTCGTCGCCCCGTTTTCGCCGTTTTCGGCCCGGACGACCTTGGTGTGCCGAAAATCGGACAACGTGTTTTCGTTCGTGGTCGCAACCAAAACGACGTCGCCGCCCTTTCCGCCGTCGCCGCCGTACGGACCGCCGTTCGGGATGTATTTTTCGCGCCTCCAGGAGACGCAACCGTCGCCGCCCTTTCCAGCTTTGAAGGTAACGACGACTTCGTCGATGAACATGGTCGAGAGAACAAAGAACGGCGCGTTTCGCGCCGGGTATGCCGAAATTCTATCCGTCCGACCCCGTTTTTCAAAATTGGATTTGGCAAACGGCGATTTTCCGATATATTTCGGCGCGTTCGCCGACCGTTCGGCACGTTTTCATATCATCGCTATCATGGCAAAAGGCAAGCGCACGTACATGTCCTGCATTTCTACCGAATCGGGCATCATGGGGTACATTACCACCGTTCAGAAGAAGAATTTCGCCGCCGGCGAAAAACTCGAGCTCCGCAAATATGACAAGAAGCTCCGCAAGCACGTCATTTTCAAACTCAAGGAAACCAAGCACTAGTCGGTTCCGAAGAAAAATCCCCCGGGTTTCCGGGGGATTTTTTTCTGGAAATCGGCGCATTGGCCGCTTCCGCGGATTACGCCGCCGCTTCGAAGTGGGAAGTTTCGTCGTTCGCGGCGCCCATGCCGGCGAGGATGCGCTCGGTTCTGGTCGCGGTTTGAATCGCGAGACGTTCGGTCGCGTCGCGGTATTCGATCCAACGGCCGGCGATGCGTTGCTGGACGTCGAGTTTGAGAATGCCCAGACGGGTGCCGGTTTCTTCGCGGACGTTCGAAAGCGCGAAGGCGATTTGGGCACGGATTTCGGCATTCGTCCGGAACGACCGGCAGTACTCTTCGAACCGTTCGGGAGGATTGGTGTCGTAGGAGGCGGCGACGGTATCGATCTGTTCGTCGAGGAACCGGTCGATTTCGTGGGCTCCGAGCTGTTCGAGCTTCGCCGAGATAGCCGCGTCGACGGAGGCTTGCTCCGGCGCTCCGCCGAAGACTTCGTTGTGCAGGGTGGGGGACATGGTGCGTTGGTTTATATTTGTCGTTTGAAGGCTTCGAGTCGGGAATCGGTATCCGAGGCGACGAGTCAGAGATTGTAGCTTCGGAGGTCTTCGGCGAGTCCGGCGACGGCGTTCGAGAGGAGAAGGCGTTTCTGTTCTTCCACCATTTCGCGGTTGCGCTTGATCGAAGCGGCCATCCGGGGCCAATCCGCCAAGACCGCGATCCGGCGTTCTTCCGTCAGGCACGCGAAAATGCGTTCGATTTCCGGGCGGTCTTCCGGATGGATCATGGAGGCGTCCATGAGCCGGGAAAGTTCGGTGTTCGGCATGGCGTGCTTCGCGGTTTTGGCCGGTTGGTAAAGTGCTTCGTACTCCTTTCTCCCATCTTAGCATACCCGCTTCCGCTTTCCAAGTTTTCGCGAACCGTCCGGCTTGACAACAGCTACGTTCCGAGCACTTGTAACATCTCTTCCATGCTGATTTCCCCGAGAACGGCCTTCAGGAGCGCATCCTCCTGGATTGTTACCATTCCGTCGCCCACCGCCTGGACTTCGAGTTGGGTTTTGGAAGCCTTTCCGAGGATGAGTTTTTCGAGATTTTCGGTAATTTCGAGGACTTCGAAGAGGCCGATGCGTCCGCGGTGCCCCTTTCCTCCGCACTTTTCGCACCCGCCCGGACGGGCTTTGTAGAGGGTAACGGAATCCTTGTTACTCAAGTAGCGGCCAATCTTTTGAACGATGCGTTCCTTCATTGCCGGCGTCGGTTCGTAGGAAACCTTGCAGTGCGGGCAGAGTTTTCGGGCCAGTCGCTGCGAGATGACGAGCTTGAGCGACGAAACGACCAGGAGCGGGTCGATGCCGAGGTTCGTGAGACGCTGGATGGTACTGACCGTCGAATTGGCGTGGATGGTCGAGAAGACGAGGTGTCCGGTAATGGACGCTTCTACGGCGAGATGGGCGGTTTCGGAGTCGCGGATTTCCCCGACCATGATGATGTCGGGGTCTTGGCGGAGGAGGGAGCGGAGCCCGGTCGCGAACGAGAAGCCGATTTGCGGGTTGATCTGCGTATGGTTGATACCCGCCATACGGTATTCGACCGGATCTTCGAGCGTTGAAACGTTCTTCTGCTTCGAGTCGAACGACGAGAGCATCGAATAGAGCGTCGTCGATTTTCCGGAACCGGTCGGTCCGACCACGAGAATGAGGCCGTGGTTGGCTTCGAGGTACTTTTTGACCTTTACCATGTTCATGGGGAGCATACCGATGGCGCGGAGGTCGAGGAGGCTCGATTCCTTCTTCAGGATGCGGACGACGGCTTTTTCTCCGTAAATGGTGGGCATCGTGGAAATGCGGAGGTCGACGTCCTTGTCGGTTTCCGGATCGCGGAAACTCGCCTTTCCGTCCTGCGGGAGGCGCTGTTCGTCGATTTTGAGGTTCGAGAGGATCTTGATACGGGCGATGACGGATGCCTTTTGCGATTCCTCGACCGTTCCGGCGTCCGTAAAATGCCCGTCGATACGGAACCGGACGCGCATGCCCGATTCTTCGGGTTCGAAGTGGATGTCCGAAGCGCCTTCGCGGATCGCCTTCGCGAAGGCCGCGTCGACGAGGTCCGTTCCGCCGACGGGAACGGATCCGTCGGTCGCCGATCCGGCATCGGACATGCCGAAATCTTCCCCGGATTCGGGATTCGAGATTTTTCGGAAGGTGGATCGGAGGTCCATCGGAATCGGAAGGGGTGCAGTTCGGGGCGTCCTGTTTTTTCCATTGTAGGATATTCTTCCGAAGGGGGCAAAGATTTCCATTTGCCTTTCCGGAGTCAATGTCTATAATTCGGCAACCGCGGAATCCGGAAGGATTTCCGGTACCTTTTTTACATCCTCCTTACGAGCTTTTCCGTGAGTAAGGTATAATCCACAGGCCATGCGGAAATACGAATGCATGATGATCCTCGATCCGAGCATCTCGGACGACGATCGCTCGGCCCTCCTTTCGGAGGTAAAGGCCGAACTCCAGGCGGCAGGAATCAAAAATCTTGCCGAAGACGTATGGGGAGCTAAAAAGCTCGCCTACAAAATTAACGGCTCCGAGACCGGTTTCTACGTCCTCTTCACCTTCGAATTCGAAGGAAAGGGCGGATTCTTCTCGGTTACGAAGGATTTCAACCTTCGCAAGTCCATTTGGCGGCACATGTTCGTCCGCCTCGACGACTAAGGATTTTTCCCATGCGCACCGTAAACAAGGTCATTCTCGTCGGCAACGTCACGAAGGATCCCTTCGTGAAAACGACCCAAGGGGGACGCAAGGTGATGATGTTCACCCTCGCGACCAACCGTTCCTTCAAGAACGCCCGCGGCGAAACGATCGTCGAATCGGAATACACCAATTGCGTATGCTGGGGAACCTTGGCCGAACGCATGGAGACTTTCCTTTCCAAAGGAAAACTCGCGTACGTCGAAGGACACCTTAAAACCCGAACCATCGACCGCGACGACGGTACCAAGCTCTACAAGACCGAAGTCGTCGTCACCAATCTCATCATCCTCTCGAAGCGGGAAGACCTTCCCGAACAGGGGGAATCCGACTTCCTTTCCGGCGATCTCGAATCTCTCGATCTCGACGACGTCCGGTTCTAATTCCTTATAACGCCCCACCATGTCCGACAAGAAAGATTGTCCGATCGCCGCTGCCGGCATCGAGAACGTCGACTACAAGGACGTCGAACTTCTCAAGAAGTTCGTCACCAAGTATAACAAGATCGTTCCCCGCAAGTATTCCGGAACGACCCTCAAGAATCAGAAGAAGGTTGCTCGGGCAATCAAGCGCGCCCGCTATATGGCGCTCATTCCGTACGTTCTCGATTTGAAGAAAAAGATCGGCGAATAATTTCCGACCGCATCCGAAAAAAGGGGCGTTTTCGCCCTTTTTTCGTTTGCCGGAGAGGATTTTTTTGACTTTGGATTCCCCGGGGGATATAATCCGCGCCGGATTAATCCCTTACTTCTCCCTCAAACATGAACGCCGTTAAAAACGCCGCGTACGCTTCCGTCGCCCTTGCCGCCAGCGCTGAACAGGCGTTCGCCGCCATCAACCCGGGGCAGGATAAAATCGATGCCAACCTTCAGGGGCGGAACGACAACCTCGAATCCGGCGCCCAGCGCATCATCAACTTCATTACGAACCTCCTCTACATCATCGCGGTCGGTTACGCCCTCTACGGGGGTTTCCTCATACTGACCTCCGGAGGTGATGAAGAGAAGGTGAAGAAGGGGAAAACCATCCTCATGCACGGCGCGCTCGGCCTTTTGGTCATCTTCCTCGCGAGCTCGATCGTTACCTTCGTCATCCGGATGATTACGGCCTCGTAATTCTCCCGAGTCGTTCGAAATCCCCTCCGTACGGAGGGGATTTCTTTTATCGGTCCGTTCCGGACCGACCGTTCGGCGCTCGGTTTCGGTTCTGGGAATCCGAATGGAAACGTTTCGGTTATTTTGATTCCTCCGCCGCGTTTTCGCCGATTTCGATGGGAAGCCGGAATGTCTTCCCCTCCTTTTCGAAGAGGATTGAGGCGTTCCAGAATCCGAGGAATTTCGTTACCCCGGACGCGATTTCGGAGGGAGCGACCGCGCCCTTGTAGTACGCGAGGAGGCGGTCGCCGATTTCGAACAGGTAGGCGCCCGCTAAATTTTCCACGGTTACGTCCGCCGCATTGCCGTTCCCGAGCGTCCGAACGAATCGGACGCCGTGTTCGTCGACCAAATCGAACGCGACGTTTCCGTTCAGGTACCCGACCATGACCGTTTCTTTCCCGAACGAATACGCCATCGCGACCGTATCGAGCCCGCCCGTTTCGTATTTCGCGTTCCTTGCGGACGTCGGAACGAGCTTTCCGTTCGAAATTCGGTACGCCTTTCCTCCCACTTGGAACGTCGCGTGGATAAGGGTTCCGGTCGCCGTTTTTGGGCGTTCGGTCGCAAGAAGCCGACCGTTTTCCTTGTGGACGATCCGGGATTCCGTCCGCACCGAATATCCTCCGAATCCGAAAGGGCGTCCGGTGGGGGAGGCGCTCCGAACGGGAACCGCGGCGAGCGTTTCGGGGCATCGGATTTCGCCGCCGTCGAAAATCCCTCCGTGACAAGATTCCGATCCGCTTCCGCTCAAAGGGGTGACGGAGCGGAGGGACTTCGATTCGGGATCGTAGCCGAAAATTCGCCCGTCTTTCTCGAAGAAGCCGCCGCCGAGCGGACGGGCGTCGGTTCGGAACCCGGCTCCGGGAATAGGGGAAAAATCGGGACCGAGAGGACGGTAGATCCGTCCGGATTTCCCGTCGGACTTCTCTCGTCCGATGGCAACGTCGCCGTTCACGACGTCGAATCGGTCGAATCCGATGGGGAATTCCGTTTCCGTGGGATTTTTTAGGAGGTTGAATACGTTGATTGAGAACGCGTTCGACTTATCGAGGGGCAGTTCGAGGCGGATGGGAAGGTGGCCGTCTTTCTCGATGGATACCTCGTGCCGTCCGAAATCGAAGAACCCCTTTTCGTCGTTCTCCAATTTCCTTTCGGTTCCGTTCGGTAATCGGACCGTGATGGAGTCCGGTGCCGGGGAGGTTCGTACCGTAATGATTCCGAACGCGCGGACGACCTGAGGTTTCGTCACCGATTCGTTTTGAACCAGTTCCGGGGCGGTTATCCGAACGTACGGGTAGTACCCCTGAAAAAAGAGGTACAGAAAAACCGAGGAGACGGTGACGGCGATCCAAAAAATTCGCCGCCCGTTCCGCTTGCGTTCGATTTCTTCGAGGTAGGTTTCGAGCATGGTTTAAGTTCGTCGGATTTTACGGGTCGTTTCGAACGAGTCCAGCCGCCGTCAGAACAGGTACCGGAGTTGGCTCTCGATGGCGGGAAGGGAAAACATCGTGAGCGTCAGGAGCGGAACGATGGCCCATTGCAGGACGTTGGCCACGTAGTCGCGGGCGGTGAACCGGACGTACTTCCGCATGAGATGGGTGGAAATTGCGCTCGGGAAGGCGACCGTCGCGAACAGCGCGGTAAAAATGATGGAAATGGCGATGGGGACCGTCAGGACGGCGATGGAATTCCGAAGGCTTTCGAAGATGCCGGGAACGTATCCGATAAAGAAGAGCATCAGGGGGCCGCCCGCCCAGAAGAGGTGGTTTTGTATCAGGTACGCGGTTTTTCGGAATTTTTCCGAGAACGGAATGTCGCGGCGTTTCGCGAATTCCGGAACGACGTACTCGATATCGGTACACCCCCACGACCAGCGGCGGAGTTGCTTATATTGCGACTTGACGGTCCGTACGAACGTTTCTTCCTCCACGAGGTCCATGTGGCAAACGGCCGGAACGTTCACGATGCGGAATTTGGAATCCCACGCGAAGTAGCTCCGCCAATACTGCATACCGTCCTCCACGATGCTTTTTTTATCCCAGTAATCGGACTTCCGAAGGCATTCGAGCGTTTGTCCGTAGACGGAAAAATTCCGATAGAACTCGGGATTTTGCGATTCGAAGAGCTGCCAAATGGTCGTTCCCATGGCGATGAGTCGGGCGAAGAACGTCCCCCGCGTCCAATTGTTCGAATAGACCGGCGAATACTGGTAAATCGCGCGGTCGCGGTATTCGGTCGTCAGGAAGACCGAAGTAACGACGGAGAAGAAATTTTTCTCGACCTTGGTATCGGTATCGATGGTCGAAACGAGGGTTCTGTGGGAATCGAGGTTCCGCCCTTCCTCATACGCTTTGACCGCGTACGTGATATTGGCGGCTTTTACCTTCGCTTCGTCGGGGAGTCCGTCCGGATGTACGACGTTCACGATTTCCACCCCGCGGCCTTCGAAAGCCCGGATGATTTTTTCAGCATTCCTTTCGCCTTCGGGGGCCCGGGCCTCGGTAGCGAGGAGGATTGTGACGTTCTCCATGAACGGGTAGTCCGCCGAGACGATCGCCTCCACGTTGTCGCGGATGGTTTCGTACGGTTCGGTGTAGATGGGAACGACGACGACGTGGCGGATTCCGTCCCCTTCGGAGAGGAGGACTTCGTTTCCGTTCCAATCGGTATCCTGGGCGCGCAGAAGGCGGAGGTAGGACATAAGGACGTAGTAGTACGACTCGAAAACCTTCATCGTCCAATACGAAATGAAGAAGGCGATGAAAAAGAGTCCGAGGCGCCGCTCCAGGAAAATGAGGATCGGCGGTAGGAAGAAGATCGACAAAAGAAGCGCGCCCGGAACTCGGGAGAGGAACTCGGGGCGGAGGTGGAAGGGCGTTTTGACGGTCGGTTTCATGCGTGCGCGCATCATATTCCAAAATACCGAAAAGCAAGGGGGCGGTATGCTCTTCGGAGCGTTGGTCCGCGGGTATGAAAAACCCCCGTTTCCGGGGGCGGGGGGGCGAACGCCCGGATTTACAGGCGCTTGCCGGTTTTCGTGAAACGTTCCGTGGCGTTCAGCCTGGATACCGAGCCGTCGTAGGCCGTGAAACCGTTCACGTAGATGGTAGTGGAACTGCCCTCGAGGGTCAGCGTGGCGATTCCCTCGGAGTTCGTCCGAACGTTGTCGCCGTTGTACTCGTGGACGCGGATTCCCGATACGCCGTACCCCTTGTCGTCGACGACGAGGATGCGAACAACTCGTGCCATGCGATTCTCCTTTGCGAATGATTTCGTGCGTTTCGGCGGCAATTGCCGCCATCTTTGGTGTTGCGTAATTTTTATAACCATATAAGAATTAATGTCAATAAATTTCCGGAATCGAAAATCGCGAATAGTATTCGGGAAATATCCGTAACGGATTTTCCATGAAACCGTCTAAAACTACGGCAACTCCGGCAGCTTGCCTCATGGCCGGAGCCATCGCGATCGGAAGCCACTGAGTCGCCGAAGCGGGCGATTCGTACGTTCCGCCGCATCCCTGGCGGTCCGAACCGGAACGGCTTGCGAAGGGGCAAAAAGAGGTTGTCGACGTATGTAGGGAGGTGAGCAGGAATATGCAGAATTGCTGGTTTTCCAATGAATTCCGCGATGCTCTCGCGGGAGTTCCGAAAGATGGAAAACGGATCATACTGCGACACTCCGACGAATTGACCGAACGTAACCGGGAACTTCACGAGAAGAACGAGATTCTGGGATTCTCCCTCATCGCCGCAGGATTCTTTTCGCTCGTAGCGTTCGGCGTCGTTTCGCAAAAATGGAAAAGACTGCGAGAACGGGCGGAATCCGGACGCCAAGCCGAGGTTCAACTCGAGCGGACGAACGCGCAATACCGGCAACTCTGGTTCGAGAAAGAATCCCTCGCCTCGGAATTGGAAGGTGCGAAAGCGCGGGAATCCCGGCTTGCCGCCGATCGGGATGAAAAGGCGGCGCAAGTATTCCGATTGGAGGGACTCTTGGCTTCGCGAACGTCCGAGAAAGCGCACGACAAGGGGACGAACGGAACCTCGGACTGAAAAGGGGCGAAGGTTTCGAACCTCCAAGCCCTCGGGGCATCCGTTCTCCGGCAGAATCCGGCTTCGGACGCGACCGTCTGGAAAGGCGACGTCACGAAAACGAGCGGTCGACTCTACGACGACAAGCGTCGCCGATACGAGGGGGAAATCAAAAACGGCCGGCCGCACGGTCGCGGAACGTTGACGTTTCCTTGCGGGGACGAGTACGACGGGGATTTCGTCAACGGACTCGAACACGGGTACGGAATCTTTCGGGAAGACGACGGATCGTACTACGAGGGGGAGTGGAAATACGGAAAACGCCACGGAATCGGGATCGAATACGTCGTTCTTTCCGATTCGCAGAACGTCCGTCACGAAGGGGAATGGACGGACGGAAAAAAGAACGGCCCCTTTAAGAGTTTTTACGATCAACCCGAATGCTTCGAGGACAAGGTGATTGTTTCGCTGAATTCCGAAGGCGAATACCGGAATGACCGCATGGTGGGGGTGTGGACCGTGAACGATTGGATATGTTCGCCCGGAAGAAAGGAACTTTCGAGGCACCGACACGATTACGGGAACGGTCAAAAGTAGGGGCGAACGTACGGTTTTTAAGACGGGTTTGCCATCACGGTTTTCCGCGTATACTCCCGTCCGTTTCCGCTTTTATGGACCAACGTTTCCTCAAATCGACCTACCGTTTCGAATTGCCCGAGGGCGCCATTGCCCAGACGGCCGCGCATCCGCCCGAGAGCGCGCGGATGCTTTCGTGCGATCGCGCGGCCGGAACCTTCGAATGCCGCACGTTTACCGATTTGCCCGAACTCGCGGGCGACGGCCGGCTCTTCGTTTTTAACGACAGCCGGGTCATTCCTTCCCGCGTCGCGTTTTCGAACGCCGAATTCGTCAATGCGGACGGATTCTCCCGAAAGAAGGACGGGGAAGTGTTTTTCGTAAAGGAGCTTCCGGAAAACCGGTTCGAAGCACTCGTATACCCCGGGGCGGCCTTTTCGGTCGGCTCGACCGTGCGAATCGGCGCATTCGAGCTCTCGGTCGTTTCGAAGATTCCGGACGGTCGGGTACTCGAACTTCGCTCGGGCGGCCGCGTCTCGGATTTTCTCGCGACCCACGGTCGCCTGCCTCTTCCGCCGTACGTGGAATATTCGGAAGAAAAGGAACGCGACTACCAAACCGATTTCGCCCGCAAGGACGGTTCGCTCGCCGCTCCGACGGCCTCTCTCCACTTTACGGAATCGCTCATCTCGAAAATTCGCGCCGCCGGTTCGCAGACCCGGTTCCTCACGCTGCACGTGGGACTCGGAACGTTCAAGCCGGTTAAAACCGACGACATTCGCGACCACGAAATGCATCCGGAAGATTTCGAGGTTCCGCTCTCGACGTTCCGCGACGTCGCGGAGGCGAAGATCGAAGGCAGGAAGGTCGTCGGGGTGGGAACGACCGTCATTCGCACGCTCGAGTCGATGCCGTACGTTTGGCCGCACGTGCGCTCCCGGTTCGAAGGGGAAGGGAGCGTGACGGATTTTTGGGACGCGGCGCACGGCGCCGCGTCGGATTTCGAAGGTTCGGACGGCGCGTCCCCCGTCGTTTTCCGCGGACTGGACGCCTCGACCGCCTACGCCTCGACCGCTATCTTCAAATACCCCGGAAAACCGTTTCTGGTCATTGACGAGATGGTTACGAATTTCCATCTGCCGGAAAGTACGCTCTTCATGCTCGTTTCGGCGTTCATGGGTATCCAAAACGCCCATGCGGCGTACGCGAAGGCGTTGGCGGACGGATACCGGTTCTACAGCTTCGGAGACGGGATGTGGGTGCGGTAGGACGCTTCCGGGCAGGCGCTCCGTTTGCGATTTCCCTAAAAATGCGTACACTCCCGTTTTTCCTTCTCCCATGTCCAAACGCAAAGACGGCATCATCATCAAAACCCCCGAACAGGTCGAGGGCATTCGAAGGTCGTCCCGGCTCGCGGCGAAGGTGCTCGACATGATCGAATCCCACATCCGCCCCGGCGTAACGACCGAGGAGATCGACCAGATTTGTAACGCGTTCATCGTGAAGAACGGCGGAACGTCGGCGTGTATCGGGTATCGCGGATACCCGAAATTCACCTGCGTGTCGGTGGGCGACGTCGTGTGCCACGGGATTCCGGATACCAAAACCGTCCTCAAAGAAGGCGACATCGTGAACGTTGACGTAACGACGATCGTCGACGGGTATTTCGGAGACACTTCGCGCACGTACCTCGTAGGAAACGTTTCCCCGGAGGCGAAGAAGGTCACCGAAATCGCGAGGAAATGCCTCGATATCGGCATTGCGGAAGTCCGCCCGGGAAACCGGTTCGGCAACATCGGGTACGCCATCGCGAACTATGCCGAAAAAAACGGGTGTTCCGTCGTTCGGGAGTATACGGGCCACGGCGTCGGAATACGATTCCACGAAGAGCCGTACGTCGTGCACAAGGCGCCGAAAGATTCCGGGCCGAAGATGGAAGCCGGCATGGTCTTTACGATCGAGCCGATGATCAATCTCGGAACCCATAAGACCAAGCTCATGGGCGACGGATGGACGGTTCGAACCCTCGACGGAAAGCTTTCCGCCCAATTCGAACACACGATCCTCGTAACTGAGGACGGTTTCGAGGTGCTGACGGTGGCGGGGTAGGGGAGGGCGTTCCGGGAATAAAAACGGGAATTGCCCGTCGGAACTTCCGGACGAACGAAGACGGTTGCCCTGACCGCGTTACGGCATACCTGCTTGACTTTCTCAAACGTTCCGTATGATTCCCGTTATGACCACCGCACGCACCAATACTTCCTGGCATCACGCTCCCGGCCTTCGGGACGTTTCGCGGTAGCATTCTTCCGTCCGTAACGACTCCCCGAAGGTTTCCGCCTTTCCGGGGAGTTTTTTAATGCGAAATCCATGAAACCGAAACTTCCGTACCTCTACGTTTGGCATCATTTCCTTTCCCATTGGCGATAGGAATTTCACCGCGTCCGCGTGAATAAAGCCTTCGGCCGATGGGAATACGCCCCGTCGGCCTTTTTAAAACCCTTCCCTCTTCCCCATATGAATTCCCAAGAACTTTCCGCGGCGATGTCCGCTCCAACCCTTAACGTCGCTCTCCGTTCGCTCGAAGCCGCTAAAGACGGATTCGTTCGCATGAACGAATCCGTCCGGTCGGTTTCCCTTACGACGAAGGGCGCCGTCCGAAAAGCCGTGCAGACCGCGCGCGCCGGACGGACTCTCGACGCGTTCGTAACGCTCTGTCCGTTCTACGATGGCGTCGGTGGCATTCGTGGCGACGTCGCCGATTTTTCCCGAGTCTCGGAGCGCATGCGTCGGAAATACCGCGCCGCCGTAGAGTCGGCACGGTTTCTCCAATCCCAAATTCCGCTCCGGGTGACGTACTTGCTCGCAGACCAATGAGTGCTCGTGAAATCATCGTACGACCGTTCCCGGTTCCGAGAGGATATCGAAGGCGTTCGGGCTACGTACGTCCGCGAAATCGCGAAGGACGATCCGGGCGCAGCATTCGCGACGTTTTCCGAAATCGGTCTCGACTTGCCGGAACTCTGCGATGCCGACGCGCCCATTACGCGCAACGATTGTCGGGATTTGATTGCCCGTCGGAATGCCGAAGGGCTCGGTCCCAACGCGCTCGACATCATCATCCAAGCGTTCTGACCGGCATCGGCCTTCAATATCATTCGATGCTACCTCGACGAATCCGCGTTCCTCGCGAGAAACTTCGAAGGGAAGGTTTTCGTAAATACCGAATTCTGCCAACCGCTCAATACGCTCTACCGACTTTGAAACGAACGGGCGGTCGATACGAACGCGATGATGCTCGTGTCGCTGAAGCCGTAGTTTTCACGCTTTCGATTTTCAGTTCCGATCCGATTCGTGCAAACCGTTTCCCATTCAGGGGTTTATGCGAATCGGACGACTCCGCCCCAATCGAAATCGAACGCCGTACCCTTTTCCTTTTAAACTTATGGAAACCCTCGTGAAGAACCGCCTCGTCGCCTCGTACGCACGAAGCGGAAACCCGAACGGAACCCTCGTCATCGTCGCCATCGGCGCGCCGAATGCCGTAGATATCGATTCGCTTCGAAACGCCGACCTCTTGACCGCCGCCGGGTATGACGTGCTCGTGCCCGACTACTACGGCTTCGCCCGATCGGGCGGCCGGTTTACGCCGCAAAATTCGATTAAGACCCTCTTGGATGCCCGAAAGTACGCCATGGGCGGCGAATGGACCGTCGCGTATTCCGGAGAATCCAAAATCCTCGAATACTCGAACATCGTTTTTCTCGGTCTTTCGTACGGGGGCGGCGTTGTGCCGCTCCTTCCGAAATTCTGTCCGGAAATCGATACGATCGGGCTTTTTTACCCCGTTACCGACTACCGTTCGTTTGGCAAACGGGGCGTAAAAGAGGAAACGGTCGAAGATTTCCTCCGGGCGCTCAAAACCGGATTCCGTCCGCTCTACCGGGGAATCGACGATCCGGTATGGACAAGGCAATTCGACGACGCGCTCAGACTTACGCCCATGCTCGAGACGGCGTATCTGAAAAACGTTCGGGTATTCCTCGCGCACGGCACCGAAGACGAAAGTATCTATTATAAGAAGACGGCCGAATACGCCGCGAAACTCCGAAGCGAGTTTCCGCGGAATGACATCGAATACCGCGAGTATCCGGGATTGCAACACGGTTTTTCGACCATGTTGCCGGCAACTGAAGATTTCATCCGATTTTTATCGAGGAGCGCTTCCGACGTGACTTCCGAACGGTTTTCCATATAGTTTTCGCAACCCATTTTGTCATGAAACGCATCATTACCGGCGTCAAACCCACCGGCGCCTCCATCCATCTTGGAAACCTCGTCGGCGCGCTGTTGCCCTTCGGCCGCTTGGCAGAAGGCAACGATGCCGCGGTATTCATTGCCGACCTGCACGCGCTCACGTCGGTCAAAAACGGCGAAACCCTCCGCCGACAGACCCACGAGCTCGCGGTGGACTACCTGTCGATCTACGGCGACAATCCGAACGTCACCATTTTCCGCCAGTCGGACATTCCGCTCATTCCCCGGCTTTCGTGGATTTTATCGAGCGTGACGCCGTATTCGCTCATGCTCAGGGCACACAGTTTTAAGGATTTTCAACAAAAAAAAGAAGAAATGTTGCAAGATTCAGCATTTCTTCGTGGTCAGATATCTGCAAATGAATCTTTTGCTGTTGGTTTTTTGGAAGGACTTCCCATTTCGATAAGGAACGAGATAGCTGACAATATCAGCTATCTAAAAGAAATAAACCTCAAAACTAGGCAAAATCTTGAAATGAATGATGCCAAATTTGCTGAATTGGCAAGAAGTTTTGAGAATAACCTCAATATGGCCACCTTCGACTACCCCATCCTCATGGCGGCCGACATTCTCGCGTACGACACCGACTTCGTTCCGGTAGGGAAGGACCAAATCCAACACCTCGAAATGGCTCGCGACATCGCCCGGGCGTTCAATAAGACGTACGGCGAAGGGGTGTTCAAAGAACCCGTCGCGCACGTGGAAAAGGCCGTTGAAACGCTCCCCGGGCTCGACGGTCGGAAGATGAGCAAATCGTACGACAACTTCCTCGGCGTGTTCGACGACGAAAAGACGCTGAAGAAGAAGATCGGGCAAATCGTTACGGGGTCCGAAGGGCTCGACGATCCCAAGCCGGTCGACAACAACGTATACGCCATCGCCCAGGTGTTCGCCACGCCTGAACGCCTGGCCGACATGCGCGCGAAATTCGAGCGCGGCACCGGTTACGGTTACGGCCATGCCAAGGCCGACCTTCTCGAAATCCTTTTGGACGCGCTCGGCCCCATCCGCGCCCGGCATGCCGAAATTTCGAAAGATCCGGCCTACGTCGAAGCGAGACTTGAGGCGGGCGCCGAAAAAATGAACGCCCGAATCGAAGCGAAGATGGAAACGGTTTCGAAGCTCGTCGGAGTATAGCCCCCGGAATTCTCCCAAGAAAAATCCCCGCGTTTCGCGGGGATTTGTTTGCGGCTTCCGCCGCGGGGAATCAGCTGGCGGCGGCATCTTGAACGGGAGCCGTACCTGCTGGGGGGACGGGCGGCTCGGCGGACGATTCGCTGGCCGGCGGATCCATGGGGAAGTTCAGGATCCGGATAGCCTCGTTGAAGCGACGGAGGCGTTCCAGTTCTTTCGCGGACAGCGAATCCGCGTCAAGTTCCTCATCCATTGCCGCATGGAGCGCATCCACGAGTTTCGAAACCTTGCAGCCGAAAGGGAGCGCGTCATTGAAATCCGAAAGGAAGAATTCCATCTTCTCGGGTCTTCCGCCATCCTCACTGGGGAGTACGACCAGTTCGCAGAGCTTTCCGTCCAGAAGCCCCATAATGCGTACGCCCGCGTAATCGATGAGGACCGGAGCGTGGTGGTCGATTCGGCGCAATTCGTCGATAAACCCGTGATACTCGCATAATTCCTCCGGGATATCGGCCGAAGTTCGTACCGGAATAACGTCGTTTGACGTAGGGGTACGCGTAATGATTTGCATCTTCGTCTCCTTGTGTTTGTGCCCGAAATTGGGATAAAAAAATTATAACCATAAAAACTATTCCGTCAATATCTGGGAACGGAACGACTTAAAACCCGCTCTGCAATTCCACCATTCTCGCGTACGTACCGTTTTTCGCGAGAAGTTCTTCGTGCGTGCCGTCTTCGAGAATGCCGTTGTTTCCGACGACGACGATGCGGTCGCATTCTTTCACGGTTTGCAACCGGTGCGCGATAATGACGATGGTCCGGCCTTCCATGAGGTTGTGGATGGCATGGGTCACGGCCTCTTCGGATTCGCTGTCGAGCGCGGAGGTCGGTTCGTCCAAGAAGACCATCTCCGGGTTCTTATAGAAAATCTTCGCGAGAGCGAGGCGCTGTTTTTGTCCGCCGGAAAGCAGGATGCCGCGCTCTCCTATTTCGGTATCGAGCCCGTTTTCGAAATGGAAGACGAAGTCGCACTCGGCGAACCGGAGGGCGTCTTCCATGGATGGCCGTTCCGGTTTTTTTCCGTGATCCGAGCCGTCGGACTCGACGGAAAATTCGAGATTTTCCCGGACCGTTCCGTCGAATATCGCCGAATCCTGCGTGAGGTAACCGATATGGGCGTAGTACGACCGGAGCGAGACTTCCGAGAGGTTTTGGCCATCTGCGAGAATACTTCCCGCATTGGGGCGGACGTAGCCGGAAAGCAGTTTCATGAGCGTCGTTTTTCCGCCGCCCGAAGTTCCGACGAGCGCGGTCTTCTTTCCGCCTTCGATTTCGAGCGAGAAATTTTCGAAAACGGGCTTTTTGCCGGCCGAGTACGAAAACGATACGCCGTCGATCGTCAGGTTCCCTTTCTTGAAAACGAAGTCCGCCCCTTCCGAGTACCCTTCGATTTTGGGCGATTCGGCGAAGAGTTTTTCGAATTTGTCGATATGGACCCACTCGCGCCAGAAGACCTTGTAATTGTCGGCGAAGCGGGAGAGGCCGACGTCGAGCATTCCGACGGCCGAGACGAGCGTGGCGAGCGAGAACGGCGCTATTCCGCCGGAATGCGCGATCCATGCGACGGTTCCGACCGACCCGATCCGGAAGAGGAACATGGAGAATCGGATGGACGTATTGATGCTCTCGAGAATTTCCATGAGCTCCCGCTTCTCTCCGTAATACCGCTCATTCCAACGGACGATGTTTCCGATCATTTCGTCCGTCCGTCCGTTCTGAAGGATCTCGAATTTTGAGAACGTAAATCGCGAGACGTTCCGAAAAACCTCGACGGACATTTCCTTCATTCGGAGTCGAATCGGCCGGCTCTTGGCATTCAGATAGGCGATTCAGGCGATGAACGCGGCGAACGTGACGAAGAAAACGGCGAAGAAGGCGGGGCTGATAACGAAGATGTTGATCGCGCTCCCGATGACGTAGGCCATCGTGAATACGGCGCCCGAGACGACGATTCCGAGATTCTCCCGCCACGTGCTGATGCCGGCGGTAAAAACATTCATCACTCGGCTCGCCCCGTAGGTTTCGAAGAACCGGTTTTCGAGAAGGGTCAGTTCTTTGGCATGCTTCCGGGTAAGGAAGGTTTCGATCTTGAAATCGAACGGCGCGTACGTGCCCCTGAAGGCAAAAATGAACGGAAGGCCGATCGCGTAGAGCGCGCAAAGGCTGAACATCCAAATTTTCACCGTCTCGAAATCGCCTTCCGAAATCGCTTTCGAAATCGGCGTGAGCGCGTAGGCGAACGACGCGTTCAGCGTGGGGACCACGAGCGCGACTCCCGTCAGGATGGCCGCTTCCTTTTTCACGGAGCGGAGAGGTTCCAAGAATTCTCGGATTCGCATGGGCATACGGGTGACGGGGCAGGATGTTCGAACATACGGAACGTCCGCAGAATGGCAAGGCCCGAACCGCGTTTTTCTGAATTTTTCTTGGTTTTTCCTTAGTTGCGCTCAACATCGCCTTCGCGTTCGGATCAAAAGTTTACGAGAGCGGTGGCTTAGTGACGACCCGGAGATAGCGGAATTTCGCATTCCGCTTCGGTTCCGTCGATGCGGAGGGGGCGGTTTCGGAAAAGGATTCCGGCGAGCGAGATGCCGGCCAGATATCCGGCCACGTGGGCTACGTTATCCACCATCGGGTTCGTGAATCCGAGGAATATCTGGTACGCCCCGATGATGGGGAGCGCCCATGATGCGTCGTGGAGATTTTCCGAAAAATCCTTCCGATAACGGACGTAAAATACGGTAACGAATCCGAACGTTCAGAAAATGGCTCCGCTCGCTCCCACGGCCGGTCAACCGTGGATATGGTACGTGGCCAGGCCGGCGACGATACCCAATCCCATGAAGATCGCCAACCCGCGGAGAGTTCCGTAGAGTTTGTGGATGACGAGGGAGAGCGGAAAAAGAAACAGGAGATTTCCGATAAGGTGATCTGCCGATCCATGGAGGAATATGGACGTAAATATGCCGTGCGCGTTTCCCGAATCGCCCCAATTCGAGTGTCGGAACGTGAAGTTGTTCGGATCTACCCCGTTCAGTTCGAACAATCCCTCCGATATCTGGTATAAGAAGGTCGTTATGCACGAAAGCATGACGATAATGAAGAACGCGTTCGCGAGGGAGGCCCCCGATTCGAAATCGATTTTTCCCGAACCGCCGCCCCCCCCATCGGTTTCGATACACTCGGGCGTAATGTCGAACGTCGCTCCGCACGCAGTCCCAGCCGAAACCGGAAGGGCGCAATCCCTCGGGATTTCGAGAATTTCGATAGCGTCAATCGCGTTCATATCCGAACCGATTTATCGTTTTTCTCCAGTATCGAGCAATATAGCCATGCCGATGGCGACTTGTCTCGGAATCGTGAAGGCCGGATCGTCTTTCAAATCGAGCAGATAGTTGTCGAAGAGCTCGATTTTCCTTTTGAATATCCCGACCGGTTTTCGTTGTTCCGGATCGTTTCGAAGGTCGAAGAAAACGAAATTCGTCCGAATGAATCCCCCGATTACCGGAACCCATCTTCGCATGAGACTCAAGATGACCGAGTCCTCTTTTACGACGAATTCATGCCCGCCCGGGAGCCGTATCCACCATTTGCGACGGAACACGTTCGTGAATACGTTCTTTTCGAAAACGGCGAGAGTTCCCCCCGACATTTCCATGGCGTAGCGTTTTCTTGGAAATTCGAATCGCTTCATTTGGGTTACCGTAAAAATCGGGACAGTTTTCGAATCGAATCGGTCGTTTTCGTAGAATTGTATGTGCCGCTTCGGGTACAATGCGGTACCGGTAAGAACGGCTCCCAAAAGCGCGAATGCCGCGACGGCGCCTCCGATAGGGGAATCCCCGTTCGATCCGGTGCTCGAATCGTTCCCCGCGGGGAGCGCCGCCGCGCCCGTCTCTCCGGTCTGGGTACGGAAGGAATTTCGGAAATCCGGCGGAACCGAAGTTCCGGTGGAGACCGATCCGGCATTGGTCGCCGTCCGATTTTTCCGAACGTTGTCCCTTCTCGTCGACCCGGTCACGGCGGAATTCGTTCCGGTTCCGATCGCTGTCCCTTCCGAAGGCGCGGTCGCGACATCCGGGACTTGGGCTTTCGTAAGCATGGCGAATCAGAAAACGCCCATGATGCCAAGGTACACGATTACGGCGGCGAGCCCGGCGAGAATCGATTTGAATACCTTCAGCTTCCTTACGGCAAAAAGGAGATCGACGTTGTTTTCGTCGCGCACGTAGTATTTTTCGGCAAGCAGGGACACGCGTTTTTGTTTGATTCCGTAAACGTGTTTCGAAAATGCTCCGGAATGGGTCGGCATTCCTCCGGCGTCATCGGTTTTCGAACTGGTCGGGAGTCCGGATTCCGAGGATTCGAAAGGTCCCGCGTCGGGAGATCGTACGATATTTTCCGCCGGTACCGGAAATACTGTGGAACAATTCGGGCAACGGGCATTTTTTTCTCCGAATTCGTCTTTGAGCCGAAACGACGCCTGACATCCGGGGCATTGGGAAATAATCATATTATATGTCAAAAAAATATAACCTTTTTCATACTATCGAATAAGTGGCGGAAAAGCAAAGTTTTTCCAACGATTCGCAAGCCGCTTTGAAAAAGCGTAAAAAATCGTACAATCACCCCCGTTTTCTTTCCGCTTCCGCTATGGATTCCAAAATCAAAAACCTCCTCGAAAAGGGCGTCTCCCGCATCATCGATCGGGAATCGCTCGAAAAGAAGCTCGCTTCGGGCACGCCGCTCCGGGTAAAATTCGGCATCGACCCAACCGGCACCATCGTGCACATCGGACACGCCGTTCCCATGATGAAACTCCGGCAGTTCCAAGAGCTCGGACACCACGTCATCATTCTTATCGGCGACGCGACCGCGCAAGTGGGCGACACGTCGGACAAAGACGCCGAACGCCCTATGCTGAAGCGCGAAGAAACCCGGAAAAACGCCGAGACGTGGGTGGCGAAATTCGGTAAGATCCTCGATCTTTCGAAGCTCGAAATCTACTACAATTCCGAAGGCCTCGACAAGGTGAACTTCTGCGGGGTGGGGGAACTTGCCAAGCACTTTTCGGTCGCCGAAATGCTCGACCGCGACAATTTTTCGAAGCGGTTCAAGGCCGGTATCCGCATCAGCTTGCAGGAGTTTCTCTACCCCATCATGCAGGGGTACGATTCGGTAGCCCTGAAGGCCGACGTCGAACTCGGCGGAAACGACCAGTACTTCAACCTCTTGGCCGGACGAAAATTGCAGGAAGCCTTCGGGCAACCGAAACAGGATATCATGACCTTCGATCTCCTTCTCGGTCCGGACGGCAAGAAGATGAGCAAGACCGGCGGAAATTGCATCGGTGTGGACATGGAACCGAATGCCATGTTCGTGAAGCTCATGGAAGTGAAGGATGAGCTCATTCTCGACTACTTCCGTCTCGCCACGCCGCTTTCGCTCGAAGAGATCGAGCCGTATGCCAAACGGCTCGCGTCGGGCGAAAACCCCCGAAGCATCAAACTCGACCTCGCCCGTACTATCGTCACCTTCTACCACGGTGCCGATGCGGCCGAAGCCGGCCGCGCGTACTTCGAAAAGGTTCTTTCCGAAGGCATCATGCCCTCGGAAGACGAAATGGAAAAAGCTTTCGTCGAGACCGAGAATGGCTCCGTCGGCGTACTTACGCTCCTGAAAACCATCGGTTTTGCCGCAACGACCGGGGAGGCTCGACAATCCGTCACGGGCGGCGGTACGAAGGTGGGGGGCGAAAGAGTGACCGATGAAAAAACCCTCGTTGCGTTATCGAAAGATCGCGGAACCGTCGTGCAAGTGGGAAAAAAGAAATTCAAGCTCGTGTTCGCGAAGTAGCCGTTCATAAGCGAAAAACGCCCCGGAATTCCGGGGCGTTTTTCGTTTGGCAATGCGGATCGTCTTGTTTCCGAAGGGTTCGCGAGTACGATGGGGGTATCGGTTTTTCCGACATGTTCCCCAAACTTTTCCGCTCGCTCTTCCGGGCGTCTTCCTTTCATTTCGCCGCTTCGTTCGCGACGTTCCTTTTGGCGTTCTCCCTGTTTCTCGCCATCGGCGGACTTTCCGACGCCGCCGTGTCGGCCACGTTGGAACGTTCTCGCCCGTTCCTTTCCGCCGACGTTTCGGTGTCGTCGTCGTACCCGCTCGGCGATGCCGACGCCGCCGTTTTCGAACACTGCCGGCGCGCGGGCGCCGAGTGCGTCCGCCGGATATCGTTCCAATCCACGATTCTCGATTCGGATCGCCGCCCCGTTCCGGTTCGGGTCATCGCCGCGGAGCCGGGGTATCCGTTCTACGGGGGATTCGAAGTCCGGCCGTTCCCGGAGTCCGGCCGCCCGAACGTCCGGTCGGTCCTTTCCGGATTTCCGTCTTCGGGCGGATTCCTCGCGGAAACCCGGGTTTTCCGCTCGTTTGGGTCGGGCGCCGCGTTCGAGCTGTTCGGAACGAAGTTCTTTCCGGAAGGGGAGATCCTGCGTTCTTCGGAAATCGGCTTTTCGTTTTGATCCGATCCCGCCCTCGTCATGGTGGAATACGGCCGGATTGCCCAATCCGAAGAACTCCTTGCCGGAAGCCGGGCCGAATTTTCCATCCTCGCGAAAACGTCCGACGGGGCGTCCGCCCGCCGCCTTTCCAAATTCCTGAATTCGGATCCGCGAATCTCTTCCCTTCGTATCCGAACCCCGCGCGATGCCGAATCGGGTCCGGCACGGCTCGTCGGGAACGTCGAACGGTACGCGTCGACGGCCGCGGCCGTCGCCTTTCTTTTGGCCGGTACGGCCGCGTATTTCTTCGCGGCCGCGGTTTTGGCGTCGAACCGTCGGTTTTTCGCGACGCTCCGACTTCTCGGGGCGTCCAGATGGCTGCTTGCCTCCCTGTTTCTCGCGTTTTTCGTCGCGCCGACCGTTCTCGCCATGGTTTGTTCGCTCGCTTGGTTCGTCCCCCTCGCGCTCTCAGGTTCGGTACCGACGCTCGGATTTTCGCCGGTGAAACACCTTTTCGTCGCCTTTCCCCTCGCGGTTTTCCTTCCCCTCGTTCCGGGGGTGGCAAAAATCGTCGCGTCTTCGGCGCTCGCGGGGCTTTCCGAACCGAAACCTTCGATTCCGTCGATCCGAACCGCCGGAACCTTCGCCCTCTCCGCCTTCGCCGCCCTCTCCGCCTACCGGCTCGCGCTCGGGGATTCGACGCTTCCGGCCGCATCGTGGGCATTTTGGACGCTTCTGGCCGGTGCCGCGCTGCTCGCCCTCTCTGCCTTCGCCGTACGCGCGCTTTCGGGCCGTTCGAAAGCATGGAAGGAACGCTCGTTCGCCGTCTTCGACGCGTTCCGCCTCTCCGGAGCTCCCGGATCCCCGGCGTTCGCTACCGTTTCGGCCATTGCCGTGCCCGCCGTCCTTCTTGCCTACTTCGCGTCGTTCGCCTTCCATTTCTCCGAAGAGCTCGACCGCCTTTCGTCGAACGCCGTGGACGCGTTCGCGCTGAACCTCCGCGCCCGGGATTTGCCCGCCGCGCTTTCCGTTCCGGCCACGAAGGCCGAACCGTTCTCGATTCTCCGGGCCCGAATCGTCGCGGTGAATTCCGTTCCGCTCGCCGAATTCTTCGGTCCTTCCGGGGAATCCCGAGAATTTTCGAGGGAGTTCAACCTGACCTCGTCCCCGCTTCCGGATAGGATCGAAAAAGGAAAGCGCGGAACGCCCGATTTGGGCGAAACTTCCGTAGATCGCGAATTTGCCGACCGTCTGGGAATCGGAATGGGCGACCGCGTGACCTTCTCGGTTATGGGGAGGGAATTTCCCCTCGTCGTTTCGAGCATCCGCGAGAGCTCGCGCGAGGGCATCCGCCCCTTCTTTTATTTCCAAGTGGCGGAAGGGGAATTCGCGAACGCCCCTCCTTCGTATTTCCTCTCCGTCAACGTTCCCGATCCGACCGAATACGGACGCCGTCTCGTCGGAGCGGTCGGGTCGCACGTCTCGTTCGTGAACGTTTCCGAAACCGTCTCCCTCGTCCAGTCGGCCGCTTCGGCCATACTTCCGGTCGTATGGGCATTTCTCGCCGTCGTCGCCCTCCTCGCGTTTTCGGTCGTCGTCGCGGTATTTTCGTCGGTTCGGAAATTCCGTACCGAACGGGAACGTTCGTACCGGCTCCTCGGGGCGGATCGGAATTTCCTTCGGAAGGAAGCTCTCGCCGCGACGGCTTTCACCTTCGCCGCCGCGTTCGCCGTCACGGCCGCCGCGTCGTTCCCGGCCGCCTGGGGCGCGCTGCTTTCGGCCCCGTTCCTCCGGTTTTCATGGACGGCGGCCGTTTTCTCCGTCGCCGCGACCCTGGCGTTCCTGTTGATTTCTTCCGGCATCGCCCACGTTCTCGGAAGAAAATAGGAATGCGGCCCCGTCGTCTCCGGACGTCCGGTGCCGAAACTTCCGCCCCGCCGGGCGTTATTCCACGGAGAATCGGTTTGCCGCTTCGACGTCGCCCCTTTCCGTTCCCGTTAAGCGGATCGTAAGGACGTGCGTTCCGCGGTCGAGTTTTCCGATTTCCACGTTTCCGGAAAACGGCGTTCCGTCGAGCAACCACTGCGCGCGACCGTATTCGAGGTCGGTGGAGAATTTCGTAGTGAACGTCTGGCGATCGGACGGAACCGACGGATCGAACCGGTACCGGGAATTCGGGAGCGGGGAGACGATTTCCAGGTATCCCGTTTTTCGCGCGTCGAGGCGCACTTCTTCCGGACCGCTCCCCGGGGGGACGAGTTCCCGAACGATCCGTCCGAAGATTTCGCCCGCTCCGGTCGCTCCGGAAACGCCTTTCATGTTCGTGCCGTCCTTATTGCCGCTCCAAACCGCCAATAAAAACCCCTCGGGAAAGTCGTTCCCGCTCGGGGTCCGGACGAATCCGACGGCGTAGTTGTCCCGGAAATTGCGGGAGGTTCCGGTTTTTACGAACACTTCCCGATCCGCGAAATCAAGGGCCGTATCGGTTCCGAATTCCCGAAGTTTGAACGCGCGGTTCGTGAGGATCCGGCGAATTTCCGCTACCGATTCCGATTCTGCCCTCGGTTCGCATTCCGAATCCCGTCCGCCGCCTTCCGCCGGTACGAGCCGGAACGGGCAGTACCTGCCCTCGTGCGAAAAAACCGTGTATGCCCGAAGCAGCTGGTAGAGGGGAATCTCCCCGGTTCCGAGCGCGAGCGAGAGTCCGTAGTGGTCGGCGTCTTCGTTCAGCGTGGAAATGCCGAGCGATCGCAGGAAGGCGAGCAGGTTGCCCACCCCGACTTTTTCCGCCATGCGGACGGCCGGAACGTTCAGGCTTCCGGCGAGCGCTTCGGCGACGGTGACGCTGCCGCGATAGGAGAGCGAGTAGTTTTTCGGTTCGTAAGGGGTGCCTTCGGAAGTTTGGAACGAAACCGGGAGATCGAGCACGGTATCTTCCGTCCGGACTCCGGAACGTTCCATGGCCAAGAGATAGACGAACGGCTTCAACGTCGAACCGACTTGCCGGGGCGAAAGGAGAACGTTGACCTGTCCGCCGTTTTCGGCCGAATAGTCGGCTCCTCCGAGAAAAACCCGGACTTCCCGGGTTTTCCGGTCGACGAGCAGGACTCCGTAATCGCTCACGTCGCGCCATCGGAGTTCCGAGAGGACGCCCCCCGCGATGTTTCTGACGCGCTCCGTTCGTTCGAGGTCGGCCGAAGTTCGCACGACGCCGCACCGCGAACCTTCCGCCTCCGGGCACGCCGCGTTTTTCCATTCCGAAAATTCCGAACGCCCGAGCGCGTCGACGACGTAGGGGAGGGTATTTTTCGGCAGGGGGAAGGAGAGCTTTTCCGCCCTCAGGAGCGAAGCTTTCTCCGCGTCGACGTTTCCGCCCTCCCGAAGTTCGTCCACGGCCCGTTCGAAGCGTTTTCGGAACGCCGCCGGGTTTTTCGCGGCATCGTACCCGACCGGGTTTTTCGCCATAACCAAGAGTGCGAGCTGTTCGGCTTCGGTAAGGTTTCTTAGGTCTTTTCCGAAGTACGATTTCGCCGCCGCGGCGACCCCGACCGATATCCGGCCGAACTCGATCCGGTTCAGGTATTCCGAGATGATCCGTTCTTTCGGATACCGCCCGGAAATACGGAGCGCCGCGACCGCCTCGCGAATTTTCCGAAGGTACGTTCGCCGATCGGCGATGCCGAAGGCCGAACGCGCGAGCCCCATTTCGAGGGTCGAAGCCCCTTCGACGGTTGTTCCCGCCCGAACGTTCCGAACCGCGGCCCGAACGATCGCCATGCCGTCGATGCCGGGATGCCCGAAAAACCGCCGGTCTTCGAGCGCGACGAGGGACGATTTCATGAACGGCGGAACGTCGTCCGACGAAAGGGACCGCCGCCGCTTTCCGTCCCCGGAAGGGATTTCTCCGATTTCCGCTCCGTTCCGATCGAGAACGACGGTCGAATATCCCGGTTCCGGCAATTCGAACGGAAAAAGGTATCGGAAAAAACAAAACGCGCCCACCGTGCCGACCCCGATTGTGGCGAAACTCCGCCGGACCCACGTTCGGGCCGAGCGGTTTTCGGACGGGAATTTCGAGAATTTCGAGGGAAAAAGTCGGCGCGACATGGGGCGATGGTATCGCGATCCGGCTTTCGGGCAAGAAAAACGGCTCCCGTTTTCGGGAGCCGCGAGGTTTCTGCCGAATGCCGGCAAGGAGGTTAGGCGGAACTTGTCCGTCCCCAATAATACTGCGCGGCCCTCGTCATCGTGAATCCGCGGATTTCCCGGAATTCGACGCTCGTCAGGCCATTGACCCATATTTGGCCGTCCAAACAGCGAAGGTTCGGAGGCAGGGACCGGTTCACCGCTTCATATCCGGTCGAAAGGTATCCGTTCCGGACACGCACTTCGACTTTTCCGGGGATTCCTTCGAACTTCGCGAGCTTTTTCGCGTCGATACAGGGGTTTCGCGCTCCGACGGTGATCGGTACCGTCATCTTCCGTGCTGTCGTCATGGCGTCTCCTTTTTCCGAATGTTTGTTTCCATTTCGGAATATACGTACCGTACTTAAAATGTAAAGCCGTAACCGTCGGACATTTTCGCGGGAGTCCGGTCAAAATCCGCCGTTTTTCCACGCGAAACGCGCGACCACCAGGCATCGAACGCGTGTTTCGGAAAGGGGGTTCCGACGGGCGCGCCGGTTTGGACGCGGACCCGGAAGAACGCGAAAGGGGCGCCGTCCAGGAATCCTTTCGAATACGGGGGACGGACCGAAACCGAGAGTCCGGATTCCGAAAAAAACGCCTTTATGACGCTTCGGGGATCCCGGCCCAGGGGCGGGGGCATGGCGAACGGGGCATACGTTCCGCCCGGCTCCTGGGAAAAAAGTTTCGAACCGCGTTCGTCCGCGAGAATGGCGACGAGCGTCGCGTCGGCCATCGGGAACGCCGCGCGGGGTTTCGTCCGCCCGGTTTCGAGCGCTCCGCGGGTCCGGAAGAATTCGCATTCGGGGAAGGGGTACGAATTCCAATCGATTTTCGAGAGGGCGTTCGTCGAAACCGTATTCGCGAAATCCATGAGCGCCGCCGCGACGTCGCGCCCGGATTCGCCGCTCGAAAGGAAATCTTCTCCGATCCGCCGTTTTTCGTCCTTCGTCAGCTTGCGGAACTTCGTTCCGAAAAAATACCGGGAAAAGACCTTTTCGAGATTCGTGTCGAACGGCAGCGTCGGAATGCCGAACGCGAACGCCCGGACGGCCTCCGCGGTGTACGGTCCGACGCCGGGAAGACTTACGAGTTCCTCCGTCGAGCTCGGAAACGTGCCGTCGAACCGATTCGAAACTTCTTTTGCCGTAGCGAGGAGGTTTCGGGCCCGCGAATAGTAGCCGAGTCCGTCGTAGTAGGGGAAGAATTCCTCGAACGACGCCTTCGCCAAATCGGCGACCGTCGGGTAGGCCGCAACGATCCGGTTGAAGAAGGGGACGACGCGGGGTGCTTGGGTCTGTTGCAGGAGGATTTCCGAAAGCCAGACGCGGTAGGGCGACTGGTCGGTTCGCCACGGTAAATCGTGGCGACCGTTTTCTTGGTACCAATCGAGGAGTGTTCGGTAGGGAAAAGGGCGGATAGGCATGTTCGCACTGTATTCGGGATTATCGTTTTCCCAAGGCGATCCTTCTTGAAATCTCCGATGGACCGAATTTTCATATTTTTCAAATATCCGTATACTTTCGGCATGGATCAAAACGTTCTCGACATACGCTGGAAACAGCGGTTTCAAAATCTTTCCCGCATTCGTTCCCAGTTGGATGCCATTTCCAAGCGTCCGGTGGCGCAGATGTCATCGGTGGAAATCGCCGGATGGATCCATATTTTCAGCATAGCGTTCGAATTATCGTGGAAGACGCTCCGCGACTATATGCTGGCGCAGGGCGAGTCCGAAAGGATGGATTTTCCCCGCGATATCATTCGACTCGGGACGGACAAGGGATTCATCACCGACGGATACGTATGGATCGAGATGCTTTCGGACCGAAACTCCCTCGCCCATGAATACGATGAAGACATTGCCGTGGCTACCGTAACCAGAATTCAATCCGCGTATGCGAAGGCTATAAGCGACCTCTATGTCCAGCTCGAGCGAATCTTCCTCCAATAACGGTCTCCGTCCCCACGACGTCGCCTTCTTAAAGAAGGTCATTTCCGAATGTCCGTGAATCGTTCGCGCCCGAATGTTCGGATCCCGTGCGAAAGGGAATTTCCGCCCGGGCTCGGACGTCGATATTGCCATCGAAGGAAAATGGACGCACCGTGACTTTTCTATTTTGGACGCGAAACTCCGGTTCGAAGCCCCGTTTCCGTTCGGTTGCGACCTTGTTGACTACGATAATGCGGCGCGACCTCTTCGCGAACATATCGATCGCGTAGGGAAAGAGATATGGACGAAGGAGCGGACGATCGTCCCGCACAAATAAGACCGTCCTTCGTTTTTGCGCGCTTGGAGCGGACAATCTTGAATTCGTTGGTTTTAGGGAATCGTTCCTATGTTCCTGCCGGCTCGTACGGCAGTTTCCATTCCTTATTTCCGAACAGGCTTTTTTGACGGTTAAAGGCCCGACCCCGCCGGATTCGAGCGCCCTCGGCTTGGCTGGAAGGCGTGCGTGTGGCCGGCTCCACCCTAATTCGTCCGCCGCGATGCGGATGACGTCGAGGTTCGCCTTGGGGGGATTCGCGTACGCCTTCGAAACGTCCGCACGGGTAATGATGGACGGCGGAATCGAAAACCCCGTAATTTCGCGCTCGGAAGGCCGGGGAATTCCGCGTGCTTCGTCCCACAGGATAGCGAGCGCTGCCATGTGTTTACAAAAATCGCTTACGGGGCACGAGCATGATCGGCTGAGGCCGCCGCATTTGAAGGCGAGCCGCACTGCGTACTGCGAGGTTCCATGGGCGGTTCATTCGGCGGAAACGTCGTCGAATCGGGTCAATACGACTTTTCATTCGTCGGCGTAGGCGGCCCCGCGCCTCCACCACTCTTCGTGGGTGCGGTAGAGAAGGGGGCGTGACGCCGAATTCGGACGTTCGGACATGGTCGGATGTGGGGAAAGGCGGTACGAATGAATCATATCCGTTTTTTCGTTTACGCACGCCTTTCCCCTTGCAAAAGGAGTTTGCGGGGATAGTATTTTCCGGATTCCTTCCTTTTCTCCTATGGACAAGAAAAAACGTACGCCGGAAGCTTCCGAAAGCCTCTCCGGTACCCCGTCCGTTTCGGACGGTTCCGCTACGCAGGAAAAAACGGGCGCGTCCGAGAACGTCGCGGCCGACGTTTCCCCGGAAACGTCGGCGTTCTCCCGGTTCGCGAACCGGTTCCCTCCCGGATTCCGAAAAGCGTTCGTCGTTACCGCGGCGGTGGCCGCTCTCGCCTTCGGGTTCTTCCATTTTTCCGAGACCTCCGTTCCCACCGTCGTGGGGGGAAATTTCGATTTCGGGTACCGGAAGATTCCGTACAACGTGCCGTCGATCGATTTCACGTTTTCCACCGCTCTCGATCCGGCTACCGTTTCGAACCGGACCGTGACGGTTTCTCCGGCCGTCGCCGGGATGGCGGCGCTCTCGTCCGAGAATGTGGTTTCCTACCGTCTTTCGGAGCGGCTCGAAATCGGAAAGCGTTACGTTTTCACGCTGTCGGCCGATATCGCCACCCCATCGGGAATCCGCATGGGCACGGAACGGACCTTCGAACTCGAAGCCGTTTCCGCCGCGAAGGTCGTCCGCATGATCCCGGAAGGGGAGACCGACCGCGTCGGAAAAAATCCGGTTTTTCTGTTCAACGTTCCGGTCGTCGCGCTATCCTCCCTTTCGGAAAAGGATGCCGTTCCATGCCCCGTGACGTTCGAACCCGCACTTTCAGGACGGTGTTCGTGGCTTTCCGGAAACGCGCTCGAATACCGGCTGGACGCTCCGCTCCGGTTCGCGACCGAATACCGCCTCCGCCTCGATTCGAACGGACTCCTGTACCCGCTCGAGACCGTATTTTCCGGAAGCTTTTCGACCCCGAGGCTCGCGCTCCTTCCGAATGCCGGGGAGCCGTCGGACCGAGTATCGTTCCGTCCGTCCGAAGGCATGCCCGTCCGCTTTTCGGCGGAAGTATCGAAATCGGAACTCGAAAAACGCCTCTCGGTCTTCGAAGGACTCCTGAAGGAACCGGCCGGATTCAAGGTCGCCGGACCCGGAGGATCCGACGTTTCCAACGTGTTCTTCGTAACCGGCAAGAACGGTCCGTTCCCACATTCGAACGACTTCGAAATCCGGTTGTCCGAAGGGCTTCCTCCGGCCGTTTGAAACCTCGCCATGCTTTCGGGCGCGACGCTCAAGTACCGGTCGGCCGACTTCATTTCGCGCGTTTCCGTACAGTACGCCCGATTTTCGGAAACCGGTGCGCTTGTCGATACGTCCGAACTTCCTTATGAGAACCGGATGGTCCCCGTATTCCCGAATAGGAACGGCCGGATTTCCTTCGAATTCGACGAAGACGTCGAATTCGTCCCGGGCTCGGTATCCGTCGCGCTGCCGGAAGGGAAGAAGGTCGATTGCGAACTCTCGTCGTACGAGCGCGACGCGTACCTGCCGCCGGTTTCCGGCGACCCGGTCGCCCGCACCGCCAAGCATACGAGCCTCGTATGCGTGCCGAAGTCGCCCCTTCCCGCGGGGGCGCCGGTGCGGTTCGTCGTATCCAAATCGGTTTCGAAATCGCTCGGTGCCGACGTGTCGAAGGAATTCGTCGCCGCGCCCGAAATGGCGGTTTCCGATTTTAAACTCCTCTCCCCGACCGAAGCGTGCCTCTATTCGGCAACGCCCCTCGCGAACGAGCCGTCGTTTCTGAAGACCGAGCCCGCTTCGAAGGTTCGCGAAATCACCGAAGACGGTACGTGGGAATGGCGCGACGGCAATTACGCGCAACGGTTCGCGTGTCCGAAAATTGCCGGAAAACGGGCGTACGTGGCGTCGGTGCGGCTCAGGGCGAACACGCCGTACGCGTTTTCGCTTGCCAAGGGCTTTCCCGACGCGTACGGAAACGTCCTCGCTTCGGACGTCCCGCTCGGAACCGCGACGAGCGGAAACCTTTCGGACCGCGACCGGTATCTCTATTCGAACGCGCTTCGCGACGTGAACGTTTTGCCGGACGACGTGCCCGTCGTCCTCGGCATGAAGACGGTCAATCTCGATACCGTTACGCTCGAAGCGTGCGAAACGTCCGCCGGAGAATATTTCCGGTTCCTTTCGAACCGCTGGGAATCGGGGTATTCGCCCGATTGCCAATTTTCGAAAAAGACCGTTCCGGTTCAAAACCGGGGATGGGATCTCTCTCCCGCAACCGTAGACGTAGCCGAAATCTTGGGCCGTACGCCGTCGTCGCCCTTCGTCGTCGTGCGCGGTTCGGTCCGTGACGCGTTCAACCTGCACCCCGAAGGGTATCGCGAAGACGGGAAAGAGTTCCTGAATTTCTACGTCCGGTCGAATCTCGCGCTTACGCTCGAAACCGCGAATCCCCAATCGTACGTTTTCGCCACGTCGTTCGACGGAAAAGACGTGCCGTCCGACCTCGCGTTCGAAACGTACCGCTACGACGGGAACGCCCGAAAGCTCGTCCCCATGAAACTCCCGGTTTCCTTCGACGCGAAACGTTCGGCATACTCCTTCGCTGCGCCGAAGGAGTGGGGCGTGGCCCTTCTCGTCGCGAAAAACGCGAAATTCTTCGGCGTCGTGTCCCCGAACACCGACGAAGCGTCCAATTACGATTTCGGATACGTTTCCGGAGCCGACTCGTCGGCGCGCGACTACGCGTACGTCTATTCCGACCGGCCCATCTACCGGGCCGGAGACCACGTTTCGGTCAAAGGCATCGTCCGCCGGTTCAATCCGGCCGGATACGGAACGTCGGCGTTCCGAAAAATGAAAATCCGCATTCTCGACCAGGAATACCGAGTCTTCAAAGAATTCGAAGCGCCCCTCGACGCCGCGTCGAATTTCCGCTTCGAATTCGACCTCCCCAAAGAGGCCAAGAGCGGAAAATACGCCTTCGAAGCCTTTGCGGATACCGGCGACTTCGTCGTCACCGACGCCAATTTCCACGTCGAAGCCTACTCCAAGCCGGTCTTCAGAACGACGGTTTCCGACGAAGGCAAGCGCGACGTCCTTCCTGGCGAAAAAATGTCCGTTCCGTTCGAGTCGGAATACTACTTCGGCGGCAAGGTTCCGAACGCCGAATACCGGGTGCTCGCGCATTCGCAGAAATACTTCTTCAACCCGAAGGATTTCCTCGAATACCGGTTCGGAACCGACGCGTCGTCGTTCAATTGCCTGTACTGGGGCGCATGCTCGTATTCCGACACGCTCGAAGACGCGAAACTCGGGCGGACCGACGGAAACGGTCGGGGCATCGTCTCGTACGAATTTCCGAAAACCGACGCCGGAACCGGAACGTGGGAAAATCCCGAGAAAATCTACACCTTCTCGGTCGAGGTGACCGACCCCGATACGGGAAAGACCGTCACGCAGGCGTTTTCGAAGGTGGCCCACGCCACCGACGCCTACGTGGGCATCCGAACCCCGTACTGGACCTCGAAAGGGCAGCCGATTAAGGCCGAAGGCGTCGCCCTCTCCCACGACGGCGCTCCGGTTTCCGGCAAACGCGCGACGTTCGCGTTCGTCCGTACCGAATGGAAGGAGGTGAAGAAACAGGGCATCGACGGCGCGTTCTACGGCGAATACGAACGGTCGGAAACCGTGGAAAAAGAAATCGAGGCGACGTCCGATTCCGAAGGACGGCTTCGGGCGGAGTATCTTCCGGCTTCGGGAGGGGAATTCGAAATCCGGCTCACGTACGTTGGAAAGAACGGCGCCAAATGGGTATCGGCCGATTCCGCCTACGTCGCGACCGACGAGTACCTCTTGTGGAATTCCGGCAACGCCTCGGTAACCGAGCTGACGGCCGAAAAAACGGTCGTCAAACCGGGCGAGACGGCGGTCTTTACGTTGAAATCCCCGGTAAGGAGCGGAAGGCTCTTCGTAACCGTCGAAAAAGACGACGCGGTACTCTCGGTTTTCTCCCGCGACGTCACGTCGTACGGCGAACGCATCGAAATTCCGGTCGACGCTTCGCATATTCCGAACGTCTACGTTCGCGCCTACGTCATCGGAAAAGAAGGGGATTCGCCCCTTCCGGTCTACAAGCGCGCGCTCTCGGCCCTCAAGGTCGTATCCGAAGAGAAACGGCTGTCGGTCGAAGTGAAAACCGACCGCTCCCGGTACGCGCCGGGCGACGCGCCGTCCGTGACGGTCTTCGTGAAAGACGCGCTCGGGAATCCCGTAAAGGGCGCGAACGGAAGCCTCGCGGTCGTTGACGAATCCGTTCTCGCGCTCATGGGGAATCCGAAAAAGAACCCCTTCGCGTTCTTCTACGAAATGAAGCGCTACTTGGGCGTTCGCGTCGCGCATTCGCTCTCGTACTTGGTCGACCGGCTCGAAGTCAAACAGAACGCCCTCGCCGACGGGGCGAAGGGCGGGGCAGGCGAAGACCGCAAGGGCGGCGACGCCAAGAAGAAGCGCGGCGTCTTTAAAGATACGGCCTTCTGGCAGGCGGATTTCGTGACCGATGGCAGCGGAAAAGCGACGATCGACGTAGCGAAACTGCCCGACAACCTGACGACGTGGGTCTTCGAGACCGTCGTGTCCACGTCTCCCGATACCCGCGTCGGCTTCGGCGAAACGACCGCCGTCACGGCGCAGGAAGTCATGGTAAACGACAACCTTCCCCGGTTCTTCCGGGCGGACGATTCCGTCACGCTCGCGCCGGTCGTGTTCAACCGTACGGGGAAAGACCGCGAATTCGAAGTTTCGGTCGCCTCGGAATTCCTCGACGTTTCCGGAAAGAAGAAGGCGTTCGTGAAAAACGGGGAATCGAAGGCCGTATCCTTCGAAGCGAAGGTTCGCCCGCTCCGCTCGCTCGCGAATGAGGCCGAGTACGCGAAGATTTCGGTCGAAGTCGTTTCCGAAGGGGTCTCCGACGCGATCGAAAAGACGTTGCCGGTCGTTCGCGGCGACACGCTCGAATCGGTCGCGACCATCGGTTCGACCGATGACGCTTCGTTCGACGAAACGTTGAACCTGAGGGGTATCGACCGAAACCGGGCGACGCTCTCCGTCCGGTACGGCGGAAGCCTCTTCGCGAACGCGACCGACGGACTTTCGAACCTGCTCCGGTACCCGTACGGCTGCGTCGAACAACGCACGTCCGCCGTCGTTCCGCACGTCGTTACGAAGCGGCTCTACGATTCCCTCGGCGTTCCGTACGACTTGAACGCCGTGACCGTGGACGCGTATTCCGACGCGCGGGAAGGCGTAAAAAAGAAGACCGTCCGCGAAGTTCTCTCCGACTACGTTTCGACCCTGGGCGCCTACCGGCATTCGGGAGGGGGGCTCGCGTATTGGCCGGCTTCGGAATCCGCCGATTTTCGAATGACCGCGTACGTCCTTCCGGTGCTCGCGGAAATCCGTTCCCTTGGAATTGCCGTCGACCCCGCCGTATTTGCCGACGCGAGCGCGTACCTGAAGCGGGAGTTCTACGAGAACCGCCGACCGTACTGCGTGCCTTCGGTTGGAAACGATTGCAAATATTCCGAGCGGGAACGGCTTGCCGCCATCGTCGCCGTTTTGGCTGCCAAGGGCGACGATTACGAGGCGTATAAGATGTACAAGCTGGTAACCGTCGCGAAACCCTCCGCATCCGACCAAGTGGCCGAACTTTCCGCCATTGCGGGGCTCTCGAATATCCCGTCCCTTTCCGACGCCGAAAAAACCTCGCTCTGGAAGCGTTCGAAAGAACTCGTCGATATCCTTTTGAAAACCTCGCTCGTCTACGAATCCCGGGGCGCTTTCTTGGACGCCGGAACCGAAGCGTCGCGCACCGAGACGACGGCCCGGTTCGTGGAGGCGCTCTCCGAGCTCCGGATGGACGGCGCGGAGACTTCGCAGATTCTCGATAACCTGACGCGGTTCCTCTCCCGCATGAAACAATCGGACGGCAGCTACGGATCGACCTTGGAAACGTCCGCGGTCGTTCGGGCTTTCGCCGCCCGAGCTTCCGCGAGCGCCGCCTCCGGAACGAATTTCGTCGCGAAAGGATCGGTAAACGGCGAGAAGGTTTTTGAAACCGCTATCGGAAAACCCGACGTCGTCAAAACGTTCGAAGCCCGCCTGGACCTCGCGAAACTCCCCGACGATTCGGTCGTGAATTTCTCAAAATCCGGAAGCGGTCGGCTCTACTACGACCTTTCGCTCACGTACGGCGTCGCATCCGACCGCATCGGGGCGCGTGACGAAGGATTCCTCGTCCGCGTCGCCTACTACGACCTGAACGAATACCGCCGCGTCGAGGCGCTCAAGAAGGCCGAATGGGAAAAATATCTCGCCGGTTCCGGCAGCTACTCGTCGCTCCGGTATCCGAAGGAGGTTTCCGAATACGTCGAACCCCTGAAAACCTTCTCGGTCGGCAAGCTCGTGCTCGCGAAGTACCGCGTCATTACGGCCGAAGGCCGCGACCGCGTCGCGTTCGAATCGTTCGTCCCCTCCGGAACCGAACTCGTGAATTCGAGACTCTCGACCGAATCGAAGGACGCCTCCGCCGATTCGTTCTTCGATCGGGAAGAACTCCTCGACGACCGGTATTTCGGATATTCGGAATACCTGTCCGCCGGAGACTACGAAGGGTCGTACGTGCTGCGCCCGACCCACGCCGGAAATTTCTCGGTCGCCCCGGCCCGCGCCTTCGAATTCTACGCGCCCGAAGTATTCGGCCGTTCGGACGGAAAGCGGGTGGAGGTGAGGAGGTAGGCTTGCTTTCCAAGCGTTTTTCCATACCGTGCGTCCCATGGAAAAACCTACCGTCTTCATTCTTTCCGGCCCCTCGGGCGTCGGGAAAACCACCGTCTGGGAAGCCATTTTCGACCGGCATTCCGACCACATCGAAAAAATCGTCACGACGACGACCCGTCCGGCCCGCCCCGGCGAGGAGCACGGCGTGCACTACTATTTCCTTTCGAAGCCCGAATTCGAGGCCGGTATCGCCGAAGGGGGCATGATCGAATTCGCCCTCGTGCACGGAAACTACTACGGTTCGACCGTCCGTGAGCTCGAACGCATCGTTTCGCACGGACGGAGTCCGCTCTACATCGTCGATCCGCAGGGAATGGCGCACTTAAAGCCCGAGCTCATCCGACGCGGGTATTCGGTATCGACCGTCTTCCTCCTTCCGCCGTCCATCGACGAACTGAAAGGACGGCTTCGGGGAAGGGGGACCGAAGACGAAAACGCCCTGAATATCCGTCTCGCCAACGCGCTCGTCGAAATGGAGGAAAAAGATTTCTACGACTTCCAAATCGTGAACGATTCGCTCGAATCGGCCGTTGAGAAAGTAGCGGAGGCGATGTTCGCTACGAAAGCGTAACCCGGGAAGACGCCGATCGTCGGAATTTCTCGGAATCAAAAAAAGGCCGCCCCTTGTGAGGAGGCGGCCTTTTCGGTGACTAGAACAACGCCCCGATGTCCAAAATTTCGAGCGCCGGAACTTCCTTGTCCCCGCGCATGACGTCGGTGATTGCGACGATGCGCCCGGTCTTCGAGACCTTCCCCTTCGAAACGAGGAGTTCCAGGCCTTTTTCGAGATTTTTCTGATGGTCGTTCCCGAATTCCGGAATGACCATGCCCACGATGCCGTAGAGGGCGTTCATGTACCGGAGGGTTTTTTCGGAGCCGGTGAACGCGTAGACCGGAACGTTCGGCCGGTAGGCGGCAGTCAGGCGGGCGAGGCGGCCGGACTTCGTGAAGACGAGGATCGCTTCGGCCTTCAAATCTTCGGCCGCGTAGATGGCGTTCTTAATGAGCGCCTTCTTTTCGAGGTCGCGCTTCGTCAATCCGGCATTCGAGTATTCCTTGTGCTCGGAAACGAAGTAGCTTTCGGCCGATTCGATGACGCTCCGCATCATCCGGACGGATTCGAGGGGGTATTTCCCGATGGTCGTTTCGCCCGAGAGCATGGTGGCGTCCGCGCGTTGGGCGACCGCGTTGAAGATGTCGGAAACTTCGGCCCGGGTGGGGAAGGGGTTTTCGATCATCGTTTCGAGGAGGTGGGTGGCGACGATGACGAATTTCCCCGCTGCCCGGCATTTGGCCACGATTTCTTTCTGGTAGTAGGGCATCGTTTCGATGGGAATCTCGATGCCGAGGTCTCCGCGGGCGACCATGACGCCGTCCGAAGCCTCGATGATGGCGTCGAGATTTTCAATGCCCTCCCGATTTTCGATTTTCGCGATGATCTTCACGTGCTCGGCGGCGTTTTCCCGAAGGAGCGCCCGAAGTTCCTCGACGTTCTCGCGGGTCCGCACGAAGCTCATGGCCACGAAGTCCATGCCCTCGGAAATGCCGAAGAGGATGTCTTCGCGGTCTTTGCCGGTAACGCCCGGAAGCCGGATTTTCGTATCGGGCAGGTTCACGTGGCGGCGCGACCCGATGAGCGCGTCGTTTTCGGCTCGTACGAGCAGGAAGTCGGGGCCGTTTTCGATGACCGTCGCGTCGAGAAGCCCGGAGTCGATGCGGATGGTTTGTCCCGGCTTCAGGTCTTCGACCAGGTGGGGGTAATCGCAGAAGAGCCCCGTTCCGTCGGCTGCCGCCTTTTCCCAGTCGACGTACATGCGGAATTCCTGTCCTCGGACGTACCGACGCTTCTCGGAAAGGTCTCCGGTTCGCAGTTCCGGCCCCTTCGTATCGAGAAGGGTGGAGAGGTTCGTCCGCCCCGACGCGTTCAATTCGCGAACCCGCGCGACGATTTTCGACACGTTGCCGTATTCGGCATGCGAGAAATTGAAACGGAGGACGTTCACTCCGCCGTCGTAGAGGGCGGCGAGATTCTCGGAGGATTCCGTCACGGGGCCGACGGTGGCGATGATTTTGGTTTTTTTCATGGGAACGGATAAGAAACCGGAAGGCGGCAATGTAGTCGGAAACGGGCGTTTGGCAAGAGGGCTTCGGAGAATGCGGTTTTCCCGTATGCGGAAAATTGCCAAAACTTAGAATGAAGCTTCCGTACGCACTGGTTCAAAGAAATGATTGCAAAATATTTTTTCATACGTATAAAATATTTATCCGCCCATCCTTCTTTCAAGCGACCCATGCATTCCCACAACGGTTCCAACGTTCTCGCCTTCGTTCCCAAGGGGCGTTCAGCCGCTTCCGGACAACCCGTTCCCGTCGTGCGGCCGGACGCCGCCGATACCGCCGTTCGGATATTGGATCTCCCCGCAAGGAAGGCCGTTCCGGTATTCGTCGACCGGATTCCCCCTTACGACTTTCAGGCATTCAACTTCTTCCGGACGCTCGATCCCGCGTATCCGGTGACGGTCCACGTCCCGGCAGGGGACGACGTGCGGACGTCCGTCATCTCCGTTACCGA
The DNA here is from genome assembly GCA_964540725.1 of uncultured Candidatus Peribacteria bacterium. Taxonomy (GTDB): domain Bacteria; phylum Patescibacteriota; class Gracilibacteria; order BD1-5; family UBA2023; genus JANJWP01. The sequence goes on from CAZINU010000001.1 coordinate 159,053, forward strand.
GCCGTCCGGACAAACGTTCTTCGTTCCGTTTTCGGATTTCGTCCGCTACGCGCATTCCGACGGGGAAGTGAACGGAGGGTCGGAGGCCGAGTGTTTTCTGTTGGACGCCCTAGAAGCCTTCCATGTCGATTTTACCGAATGCGACGAGCTCCGCATGCCTTCGAAAACCGTCGTAAGTCCGGAGAATCTCCGCGAGTTCTTTCCGGAGAGCATTCCGCTCATGGGGCCGTACGGGGATATCGACCAGGCGTACCTTTTTTCCCAAAAACCGGAAAATTGCATGGAAATGGCCTTTTCGCCGGAAGAATTCGTCCATCCGGAGAGGGTCGCCCTTTTACACGCGCTTGCGTGCATCGAGGCGGATTTTACGTACAACGGGTACGAAATTCCTTTGGAAGACTATCTCGTGCTTTCCCGATCCGCGTCCGGAGACTCGGTGGCCGTCCCTTTCGGGTTGGTGCGCCCCGCGATTTCCCAGGCCGTCGGTCGCTCCTATCGGGAATATGCCGGAATAGCGGACGAATCGGAACGGATCTCGCGGTTTTACGAAGAATGCGTCGTACCGGAATTGCCGGAATAATCCCTTCCATTTTTCGAAAAAATCCGTATCTTTCTGGCAATTTCCGCGCCGCGTGGCTCAAAAAGCCGCCGCGGCGCCCTTTATTCGCCCTAACGTCCGAATTTCATGGCTTCCAACGAAACCGTCGTCCGCTTCAATAACGTCTCGTTCAAATTCGATACGGGAAAAATCATTCTCGACGAAGTCGATTTCTCTATCCGGAAAGGCTCCAAAATTACCGTCATGGGGCAAAACGGGGCGGGGAAGAGCACGATTTTCAAGATGATTACCGGCGCCATCAAGAACAAATACGGAACCATCAACGTCGACAAGGACCTCTCCATCGCCACGGCCTTCCAGTCGATGCTGCCGGAAGACAAGGCGCTCGATATCCGCGCGTACTTCCGAAAATATTCGAAGGACGACGCGTACAACATCGACGTCAAGATTCAGAACGTACTCGAAACGGTGAATCTGAAAGCTCCGCTCGACCGCCTCGTCGGATCGTTTTCCGGCGGACAGCAGGCGCGCCTTCTTCTTGCCGCGGCGCTCATCCAAAACCCGGACATCCTCCTTTTGGACGAGCCGACCAACAACCTCGATACCGCCGGCATCGAGCACTTGACCGATTTTCTCATCGCGTACCCGAAAACGGTCGTCGTCATCTCCCACGACGCCGACTTTTTGAACGCGTTTACCGACGGGGTTCTGTATTTGGACGTGAATACCCACAAGGTCGAACAGTACGTCGGAAACTACCACGACGTGGTCGAACAGATTTCCGCCCGCATCGAAAAGGAAAACCGCAAGAACGCCCTTATGGCGAAGGAAGCCCAAGCCAATAAGGAACAAGCCGAAGTCTTCGCCCACAAGGGTGGAAAACTCCGACTCGTCGCGAAAAAAATGCGTGACAAGGCCGAGGAGCTCGAAGAAAACATGGTCGACGTCCGCCGGGAGGACAAGACGATCCGTTCGTTCGATATCCCCGCGCAGGAAGGTATTGGCGGGTGCATATTGCAGCTCGATTCGGTGACGGTGATGCGCGACCACGAGCCCGTCGAGACCCCCGTCGACGTCAAACTCTACCGCGGTCGGCATTTGCTTCTCTCCTGACCGAACGGCATTGGAAAAACGACGTTGCTCGAAAAGCTCGCTTCTGGCCATGCCAAGGGCGAGCACGTGGAGGACGGCGTAAAAATCGGGTACTACCGGCAGGATTTTACGAACCTCGACTGGAACGAAACGGCGCTCGAATGCCTCTCGAAGGCCGACCCGAACATGCGCGAGCAGGATCTCCGCTCGATGGCGGCCGGCTTCCTCATTACCGGCGAAGTCATGAAGACGAAAATCGGCCACCTCTCCGACGGGCAGAAGGCCCTCGTTTCGTTCGCCCGCCTCGTCCTCGAAAAGCCGGGACTTCTCATTTTGGACGAACCGACCAACCACGTGAATTTCCGCCACATTCCGGTTATCGCCGAGGCGCTCGACCGCTACGAAGGGACCATGATCCTCGTTTCGCACGTACAGGAATTCGTGTGGCAGATTCGCATCGACGACTATTTGGAACTCGAATAAGGGTTCCGAACGCTTTCCGGGCATGCCCTTTTTCGCCTACGTCCTCAAGTGTTCCGACGGAACCCTCTACTGCGGTTCCACGCCGGATTTGGAGCGCCGTCTTCATGAACACAACCACCTGAAAACGGGCGCGAAGTACACCCGGGGGCGCCGTCCCGTAGAACTCGCGCATTCCGAATCGTTCGAAACCCTTTCGGAGGCGAGGAAGCGGGAAAACGAAATCAAGAAAATGGACCGGGCCGCGAAAACGCGGCTTATTTCCGCCGCCAAACCGCCGGAAACGAGTTCGTAATCCGGCTTCCGCGCACGCGTTCCAATCAGAGGAAGCGGTTTTCGAACACGACTTGGACGAGGTTCGCCCCCGAAAAAGACGGACCGGCGTTTTCGGACGGCGGCATTCCGTTCTCGGCTGGTCCTCGCCCCTCCGGGGCTGCGGAGGCCTTCGCCCGGAATCCGCCATCCGAAAACGCTTCCCCCATCGAAAGCTCGAACCCCGAAAGGTAGCGGTGGAGTTGGGCTTCGTCCGAAAGTTCGAAGGCCGGCACGTTTTCGAGCCGCCGGTTCTTTCCCAAGATCCAATTCGGCTCGAAGGTTCCGTGGTCCATGCGGCCGATCCGTTCGCCCAGACGGAGGAAGTAGAGCTTCGAAACGAGTTCGTCCAACCCCGGAACGTTCCGAACGGCGAGCACGTCGTTGCCGTACCGGAAAAACCGGTGGGCGTCGAAATCGGGGGTTCAAAGCGATCGGACGGCTTCGCGGATGCGGTCGCCTTCGCGCGGCGACCATTCGGAGAGTCCGGCGTTCGCCGCGGTCCGGAACGGTTTCGAGGGTTCCGGGCTCGGCGCGGTCTTTCGAATTTTCGCGACGAAGAATCCCCCCGCTTCTTCGACGTGGGGCCAGAACCGCTTTTGGAACGTGATTTCGAAAACGCCCGGAAGTTCTTTCGCCGCCCCTTCGAGCACCCCCTCGTTTTCGAACCGGTTCAACGTGCAGGTCGAATAGAGAAGCTCCCCGCCGGTTTTCAGGGCCGAAATGCCCGCGACGAGGAGTTTTTGTTGGAGTCGGGCGATGGTTTTGACGTTCTTCAGATTCCAATGCTTGAGCGATTCTTCCGCCTTGAATCCGATACCCTCGCCCGAACAGGGGGCGTCGAGCAGGATTCGATCGAAGGTTTCCGGAAGCGTCCCGAAGAGCGCCGCGTTCATGTTCGTTACGCCCGTTCGGTCGAACGTTCCCATCCGTTCGACGTTTTCGATGAGCGACGAAATCCGTTCTTTCGCGAATTCGTTCGCGACGACGAACGCGTTCGGAAAGTGTTCGGAAAGTTGGGTAGTTTTGCCGCCCGGGCTCGCCGCCATATCCAGTATAAGGAACTCCGCAAAACGCGGACTTCGCGCTCAAATCTCCGCGCCTCATTCGACATACCCATACGGTACGTCTCATTCCGGTACTCGATTTTCGGGCGAATTCCATCGTTTTTCGGAGTCCTTGCCACTGTCGAAATCATCTTCGTCCGACCATGGAGCGGGAACGTCTCGAAAACCGTCTCCCATTAAAAGGTTTTCGAGACGTTCCCCGGAACGGTCGGACGAAACGTCCTTCCAAATCCGGTATTTTCCACTTCCGCCCTCCGCCAATTTCCAAACGCTCATCGACGCCGAAAGTTCCTGCACGTAGAAATCGCCCAAGAGGTGTTCGGGCGTGCTTCAAAGCGCGACGGACGTGTCGGCTCGGTCGATTCTGAACGCGGTCGCGTTTTCGGTGGGCGAGAACGTCCATCCGGCCCTCGTTTTCTCCGCGACGAATTCGGCCGGATTGGCTCGGGAAGGGTTGATTCGGAGAGTCTTTTTGAGCGGACGGAGGAGTTGTGCGCGGAACGCTTCGAATTCCGCGGGATTCCCGGAAAAGAATTCGGATCGGAAATACTCGAGGAACGCGTTCGAAATGGCCATGGCGGATTTTGAAAAAAGCGAGGCGCCACTATACTCGGTCCGTCAGTAACTTCAACTCCATGCAGGAATTCTTCCACGAACTCTCGACGTCCTTCCTCGCGCTCGGCACGGCGGCGGGCATGCTCGCTCTTGCGAACATCATCTTCATCGACATCGTCATGTCCGGCGACAATGCCATTCTTATCGGTATGGCGACCAGAAAATTACAGGGTCGCGACCGGAAACGGGCAATCGCGCTCGGTATCTTCCTCGCCACCGCGCTCCGCGTCGTCTTCGCGCTCATGGCGACGCTCCTCCTTTCGATCGTCGGACTGAAACTCGCCGGAGGAATCCTGTTGCTCTACGTCGTTTGGAAGTTCTACAAGGAGCTTCGGTGAGAGCATCACGAACATGCTTCGGGTGATGCCGTAACGTTTGGTGCCGCCGTTTGGACCATCGTCATGGCCGACGTCTCCATGAGCCTCGACAACGTTCTCGCGGTCGCGGGCGCGGCCCACGGAAACCTCGCCGCTCTCGCCATCGGCCTCATCGTGTCGATCATCCTCATGGCGTTCGCGTCCAACGCTATTGCCAAGATGCTCGATACGTACCCGCAAATTCAGTGGCTCGGCCTCGCGGTCATTCTCTTCGTGGCCATGGAAATGGTACTGGCCGGTTCCGCGGAGGTGGAAAACAAGGTCTTCCACGTCAATCTCGTCCCCTTCGTCGCCTTCGTCATCGGCGCGATTTTCCTGGTATTGCAGCAGAAATACGTCAAACCGCTCGCGCGCGAAAAGATGCGTGCGTGGATATCCGACCGGTTCGCGTCGATTCTCGTCGTCAATATCGTCGCCTTCCTCCTGTTCGTCCATTTCGGAGACCTGATTGCCGGATTCTTCGCTTCGCATCCGGCCATGCTGTGGTCGGCTTCCCTCGCGCTCTTCCTCGCGCTTTTGGAGGTCGTTTCGGTGTTGAAAAGTCGCGGATAGGGGCAATCGGACTGAAATTCCGTTATCTCGCTCCTTCCACCCGTTTCCGCATTCTCGCGGCTAATTTTCCGATTTCCGCGTAGTGCTGCACGACGTACGTTCGAATCGATCGGCTCATGGATTCATTGTACGTATGCGAAAGCTTATTCCGGGATTCCAAAAGTCGGTACCACGTTTCCGGGTTCTCTATGAGTTTCGCCGAGAAAGCCACTTGGTACGTTTCACGCGCTAACCGACCCTCCATGTTTTCGCCGAGATAGGAGAGGGTAGATTTTAGGGTTTTCCAAGAAAGTTCGAGACAGTATTCGAACCGTTGCATGGCTCCGTCCATTTCCAAATCGGAGAGGTCCTCCGATTTTTCCAAAGCCGAAGCGAGGGTGCCGTACGCTTTTTCGAACGCGGCTATGCGCGCGAGGACTTCTTTTTGGTCCATAATGGTTTCGTATTGGAAAGGGCTATTCTTTCGAACGCGGCGTCTGCTTGGGCAAAATCTACCAAATCGACGCGAACGGGAAATTCTTCCCGTAGAACAAATCCGAGTTTCAGATAGGTATCGGCATCAATCGGAGCATTTCCACGGATACCGATATCGTAATCCGAATTCGATCGCGGTCTCTTTACGCGGCTCCCAAAAAGAAAAGCCTCGTATTTATCCGGCGTTATTCCTTCGCGTTTGAGAATTTTGATGATGCGTTCGATCATGCCCGGAGTATACGTATTTTCATCGGAATTCCAATCGCGTGATCCATGGGCGGCTATCTCCGCTCACTCACCATTCTCCGGGCGTCCCGGTCGAGATCGCGCTCCTTCAGGACCTGCTTTTTGTCGTAGGCCTTTCGGCCCCGGGCGAGGGCGACCTGGATTTTTGCCAAATTCCCCTTGAAGTACGCTTCGGTCGCGATGAGCGCGACGCCCTTTTCCTTCACTTTCCCTGCGAGCCGGTCGAGGTCCTTTCGTTTCAGAAAGAGTTCACGGTCACGGGTAGGGTCGACCGCGCCCTTGATGCCGGGGGCGTGGGAATATGGGGAAATCCGCATGCCCGTAACGACGGCGCGGCCTCCGGCAATGATTACGTAACTGCCTTTGAGGTTGCATCCGCCTTCGCGCAAGCTCTGTACCTCCCACCCGAAGAGCTTGACGCCCGCCTCCAGCGTTTCGAGCACTTCGAAATCGAAGAGCGCCTTCTTGTTCTGGGCGACCTGGGTGATTTTCGGGGAAGGGCGTTTGGATTCGGACATTTTGACTTTTGACATTTCCAGAATACTATCCGCCCGCGGAATTTTCACAAGGGAGGATTTTCATGAAGAAAGTGCTTTGGGGGCTTTTTTGGCCGCATTCCATGTCGTCATGCTCGGGTTTTTCACTCTCGTGACGCTGGTTGCCTGGTACCTGTTCGCGAGCGCCATCGGCGGATTCCTTTCCGGATTGCTCGAGGGGTATTCGCTTCTGGCCGGAACCCTCGCGTTCGCCGTAACGCTTTTTTTGGTTGGGCAAGTTTCGAACTCTTCGTGCTCGTACGAAACATGGGTATCGAATTTCGGACCCACCTGGCTGCCCGTAAGGGGTTCACCGGTTCTTAGAACCGGTTTTTTTATGCGAGGCCCGTTTTTTCCAGCCTACTTTCCGAAATTCCGCTTCGCCCCCTTCAAACTCGACAGGGCCGCGTCGAATTCTTCGCGCGAAAAATCGGGCCAGTACGTCTTCGTGAAAAAGTATTCCGAGTATTCGCTTTGGTAGAGGAAGAATCCGGAATGCCGAACGTCGCCCCCGGTGCGGACGATGAGATCGGGCGGGGGAAGGTCGCCCGTGTCCAAATATCTCAGGAAGCCCTTTTCGTCGAGTGCCGAAGGATCCGCGCCGTCCGCAATGGCGCGTTTCGCCGCTTCGACGATTTCGTCTTGTCCGCCGTATCCGACGGCAAGAACCAAGCATCGGCCGGAAGACGTCGCCGTTTCCCTTTCGGAGCGTTCGAGCGCCTCGCGAACGTTCGCTGGCACAATGGACCGGTTTCCGATCCATCGGAACCGCACGTCGCGTTTTTTCAATTTCGCCACGAGCGTGCCGACGCGTTCGAGAAGGAGGCGGTAGAGGTGGGAGAGTTCTTCTTCGCTCCGTTCCTCGATATTCTTTTTTGCCACGGCCCAGAAACTGACGACCGATACGCTGGAATCGAAGGACCAATCGGCAACGTCCTCCAAGACGTCGGCGCCCTTGGTGTGGCCGAGTAAGGTCTTGAGCTCGTGGGACTTCGCCCAACGGCGGTTCCCATCCATAATGAAGGCTGCATGGGGGCCGTGAAAAACGGTTTCTTCGCGAGCGGTCTCGTTTTTGGCGGACTCCGGGGTGCTGTTCATGGGGGAATAAGTATGGGGATGCGAAAGGTTTTACTTCGCCCGCTCCAAATAATTCTGCAAAATAATCGACGCGGCCATCTCGTCGACGCGCCCGGCGTCTTTTCGCGTTACGCCCGCCTGTTCGAGGCTAAAGTAGGCCGTCTCGCTCGAAAATCGTTCGTCTTCCTCGTGAATCGGGAGACTCGGAAACGCCTTCCGGAGTTCCGCCGCGAACGAGCGCATTTGGAGGGTTTCGCGGGAAACGCTTCCGTCCATATGGTTCGGAAGTCCGAGAACGAACCCCGTAACGCCGCGTTCCGCGACGATTTTTCCAATCGTCTCGACCGCTCCTTTTTTCGGAATTCCACCGATGGGAATCGCGACGCCCGCAACCTCGGCGGCAATGCCGAGACGCTTGGTTCAGAAATCGATTCAGAGAAGGGGCATGGCGGTCTCGGCGTTACTTGGCCACGACCTCCACTCGCATCCGAACGTACGTATCCTCGCCCAAGTGGATCTTCACGTCGGCGGAGCCGACGCTTTTCAGATGGTGTCCGCCGGGAAGTTCGACATGCCGCCGTTCGAGGGGAACGCCGAATTCTTTTTTAATCCGCTCGATGATTTCGTGCTCGCCGACGCCGCCGAAGATTTTTCCGCCGGAACCGGCCATTTCGAACCGGAGGGTTTTGGCATGGAGGGTTTCGGCGATTTTGTGACGCTCTTCGATCAGGTGGCGCTTTTCGTCCTGCTTCTTTTTGACGCGGTTTTTTTCCGCCTCGATCGCCCGGGCGTCCATAAGAACGGCGAGACCCTTCGGTACGAGGTAGTTTTTCGCCTGGGCGTGGCCGACCTCGACGATTTCGCCCTCTTTGCCGATTCAGGCGATGCGCTGCAAGAGTTTTACGGAAAGCTTGTCGTTGGCCATGCGAATGAAACGGTTAGGAATTTCCGGCGTCTCCGCCGAATACGAAGGATCCTCGTCAATCCGGAAGCGGCGAGTGCGGAATCTTTCCCGTCTCCAGTTTGAAGGGGGTTTGTTCCATGATGGCGAGACAACGTCGTACCCGGTCCGCTACTCAAGCGCTTTTGCGGGCGTTCGGTGCGTGGGCGTCGGGGGCGTGCGCAAGATGGTGCATGGTGTGGCGGGGTTATCTTCCGGTTCTCGGCATCGGGCGTCCGATCGGGTGTTCTTCCACGAGCGCTCAGAGCCTTTCGAAATGGCCGTCGTCCGAATTTCCGCAGCGTTCGCAGAACCCTTCGGAATCCGAAATGGAAGCTCCGCATCCGTCGCAGGCGTGGATGCTGACGAGCACTCCGAGGTACCGTCCGACGGCATCGCCGGTTTCCAGCAAAACGCGCTGCGTTTCGGGGGATTCGAGCCGGTCGATTTTAGCGTAAATCCGAAGGGCTTCGGCGTAGTGTCCTTCGTTGGAAAGATGATCTGCCAAGGTGAGCGACATGGTATTGAAAGTTAGGACCGTTCGATTATTCCTCGTCGGAAGGGGCGGTACCTTCCTCTTCCACTACCGGTGCCGGTTCTCCCCCGACGGTTTCGAGGATGATGCGGTACCCGAGGAGTTCGGACGCGAGGTTGATGTTCGTTCCGCCCTTTCCGAGAACCTTGGGTTTTTCTTCGGAGGTGACGGTGGCGGTGATAATCTTGTTTTCTTCGTCGATTTCGACGTCCGTAACTTCCCCCGGAACGAGCGCCTTTTTGGCGAGCTCGCGCATGTCGGGAACGTAGTTGATGATGTCGATCTTTTCTCCGGCGAGTTCGTCGACGACGGTTTTGACGCGGATGCCCTTCGGACCGATGAGGGATCCCGCCGGGTCGATTTCGTCGTATTCGGTGGCGGCGATGAGCTTGGTTTTCAGACCGGGAATGCGGGCGATGGAAACGATTTCGACCGATCCGTCCTCGACTTCCGGAACGTTGGCCTCGAAGAGTTTGATGACGAGTTCCTTGTCGCGGCGGGTAAGAACGACGCGCGGGCCGGTCATGGTATCTTCTTCGATTCGGGCGACGTAGAGGTACATGCGCTGCCCCGGAACGTAGCGGTCTTTGCTGACCTGTTCGGATTTCGGGAGTACGACCTGGGTGCCGTTGTAATCGAAGATGACCCGGTTCTTTTCGACGAGCTCGATCTTCAGGTTCACGATCTGCCCTTCCTTGTCTTTGAAGAGGTTGAAGACCTTCTCCTTTTCGGTTTCCTGAATTTTTTGAACGATGACCTGGCGGGCGGCTTGGCTCGCGATGCGTCCGAATCCTTCCGAGGAAAGCACCTCGTCGGTGACGTCGATTTCGAGGGTGTCGCCGATCTCGAATCCGGCAGCGTCTTCGCCCAGGTCTTCGAGGCTGATCTGGGTTTCGGGATCTTCGACCGTCTCGACGACGGTCTTCAGGAGGGAGATTTCGATTGTGTTCGTATCGAAGTCGATCTTGACCTCGACGTTGGAATCCTTGTTTCCGAAATCCTTCTTGTAGGCCGTTTTAATGGCGGCTTCGATGATTTCTACGAGCTTTTCGCGGGAAATCTTCTTTTCGGTGGAGATTTGGGCGATGGCCTGTTCGATTTTCTGAAGGTCGATCATGGCGGGAAAGGGTAGGGGGTATTTACGAAAAAAGAATTCGTCCAGGCGAATTCCTTGCTTCGTTTCTGCCGACTATTGTACGGGTTTTCGGAATTTTGCAAGGCGTGGTCGCGAAAAAATCCCACGTTCAACGGTACCGGGCATTTTTCCGAACGTCAAGCCGTCTTTCTGGTCAGGAAGTTCGGCCATATGGTAGGATGGAAACGGACTTTCAACCCCTCAGAATGCGAATCTTCCAAAAATCCTTCCAGGCCGCGACGCTCGCGTGTCTCGTCGCTCTTCAATCCGGCCACGCCCTTTTTGCCGCGGAATCCTCTTCCGGCGCCGTTTCCGAAACCGTAAAGACCGGCAAGCGCACCTTCGTCGTCACTGCGTACTATTCGCCGCTTCCCGATCAGAAACGGTATCTCAAAGGCACGTACGAAGCCGATATTCGCCTGAACGGAAACGGTACGCACGGAGCGAGCGGAAAGCCGGTATATCCCGGCATGCTCGCCGCCCCGAAGCACTATCCGTTCGGAACCGCCATCAAGCTCGAAGGGCTCGGCGTCGGCGTCGTCGACGACCGCGGGGGCGCCATCGTCAAGGCGGGGGAGCGCGGCCAATCGCACGACCGTATCGACGTGTGGATGGGGTACGGCGACGAGGGGCTCGCCCGCGCCCTTTCGTGGGGTCGGCGGACCGTTCAGGGCGACGTAATCGCCATTGCCGATGCGAAAATTCGTCCGAACGTCGCCGTTGCGGGGCTTCCGAAGGCCGGACTTGCCGTCGTTTCCAAGCCCGCCAAGCCCGCGCCCCCCTCCGTTTCCGATCGAATATTTTCGGAGCCCGTCGGCGCTAACAGTTCGACCGGCATGGTTCGGGCGTTGTCCGAGCGCCTCATAGCGGTCGGATACCTCGAATCCGCTCCGAGCGAAGCGTTCAACGGCGACGTAAAATTCGCCCTCATCCGTTTTCAGACCGACCGGGGGTTGCTGAAGGGGAAGAACGATTCGAACGCCGGATACTACGGTCCCGCGACCCGCAAGGCCTTGAAGGCCGCCTACGAAACCTATCTCAAAGACAAGAAGGATGCCGATTCCGACGTGGAAGGCATGCTCGCGACCGCCCTTTCGAGCGCGAAAGCCGTTTCCGCCGAGTCGGCCAATCTCCGCAAAGCGGTCGAATCTATGGGAACGCCCAAGGACGGCGAGGTCGGGTCGCACATCCGCTCGCTCCAGGAGATGCTCGTTCGCCTCGGTTACCTCGACGCGAAACCGACCGGCACGTACGGTCCGAAAACGAAAGAGGCCGTCGCCAAATTCCAGATCGACGCCGGGCTCGTTTCCGGATTCTCCGACCCGAACGCGGGAAAATTCGGAAAACTTACGAAGAGCCGGTTCTTGTTGTCGATGTTGGAGGGGGCGAAGAAATAAGCGGATTCGAACCCGCTCGAAAGCGTCGATGCCGGGATGGATCGAGGAGGCATTCCGAATCGTTCCAACGACCCGTTTCCACTATGAAAAAGTCCCCTTGCGTACTCCGGCGGAAAGCCGGGATTCGGAGGGGGACCATGTTACCGGAGGGTGTTTTGTGTGAGTACGTTGACCAGTTAGCTGATAACGGTGGCGCACCGTCGCGGCCGGTACCGCGACGTCGCAAATTACAGCCTACTTTCCCCGCCGAGTCAACCGTTTTTTCGAATCCGCTCCGGAGTCTCCCCGATCACCTGACGCCGCCGTTTCCGGCTCGAAATCGATGCGTCCGTACGCGCGTTCGACCGAGACGAGCCGAACCCGGAGCCTCGTTCCGAAGGCGGGAAATTCGGATTCGCGAACCCGTCCCCGTCCATTTTTCGTCCCGAGATAAACCGCCCCTTCGATGCCGTTTTCGAGTCGCACGTAGTACGCGTAACGGGACCTTCCGACGACCGTGGCATCGAACGATTCGCCGATATGGCGTTCCATGTATCGGGCGGAGTCGAACGATTCGACCGTCCGTTCGAGTTCTTCGGCCCGCCGCTCGGTTTCGGAGCACCGGTTCGCGACTTCCGGCAGCATTGCCGCGAGGCGGGTCTTTTCGGTCGAATCGAGCCGCTTCCGTATCCAATCCTTGATAATCCGGTGGGCGACCAGGTCGGGGTACCGGCGGATGGGCGACGTGAAATGGGTGTAGTACTCGAGTGCGAGGCCGTAGTGGCCGAGCGGCTTTTCCGAATACCGGGCTTTCGAGAGTTTCGAAAGGAGAAGCCGTTCGACGGGCGGAAGGTTCGGAATCCGTTTGAGGGCGGAATACGCTTCCCGAACGTCCTTGGGCCGCGCTCCGGATTTCGGGAACCGGATGCCGTACGACGCGAACAGTTCGGAAAGTTCCAGATTCTTTTCTTCGGACGGCGGTTCGTGCACGCGGTAGATGAAGGGGGCGAATTCGGAGAGGGATTTCGAAATTTCCTCGTTCGCGATGACCATGAACGTTTCGATGAGCCGGTGCGAAGCCACGCGTTCGCGTTCGCGGATTTCCAAAGGCTCGCCGGAGGCGTCGAGTTCCACTTTCAATTCCGGCAGGTCGAAGTCGATCCGCCCCTCTTTTTCGCGGCGCCGGTCGATTTTTTCGGCGAGTTCGTAGGCCGAATCGACGAGCGCGAGAATTTCCGGGGTCGGCGCGGCGGACGAACGGTCGCGTTCGTGCCAGGCTTGGACTTCTTCGTACGTGCAGCGCCGGTTCGACCGAATTTCGGTCTCCTCCAGCCGCTTCTTCCGAACGTTCCCGTCCGGGTCGATTTCCATGAATACCGACAGGCAGAGCTTCCTTCCTCCCGGATGGAGGGAGCAGAGGTCGTTCGAGAGCCTTTCCGGAAGCATGGGCACGACGCGGTCCGACAGGTAGCACGACGTTCCGCGTCGGAACGCCTCCCGGTCGAGCGGACTTCCGGCTCGGACGTACTCCGCCACGTCGGCGATGTGGACGCCGAGTTCGTAACGTCCGCCGCCCAGGCGCTCCACGGAGATGGCGTCGTCCAAATCCTTCGCGTCGGCGCCGTCGATGGTAATGACGACGCGGTCCGACAAATCGCGTCGCCTCGGGGCCGAATCGGCGTCTTCGGACAATCGGGAAGCTTCCGAAAGGACGCGCTCCGGAAAGACCGTGGGAATCCCGCTTTCGCGTACGAGGATTTCCCGCTCGGTCCGAACGTCGTCGGAACGCCCGATGCGTTCCGTGACCGTGGCGTTCGTTTTCGCGCCGAACCCTTCGACGCGTACCGAAACCGTTTCGCCATCCCGGGCGCCGCCGATGCGTTCCATGGGAACGAAGAGGCGGGCGCCCTCCGGAACCTTGGTCTCCACGAAGGCGTACGGCCGTCCGCGGACGGGTCTGAGGATTCCGAAAATCGGTCCTGGCCCGCGCCGGAGGATTTTTACGATCTTCGCTTCGGCATCCCGCCCTTCTTCCGCCCGGCGTACCGGTACCGCCTCAACGCCATCGCCGTCGAACGCGTCGCCGCGGTTTCGGGATCCTACGAAAAAGACCGTCCCGTCCTCGGATTCGAGTCGGCCGTATCTCGGGTCGGTTTGGCGGTAGGTTCCGCGGATGGGGCGCTTGGACATGGCTTTGGTCCCGAGAGTATACCGCGCAAATTCCCAAAAGCGAATTTCCCGCGGTTTTGATTTTTTGGGAACCGGGGTAGAATCCCCCCATGGACCTCGCCAATCTTTCCCCCGAAAAGGCCGTACTGCTCGTCGGAATCTTCCTCGGCCTTTTCTGGCTCTTTTCCGGATGGTTCCGGAAGTCCGGTTCCGACACGCTTCGAGCGCCCGGAGGATTGGAATCGGGCGTTGGCCGGATTTCCGATTCGCGCACCGATTGGGATACCGGATTCGATATTTCCGGAACCGGCGCGCCGAAATTCGGTTCCCGAAGTTCCGCCAACGCGAACGTTCCGAAGTCCGGCTTCGAACGGACGATCGACCGGTGGGTGGGGGGAATTCTAGCGGGGAGGGCGTCGGTCGAAGTTCGAAGGAAGTTCCAAGAATCGCCCGCCGCGGCCATCGTCGGAGCCGTTTTTTGTTTCGCGTTCCTTTCCGAAATCGTTATCGCCGCCGCCGTACTCTTTGCCGCCTACGCGGTCATGAAGTGGAAGGGCGGCCGATCGGACGAACTGTACGGCATCTTCAAAGGCATTCCCCCGAAATAGGCCATGCGAACGCTCTTCGTCTCTCTTCGCGCCGCGCTCCTCACCCTGGTTTTCCTGTTCGGCCTCCTGTACGCCGTCGTCGGATTCGGGTATTTCGGAGTGTCGCTGTATTTCTGGAATTCCGACTTTTTCGCGTCGGCGATTCCGGCCGCCTATACCTTCTTTATCGGATTCGTCGGCATCGCCGTTTCGGTAGTGTCAGCCCGGCAACTTTCCAAAGCCAACCGCGAATGGGCCCGGCCGCGGTCGGATTCCCCCGAAGCCGAACCTTCCGAATAACCCAAGCCTATGGAATCGAAATTTTCCCTTGCCCTGGGCGGCGGAGCCGCCCGAGGACTCGCGCATATCGGCGCCATCCGCGCGTTCGAGGAATCCGGTTTCCGGCCATCGGCCGTCGCCGGCACCAGCATGGGCGCTATCGTCGCGGCGTTGCTCGCGTTCGGAAAAACGTCCAGCGAAATGGTTGGAATCGCGGCGTCCGTACCGTATTTCAAACTGCTCGACTCCGATCTTCGGTCGGGACTCATCGGTGGGAAAAAGATTGAAAAATACCTTCGGACGCTTTTTGGAGACGCGAAGATCGAAGACGCGAAGATTCCGCTCGCCATCGTCGCAACCGATATCCTCACGGGCGGGAAGCGGGTATTCCGGGAAGGCGACGCAGTATCGGCCATTCGGGCTTCCATCGGAATTCCGGGCGTTCTCAAGCCCTTCGAATACGATGGAACGCAGTACGTCGACGGCGGGATTTCCGAAAACCTTCCGGTCGAAGAATTGCCGGACGGTCCCGTACTCGCCGTATCGGTCTTGCGCGACGTCGGCCGGCCCATTAAAACCCGGGCGAAGGTTCTCGGATTCGAATGGAACCACGCCATCTTCGGCATGGGATACCAGATTCTCCAAAAGACCATCGATATCATGATGGCGCAAAACGAGGCCCGATCCCTCGCGAGCCGCCCGGGCGTCACGCTCCTCCATCCCAGGTTCGAGGGCATCGATTACTACGAATTCCATCGACATGCCGAAATCGTCCGAATCGGTTACGAAACCGCCAAGGCCGCGGCGGAAACCCTCCGTTTTCCAAAATAATCCCCATGATCTTCCTTCTTATCGCCGCCGCGTTCGCCGCCGCGCTGGCATTCGCCTTTTACTCGAAATAACCCGCGACCCATGCAACGGTTTTATCTTCCCGACGTTCCGACGGAAACGGTTACCGCGTCCGATTCCGCGTTCGTCCACCAAATTTCGCGCGTACTCCGGTGCGCGCCCGGAGATCGCGTCGTGCTGTTTTCCGATGCCGGAGGGGGCGAATACGAAATTCGGGAAATTTCCAAAAAATCGGTTTCGTTCGTCCGGATTCGCGCGATCGCCCCTTCGTGCGACCCGGGGATTTTTATAACGCTCTACCAAGCGCTCCCCAATCGGTTCGAAAAAATCGAATACCTCCTGCAGAAGGGGGTCGAGGCCGGAATTTCGGAATTCGTATTTTTTCCGGCGGAACGTTCCCAAAAACTCGTCGTAACGCCCGCGAAAATCGAACGTTTCGAATCCATCGTCCGGGAGGCGCTCGAACAGTGCGGAGGGTTCTGCCTGCCGAAAATCCGTTTTGAAAAAGGGTTCCCCGCCATTCCGGAATGAATGTCCGCCGTATTCCTCCATACGGCCCCGGAGTGCCGGAGCATACGGGAGTTCCTCCGCGGAATTCCCCTGGAAACGCGTTCCGTCGGAATGTTCGTAGGACCGGAAGGGGGCTTCTCCGCCGACGAGCTCGCCCGGTGCCAGATTCTCTCCGCCGTTCCCGTGCGGGCGGGCAATCGGATTCTCCGAACGGAAACGGCGGGCGTCGTCATGGCGTTCTGCTTGCTCCGAATGATGGAATAGGCGTTTTGACTTTTTCGTTTCCGTCCGTACGATACGTTCGTCCGGGATTTCCGCGAAAACAGAAAAGGAAGGAGTGAACGATGGAGCAAATCCTCCAGATGTTGCCCGCAAAAGTCGCCATGGTCTTCGGAGCGTTCGTCTCGACGTTCGTTTCGGCTGCGGCCATTGGCGTTCCCACTCCGATGGC
This sequence comes from uncultured Candidatus Peribacteria bacterium, assembly GCA_964540725.1. GTDB lineage: Bacteria > Patescibacteriota > Gracilibacteria > BD1-5 > UBA2023 > JANJWP01. The sequence goes on from CAZINU010000001.1 coordinate 175,271, forward strand.
CGTAACGGGAGGTTTCCTCTCCGCCCTGGTCGTCGCCGCCACCACCAACCTCGCGCTCCTTCTCGGGGATTGACCCCGGCGGACGCGAAAAAACCGGCGCTTAGGCGCCGGTTTTTCTTTTCTGGGAGGGGACGTTCTTTTTTCGGATTTTTTTCTGGACCTTCGCTCCGTCCAACTTCGCTCCCGAAGGATCTTCGCTGACGTAGAGGGCTTCGTCGAACCATTTCGCCCGACGGGAGAGCGATTCGAACGGTTCGGTCAGAAGCTCGTGGCTCCGTCATTCGTAGTAGGAAACCTCGGTCAGCTTTCCGTCCGTTCCGATTTTTCCGCCGACGATGATGCCCGTATGCTGTCCGACGTACCCGACGACGCCCCTTCCTTCCGGAGTCGTCCATTCGAGTCGGGCGAATCCGCGGTTCGGATCGTCGGTCATCGCGTACCAGAATACGACGGGGTTTCCCTTCGCGAGACTTTTCACGATGGAGGCCGCGTCGAACGTGCCCTTGTCGATCTTCAATCCGTACCGTTTCAATTCCCTTCGGACGTAGGGGAGGGTCCCGTCGGCGTGGATTCCGTATCCGGTCAGCTTTTTCGGATTGGAACTCTGCCGACCGTCGATCCGTCCGACGAACCCCTTTTCCGGATCCGACCATACGCGCGCTCCGCCCCGGTATTCGGGAAGTTCCGGAAACGAAGGGAGAAGGAGGACGACGGCTTCCTCCGCGATGGGGGATTCGCCCTTTCGGAGCCGATACGAATTCAGGAGGTCGCGGAGGGAGTTCGATTCGCACGAAAGGGGGTAGGCCTGCTTCGTATGCGGGATGTTTCCGGGAACGGAGAGTTTTCCGTCGAAATTCAGGAACCGTTTGCGGGCATAGGCGTACGCCGCGAAGTAGCGGGTTTGGGGGCCGACGAGCTCCCGTTCGATCGTTTTGCGCATGGCGTCGACTTTTGCCGCGTCAAAGACCGGAATCCCGAGTTCCTCGAGAGTTCGGAGGGCGGCTTCGTCGGAGGGCGCCGAGGTCTTTCCTTCGTACGCCTTCCGAATCGCGGCCGGCAGGGTTTTTCGACGTTTTTCCACGGATTTCGAAACGTCGCCTCCCGCTTCCCTCAGGGAAAGGAGGATATGGGCGTACGCTCCGAACAACGCCCCGTCCTCCTTGAGGGCGGGCGCGGCAAGAATGCGTTTTTGGAGGTTCGCGAGATAGGCGGGATGGATTTCGGCCTTCGCGTCGATTTCCGAGACCATCTCGAAGTTGGTGCGGAAGCGTTCCCTCGTCTGCGCCGGAGCGTTCCCGTACCGGGTGAGCACGTAGGCCGGAAGGCGTTTCTTCGCGAGCGCGTCGGCCAGCCGGTTGAGACTCTCCGCCGCGCGGAGCTTGCTTTCCCCGCCCGTTCCCGACATCCCGTCCGTTTTTCGTTCCGGAGCGGGAATTCTTTCGGATACGGGGGAGGGGATTCCGGTTCCGGAACCCGATTCGGATTCCGTGCCGGAAAGCGCTTCCGTCGGCCAGGCGGCGGAAGCGAGGAGGGCGGCGGAGGAAATCGTCGCGGCCGCGAAGGCCGCCGGGGCGAGGCGCATGCTTTTGGATCGATTTCGGCGGAGTATAGGCACGTAAGGGCGTTTGTCGAAAAAAGGCGCCCGATTTTTCGGATTTCGGATATCATGCCGCCATGGATGCCAAGATTTATGCCCACCCTTCGGTGCTGGACGGAAATTTCGGAAACAACGCGTTCGGACGTTTTTCCGACGCTCCGAACGAACTGTTCGTTCCGCACCGGACATTCGGAACCCTGGACGACGTCCGCCCCGGCTCGAAACCTGCCTTTCGGGAATTCGGAACGGGCGGTTCGCCGGTCGAATATCCGGGATTGGAGGCGTTCGTTTCCGCCCGGTGGAACGGAATTCCCCTTCACGTGTTCGATAATCACAACCACGCGCTCGCGTTCTGGTGCGAAGCGTTTTCGAACGGCGTTTTCGACCGGGGGGCGATTCTCGCGCATATCGACATGCACTCCGATCTTTGGCCGAACGAAAGCGATCTCGATCTTTCCCGATCGGGCGACGCCGCCTACGTGGAAGCCTTCGTGAACGAAAAAACCTCCGTCGGAACCTACGTGGAGCCGGCCATGCGTTCCGGAATGTTCGCCGAATTCGTTCGCGTTGAAGGGGAGGGGGACCTGCGTCGGGAATGGGCGAACGTCGGAATCGGAAAGTACGGTCCGGAAGTCTTTCCCAATGCCGTCGAATCTCCGAACGCCCCCGTTGCCGAAGTTCGCGACAACCTTTCGGAAGGTCCGTACCGGGGTGGGAAGCCCTTTCCGGACATCGTGTTGAATCTCGATCTCGACTTCTTCGCGCCGGATCTGGAGGACGTTCCGTTCGAATTGAAGCGGGACGTCATTTTGGCCTTCGCCCGGCGTTCGAAGGCAATTACCGTCGCCACGAGCCCGTGCTTCATCGAGCCGGGTCGGGCAATTTCGGCGCTTCGGAACATTTTCGGATAGAAGGGTACGACCTTTCGGCGCTCCGGGGCAAGGCATGGAAAAGAACGAATTTTTTCCAATTCCGAAATTCGAAAAACGATGTCCGTGGACGAAGAATGAAAAACCCCGCCCTTTCCGGGCGGGTGGAAACTCGTCACTTCGCGGCACAAACGCACTCCGGGTGCGGAGGCAGTTCGAACCGACGGCTCGAAAGGGGCGCTTCGAGAATTCCGGGGATGCCGGAAACCGAGAATACGATCCAGTTCGAACCGATGGGCGGAAGGGCGTGTTCGGTTCCTTCGAGCAGGAGATCGAGCGAAGCCCGCGAAGCGGTCTTCGCGAGAAACGACTGGTCGATACCGATGCCCGGAGCCGTTTTGGCATCGCGGGAGGAAGAACAGTCGGCCTTCCCGCCGGTTTTGCGGAACGTTTCGAGAAAATCCTTTCGGTTTTGGTATTCGAGGAAGCACGAATAACAGGCCGATTTTGGTCGGCAGACGAGAATTTCGCCTCCGCACCCGCGCTCGAACATGCTGACGAACACGGCGGCCGTTCCCGATTCCCTCGCGATTTCGCCGGAATAGGCGCGCGAAGCGTCGGTATCGGTTCCGACGACGACGAGGTCGGATTCCGCGACCGCCCGTTCGAATTCGGTACGGGCATCGAAGACGCTTTTCGGAAACGCGAGAACGTCCGGAAGCGGCTCGAGCGAATACCGTTCGAGGAGCCGCTTGGCCGCCTCGGCTTTGTTTTGGCCGACGTACTCGGCTCCGCATGCGTGGCGGACCAGGTTGCCGGGCTCGAGGACGTCGCCGTCGAAGAGCCGGAACCGTTCGATTCCGCACCTGAAGAGGTCGAGCGCGATTTCGGCCGCCCCGCCGAGACCGACGACGGTCACGGTTTTTCCGGAGAGCGGGGCATGGAGGGGGTCCCGGCGCGCGTTGGGTTGGCGGTAGGGCGATTCGGTACGCATGGAAGTTCCTTTCGCGGTTCGTTCTTTCCCGTCCGGAGTTGCCGGGTTTCGGGAGGGCGTTGTGGCGTCCGAGCGAGATTCTCGCGTTCGGACGCCGGATTCCGCCTTATCGGCGGCATTTCGCGAAGCTTCGGAAGTTTCGGCCGATACGGGAGAAAAAATCGGCGTCTCCGCGTTCGGCGGCCTCTTTCGCTTCGGGGGTGGTATCGGCCGCCACCGCTCCGCCGGGACCGACGACGAGCGACGTCGACTCTCCCCGGGTAAAGGGGAGGATGAGCCGTTCGGTCGCCGTGACGTCGACCGTGCGGCGGTGGCCGTCGATGCCGAGGTCTTCGAGTTTGAGGGGTTGTGCCATGGTTCGCTCCTTTCGTTTGGCATGGAAAAAGGGGTTCCGGCCGTCTGGCCGGAACGTTCAGGCTTCGGGGAGTATCCACTTCCCCGTCGCGAGTTTTACCTCGTAGGCGTGGAGCCAAGCGGCCGCGAGGTTCAGGACGGTGACGACCGAGAACTTCGTTTCCCAGCCTTGTCCCGAGGCTCCGTCGGGCTTCATGACGCAGAGAACGATTCCGTCGGAATCTTCGTCGTACCCGAGATGGTGGAATTCGTGCATCCCGGAGGATTCGCACGTTTCGATCACGTCGGAATCGCAGACGGCGACCCTCGGATAGGCGTAGGGATACTCCTTCGGATACTCCGCCCGAACCCGGTACGCGTTCCCGCTATGGGTAACGAAGAACCCTTCGGCGAACAGCCGGTCGCCTTCCGTCATGAGGCGGAAGGCCGGGAACGCATCGGCGAGCATGTCGTGCTCGTACGCGAGGCGCTTCAGGTATTTTTCGGGATTCGGTTGAACCCAGTTCGGAAGTACGGCGTTCATGGTTTCTCCTTTCTTTTGAGATATGGGGGCTTACGAGAGTCCCTCCGGAACTTCGCCGTCGCGGGGGACGGCGTTCCGGCGTACGAGTTCCGGACGGCGGGGCGGTTCGTTCCGACGGTTCGAGGTTCCTTCGCGGAGGGCGTCGGCTGAAGCCCTCGCCCTTTCCCGCCTTTGACGTATGACCTCCGAAAACCAATTCGGATCCGACGTCCGCCTACTGCGTTGGACTGGGGGTTCCGATGAGGAAGCGTCCGGCTCGGCAGTTTCCGGGGGGTTCGTCGGAAGGGGTACGGAACCGGCGATTTCCGGCGACTCCGGGGGGTCGAAAGATTCCGGACGGCTTGGAGTTTCGCCGTTCGTTCGGAACGCCTCCCGTTCGTTTCTCGAAGGCCGGCCCGACCGTGGCGCACGCACGAGCCGGCGCCCGGAGCCGTTCGCCGCGTACGGCGGAACCGGCCAGTCGCCGTCTCCGCCTTCGCTTCTTGGTCCCTTCCACACCCGCTTCCATACGAAAACGGCTGCGGCCGCGAGCATGCCGGCAACGGCAAGGGCGGCCATTCTTCCGGGCGGTTTGGAAAAATCTTGCGGCGGACGGATGGGCGGATGGTCGAACCCACCCCCGTTTTCAAGGGGTTCCGGGCTCGGTTCGGACTTCGGAGCGACCGAATCGCGGTAGACGGGCGCCGGGGCAAAATCCCTTTTCGCGGCGGCCGGAGAGGGGGGTGAAAATTTTTCGGCCCCTACGGCGGCCATCGACGGTTTCGGTCCGGTCTTCGGCTCCGATTTTTCGGCTGGTACGATCCATTCCGTCGCGGGTTTTGGCGCTATTGCCGCCGTGGACGGACCGTTTTCGGAGGGCTCCCGATCGACGGTTCGTTCGGCGGCATTTTTCGCCGACTGGGCGAGCCGTCCGAAGGTTCGGACGGCCGTTTCGAGCGTTTCGAGCGTCGAAATCCGTTCGTCCAGGGAAACGGATTCGTCCCGGTACGCCTGATGCGCCATCGTCGCGTATTTGTCACGAAGGTCGGCCCCCATTCCCGAAATCTCCCGCCAACGGGCGGACGTTTGGGAATTCGGATCGGATTCGGCCAATGCGGCAAGTTTTTCGGCGCTCGCCGTTCCTTCCGCGGTCTTCTTCGGCAGTTCGAACGCGAATGCCGACGACCAGAAGAGAACGGCGAAAAGTACCGATACGAACGCGGCTGGCCGGCTGTTTCGAAAAGAAGTTTCCATCATTCCCGTCCTTTCATGGCTTGGATGGATTCGAAGATCGCCCGGGCCCGTTCGCGTTTTTTCGCGGAATCGGCGATTTCCGGAGAATTTCCCCGGACGAGGGGCGGTTTTTGCGGTTCGCAGGTTTTTGCGGCGACCCGGGTTCCGTCGTATCCCCGGAGAATTCCGGACGGTTCGGACCCGAACCCGCGAATCCCCAGGATTCCGCAGCCGGAAAGGGCTATGGCGCATACGAAGGCGCAAGCGAGCGTTTTCATAACGGATTCCTTTCAGAGGTGGTTTCGGCGGATGGCCGAGTAGAGGGGGCGGATATCCGAAACGGATATCCCAACCTCGGGTTTCCCGAGGATTTCGGCGATTTCTTCGATGCTGATTTCTCCCGCCAATTCGGGTGACGACCGGCGTACGAATACCCGGACGGCCAACGTCGGAACGTGGCAAAGGAACGAGAATTCGAACGCTCCGGTCCTCCAACCGTTCCCGGATATCCGGGCCGCGAGCCAGGGGTTTCTCCGACCGCTTTGACCTTCGGGTTCGAAACGATCCCCGAATTCTTCGGCGGCCGCTCGGAGGTTCCGATAGGCGTCGCCGGCGACTTTCGAATTCGTTCGGATAGCTCTTCCGAGCGGTCCGCGGATGAGGGAAAAGATTCCCAGGATCGACGATTTCATGACCCAGAAGGCGGTGGCGAAAATCGCGATTCCCCGACCGAGCGGGCCGGAGAGCAGCGCCCTGGAGAGAACCTCGGCACGGAAGTATTCGTTGAAAACGGACATGGCCGCCTCCTTTCTTTTCTGTGGATGTTAATGAGCGTCCGGCGGGGTTTCCCGCCGGACGGAGGGGCGATAGCGCGCGCCTCCCCGTCCGGCGGGAAACCCCTTTATCCGTCTTCCGTTCTGATGGAAATCGGAACCAGATCGGGGCCGTATTCGCCACCCCCCGCTCCGACCGTCTTTTCCGAGAGGTGGACGGGAAGGTTTCCGGACGATTCCGGCAAACCAGCGCTTCTTCGTCGGACGCGTTCTTCCGGAAGAACCTTCAGGACTTTCCAGAACGTCAGGAAGTATCCGCGACCGGATTTCGCCCTGAGGACGACCGCGTTTTTTTCGAGCGCTTCCCTGGGGAGCGGGCCCGAATACGGATTGGCGATGGCGTACAAAGTGGCGAGCGCCGTTCCCGAATACATGGAGGCCGGTTCCGCCGACGGATGGTTCAAATCGCCCTCGCTCGGGCCGAACGGGGAACCGGGATGCTTGTGCCAATTGAACGGACGGCAGAATCCGAGGAGCGGATGTCCGCCGCTCTCCGTCCCCGCCCGCTTGAGGAATTCGAGCGCGAGGGAACGCTCGTATTCGCCGTAGTCCGCCCCCATCCGTTTCCGGTAGGCGTTCCGAAAGAACGAGAGGTCCCAGATTTCGTGCGACACGGGCGTCGCGCGTTCTTGGAAGAGGTGCGGAATTTCAAGATTCGAAAGTCGGAAAACGCCGTTCGATACCGAATACGGGCTCGCGAACCAGAATCCGCCGGTTTCGTTTCCGGAACTCCGTATTTCGGGTGAATCGAGACGTTCCGCAATCGTTTCGAGGTCGCGAGTCGAAACCGAAAGTTCCGAAATTTCGCGGAACTCCCGCTGCTTTTCCCGCTCCCTTTCCGCCATGGCCGAAATCATCAGTCGGTCCAACCGTTTCGAGAGCGCCGTTTCGAACCGTCCGTTCGAAAGTTCGGCGGTTTCGAATCCGAGCGATTTCGCATGCCGTCGAATTCCGTGGTCGTACCATGCGAGGGAAAGCGCCGAGCCCCCGTCGCCGTGCACGAGCGTCGCGGCGAAATTTCCGCCGACCGTCTCCGTTCGCATCGTGACCGATCAGGAGAGCGAGGAATCGGAAACCACGTCGGAAGGAGCGGGGGGAGAGAATCCTTTCGAAAGGAGAAATCGCACGAACGTTCGATAGGTTTCCATCCGAAGCTTCCGTTCATGGGCGATTTCCGCGAGCGGGAGACCTTCGTCCAGCGTTCGAACCGGGAGCGCGGTTTTTTCGGTTGCCCCCGTTCGGGGCGCGGTACTTCCGTTCGGAGCGAGGACGTTTCCCGATTCGTCCGAACCGTCCGTTCGCGGGTTTTTCGGAAGCCGTTCGATGGTTTCGAATTTCGGAAGGAGTTTTCGGTATTTCCGGGGTTCGGGAGCGCCCCCGACCGTTTCGCCCGCTCTCGCCGCATCGTCCGTCCGGGCTTCCGGCTTCGGGGCGTTTTCGGCATTCCGTCCATCCGGTCCGATAGCCGTTCCGACCGCTTCGAAACCGAACCCGATCCGCGTTCGCGGCGGTTGAGACGTTCGTCCGACCGAACGGCCCAGGAGAAATCCCGCGAACGCGGCGAACGCGGCGAAGGCGAGTCCGCCGAACGCACCGGAACCGTTCGGAAGCGCTCGTTCCGGAACGCGTTCCGCGGACGCCGTTTCGCCGTTTTCCGGCGGATCTTCGACGGCCTTCCGGGCGGATTCGGAAACGTCCGAACGGTCGGAACGGGACTTTGCCACGGATTCGGCCGGTCACTTTGGAAGACCGGTCGTTTCTTCAATCGGTTTGGGCGTCGTGCCGAAATTTTTCCGTAGGTTAGAAGGCGGAATCGCGACGCCGCCGCCCGCCCGTTCTGAAACTTCTTCCGTCGACGCTTCGGGTCGTCCGCCCGCCGTTTCCGGAACGGCCGTGACCCTCCGATTCGGGATTTCGCCGTTCTCGACGGCGGCTGGAACCGAAAGGGGGTCCTTGGGAAATTCTTCCGCCACCGTTTTCTCCGAAACCGGCCCGATCGGAGTGGGGGCCAATTCGACCGGATCCGCCTTCGTTTTCATGGGCGAGCAGGCGGAGAGGACGGCGGCGAAGACCGCGGAGCGGAGGAAGTTCGATCGGGCGCCGACGGTTTTTCCGGGCGGATTTCCGAATGTTTTCGAAGGGGGCATGAAGGCTTTTTGAAGATGCGGGAACATGGGCGCGGTGGTGGTACGGCGCCGATTCTCCGTCTTCCGGAAATGAAAAAAACGGAAAAAGCCACGAAAAAGCCACGAAAAAACCGGGGAATTCCCCGGCTTTTTCGATTGGAACCGCGTTGGCCAAGTTCCGATTACTCTCGGCCTTCTTCCATTTCGAGCATTTGTCGCATTTCCATTTCGAGCGTTTCGAAAAGTTCCCCGTTCTTGTCCATTCGGTGGATCACGAGAAGGTTTTCGAAAGATTTGAGGGGATCGCCCCGGTTCTCTTCCGCGTCGCGGGCACAGTACCGAATTTGGTCCATCGCCGCGCGAATCGGCTTATATCCTTCGAGCGAGCGGATGGTATCGTCGACCGCCATTCGAATGCCGTATTGAACGGCGGTTTCGTCAATCGTGGGAAGTTCGGAATCCCAGTCCGATTCCGAAATGTCCAAGGTATCCGGATTCTCGAGTCGGGATCGAAGTTCGGCGACGCGCTGTTCGTACGTCTTCCGGCGTCCGCGAGCCTCGTCCAGTTCGAGCGTCCGGCGCTCCCGGTTCTTTCCGAATTCGAAAGCTCGGCTCTGGTGCCTTTGGAGATCTCTCCGCGCCCAATGCAGGGTGCTGTCGCCCCCCTTTCCCGATACGTATACCCGCTTCTGTTCGTCCGAACCGAATTCTTCCCGAAGAAGCGGCGAAAGTCCGGAGAGGAGAGCGTCCCGATCGGAGAGCAGCCGTTCCATCTCCGCGATTCCGTCCCCAAGCGGCGCCGTCGCGATCGAAATCGCGCCGTCGGACGAGCCTCGTTCGCGCAGTTCCTTTCCTATTTGGAACATCCGTTTCCGAAGGGCCGATATTTGCGATTCGAGATGTTCCGGAACGTACGAGAGGATTCGGTTCAGCGATTCGACGGCGGAACGTTCCGCCCGCTCCCTTTCCTCGAGTCTGGCGATCGCGTTTTTAATCCGCTCGACGTCGTTCTCCGCCTTAGCCTCGAGTTGTCTTGCTTCTGCAAGGTCGCGCTCAAGCTTCTTTATGGCGTCCTGAATCCGTTCTGCCTTCCCCGGACGATCAATGCCCCGAAGCGGGCGTTGTCCGGTCTGTACGAACCATTTTACATCGTCGGAAGTTCGGAGTCCGGCGAATATTTCGGAAACCATCCGGTTTTTTTGGATGACGGATTCCCTCATCGCATGAGCCCGCTCACGAAGCGTCGTCAGGATTCCGTCGCTTTCCTCTCCGGTCGCCATCTGCCCGCTTCTTCGTTCGTGGCGTTTAGCCCGCCTCCGGTCATGCGGGTGCCGGCGTTCGACGGAGGTTTTCCGAAGTAGCTTGGACATCCCTTCGATTTCATTCTCGAGCCTCCCTATTTCCGCCTCATCCTTCCGTATCGACCGGACCAGTTCGAGTCCGTCGAGCAGGAATTTCGCGCCCACGAGCCCGACCTTCGAATGGGCCTCCGAGAACATCGATTGCAATCGGAGCTCGTAGGCGCCCAACAGTTCCCGAGCCTTCGCCGCGATTGTCTTCGCCCGCTTGGCTTCCGAGATTGCGTCGCCCGCTTCCTTTTTCGAGCCGCTCGCTCCGGGGGCGATGGGGGCTTCTCCGTTCGAGTCCGGCGTCCGCGACGGCTTTCCGCCGCCTTGCTCGTTCGTTCTTGCCGGAACGTTCCGAGGTTTTCGCGGGACGGATTCGCGAACCGTTTCCCGTACTTTTCTCGCAACCTTTTTCCGAACCAGTTCGCTTCCGCGGAAAATGAGCCGCTCTCCGAGTTCCGGGATGACGAGGCTTTCCGGATAATACCCGTAGTCGTAGAGGAATGCCGCGAGATCCGCCTGGGCCCCGTCGTCGCCGTGGATAAGGACGATCTTCTGATTGGGCGCGAGCTTCAGGCTTTCCAGATAGGTCAGGTTGTCTTCCGCGTCGGCGTGCCCGGAAAGGAACCGGTAGCTCTCGATCTTTGCCCGGATAAGCACGTTCGCATCCTCGATTTCGACGAAACGTTCGTGCTCCGGAACGTCCGTCCGGACGTCCGGACCGTCGTCTTCCATACGCGTTCCCGTGACATTCAAGAGTTTTCGGCCCACGGTTCCCTTCGCCATGTATCCGGGAAACAGGAACGCCGATTGCGAATCGCCCCCGAAACTTTTCAAGTACGAGACGATGGGGCCGCCGTTCGCCATTCCGGAAGCGGTGACGACGATCTTCCGCTCATTCCGGTCGTTTTTGTGGAATTCCCGATCCTCTTCCGTCGAGATGATTTCGTAGTATCCGTGGCTCGGATCCAGGTATTCGATGAAGTCTTCCAGATTCTTCCGTTCGCGTTCGAGGTAGTCGCTTCCGAGCGCGTGGCGGATGGCATCGGCTTCGGGGAGCGAGAGTTCCGAAAGCCTTCGGCGGGCTGAGAAGACGTAATTCCGAAGGTGCTTTACGCCCGACGGGGAATCGACGTAGATTTTCACGTTCTTGTCGATCTTTCCCTCGGCCTTCAGTTTCACCGTCCGGTAGAGGATATTTTGAAGCCGGTCGAGCGAGAAGCAGCTTTCGAAGACCCGGCGATGGGTTTTCGTCCGCTCCACGAGCCCGGTTTCGAATTCGTCGCGCCCCTTCTCGAAATCTTTGCGAACCCGGTCGCGGTAGGTGGATTCGATGACCGCCACGTCGATGGGAACGTCCGCCGGCGGAACGGGAACGCCGCAGGGGTGGATGTCCCACTTGTACGACCCGACGTCGCCCGAAAAGAGCACGTGCTTGTAGTCGCCGTGCAAATCGTCGTAAATTCGAAACAGCACGCTCGTGCTTCCGATGATGTGGCCGGCGTCGTAGAACCGGAACGCGATCTTTCCGGGGACGACGTCCTTCCAGCCGTCCGATATTTCGTGGGTGGTGATATGGTCGAACGCCCGCTCTACCGCCGTCAGATCGTACGGGGGAGGAGGGACCTCGAACCGCTTCTTCCAATTGGCGTCGTTTCGGTCGATTCCGTATTCTTCGAGCGTTTGGATCGCTTGCCGATACCGGGTCGCCGGCGGCGCGTCGTGGGTTCTTTCCATGCGGTTTCCCGATCCGTCGGTACTTCTGGCGACCTGGGGAACCCCGTCGCCCCGGGATTCGTACTGTTCGAGCGTTTGGAGCGCGTTCGAAATCTTTCGGACTTTTTCATCCGATTGACGCCTTTTGGCCTCGTAATCTTTCATGCTGATTTTCGCGCTGTCTTCCCAGGATATGAACGCGGCATCCGCCGTATCGTCGGTGGAAAAAATCGGCGCGTCCAGTTCCCCGCCGCCGGAAAACGCCCTCGGGGTGTCGGCGATATGGTCGAAGTGGGGGTGCGTTTGATAGACGGCGATAGCCCTCCGCATAAGGTCTTCGGTCTTCCGATCCGGAACGTTCGCGCCCTGGAATCCCCCGGTGTCGACGAGTTGGCTGTAGACGGTTTTTCCGTATCGGACGATGAGTTCGTGGCACGACCCGGTCAGGTTCGGGCCATCGGGCGTTCCGATTCCTCCGTGCGATACGATTTCGAATTCCATGAAAACCCCGCGTTTATGTATAACAAGAAAATCTTTTATCCAGAAGTCAATAATACGCAAGCCTCATTTTGACAATCATTCGTTTTTGCTTAAAAAAATCTTGATTTCCGAGCGGAACGCATATATTTCACATCGAAGGAACGCTCCTAAATTCTTCTCCCATGCGAACTCTCGCCCGCATAGCGGCAGCCGTTGCCGCTTCCTCCCTAGCCGTGCCGGCATCATTTGCCGCCATCGGTTTTTCCGGCTACTTCTCGGAATCCCCCGATTTCCGAATCGAACGGACCTTCCAGTACGACAATTCGTACACGTATTTGGTCCGCGTTTGTAACGACGGGGGAACCCCGTCCGTGGCCGGCACTTTGAAGATCGCCATCGGCCGGTCGTCTTCCAATAAGGAAGAACGTCATTATAACGGAGTCATTCCCCCGGCCGACACCTGTACGAATTACGAAATCAGGAACGTCCGCCGGTACGGAACCGCCTCCGAACGGACGTATCCCGTCAGCGTGTCCGTCTCTTGGCAAGGGCGCGAACGCGAATTCAACAGCAAGAACAATTCGAAGGTCATTCCGGCATCGACGACCTCGACCCCGACCGGAAGTTGGACGTCGAACACGTCCGACCCTTCCGACAACGTCTATGCGGGACGGACGTGGTACTATCCCAACGGCAATCCGTGTTACGGATACCGGTATGCGGACGGCACCTACCGGTACCAGGATGGCCGAACGTACTCGTACGATTCCTACGGCTGCTCCTATGGCGGCAACATCGTTCCGGGAACGAGCGGGTACTATTGGCAGGGATACCCCGTGTATTCCGGGTATTCCGGGTACGTGGAAATGACCCCGCAGACGCAGTATCCGTCGTGGAATTCGTATAATGATTACTGGCCCACGCAGTATTATCAAGCCTCAAACGTTTACTCCCGTCCGAATTTCACCGTAACCCGTATCGGTCGGGACGGCAGCTATCGGAACATTCTGGCAACCGTTTGTAACTGGGGGAACGACATGTCGGCCTTCGCGAACTTGAATCTCGATATCGAGAACGTTTCGACGGGTGGCAAGTACCGGTCGACCGACTACGTCAAACTTCTGAATGGCCAGTGCCGCGACATTTCCGTAAGCTTTTCGAGTTTTTCCTTCAATCGGAGCGGATCCTACGCTTTCCGTGCCACCGTGGACCCTGACAACCAGTTCTCCGAGCAGAACGAATCCGACAATACGTTCAATACGAACGTTTGGTACGAGAGGTAGGAAGGTCTTTTGAAAACCCCGCCGATACGGTATCGGCGGGGTTTTCGTTTGCCCGAGTCCGTTCATGGGAAGAGCGCCGCTCCGACTCCGTTTTTTTTGAAATCCGTATTTTTTTCTTGCATTCAAAATTAGCACATATATAATGTACGTGCTAAATCCGAAGAAGGGAGCATGCCGAAACGGCTACGGAGACGAGTCGGATCCCTTCCGGAAGCGGCGGATACTTTCTTATCCACCCATTCCATGAACTTCGAAAAATATACCCGCCAAGCCCAAAAGCGCCTCTCGGAGGCCGAGTCGCTCGCGTTCGACGCGAAACATTCCACGCTCGAAGGCGTCCATATCCTCGCCGCCATGCTCGCGTCGAACGAATCGGTCGCTCCGGAATTGCTCAAATCGGCCGGTGCGAACGTGGCCACGCTCAGCAATGCCGCGAACGCGCGACTCTCGACGCTCGCGAAAATTTCCGGACCGTCGGCGAACCCGGTCGTGTCGCCGGAATTGCGCGAGGTTTTTTCCAAGGCGGAAAAATTCGCTTCCGGCATGGGGGACGAGTACGTTACCGAAGAGCATATCGTTCTCGCCCTTGCCGAAGCGGCCTCGCTGAAACCGGCCTTCGAATCGTCCGGAACCGACGCGAAGAAATTGAAATCCGCCCTCGATACCCTGCGTGCCGGAGAGCGCGTTACGTCGCCCGATGCCGAAGAACTCCGCGGATCCCTCGCCAAATTCACGACCGACCTTATCGAACTCGCGAGAAAGGGAAAGATTGACCCGGTCATCGGACGCGAAGACGAGATTCGCCGCACCATTCAAATTCTCTCGCGTCGAACGAAGAACAATCCCGTACTCATCGGTGACCCCGGAGTGGGGAAGACGGCCATCGTCGAAGGCATCGCCCGAAAGATCGTGGACGGCGACGTTCCCGATTCGCTCAAAGGAAAGCGCCTTCTCACGCTCGACTTGGGCGCGCTCATCGCCGGGGCCAAGTACCGCGGCGAATTCGAAGAGCGTCTGAAGGCCGTGGTGAAGGAAGTAGAAAAATCCGAAGGTTCGACCATTCTCTTCATCGACGAGCTCCACACCATCGTGGGCGCCGGAAACCAGGAGGGCGGGGCCGATGCCGGCAATCTGCTCAAACCCGCGCTCGCCCGCGGAACCGTCAAAGTCATCGGCGCGACGACCGTGGCCGAATACCGGAAGTACGTGGAAAAAGACGCGGCGCTCGAACGGCGCTTCCAACCCGTAACGGTCGACGAACCCACGCCGGAAGATACGCTCGCCATCCTTCGCGGTATTAAGGAAAAGTACGAAACGTTCCACGGTATCTCGATTGCCGACCGCGCCCTCGAAGACGCCGTCGAACTTTCCGTCAAGTACGTAGCCGACCGCAAGCTTCCCGACAAGGCCATCGACCTTATCGACGAGGCGGCCGCAAGCGTAAAGATGAGCTCCACGTCGAAACCGGTCGAACTCGACAAGCTCGAAAAGGAAATCCGTTCGCTCGAAATCGAACGTGAGGCGAAGAAATCCGAAGCGTCCTTAGACGCCGGTACCGCGGCCGAACTCGAGGCCGAAATCGCGACGAAACGCGAAACCCTTCGGGCCCGCCTTGCCAAGTGGGAGACCGAGAAGAAGTGCATCGACCGCATGAAAGAAGGTCGCGCCAAGATCGACGCGCTGAAGATCCAGGCGGAAGACTTCGAACGCCGCGCCGACTTCTCGGCCGTCGCCCGCATTCGGTACGCCGAAATTCCGGCCGTCGAAAAAGATATTTCCGATGCCGAAAAAGAGCTTGCGGAAATTCGTGAGCGCGGCGAGTCCAGCCTTCGGGAGCGGGTCGATCGCGAAGACGTCGCTTCGGTCGTCGCCAAGTGGACGGGAATTCCCACCGGAAAACTCCTCGAAACCGAGAAGGAAAAATACCTGAAGCTCTTCGAACGGCTTTCCGACCGCGTCGTCGGACAAGATGCCGCCGTCAGGAAGGTAGCCGAAGCCATCCAACGCGCCAAGGCCGGGCTTTCCGACCCGAAGCGCCCCATCGGCTCGTTTCTCTTCCTCGGCCCGACCGGGGTGGGGAAGACCGAAACGGCGAAGGCTTTGGCCTCGGAGCTCTTCTCGGACCCCGGCGCGTTCATCCGCATCGACATGAGCGAGTACGGCGAAGCGCATGCGGTCGCCCGAATGATCGGATCGCCCCCGGGATACGTCGGGCACGAAGAAGGCGGCCAACTGACCGAAGCCGTCCGCCGTAAGCCGTACTCCGTCATTCTCTTCGACGAAATTGAAAAGGCCCACCCCGACGTCTTCAATGTCTTCCTTCAGATTCTCGACGACGGACGGTTGACCGACGGGAAGGGGCGGACGGTGAATTTCCGCAATACGGTCGTCATTATGACGTCGAACCTTTTAACCGGGTATCCTACCGAAGGAAAGACCGAGGCGGAAGTCCGCAAGGGGATCGCGAGCGAACTTGCGAAGAGGCTCCGGCCCGAGTTCGTGAACCGCATCGACGATATCGTGCTCTTCAATCCGCTCTCCGAAGGCATTCTCGAAATTATTGCCGCCATGCTGCTTTCGCAGGTAGCTGAACATTTGTCCGAGCGGAAGATCCGCGCGACGTTCTCACCTTCGATCCGCTCCGAGGTCGCGAAGCTTGGATTCGACCCCGAATTCGGCGCCCGCCCCATGCGTCGAGCCGTGACCGAATACGTGGTCAACCCGCTCGCGCTCAAGATTCTCTCGGGCGAAATCTCGGAAGGCGACGGCGTGGAGGTTTCGTTCGAGAACGGCGCCGTTACGGTGGTGAAATCGGCCTAATGCGCCGGAACCGCCCACGAACGTTCCCATGTGAAAAAAGTCCGGAGCATCCGGGCTTTTTTCGGGGTTTCGGCGTCGGGGAATTTTCTATGAATCCGCCCGGCACGCCCGTATTTTCTCTTGACAAAGCCGGTTTCGTGACATAATCGAAATAATATATGGAAATATAAGGTCAGAATATGTCCATAGGTCGTCTTTCCGGGTTTCTCGCCAGTCACGTCGGTAAACGGGGGAATCCTTCGGTTTCGCAATTACGGAACCATTTTGCCGAATTGGTTTTGGAACCCGCCTCACAGGATTCGAGAATCCCCTTCGAATGGTCTGACGCGCTTCGGGCGTGTATTTTGGAGAACGACCCAATCAACCGGGTGTACGACGCCATCGACCGGATTCTTTCCCTCGAATCCACACCCGAAGGGATTCGTGACGAGCTTCGCCGGACGACGGACGAGTACCGGAACGTTCCCATGCCGTCGCGACGCAAGAAAATATCCGACGGAACGACGTCCCGGGCGTGTTTCCGGGTCGTTTCCTACCTTCTCGCCATGCGGCTCATCGACGACGCCGAACGGTTTTTCCGAACGACCGAGGATGACTTTCTCTCACGGAAACCCGACGCGCTCTGGGCGGAGAACGAATTCGTCGCGCTCGCGAAAGATTTGTATACCGATCTCGTCATTCTGGGGGGCGCCGAAGAATTGCGCGAAATGTTCCGAGACTTCAAGTTGCCTTAAACTTCGCGGGTACCATCGAGACGTCCGAATCATTTCCATTCCCGACCCGTGCCCTTCTTCGAACATATTCTGAACGCGTTCAGAAGCATCCGCGCGAACAAGATGCGGACGGCTTTGTCGAGTCTCGGCATCGTTATCGGGGTAACGTCGGTCATCGTACTCATGGCGTTCGGCGAGGGCGCACAACGGAGCATCCAATCGAATATCGAATCGCTCGGAACGAACCTCCTCACCCTTCGTCCGGGAGGAAACCGACAGGGCGACGTCCGTCAGACGAACGTCCGTACTTCCAACATCTTTACGCTCGACGATACCGAGGGGATTCGAAAACTTCCGGGCATCGAGGCGGTTTCTCCGGTCGCTTCGGCGTCCCGGCAGGTTATCGTCGGAAATAAGAACGCGAACGTTTCGATTTCGGGTGTCGGTGGCGAATACTCGAAGATTCGCAACATGAAGGCCCAATACGGATCGTTCATAACCGAAGACGACGTCCGGTCGCGGGCGAAGGTGGCGGTTCTCGGCCCTACGACCGCGTCCAATTTTTTCGGAACCGAAAACCCGCTCGGCCGCGATATCAAAGTAGGAAACGTTTTTCTTAAAATCGTCGGCATCGCCGAATCGAAAGGGTCGGGCGGCGGGCCGGTTTCGGTGAGCGACGACGCAATCTACGTTCCCATTACCACCCTGCAAGACCGTTTTCTCGGCAACAAGTACGTCTCGCAGTTCGTCATCATGGCCGAATCGTCCGATGCCATGGATTCCGCGAAACAGGCAGTGACCGACCATTTTCTCTCGAAATTCAAAATTTCCGACGCGTCGAAGGCGAATTTTTCGGTTTCGAGTTCGGCCGAAATGCTCGCGACCGTTTCGAGCGTTACCGGAACGCTCAAAGCCTTTCTCGCGGGCATTGCGGCCATATCGCTCATCGTCGGCGGCATCGGCATTATGAATATCATGCTCGTGTCGGTTTCCGAACGTACTCGGGAAATCGGTATCCGCCGTTCCATCGGGGCATTGAATTCCGACATTGCCGCCCAGTTTCTGACCGAAGCCGTCGTTCTTACCTTCTTTGGCGGCATCGTCGGCGTGCTGTTGAGTTTCGCGCTCGTTCGCGCCGCCTCCGCGCTCTCCATTTCGGCCGTCATAACGTCGTCGTCCGTCCTACTTTCGTTCGGGTGCAGCGTTGCCATCGGCATAGTGTTTTGATTTTTGCCGGCGTTCAAGGCGACGAGACTGAAACCCATAGACGCCCTGCGTTCCGAATAAGCGTCCATTTCCTTTTTTCCCATGACTAAGAAAACCCTCGCCTCCGTCCTCGCCATCTTCATCGTTTCCTCGGGCGGATGGTACGCGTATTTCGCTTCGAAGAAAGAAAACGCCCGTCCGATTCTTCCGACCGAGACGGATGCGGTCGCCGTTTTTACCGGAACCGTCCGTTCGACCATCCAAGGGGTCGGAACCGTCACGACGTCTTCCACTCAGACCCTCCAATTCAACTCGAACGGGAAAATCGTGGCATGGAACGTCGCCCCCGGAAATCACGTCAAAAAGGGGCAGGTATTGGCCGAAGTCGATTCGCGCGACGTCGATAATGACATCCGAAACGCGACGCTCTCGCTCAAGAACGCCGAACTTTCGTACGAGAAGCTGTTTTCGAGCGTCAAAGATTCCCAAATCGCGTCGGCCGAGGCCTCCATCGCCCAAGCCGAACGCTCCATTGCCTCCGCTCCCGCGGAAATCGAAAACCTCGAAATGGAGCGTGTTGCGAAGGTCTCGGACCAGCGTGCTTCCATCGCCCAAACCGAACGTTCCGTCGAACTTGCCCGCGAAAAACTCGCGATTCTCGAAAGCGACGTTTCCTACGTGAAGGCGTCATCCGAAGATACGGTCGCGAAGTCCGGTACCGATCTCGCGTATATTCTTTCGAGCGCTTCGATCAGTGCCGACAACCAACTTTCCGACGCCCGTTCGTTCGTTCGGGAAATGGAATCTTCGGTTCTGAATCTGGACGAACCGAACGCGGTACCATACGAGTTTTCGGCCAAGGACGCTTCGAAGGGGACCGCGGCCCTCGGGTCGTTCGAAGCGTTCCGGGGAAAGATTCCCTCGTACGCGGCGTCGCTCGATTCGGCCGATTTTTCCAGCACCGGCGGCGTACTTGCCTTCCTTTCCGAACGCGAGGCCTTCGCAAGCCTGGGAATCGCTTCGGCCGACGCCCTTTCCCGGGCGCTCGAGGCGAGCTTGCCAGTGGGAAACCTTCCGCAATCCACGATCAATTCCCTCGCGAGCACCGCCGCGTCGTACCGATCGAAATTCACGTCGGTCCTCTCCGATGCCGCTTCGGTTCGGAAGCAAATCGCCGCGCTGGAAGATCCGGCCCTCGTTCGGCAGAGTGCGGACAATACGGTCGCGAACAAGAACCAGTCGATTCTCGAACAGCGCTCTTCGATTGCTTCGCTCGAATCGACCCTCGCTTCCCAGCGAGCCGCGCTCTCGAAGCTCGAAAGCGATTATGAGATAAAGATCCGGCAAAAACGCGAAAGCGTGCTTTCGCTCGAGGAAAGCCTGAAAACCGCCCGCCTGAACCTTCAAGATTTGAAGGACGGTCCCACCGATACCGAAATCGCGAGCGCGAAGAATCAGATCGAGCAGGCGAAAATATCCCTGGAAAAAACGAGGAAGAAAAAGGAAGATTTTCAAATTATCGCCGGTTTCGACGGAATCGTGACGGCCAGCAATGGGAAAGTGGGGGAAATTTCCACGAATTCGAATTCGTCCGACGCCGCCGCCACGAGCGTAACGGTTGAAATTCCGGGTCTCTACGAAATCAGCGTGCTGGTCGATCAGCTCGACGTCGTGAAGGTCCGGGCCGGACAAAAAACGGAGATCGCGTTCGACTCGTACCCGGGACAATCGTTTCTCGGGAAAGTTTCCGAAGTCGATCCGACCCCCGTAACGAGCCAAGGAGTCGTTTCGTACCGGGCGAAAATCCTTTTCCAATCGGACGAGCTCCGAATTTATAACAGCATGACGGCGAACGTCGCCATCGTAACCGAAGAGCGGCAAGATGCCACGCTCGTTCCGACCGTCGCCATTTCGGCGGATTCCGAGGGAAAAAAGACGGTCCGCATATGGAAAAACGGACGCTCGGTCGTCAGAGAGGTCGAGACGGGGCTTTCCGAAGGGGCGAATACCGAAATACTTTCCGGCGTTACGATTGGTGACCGCGTGGCAACGGCCGCGTTCAATCTTTCGAAAACGAATGGAAATTCCGGATTTTCCCTCTTCAATCTCGGTCGTCGGTCGTCTTCGACGTCGTCGGGATCTCGAAACGGCACGTCTTCTTCGTCTTCGTCCCAACGGTCCGCCCCTTCGGGCGGCGAGATGGGCCCTCCGCCCGGAATGTAGTTTCCTTCCTTCGTACCGCATGCTCGAACTTCGTGACATCGTCAAAACCTACCGCATGGGCGGGGAAGATTTGAACGTGCTGAAAAAGGTCTCCGTCAAGGTCGGCGACGGCGAATTCGTTGCCATCATGGGGCCGTCGGGGTCCGGAAAATCGACTCTTATGAACATTATCGGCCTCCTCGACGTTCCGAGTTCCGGCGAATACCGGCTCGACGGCGTTCCGGTTGAAAAGCTTTCGGGCGACGAACAATCGGAGTTCCGAGGAAAGAAGGTGGGATTCGTCTTTCAGGGGTACAACCTCATCCCAAGGCTCTCGGCCATCGAACAGGTCATGCTCCCGCTCGCGTACCAAGGGGTAGGAAGATTCGAACGCCGCAAGCGTGCCGAAGCCGCCCTCGAGCGCGTGGGGCTTTCCGATAAAAAGGACAACAAGCCAAACGAACTCTCCGGAGGACAGCAGCAGCGCGTCGCCATTGCCCGCGCCATCGTCGGAAACCCGTCGATCATTCTGGCGGACGAACCGACGGGGGCGCTCGACTCCAAGACGGGGTCGGAAATCTTGGATATCTTCGAGAGCGTCCATAAAGAGGGGAAAACCATCGTGCTCATTACCCACGAAAGCGAAATCGCGGCCCGCGCCAAGCGCGTCATCCACGTGAAAGACGGGAGGATCGAGTCGGACGAACGGGTTCGGTAAAAAAAAGCGATTTTTTGTCATGGCGAAAAAAACCTGGTAGAGTGGTCGGGTTACGCACTTAACCATGCACGATATGGAAGGGGATACCAATATCAAAACGGACGTGAGGTTTTCGGAAGGGGGCCCCAAGGCTCCCGAGATGACCCGGGAACGGTTCGCGAAGGATATGATGGCGCAGTTTTTCGACGAGAAACTGATCGCTCCCGAGCGGAGCCTTGAGGTTATTCAGGGCGGTCTCGACACGAACGAAAAAGCTCGGGCCCTCGCGCCCGACGCCCTCGACGCCCTTCTTGGGAGCGACGAACAGATTCGCGAATCTTTTCAGAAATTCGCGAATGGAGAATTGCCCATTACGGGCTTGTCGCTCGATTCGAAGCGCTTGGCCTCCATGAGCACTTTCATACTTGTCTTAAGGGGTGCCATGAATCATGGAACTTCTTTTATGGGGTACATGAACCAGCTCTACGGTACGGATGTCCGCCCCGATACTCCCGTCCTCACGTCCGACGGGGCGAAGGTTCCGTTCATCGAAGCCATTGCTCGTGAAGTCTATGACAAAATTATCGCCAACTCGCGCGCACAATTGCGGTCGCTCTCCCAAGACGTTGCCAAGACGACGGGCAAGCCGGCACCGAAGTTCGGAGGAAGCACGACCCCGGGCTATACTCCCGGAGTCTCGGCAGGGAGCGCATTGGACTCTGAAGGAGCCGCTTCGCTCTAGAAATCTCCAAGAAAAAACCCCCGACCGTACGGTCGGGGGTTTTCGAAGGATTCCCGTCTCGCCTAACACCCCGTGCTTCCGTCGGCCGCGCAGGGCGAGAAGAGGTCGGACGATCCGGAATACGTTCCGGGTTCTTTCCCGGAAACGACGTAGTCTTCCGCCTTGCTCGTCGCCCACTCGTGTTCGTGGTTCCAGCCGTTCCAATCGTAGCGCCATTCGTTCCAGCCGATGCCGAGGTGTTTGACGTAGATGCCGTGGCCGGCGAGGATTTTTCCGATTTTCCGCCCCGTCATGCACGGCTTGGAATAGCAGTAGACGACGAGCTCCTTATCCTTCGGGAGCGCTCGGAATCCCGCGACGATGCGGTCGACTTCGCCGTAGGCGGATTCGTCGGGGTTCTTGTAGGCCGGAACGTTGACCGCTCCGACGATGTGCGATTTCTCGTATTCTTCCGCGCTCCGAAGGTCGACGAGCAGGTACTTCGACGTTCCCTTGGCAATGTCCTTCCGAAGCCCGTGCGGACTCACCGTCACGGCGTTTTCCGTGGCGTAGTAGTCGGCGATCAATTCTTGGGCGTCGGGTTTCGGGGAGGGGAGAACGCCGAAATAATCGAGCGCGTATTGGACTGCGAGGGTCGTAGCTATGATCGCGAGAGCGGCAATCGATTGGGTGAGGAGGGGTTTCTGGGATGACATGGGGATAGGTGGTTACCCGGGGAGTATATTCGACTTTCGGGTTTGTCGAGGACGGCGTGGGTACCGAAAACATACCGGAAAATGCCCGAATTCCGTTCGGGGGCTATTGGAAAAGTTCGTCAATGACGTCCGACGATGCTTTCACGGGCGGATACGGGGTGGAAAAGCCCGGAATTTTCCGTTTCGTTCGCAAAACCCGGTAAGACGAGCGGCAGATTCTTTTTCGGAACAGAAGTGGAAAACTTGGTTTTTTCCGCTTCCTTGGTATACTTTTTCGGATTCCCTTTTCTTTCCGTTACATTCGCACCGTCATGTTTTTTCAAACCGCGCGTGATTTTCTCAATCGGGAGTCTTTTCGGATTATCGCCAGTTCGATCAGGAAAGGAAACGGCGTATTCCTTCTCGGGCTTGGCATTTCCATTGTGAGCGCCGCAACGTCCGTCGTGCTTCCGTATCTGTCGAAGCTGGAAATCGACCAGATGGTGGCAAAGCGGGGATTCCAGGCATTCTGAACGTCTTTTGAGGCGTTCGAGGTCTTTGCCGCAATCCTTGCGGCGTATTTTATCGTCTCCTTTTTGGAGAAAATCATTACCGAAAGTCTCGGGGATTTTCTTCGGGAACGGGAGGAGATATTCCGGCACGAAACCGACCTTTTCCTGTACGAACGAATTGCCCGAATGGAGATCGGCCTCACGCTTTCTTCGCGTTTTCAGGACGTTATGCGCTACGTTGACAGTAAATTGGACGAAATCGTGAATACCGTGGTCGGAACTCCGAAGAAACTGTTGGAAATCACCGTACGCCTCGCCGGAATGTGAAGCATTCTCGCGATATTCGATTGGAAAACCCTCGCGGTAGTCGCCGTTGGCGGATTCGCCACTTTTCTCTTGGGCAGACTGGAATTTCGGAACAATCACCGAATGGGGTACGATCAGGAGCTCCGAGATCTGGAACATCTCGTTTTTTCCGTCCCGTGGGAACTTCGGAAGAATCTCGCGGCACTTTCCCAGAACGGGGCGGTGCATTCCGTTCTCGCCACCCTCACGCGGAGCATTCACGAAAAACAGAGACTTGCGCGCCCGTATCAGAGAAAAAAAGTATTTATCGGTTCCGGAATTTTTCTCGTCGATTCGGCGGTTTCGATCCTCATTAAGGCGGGAGTCGGGTATTTCGTTTTTCAAGGAACGCTCTCGGTAGGGATGGTCACGATGTCGGTATTGTACGCAGACCGTCTTGCGTCCGCGATACGGCAGGCCACGGAGGCGTATTTCGACATTCGGAAAACGCGATTCGACTTTTCTTTTTTCGAGGAGTTCCTGAAAATATCGGCTCCCGTTGGTTCGAAGAGGGGTTTTGGAAGTATCGGATCGGGAATATCGTTTCGGAACGTATCCTTTTCTTATCCGGATTCGCGCGAACTTGAGCGACCCTTCTTCGAGCTGATCGAGAGACAGCTTAAAATCATGAAAGCCATGGGGGATTATCCGTGGCAAATCAATCGATTGCAGGACGAATTGCTTAAATTCGAAAACGGAAAAGGCGAATCGGAGGGTTCCAACATGCCGGTGTTCGAAAATTTCCATTTCGAATTCGTTCCCGGGAACGTGTACGGAATCGTCGGAAAGAACGGAGCCGGAAAAACGACTCTCGTGAATCTCATCTCGGGATTTTTTCACTCCTACGGCGGTGAAATCCTGTTCGACGGGAAAAATATCCGCGACTGGACGAACGAAGGTTTTTCGAACGTCATTTCCGTCATATCGCAAATACCCTATACGTACGGCGTGTACGGGGATTCTACGGTTCGGAACAACCTGCTTCTCGGAGTGGACCGAAAGGTTTCGGACGAAGAGCTTTTCTTGCTGTTGCACGACTTTCGGTTGGATCGGAAAATTCGGAAGTCACCCAAGGGAATTGATTCCGAAATCGAAAAGGATATACATTTTTCCTGAGGGGAACGCCAGATTCTTTCCATAATTCGCACGCTTCTTCAAAATCGTCCGATCGTCGTGTTGGACGAGGGAACGAATCAACTCGATGCCGAAAACGAAGCCGTCGTCATGGAACGCCTCCTTGCGGAGCGTAAGGGAAAGATCATTCTTTTCGTCACGCACCGCATGAATACGATATCGCGCGCGGACGAGGTGCTCTGCGTCGAAAACGGGCGAATCGTGGCTCATGGGAAACCGAAGGATCTTCTCGAGGCGGACGATAATCCGTACGCGAAATTCTACCGGGCGCAAATCCTGCACGAGAAAACGGGCGATTAACGTGGGGCCCGTACGTCCGCAAGAACGAAGCCGTCACGGGGGGAATCGATTATCGTTCCTCGGAACCCCTTGCGACGGCGAGCGCCATTCAAAGCACTCGCAACCCGGACGCCCGCTTCGCGGGTCGCCGGGGTCGCCGCGGCTTCGATTCTCCTCGGATCCTCCTAAGAACAAAAAAACGCCCCGCTTCCGCGGAGCATTTTTTGTGTTCTTTTGGTACCACCAGAGTGGTACTATGCGAACTTTCGGTAGAGTTGTCAATATATGCGTACGGGGAAATGATCCCAATAATCAAAGTTTTACTTTAATACCGAACGAACTCTCCGGAGGGCAGCAGCAGCGCGTCGCCATTGCCCGCGCCATCGTCGGAAACCCGTCGATCATTCTGGCGGACGAACCGACGGGGGCGCTCGACTCCAAGACGGGGTCGGAAATCTTGGATATCTTCGAGAGCGTCCATAAAGAGGGGAAAACCATCGTGCTCATTACCCACGAAAGCGAAATCGCGGCCCGCGCCAAGCGCGTCATCCACGTGAAAGACGGGAGGATCGAGTCGGACGAACGGGTGTAGGTTCGCGTTCCCGGTTAGTCCGGAAAGTGGATTCACGGCATCGGAACGCCCATCATGGTCAAACTCCCGCACAGCTCCGAGTAGTCTTCAGCCATTCCTTCCAAAATCCGGAGCTGTTCGGGTGAGAGTTCTTCGGGGTTTACCATTCGAAAAATGACGCGGGCAGCCTCCATGCAACTCTTGATGGTGTCGAACCCCCGGTCGTCTCCGAGCAAATCGTTTCCGAGCGTAAGGACCGATCGAAAACGGTACGCCTTTTCTTCGAAGGACAATTCGGACTGCATTTCGACGATATCGAGCGCGGACGACGCAACGGAGTCGGAAAAATTGGGAGTTCTAGATTCCTGGTCCAATCCGGGGCCGATGGCCGATGTTTGGAGTACTTCGAAAATATCGTCGCGCGCGTTCATGGGCGTTCGGTTTTTAAGGAAACTGCTTTCCGTACGCATCGGGGGAAAAAACGGTGCGGTTCGGAGGGTGGGGAATTTTTAAGAACTTGGGCGAACGGGTCGGTTCGGAAAGAATGTCATCGACGTCCTTCGGGCGATAATAGGCGATTTTCGAAAAAATCCAGTCGTGACGGGTTTTTTTCGAAAATCGCCATCGTGAACCTTCGGAATTTCGATTGTTGGCACTTTTCGTGCTCCTTTCTACGATTTTCCGCAACAGAAAAAGCCTCCCAAGGGAATTGAGAGGCCTTTTCCAGTACTGATGATAATGTTTGGTACCCCCAAGGAGAATCGAACTCCTGTTACCACCGTGAGAGGGTGGTGTCCTAGCCGCTAGACGATGAGGGCGTACGGAAGGGGATTGGGTTACCCCTTCTCGGACTCTTCTTTGCGTACGATCGCGAGAATCAGTTCGTTCAGATACCCGTACGTCCCCGCTTCCGCATTTTTCGGTTTTCCGACCGGTTCGACGCTTCCGTTTGGAAGTACGGTCGGGGGCCGGTCGGCCTCCTTTTTCCGATCCATGCTTACTTCTTGATGTCGGAGGTGATACCCATCGAGCGGGCGGAACCGGCGACGATGCTCATCGCGTGGTCCATGTCGTTCGCGTTGAGGTCGGGCATCTTAAGCTCGGCGATTTTCTTGAGTTGGTCCATGGAGAGGTGGCCGACCTTGTCCTTGTGCGGAAGCTTGGAACCGGACTGGAGCTTGAGCTCGGTCTTGATGAGGTAGGTCATCGGCGGCTGCTTCGTGTAGAAGTCGAAGGTGCGGTCTTCGTAGATGTTGATGACGGTCGGAAGAACCATCCCCATGCGGTCTTTGGTCGCGTCGTTGAACTGCTTGCAGAATTCGGCGATTTGGATACCTGTGGGACCGAGGGCGGTACCTACCGGAGGTGCCGGGTTTGCCTGTCCGGCCTTCAGCTGAAGCTTGACGACCTTGGACGGAGTGCGTTTCTTTGCCATGGTGGAAAAAACGGAATCGGAAAATAGAAGTGGTACGGCCGGGTAGAGGAGAAGTGTCCGGACGGTTTTTTTAGAAGCGGGGGAATTATACGGAAGTTCCCAATATTGCAATACCAAACGCCCCTTTTCCTTTCGGAAGAAAAGTTTCTCCCTTTCGACAACTTTGCATATAGTACGAAAAACCCCTTCAGGAAGCTTCCCATGGCCATCGAATCCAAGAAAACCGCCCCGAAACCCGACCGTATCGTCGCGAGCGTCGAGGAAGCCGTCGACGTTCCCGTCGAGGCGGCGCTTCGACCCGCGCGCTTGTCCGAGTACGTGGGACAAGAAGCGATCAAGCGGCATTTGTCGGTTGCCGTCGGTTCGGCGAAAGCGCGGAAAGCGCCCCTCGAACACGTGCTTCTCTACGGTCCGCCGGGGCTCGGAAAAACCACGCTCGCTTCCATCTTGGCACACGAAATGGGTTCGTCGCTCAAAACGACCTCCGGCCCCGCCGTCGAGAAGCCGGCCGACCTCCTCTCGCTTCTGACCGGCCTCACCGAGGGCGACGTGCTCTTCATCGACGAAATCCACCGATTGAAACCCCAGGCCGAAGAGATTCTCTACAGCGCCATGGAAGACTACGCCGTCGATATCATGGTCGGCTCCGGAACCGGCGCCTCCTCCGTTCGGATGGACCTGCCCAAATTCACCCTCGTGGGCGCCACGACCAAGCTTTCGAAGCTCACGGGCCCGCTTCGCGACCGTTTCGGCAACGTGCTCAAGCTCGACTTCTACGAACTCTCCGAACTCGTGTCCATCGTGCTTCGGTCCATGCGCATTCTCGGGCTCGAACCCGTTCCGGCCGTCGCCGAATCGGTCGCCCGGCGAAGCCGCGGAACTCCGCGCATCGCGAACCGGTTCGTCAAAATCCTGCGCGACTACGATGCGGTCGGCACTTCCGCGACGACAGCGGAACAAGCCGACGAAATCTTTTCGTTCCTCTGAGTGGACGAAGTGGGGCTCGACGCGCTCGACCGCAAACTCCTCTCCACCCTCGCGTTCAAATTCGCGGGCGGCCCGGTGGGGCTCTCCACCCTCGCGTCCATCGTGGGCGAAGAAGAGGAGACCGTCGAAGACGTGGTCGAGCCGTTCCTGCTCAAGGCCGGCTACCTCGAACGCACGCCCCGCGGTCGCCGCCTGACCGCCGCCGGGGAAGACCGCATTCGGCTTTCCGGAATCATCGGGTAGTTGCCCGCCCTTCGGATGCCCGTGAAAAAACCGCCCCACGCAGGGGCGGTCTCGGAACGCCGGCGCCGTTACGTTTTTTCGGCGCGCAGCGAGCGGAGTTGCGCCAAGTTAACCAGGAGTTGGAGTTCTTGGTACCTCGGACGTCCGGACTCCTGAAGGACTCGGCGAACGATGACGGGAAGCTCGTCTTCGCCAATCGGAATTTTCTCCGATGGCGGTCGGCTGGCCGAAAAGAGCTGGTGAATCATATGAACGTCCTTTGACGTTCGACAAGACGCTACGGGGCCCATTTTGAAAACTCTCCTTTCTGATTGTGCCTTTGTTTGTGCGGAGTGTATGGTAATTAAAATAGGAAAAGAGTCAAAATAACTGAGAAACCTTGATTTTTCAGGGAGTTCCGTATGATTTTCCGCGCAATCGTTCCAAACAAAGGAGGAAAAAACGATGCGCATCATTTTTCTCGTCGTCGCGGGGGTCCGCCATTTGTTCCCCCCGATTCCGGCATATCCGGTCGGCGTAATCGACCGCCTTGCGGCCGTTCCGTATCCGATGCCCGCCTTTCCGCTTCCGCGGACGGCGCGTTCCATGCCGTATCCGGACAATCCGCGGAAGGATTCCGTTCCGGTCCGTCGTCACCTTCCCCGCGGCATCTACCGCGACGGAATGGCGGCTCGCTCGGAATCGCCGCCCGCCCGCGCTTCGGGCTCCCGTTCCGGCCGTCGTAACGGCAGTCGGAAGTAGCGTCGCCACGAAGGTTCCGGCAGTACGAAAAAGCCCCCGTCCGGGGGCTTTTCCTTTGGCGCTCGGGTTCTTTCTTTCGAATGGTCGCTATTCCTTGCTGACGCTTTCGAACATGAGCTCCATGAGCAGCGCGATGAATATGAGGAGGAGCCCCGTCCGTATCGTCAAAAGCGCGAACGCGTTGAAGATGAGCACGGCCATGAGCCCTCCCGAGAGGATGGCCCCCTGTCGGACGGACGCCCGGAGCGTGCCGGCATGGGGTTCGCCCCGGTAGTAGATCTTCTTGAACAGGTAGAGCGTGAGGGCGAGGAACGACGCGGCGGCGAGAAATGCCGAGGTGCCCATGGCGATGAACGCCACCCGCAGGTTCGATTCGGGGTCGAGGTACGAAAAAAGCAGGATGCCCGAAAGGGCGCTCGTAACCAGAATGATCCAGAGAATGAAGAGGGAAGTGTTCGTTTTCATCGGCTAATCGAGGCGTTTGTCGGAAAGGTAGTCGTCTTTTTCGAACCGCACGGCCGCCTCGCCTTTTCGGTATTCGAGCCCCAATTTTATCGCGGCTTCGGCGCCGTTGTGGAGTTCGCCCCAAGTGGCGTAATCCAACATCCCGGATCTTCCGGAGAGTTGCGCGACGCGCCGTTCGAACCTTCGCAAGTCGGCCGCCCCGAGGGACCGGAGTTTTTCCGTGAGTTCCACGAACTCCTGTCTCGTCAGGGATTTGATGCCGCGTCCGGAGAATCGGGATTCGGTCCATCTTCGGAACGCTTCCATGAGTTCCGAAGATTGGTCGGACTCCAATTTCGCGTGCACCAAACCGCCGATTTTTCGAATTCGGTTTTGAACGCTTTCGGGAACGAAGAAGAAGCCGTCCCGGAGTTCCGCTCCGGCTTTGATGAGGTTGGATTCGGACAAAAGTCTGGATTCGCCCAATCGGTCGGCGTCAGTACGTTCGGGGAGCGGAACGTTCGGCATGTGTTGGAGGGGGTGACGAAGGTAATTGACAAGTTCGATAATATTCGTTTCCAGTGAAAATCAAGGAGATCGTTCCGTGATTTTGGTAAAAATTCCAGCCTCAATTTCTTTTCGAATCCGAAGGTCGTATCTTTACCAAGGCGGACTCTCGGGGTTTACGAACTATCCGGATGCAGGCGGATGGCTCAATTACGTTCCGCCGGCCGGATTCGAGGCGCTCCCGTCCGCCACCGCCCCATAGCCGGAGGGTGCGGAAAAATTCGGCATCCCCGCATACCGCGCGTTCCACGTCGTTTGCCGCTTGGCGTAGTTCCGGGTGTTTTTCCGTACGAGTTCCCGGCACTCGTCGAGCGTCAGCTCGCCCTTCAAGTACCGTATGACCTCGGCATACCCGATCGTTTTCAGTCCGAAGGCGTTTTCTCCGGAGCGTTCGGCCAATTTCCGCGCCTCCCCGACGAGCCCGTCGTCGAACATGCCCGCCACCCGCGCGTCGATTTTTTCGTAGAGCGCTTCGCGGTCGCCGTCGTACGGCGTGACGAACCGGGCGTCCGGGTACCGGAGTTTCCGCTCTGAACGCGAAGCGGCTTTCGACTTGCCGGTTTTTTCGAACACCTCGAGCGCCCGGACAACGTAGCGGAAATTGTTCGGATGGAGTTCGTCCGCGTAGGTCGGGTCGACCGACTTCAGCCGGTTCCAAAGGGCCTCGTTTCCGTTTTCGAGCCGGAACGCTTCGAGCTTCGCCCGGTAATCCCAGTCGGGCGGAACTTCCGGAACGTCGAATTCGAAAAGGAGCACGTCGAGGTAGAGCCCGGTTCCCCCGCAAACGACGGGAACGTTTCCGCGCGATCGGATGCCGGCGATCGCCTCTTCGGCCGCCGCGCGCCATTCCACGGCCGAAAAATCGCGGTCCGGTTCGCAGAGGTCGAGGCAGTGATGGGGAATGCCGCGCATTTCCTCCGGACGGACCTTGCCCGTTCCGATGTCCATTCCTCGGAAAATCTGGCGCGAGTCCGCCGAAACGACCTCGCCGCCGTACCGTTCGGCGAGGTCGATCGAGAGCGCGGTCTTTCAGCAGGCCGTCGGGCCGTAGACGACGATCATCCGTGCCTTAGTACTTCGCCGGGTAGTCCCCGAACGGAGCCTCCCCCTCCGCTTCGGCGTCTTCGTCCTCGTCGTAGCTGTTCATTATGTCCTGCGTCCAGCGGGCGAGGGCGTGGAGGTTTTCGTTCAAGCTCATGTTCCGCCAGTCGATGGAATAGTCGATCGGTTCGGTTTCGGTGCCTTCGATGTAGAACGCGGTAATTACCGAATAGCCGTGTTGGTCGGCGATTTCGTTCAACTTTCGGATGTATTCTTCGGCCACGTCGGCGAATTCTTTTCGGGAAAGGTGTTTCATGGTATCGGGTTTCGGAACGCGCCGATAGTATCGGTTTTTCGCGTTCCGGCAAGTCGGAAGCCTAGTCGACCGGGCAACTTTCGATTCCTTCGAATTTTCTCGGTAAGGCCGAACCGTCGGGAACCTTGTCGAGCAAATCCGGCCAATCTTTGCGGATGTCGGCCAGAATGCTCCGGATGTCGTCGAAATTTTCGACCGATACGAGCCGCGTCCGGTACCCCTTCACGCCGGGGAATCCGTGCAGGTATTCCACCAGGTGCTTGCGGGCCTCCAAGGCGCCCTTCCGCCCTTTGCGTTCGACGAGCAATTGCCCGTGCGATTCCATGACCGAAAGAATTTCCGACAGGGTGGGGGAGTATTTGCCCGGCAAAAAGCACCAGGGGTTGCCGAAGCTGCTCCTGCCAATCATGAAACCGTCCAAGTCCTCGAATAAACGGCGAACTCCGCTTTCATTCCTGTGCGCCTCGCTCATCGTACCGGGTAAGTACGCTTCGCTCCGGTGCTCGGATTTCAAGCGGATTTCATCCGTTTCTTCGAGGACGGGCATCGTTCCGTTTCGACTACCTTCGTCCGCTGAATTCCTCAGCTCGTCGTCCCCCGGAAAGATCGTTTCCTCCCGGTTCGCCGGATGCCGCGTTTTTAAAATTCCGTCGTCGTAATCCGTAATGTCGCCGTTCGCGATGACGGGAATGGAAAGTTCCTGCTTCAGCCGGTAAATGCCCGTGAAATCGGCTTTGCCGGCAAAGGCTTGCTGGTACGTTCGGCCGTGGACGGTAATAAGGTCGGCTCCGGCGTTCTCGAGCCCCTTGCAGAATTCGACGAGGAGCGAGTCGTCCGCCCAACCGAGCCGGGTTTTGACCGAAACGGGAATCGAAACGGCCTTCGCCATTTCCTCCACGATATTGAACGCGGTGTCGCGGTTGATCATGAGGCTCGACCCGTGCCCGCTTTTGACGACCTTCTTTGCCGGGCATCCCATGTTGATATCCACGCCCGACGCGCCGTACGATTCGATAATTTTCGCCGCCTCCCGGAAGGTTTCGGGGTCTTTTCCGAATATTTGGAATACGATGGGACGCTCCCCGATATCGTGGGGGAGCACTTCTTTCGCGAGGTGCTTCGAACGCACCAACCCGTCGGCGCTGTAGAACTCCGAAAACGCCACTACGTGGGGGGCGACGCGCTTTACGGTGAGGCGGTACGGACCGTCGGTATACCCGTCCATCGGCGCGAGGGCGACGATGGGGCCCCTGGCCGCCAAGTCTTTCCAAAATCCTTTGGAGCCCTGAAAGACGTCCTTCTCGTGAATTTGCCCGTTTTTGAGGGCCCCTATGGATTGATGATTCGTCAAGCGCAATTCGTGGAATAAGAAAAAAACATGCGGTACTATATCCGTGTCGCTTCCAAACCAAAACGAAAAACACACGGTATGAACGTTCCCCAGGCAAACCCGGCCCTCGCCGAAATCCGCTCCCTGAAAGAATCCGCCAAGGCGCAGATTCGCGAAAATTTCGCCATTCCCAAGTCCATCCCTTCGCTCGCGCTCGTTTCGATCGAAGACGAAGCGCAGCGGAACTTCCTTTTGGAAGGACTCTCCGCTATCGGCATCGCCGCCGTCGCGCTCCACGTCGATTCGGTGCCCGAACTCAAGCACGTCGGCGCCATGAAACGCCTTCATCCGAACGAACTCTACGCGTTCGATTTCGTCGTGTTCGACGGAAAGGACGAGAACGTCGACCTCGTAAAGTGCATGAAATCGGGCATCGTTCCCATCGTATCGCAGAAGAACGTGTTCGCCGGAATCCTGAAAGAATTCAATCCCATGAAGTTCGAAGGCAACGCCTTCCTCTTCAAGGACGACAACCCCTTCTGCATGTTCGCCCAATCCGTTTCCTACCTTGAGAACGTGAAATTTCCGGAAGACCGCCGCGTCCTCATGAAGAACGTCCTCTCGACCTTCTAAAACGCCTCTGCCAACCCTCCCGATCGAAAAGGCGGTCCGTATGCACCCGCCTTTTTTCGTTTTGGGAAATGTTTCGGGTCGGACGGAATTTTCCGCTCCGTACCCGCTCCTGGCTCTTTTTAAGAGGTAATCTCCATATTTTAGCACACTCATATAAAACGTGCTAAAAAGCATTTGACAGGAGGGGTTGGCACGCATATACTTGGGTGCGAATTATCCATTGTCTTTTTTCCGTATGTCTAAAATCATCGGCATCGACCTCGGTACCACCAACTCCTGCGTCGCCTTCATGGAAGGCGGACAAGCCAAAGTGATTCCCAATGCCGAGGGCGGCCGCACCACGCCGTCGGTCGTCGCGTCGAAGGGCGGCGATACGCTCGTCGGCATGCCGGCCAAGCGCCAGGCCGTCATGAACCCGGCCCAGACCATCTATTCCGCCAAGCGCTTCATCGGCCGGAAGTTCAGCGAAGTCGGCAGCGAACTCAAGACCGTTCCGTTCAAAGTGACCGAAGGTCCGGACGGGGGATGCCTTATCGAGTTCAACGGCCAAGCCGTCCGCCCCGAGGAGATTTCGGCCAAGGTTCTCGAAAAGCTCAAGGAAGACGCCGAGAAGTTCTTGAATGAGAAGGTAACCGAAGCCGTCATCACCGTTCCGGCCTACTTCAACGACTCCCAGCGGCAAGCGACCATCAACGCCGGAAAAATCGCCGGCCTCGACGTCAAGCGCATCGTCAACGAACCCACCGCCGCCGCCCTCGCGTACGGCATCGAGAAGAAGAAGGACGAAAGGGTCGCCGTCTACGACTTCGGAGGCGGAACCTTCGACATCTCCATTCTCGAAATCGGGGCGGAGGGAACCTTCGAGGTGCTCGCTACCAACGGCGACACCCACCTCGGAGGCGACGACTTCGACCAGAAGATCTTCGAATGGATCGTCGAAGAATTCAAGAAGGACCAGGGCGTCGACCTTACGAAGGACCCCATGGCCGTCCAGCGCGTCAAGGACGAAGCCGAAAAGGCGAAGAAGGAGCTCTCGTCCGCATCCGAAACCGATATCAACCTGCCGTACATCACGGTCGACGCTTCCGGGCCGAAGAACCTCTTCATGAAGCTCTCTCGCGCCAAGTTCGAAGAACTCGTCTACGACCTCGTGCAACGCTCGGTCGAACCGTGCCGCAAGGCCCTTTCCGACGCGGGACTCCAAGCTTCGCAGATCGACGAAGTCATCCTCGTCGGAGGCTCCACCCGCGTTCCGCTCGTCATTAAAAAGGTCGAAGAAATCTTCGGAAAGAAGCCCAACGCGTCCGTCAATCCCGACGAAGCCGTCGCCGTGGGCGCGGCCGTCCAGGCGGGTATCATCCGCGGCGACGTCACCGACGTCCTCCTCTTGGACGTTACGCCGCTTTCCCTCGGTATCGAAACCTTGGGCGGCGTCATGACCCGAATGATCGAGCGCAATACGACCATCCCGACGAGCAAATCGCAGGTCTACTCCACCGCCGCCGACAATCAGGATTCGGTCGAAATCCACGTCCTCCAAGGTGAGCGCGAAATGGCGGGCGACAACAAATCGCTCGGACGCTTCATTCTTTCGGGCATCGCCCCGGCACCCCGCGGCATGCCGCAGATCGAAGTCACCTTCGATATCGACGCTTCCGGCGTCCTCCACGTAACCGCCAAGGACAAGGGAACCGGAAAAGAACAGAAGGTCTCCATCCAGGGTTCCACCGGAATGGACGACAAGGAAGTCGAAAAGCTCGTCAAAGAAGCCGAAGCCAACCGCGAAGCCGACAAGAAGCGCAAGGAAGGCATCGAAGCCCGCAACCATGCCGATTCGGCCCTCTATCAGGCCGAAAAGACGATGAAAGATAACGAAGGCAAATTCGACGACGCCCTGAAGGCCGAAGCCGAAGGCAAGGTGGCCGATTTAAAGAAGGTGCTCGAAGATTCGAACGCTTCGAAGGAATCTATCGAAGAGGCTACCAAATCGCTCACCGAGGTAATGATGAAGATCGGTCAGGAAATCTATTCCAAGGCCCAGAATTCGACCGACGCCGGCAATGCCGGACAGGGCGGGGAAGGGGAGGCTTCCTCCGAGTCGGAGGGAAGCAAGGCGGAATAACCGCCTCTCCGCGACGACGAGAATTCCCCGGTTCCGGCCGGGGAATTCTTGATTTTTTTCGACAGTATGATGCAATACGCCTTATTTCCTAACCCCTCCCGCCATGAAACTGAAACCGGATCCGAACGCGTCTCCCGAGTACCCGGCCGTCCCTCCTTCCGTCCCTGCCAACGCCCAAGTTTCGCGCTTTCGCTCCGTATCGGCCCGTATGCGCGTATGCGAGGGGGTGGTCGATCCGGGGGAATGCGTCGGAAGAACGACCGGTTGCACGCCGGAGAAATGCGAAATCTTCGCCTCCCGAGTGGCCCGCCTTCTCGTCTGTACGAGAATGGCATGGAATTTGCCCAAACGGAAGTAGGGGGTTCGGAGCGATTTGACACCCGCAAAACCTTCCATAGAATGCGCCCGCTTCGGTTCTCCGAGGTTCCCATGTTGGGGTATCGCCAAGCGGTAAGGCAGCGGATTTTGACTCCGCCACGCGGGGGTTCGAATCCCTCTACCCCAGCCATAAGGGTCATAAACGCAAAGGGAAGCCGAAAACGGCTTCCCTTTGCCGTTATCGGAGTTCGAACTTTTTTTCCCGCCCCCCTTCTTCTTTTTGGACCTCGTTAGAACTTCACGATGGAAAATGCCTTGGAATAGCGGTTTCAGGCGGAAGTTCACTATGCGCCCCCGATGAACGATGACGTAGTCGAAAATCGCTTTCGCCACTCATCGTTTTTTTCGTGGCGGGAAGTTTTTGAAATTGGTAGCGAGCTCTCTCGCGTAGGATAATGGTTCGTTTATCATCTCCGCGTTCCTTTCGGATACCGCGGGAAGGTTGGCGAGACGGTTCTTCGTCTCTTCGATTTCGACTTCCAGCTTGGATAACTGGTCGCGGATTTTTTCCTTCAGGAAAGGAAGCGTTTCCTCTACGTAGACCTTTAAGTTCCGTTGGCTTTCCCCTTCGAGCCTTCCGAGTTTTTTCCGAAGCAGGTTTCCGACGTCTTCTTGGAGTTTCCCTTCGGATTCGAGTCGAATCTCGATTGCCGTTTTGAGAAGTTTCATTTCTTCTTCGTCGAAGACCAGTTTCGATATGATTTCCTCGTTCAGAAGATTTTCCAGTGTGATGCCCGATATGAACTCGTTGTCGCAAGCCCCCTTTTTATTACAGGAGCAACGGTAGTATTGGTAGGATTTCTCCTTCTTTTTCTTGGTTTCCGCGGTAAACGGACGGAGCGATCAATTTTTCACGGCCGTTTCGTAATCCGTTCCGTCTCCCATTTGGCACGGACAACGGACGATTCCTTTCCAAAGATACACTTCGTTTCATTCCCCCCATCCGCCTTTCGGTCAGCATTTCTTGCCTTCTCGAACGGCCCGGCATTGGTCGAACAGCCGTTTCGATATCAGGGGTACGAACGTTCCGAGTTCCCGTATCCGTTCGGTATAATCGACGACGACGCTTCATTCGCCGATTTCCATGAACGGGTATTTTTCTCGCAAGTACTCCCTTGCTTCGTTGTCGGGCATCTTATATTCGATTGCCACCCGACCCCAGTACAATTCCTGCGACAACATCTTTTCCACGTCCTTTTTCGTGAATTCCTCGATAATCTCGGGTTTTTCTCCGGAACGGTATTTCCGAAATCCGAGGCCGTTCAGTTTTTCTGCCAAGCTTTCGAAGCTGTACTCCCCCGTGGAATACAGTTCGAAACAGTTTATGACGGCCTCGTTTATCCGATGGTTCGTGTCGATTTCTACGCGCGTATATTTTCCTCTTCCATTCCGTACGTATCATCTCGGCACTTGTCAGGAAATCGTTCCTTTCTCACGAATGGCACTATCGAGGTTCATGACGCCACCGCGGGATTTCTCCATGCTTTCGAAGACCGCTTCGTTTATGGCGTCCGCAAGTGCTTTCTTTCCCGACAGCACGGAACAATCGAAGCCTTCCCGTATCGAATATACCTTAACGACGTTCCCGACCACGTACCTTTTCAGAACGTCTCATTCTTCGAAGTTTCTCGCCAAACGCGAAGCCATGTAGACGAAAACCCCGTCGATTCTTTCGCCTTCGCCGAGAACGTTCCTTTTCCGTATCTCTTCCAGCATTTCCGTAAACTCGTCCCGACATCCAGCGACGAAGCTCGATTTGTTGTCCTTGAAAACTTTCACGATTTCGAATCAGCGCTTTCGGCATTCCGTGGTCAGCGCGTCGATTTGAAAGTCGATCGAAACCGAACGGTCCTTGTGTTTCAGACTGCTCCTTCTGGCGTAAATGAAGACTTTTTCCATTGCGGGCGTGGGTTATGGAACCGTCGGCTTATTACCGTCTCCGAATCTTGAAATCGACGATGGTTCCGCTCGAATCCGTCACCGTTTCGAGTTCGTCCGTCGGACCGAAATTCATGAAGTACCGGAAAAGGTCTTTTCGGTACTTCCACAGGTAGAGCGCGAGGAGTCCGAAGGCTTGGTTCGGAAAGTGGTCTTTCGCTTCGGATATTGTCGGTTCGGTCCAATTCCTTTTCGAAGCGTGTTTTCATAAGGAATCGAGAGCGTGCTTGGAAGCTCTCGGAAGGTTCGGCAGGTTGGCCATGAACCCCCTTACGGCTTCGGAAAGGTTTTCGGCGATGCCGATGGCTTCGGCGGTCGAAATCTCGTTTCAGCGGTACCGGTAGCCCTTTCCGTCGGGAGAAAGGAGTTTTTTCAAAATCTGCTCGATTTCGCGTTCTTTCCTCGCGTCGTACGGTTGGTTCGCCATAGGATTTCGGGTTAACCCGTAAAAGATACCGAAAAAATCCGAAACCGAAAATCCTACAGCCATTCTGCGACTTTTTTGAAAGAACGATTCAAGGCTTCCTTGCGTTCTTCGTCGCTCCTTCCGTCGTCTTCCACGAATCACGGAACGAACAGCACGGCGATTATCGGGAAAACGAAGAATCAGGCGGAGAAGGCTTCGAACCATTCGGGCGTGGTACCGATTCCGTCGAATATCTTTACGGGAACCATAAAAAGAGCGAAAAACGCGAACCAGTGCTTCTTCAAAAGCGTGGTGATGACGAGTATCGCGTAAAGGAATCCGAGACCGCTCAAAAGCGATGCCATCGCCACGAAGAAGAGAACGAATCATCGGACGTTCGACGGAATCTTCGAAAGGATTGCGTCGGCGGTTTTGATCGCTTCGCAAATCCAAGCGAGAACTTCTATCCAAAGGGGGTATCGCGTTTCCTTCGGTCGCGGTTTTTCCACGGTCGGTTTCGGTTCCGACGTCCGCCGAACCGAAAGGTTCGATTTGAGGCTTTCGTATTCTTCCATCATCGCAACGAAATCGGCCCCCTTTCATCAGCGGTCTGGGTGGTATTTCATCGCGAGTTTGCGTTTTTGCCCTTCGAGCAAGGCTTCTTCGCCGACGAAGTACCGGTCTTTGGGGAAGTGTTTCATACGCGCGGTCGGGTAATGGAAAAACCTTTCCGCGATTGTATCTGGGAAAAATGTCTTGTCCGGTGCTTTAGTGCGGAGATTGCGCGGTACCCGAGTCGATACGCGGAAAACGCCCAGACACGCTCGAACACGCATCGGCTTTTTTCGTCATTTTTACGACCTTTCCGATTCCAAAACCCCTCGAACGGTTTCCAAGGTGAGGAGTCCGAAGTTTTCGGGAAAGTACGTTTTCCGATTCTGGTCTTCGGGGTCTATTCGGAACAGTCCGAGGTTTTCCGTTTTGGAATACAGGATTCGCGATTGCCACTGCTTCATTCATAGGGCGAAAACCTTTCGGACGGAGAAGTCTTTCCTTTCCAAGAGTTCCAGCATTCAGGCGAAAACCCTTTCCGATTCGTCCGCATACCCTTTTCCGACGGTTTCGGAACTCCCGGTTTCGAGCGAAAGGCAAGGAGCCGAGAGCGTTCGGTATCAGGGTTTCACGGCTCCGTCGGACGACTTGCCCGTAAAAAGGAGCACGCACGCGGGAATCTTCGTTCCGTTCACGCTCGCGGACGTGAAGGAAACGTTCGGATACCCGTCTCACGGAAGGAGGCGGTTCGCCATTTTCCTGAAATGTTCGAGAACGGTTTTCAATATCGGCAGTGCCAAGAGCGCGGAAGAAACGGTTTTCGGATCCACTTTCAGTTCGAAGACGACGAAAGATTGCGAACGTACTATCCGTCCGACCATCCGGTCGGGAGCGAGCGTTTCGTGGAAAGAGAAGAACGCGGGAATTTTCGAAGATTCCACGGCCCTTTCCAACGCGTCGCGGAGCGTCGTCCTATCTTCCATCGCCGATTTCGACAAGCCTCGCCATCTCCGCGCGTATCTGTTCCAATTCCTCCGTTTTCTTTTCTTCGCTCATCCCGAGCTCTTCGAGCTTCATTCGGAGCTTGTCGGATTTCAAATCGGAATCGAAAGGGTTGGAAGAATCCGAAGAGAACGAATCGAGTTCGGCTTTGCGTATTTCGTTTTCGAGTTCGCGTTGGCGGATGGCGATGGTTTTCAACGCGTGGACGGTAGCCCGTTCCTTTTCGGCGAGTTTCCTGTATTCGGTTTCGGCCTTGGAAAGCGGTTTGCCTTGTCGTGATTCCGACCGTTCCGAAGTTTTGGAAGAAGACGGCGTGTGCCAGAATGCGAAGAACGCGACGAGCGCGAGAACCGCTATGAGTCCGAAAGAGTCGCCGTCCGTCGGACTTTCCTTCTTGGGTATCGGCTTCGGAGATTCCGTCGCCGTGGCGTACGCCGTTCGGTAAAGTGCGTCCATAGTAAGGGAAAAATGAAGGTGTAATCGGCGTTTTCTGCGCCTCGTTATCTCCAATGGATGCCACGGACGTTTTCTCAAATCTTTTTCCGACTTTTTTCGCGTTTCGACACGCGACCGCACGCCGAAGCGGAAAAGTCGGATTTTTGAAAAAAGATTTGAGAAAACGGATCGCTTTTCGAATTGGATGGAAGTTCGGCTCCGTCCGACGGCTTACCAATTCATTTTTTTCGACATGAAGAAAACTACCGAAGAAACCACGTGAGGATTCTATTTCCACTCCGACGATTTCGAACCGTCGAGAAAGCTCGAAGACGGCGATTCCTTCGCGCACTACCGTTTTCATTTCCTTTGCCGGTACGCGCTCGACGTGCGGGGAATCGAGGATTTTTCCTTCACGGTTTGAGAATTCGTGGAAAACGCCAAGGCGAAGAAGATTTGAAATCCCGAAAAACTCTCGGCGTCGCTTCTCGACGGTTGCGTACCCGAAAACCCGTACCTTTCCTTCTCTATGGAAAACGGGGTTCCGAAGATTTCCGTTTCACAGCCGAACTGAAGGGGAAGCATAGGCGAAAACCTCGTCGTGCTCGATTCGGCGACTTGCTCCGCGGTTTCGAAAGACGCCGAAGCGTTCAAGTTCCTTTGTTCGGTCGTGAAGAACTGCCGAGGTTAGCGAACCGATTCGAAAAGAAAAATCCCGAACCGTAGTCAACGGTTCGGGATTTTTTGAAAAAGTCGGTTTTTTTCTTGAGAAAACGCGGAACCCATCCATTTCGCAAGACAACGGCTGACCGAGTACAAACGGTCGTCCCAGAGCGGTGAGTCCCCGAGGATATAAAACCGCGCAAATGGGTCGCGATGAGCCGAAACGCGAGGCATTCCTTGGCGAACGCAGTCCGATATACGGAACGGGTTCGAACTTCTCCGTTTTGGCGAAAGCCAAACGAGTGATAAGTCCCTAACGGGATGAGTGGTAGCGACGAGCGTTTTTTCGTGCTCGCTCTTCTTTTTGTCGGTTTTGAAAGAGCGGGCACGCCCCACGAATCGAATCCTCAATCGGAACAGGCTACAAAAACTACCGCTCTCTATCTTTCAATAAGACTATGAAATCTTCAAGATTCATGAGCCAGCCCTTCTGCCTGTCCGTATAGGTTTCATGAAGTTTCTTCGGGAGGATGAGTTGAAGATTTTCACTTCGCATCTCGTCCGTTTGAGATTCGCTGATTGCTGTTTGAAGAGTGATGAGATGTTTTTTCTCGATTCGTTTCGCTTCGGCTAAAACCTGTCTCCATCTGTCTTTACAGGTTGTCTTCGCGCCCAGCATTGTCAGTTTACTTATTGGAAAAGCGGGATTTCTGTATTCGTCGATTCATGGAAAGAGGAAATCCGGTTTGGAGCGGTTTTCCGTTATTTCAGTTCTTGAATGCCTGATGGATCTGCTTTTGAAAAGATGTTCTATATGGTTTTCCAAACTTGCTCAAGCGCGACTTTTCCTTCTGTTTTGAACATGGAGCGAGAAACCTATGAATCCTTCAACGTCGGCAATGCCCCGACCATCCATGAATCATTGGGAAAGCCTGTCAGCCAGATGATAACGCTCCAAGGTTCTAAAAAGTACCTCCTCACGTTCCATCCACGCCATAAGGACGGAATCTGAATCATCCAAGGCATCGACGCCTTTCAAAGTTTGCCGAGCGTATTCGGAAAAGATTTTCGTACTTGGAAACGAGTCTTTTCAAAAACGAGAAAGCATATCTTCCAAGAATGTCTCGTCTTCCGTCTCCACCTGAAATCCTATCGCTTCCAAAATTGTTTTTGCTGCGAACTCGATTCGAACCTGTCAGGTTTCAATTTCGCTCCTGACTGAAAATCAAGGATGGGCTGACGTCGTTAGGCCAAAGAGCCATTCTAATTGGCTGGCGATAGTCGAATCGTTTTCGGCAATAATGATCAACAGCCGTCAGTTCGGTAATTTGCCGATGATTAGTAAGTCGCCTTCATTGGCGCATTCAGAGACGCTGGTTGTCGGAAAATAGAGCCTATATTCAGAACGTCAGGTTTTCTCGAAACTTTTAGCCCTTGGGTCATACCAAGTCACCGTTCATTCATCCGAGACGGCTTCGTCGTCAAAATCGTTGAGGTACAGAAAATGCGCTTCGAAATACTTCTTTTCTTGCTCCTCTCACAACATCGTTTTAAGTCCTTTT
This sequence comes from uncultured Candidatus Peribacteria bacterium, assembly GCA_964540725.1. GTDB lineage: Bacteria > Patescibacteriota > Gracilibacteria > BD1-5 > UBA2023 > JANJWP01. The sequence continues at coordinate 217,294 of CAZINU010000001.1, forward strand.
ACCCCATTGAACTCGTGCTGATTCGAATTCGCGGGATTCGCTTCGACTGCGCTCAATCGCTTTGCAGCGATGCTCTCAAAATATTTGGAAAGATACCCGTTTTCCATTTATGCCGTAGTTATCAAAGAAGGAGCGTCCTCTTTCATTTTAGCCAACAAGGGCGAATAAAGCGATAGCTGTTGATTTTTTATACCCATGATATGGGGTTTCATTGCTCGCGCTGCTTCGCTCATAACTGGAACGACGACGGAGTTTCCGAATTGCCTATAAGCTTGGGTGTCGGAGACCGGGATTTTGAAAGAATCGGGAAATCACATCAGACGCGCGCATTCACGGGGTGTAAGTCGCCTTGGATTCTTATTTTTACCCCTTGAGACGAGTATTTCCGAACCATCTTTGTAATATCGGGCGGAGAGAGTTCGACTTGTGTCATTCGGCGTCACCAATCCGAATCAGAACCCATTTCACTTCGCCTTGTGCTTCTCGGCGTATCATTGTAAGTATGCCCACAGCTTGTCTGATAGGGTGAACTTCGATTGAACTTTTCATTTGGAACCGTGAATGTACCTATTTCCATCATGTTCAATTGGCAATTCCGTTCCGTCCTCTGGATGAAGGATGAAGTTCATCTTCGGTGCCGATAATGGAATGTTGAAGGAGTCCCATGAAAAATCAGTCTTCTCCCTGAATCCAACTATCAGTATTCGTTCCCGATGTTGTGGAACCCAAGATTTTCCATCTACGACCTTCCAATGTACGTCATAACCCAATTCATCTCGTAATGTTTGTAAGATTACGCGGAACGTATTGCCTTTATCATGGGAAACAAGATTTTTTACGTTTTCCAGCAAGAAAGCCGAAGGGCGTTTTTCTGCGATAATTCTTGCGACATCAAAAAAAAGAGTTCATTGGGTGGTACATTCGAAACCATGAGGACGACCAAGGGAGTTCTTTTTACTTACCCCAGCGATAGAGAATGGCTGACAAGGGAAACCTGCCAGCAATACATCATGATTCGGTATATCTTTCGCTTCAACTTTGGTAATATCTCACTCCACCTTGTGATCCTCCCCGAAGTTCTCGACGTAAGTTTTTACTGACCAAGGACTCCATTCGCTCGTAAACACGCACTTTCCGCCTGCTTGTTCGAAACCAAGGCGAATGCCACCGATTCAGGCGAAGAGGTCTATGAACGTGAAATCTTGTCCGCCATTTGTTCAGTTCTTGGAGGAAAGGGCTTCTTTAAGGGCTGGGATTATCAAGGATGGGGTGGGGATTTCACCTTTTTCCCAACGTCGAATGGTACGAGAGTTCCTTCATAAAATGTTCGCGATTTCTCATTGAGAAAAGCGTAATCGGGCCTTTGCGAGCATTTCTTGCGGACTCATATTTTCGTTTTACTGGGTAAGATTTCGGACAAAATATCCGGATTCTGACACATGTCAAAAGGCATTTTATGTATTTTTACATAAAACCATATGTAATTTATAAGCGAAACACAATTTATTTGTGGATTTACTCGTCTCAAAGAAGAAAAGCCTCCGTTAATCTCGCTAAATCGTCAGGCTTACAGCCTTTCATAAAGAGTTCTAACACTGCCTCCTCGGGTCAGCCATTCTCGAATCAAAAATCCCCCGAAAGGGGGATTTGTTGTTCGAGAAGGCGGGGTAGAGGGATTCGAAGCCGCCGCCTTCCGTCTCGTCCGCCGGAGGCGGCGAGGCGGTACGGAGCCACTATTCGTGGCTCCGTAGGCAAGGGGTTCCGAGGAACGAGCGTCCGGCGCCGCATCGCGGCCCGGCGCGACATTCCGAGGAAAGAATCCCTCTACCCCTCCGCAAGTTTCCAACGAACGGGGGCGTATCGTTCCAACATTCCTCTATCCCCAGTACGCGGAGGGGTTTCTTCCCGAAAGCCACCGTATCGAATCCTTCCAAATTTCGATTTGCTTTTTCTTTCGGAATCCATAGAGTCTTCGGGCTCAAAAAGGCGGGAAGGGTTTTTCGCCTGTTGATTCGGAGTGATTTTTCCATATACTCCCCACCGTCATTTTTCATTCGTACCATGCTCGCAGTCGTAGAAATCGGAGGAAAGCAATACACCGTCAAAGCCGGTGACGTCATCGAAGTCGACAATCAGAACGCCGAAGTCGGCGCGAAGATTACGGCCGTTCCCCTTCTCGTCGCGAAGGAAGACGGTTCTGACGTCAAGGTCGGCACCCCGTCCGTTGAAGGATCCGAAGTTACCCTCAAGGTTCTCGAGAACTTCCAGGGCGACAAGATTCGCGTATTCAAGATGAAGTCCAAAAAGCGCTATTCCCGAACCCGGGGTTTCCGCGCGAGCCTCACGAAGCTTGAAGTCGTAAAAATCGCGTAAAGGAGGGGGCCCGTCCGCCGCTTTCGCGATTTTCCAAAATCGTTCGCGGCCGACGGATTTATTCCTAAACGGCAGTGAATGCGTTTCAAGGTCAACGTTCGGGCCCGTCTCGAACGTCACGTACGCAATAGCCACGCCCTTCAAAAGAGCGGCGTCTACCAAATCGTTCGCAGGTTCCGGCTCCTTACGGTACTGGTTACCATCCTGCTTCCCGTATATCCGTCCTTCGGCGCGTTCGTCCTTCCCGACGAAACGACCGTCGGCGATTATGACGAATCCACCATTATCGCCGCTTACCAGGAAGACACTTCCGAGACGATGTTCTCGCAGGATTCCGGGTTCGTAAAGCCTTCGATAGCCATTCGAAACGGTCGCGATACCGAAGGGGTCAACCGGCTTTTACCGTACGAGGTCGAACCCGGCGACAGCCTTTCCGCCATCGCCGCGAAGTTCGGCGTGAGCGTCAATTCGGTCATATGGGCGAACGATTTCTCGAAGAATCCCGTTTTGAAACCCGGGCAGGTCGTCATGATTCCTCCGGTCACGGGTGTCGTCCATACCGTCGCATCCGGCGAAACCGTCGACGCGCTGGCGTCCAAGTACAAAATCGACGCTTCCAAAATCCGCAAGCAGAACGGAATCTCCGCGACGGGCGGGCTCGTTGCTGGGCAAACCGTCATCATTCCCGGGGGCGTCCGGGTCGTTCCTGTCATAAAAAGGGAAGAGAAACCCAAGCTCGTTGCCAAGACTCTTCCGAAAAGCATCGCGCCGGCCAAGACTCCGGGGAAGAAGAGTTATTCCGTAAAATATAACGGAAACGGCAAGGGGTTCGTGTGGGGAAATTGTACCTACTACGTCGCGACCCATAAGAACGTCACGTGGCGCGGAAACGCGAACCAGTGGCTCCGGAACGCCGCTGCGGCTGGGGTTCCAACCGGAAAGGTTCCGGCAGCGGGGGCAATCGTGTCCTTTTCCGGACGGGGATACAATCCGTACTACGGGCACGTCGGCATCGTCAGCGGCGTCGACGGGAACGATATCATCGTGAAGGATATGAACTACCGCCGTCTCGGCGAAGTGACGATCCGTCGAGTATCGAAGAGCGATCCCACCATTCGGGGATACATCTACGCCGATTAGTTCGGGAATTCTGAAAAATGCCCCACGGGAACGACGGGGCATTTTTCAGTCTCGTCTGCCCATTCCCGTGGGCGGACGTTTCGGGATATTTCGCTTCAAGAAGGGTGCGACCTATTTTCCCGACTGCCACAGGAACGCCTCGAACGTGTTTTCGAGAAGCATCGCGACGGTCATCGGGCCGACTCCGCCGGGAACGGGGGTAATGTCGGCGATTCGGACGATTCCGTCGAAATCGGCATCGCCTACGAGTTTTCCATCCGAGGTCCGGTTAATGCCGACGTCGATGACGGTCGCCCCCGGTCGGACCATGTCGGGCTTCAGAAGCCCGGGGCTTCCCGCCGCCATGATCACGACGTCGGCGTTTTTCGTGTGTTCCGACAGATCGCGCGTTTTCGAGTGGCAGACAGTGACCGTCGCTCCGGCATTCGCCAGAAGGAGCGCGAGAGGCTTGCCGACGATGTTTCCGTTTCCCACGACCGTTACGTCCTTTCATTCTAGAAGGATTCCGTAATGGGAAAGGAGCCGGAGGATTCCCTTCGGGGTACAGGGAACGAAACCGCTTTGACGGTTAAGGAAAATTCCGGACACGCTCGCCTGAGTGAATCCGTCGACGTCCTTTTCGGGCGAAATCGCGTCGACGACGGCATTTCGGTCCACGTGGGCGGGAAGGGGGAGTTGGACGATGATCGCATGGGTCCCCGAGTCGTTGTTCCGATCCCGAACGACATCGAGCACGTTTTTCGTCGACGCGTTTTCGGAAAGTTCGACGAGTTCGAATTCCATGCCGACTTCCTCGCAAGCCCGACGTTTTTGTCGCACGTACGCCAGGCTTGCCGGATTCTCGCCCACGAGGACTACCGAGAGTTTCGGGCGTCCGTCGCAACGCGAAACGCGCTCCGAAAGCGAATTTCGAATTTCGGTCGCGAGGGTACGTCCTTCCAATATGGCCATAGGTTCGGTCGGGGTTCGGAAACGGAAAAACGGATGCGTGAGTATATCGAATCGGCCCGATCGCGCAATTCTCGGGTCGACGTCGAGGCTTCGCGGGCAGCCGAAACATCGGAAAAGAATTGCTCCGGGATCGCGAAAAAAGCTTATGGAACCGTCGGATTCCGAACGTTCAGGCTTCCCGTTCGGAGATCGAGGAAAACGTCCTGGCTCCGGTATTTTTCACGAATGCCCAGCTCTTGCTTGTATCCAAGATTGAGTTTGAGCCGTACGACGTTCGCGAATTGCGGATCGATACAGCCCGGAATGGTCGGACACGACATCGTTCGGGCCCACATTTCGGTTCCGCGGACGAAGATGCCGACGGTCGAACCGGTATATCCGATCGGATACCGCTCAAAGTTCGTTCCCGTCTCGTCCGACAATCGGAAAACCAACGCGTCGTTTTTGTCGTACCCCGAAATCGACGCGATTCGGAAACGGGAATTCGGTTCTCCGAACATGGGCGCGGGAACGCTCGTTTCGTCGACGGTTCCGCAAACGTTCGATATCCGCCCCTGATCGTCGAAGGAAACGGAAGAGCCGGTAATGGCAAGGGGCGATACGGCGATAACGAAATCGGGACATCCTCCGGTAATGGTCGTACGTCCCGTAACGGCATTCGATTTCGCGAAACGGATAATTGATTCGAATTTTTGCACGAACCCCCGAAGTTTCTCGATTTCGGTCTGCCGCTCGAAGTCGAAATTCCCCACCGTGACCGCCAGGATGCCGATAATCGCGATTACGACCATGAGTTCCGTGAGGGTGAAGGCGCGGCTTGAAACCATCCGGATGCGGTCGGAAAGGATTTTTTTCATGCGGAACGTTTGCAAATATGCCGATGGTATGGTATATTCGAGGGCAAGTCTTACGAAGTATACCGCTTCGGGGCCCCTCCGCAATATTATTTTCTTTCATTCCTTTTCGTATGAAGCTTGCAAAAACGCTCGCAGCCTTCGCGATTGCCACCGCGTCCGTAGGATCGGCCCTCGCAGCAGAAGAAGCCGCTCCGGCCGCCGTCACCGGCGCCACCGCCGCCACCACGATGGAAGCTCCGGCCGCCGACGCCGCCTCGGGAACCTCGGTTTCCCTGAACGTCGAAGGCGCCCCCGCCGTCGTCTCGACGACCGCCAACTCGGTTACCCTCCAGTGGAACAAGGTCGAAGCCGCCGTTTCTTACATCGTGAAGTATTCCGAGAAATCCGTCGCCACCTCCGCCGAACCGAATCCGGTCTACGATAACGAAACCGCTCCGGTTACCGAAACCGGCGCTACCGTCGAAGGTCTCACCGAAGGAAAGACGTACTACTTCGCGGTCGTCGCCCTCGATAAGGACGGAAACGAATCCGATTCCCTCTCCGAGGAACTCGCCGTTATCCTCTCGGCCCCGGTTACCGCCTCCGGAACCTCCGCAGGTTTCGCTCTCGTTGCGGTAACCGTAAAGAACACCCGTTCCATGACGGTCGAATTCTCGGCCCCCCTCGGAACCGATCCGATCGAAGTGAAGCTCCAGAAGACCGCCAATAGCGCCACCATTCCGGTAGAATCCATCGTCGCCGATCCGATGAATCCGACGACCGCCACCGTCACCCTCGCCGCCGACCTCGAAGGCGATTCCACCTATTCCCTCACGGTCGTTTCCGCGAAGGACGCCCAGGGCGCTACCATCGCCGAAGGCGTGAACGCCATTAAGGAATTCACGACCATCGCCGCCATTCCTCCGGCCGTAGAAGTTCCGCTCAACGCCGCCGCCGCATCCGGCGCTACCGCGTCCGGCGCTACCGCAACCGGAAGCCTCGCCGCCGCTACGGAAGTTCCGACCGGACCGAAGGAGACCCTCGTCATCATGCTCGCCCTCCTCTCCGGACTCGGTATCGTCTTCGCCCTCCGCCGCAAGGCCGCGTAGTCGAACCCCGAAACCGCGAACCGAAAAAACCGCCCGATCCGGGCGGTTTTTTTCATGGTTCCGAGCGCTTGCCCTCCGCCGCTTTCCGGGTATTATCCTGCCGGTATTTTTCCGTCATCGTCCCCGTGGTCGTTCACCAGTTCTTCTTCGCGCTCCTCGTCTTTTTCGGAATCCTCCGGTGGATCGTCATTCTCGACGTCATCCTTTCTTGGAGCGTGCTGTTCGGCGTGCAAATCCGTATTCCGTTCATCCGGGGCGTTCTCGATCCTTTGTACGCGAAAATCCGAAAAGTCTTCCCGACGACCTTCCACTGACTCGATTTCGCCCCCATCGTGCTCATACTGGCTTTGGCGCTTTTGCAATCGGCCGTCATCGCGGTCGATCCGTCGCTCGCGTTTTTCCTCTAACCGTCCAACGTTCTTCCGTCATGAAAACGAAGGCTATCGATTACGGAATTTTCTTCGTCGTGCTCTCGCTCATCGTCTTCTGAATGGTCATGATCAGTTCGGTGAGCGTGTATCCGTCGTTCAAGGTGACGTCGCTCATGGCCGCCGCCGGGAAAATCGACGAACCGTACAATCATTTCTACCTCGTTCGGAACCTCGCCCACGTGTTTCTTTTCGGGTTCCCGGTTCTGGCGATCGTCGCGAAAACCGACTATGCCGTCTTCGAACGGTACGCCAAGCAGATATTCCTTGCCGGACTCCTCTCCCTCGTCGTCGTTCTCTTCGTTGGCGTCGTATACAACGGGGCGCGCGGCTGGATCGACGTTCCGTTCCTGCCGTTTTCGCTTCAGCCCGTCGAATTCGTCAAATTCGCCGCCATCGTCTATTTCGCGTACTTCCTGAAGCGTCGGAAGTCCGAAATCCCTACGCTCGAAGGAGGGTTTTTCCCGTACATGATGCTGCTCGGAGCCATTATGTTCCTATTGGCGCTCCAGCCGGACTTCGGATCCATACTGCTCATCGTCCCGATTGCCGTCGTCATGTTCTTCGTGGGAGGGGGAAATCCCAGGCACCTGCTCGTGAGTGCCCTCGTGTTCTCGCTCTTCGCGGCGTCGGTCTACGGGCTCGGGAAGGCCGAATCCGGCGAACGCAACAGTTTGAGCTACATTACCGAACGCATCGACAATTTCCTCTCGGACAATCAAACGGCCATCGAGAGCAAAACGATCAATTTCCAAACGGAACAAGGGTTGATCGCGATCGGAAGCGGCGGATTTTTCGGACTCGGGTTCGGAAAATCGGTACAGAAATTCGGCTACCTGCCCGAAGTCCAAGGGGACTTCATCTTTTCGGTCATCGCCGAAGAGTTGGGGTTCGTCGGAGTGTTTTTCCTCGTTTCCGCGTACGGCTACCTCGGGTACCGGGGATTCCGCATTGCCCGGAGGGTGGACGACCCGTTCGCCCGGTATCTCGCGGTCGGAATCACGTCGTGGATTCTCGTTCAGGCGTTCGTGAACATGGGCGTCAATCTCAATATCGTACCGCTCACGGGCGTTACGCTCCCGTTCGTCAGCTATGGCGGGTCGTCGCTCTTGTCCCTCCTCATAGGGGTCGGCGTCCTTTTGAACGTATCCCGGCACGTCCGGTACGAGGCACCGTCCGCGTCGCGCCGGGGATGGTTTGCCCGAGGACTTCGAAAGGGTTCGTAGTTCCCGCCCTTCTTGATTGCCGACCGCAATCGCAGACGGTTCGGAACGGCGGATTTCGGGCGAAAGCCTCCGCAGTCCCGAAGGGACGAGGACCGGCCGGAAACGGAATGCCGGCATTCCGAACCGTTCGTCCGGGATTTCTTCTATCGGGCTCCCGCTTCCGTCGAACGCGGCCCCGAAGGCCTACGCCCCGCTCCCTTTCGGATTTTGGATAATCGGCGCCATCGCGGCGACGAATCCCGGTTTGTTCGTGGGATCGGCGAAAAATCTCCGAACGATCTCTTCGGTGTGCCGGCCGAAAAGGTAGGGGATTGCCTGCGAAACGACGAACCCCGGGTTTTCCCGGACGAACGCGCTTTTCATGCGTACCGAAAGCGGATTTTCGGCACCGCCTTTCGGAAGGCTCCAATCGTCGCCGAGCGCCGACACGATACGCGACAGGAGTTCGAATCCTTCTTCTGCGAGCACGCGGGAATCCGCTTCGGAGATGGTTCCGTCAACGGCGTCGGCAGCCTTCGAGAGCAGGGCGTTCAGTCGGGAGACGCTTCGTCCGTCCGTAAGGGATGTCGTTTCCCCTCCGAACTCCGCGACCGCCTTTCGAATCTGCGGGAGCTTTTCCCCAACGCTTCGGGACGGACGTTCCGTTTCGGTCGGAGTTCCGAGGATGGCGAGCGATTCTTCCGGAACCGAGAGGAAGAATTTTCCTCCGAGAACGAGGGCGCGTTCGGTGTCGAACGATTCGCCGAGCCCGGCGAGTTCCGCCGCGTTCTCGACCATGAACCGCCGGAGGTCTTCCCTGGGAACCGCATTCCGAAGGGCGATGAGCCGTTCTTCCAGGGGAATTCCGAGGACGTCGGTCCGGAGAAGGCCTTCCAGCGCCGGAAATTCCCGGCGTACGACCGGAAGGAACCGGGTGCGGAGTTCGGGCTCGTCGACCGCGTACGCGACGTCCGTTACGAGCGCCGCGACCGCTTCGGGATTCGAACGGAGCCATTCGGTCCCGCCCGACGCGGCTTTGGCGACCGTCTCGGCATGGAGATTCAGGAGCGCTTTCGTCCGTTCGCCCCCGAGCGCGCGGATGAGCGCGAGGGCGGTTTCCGCGCCGGAGGGGTCGATTCCGAACCGTTCGAAGAGGATCTTTCTCGAAGCGGCGTCGGTTTTCGATTCCGCCGAAAGAATGAAATCGACGAGGCTTCCGGCCTTCCGAACGTCCAATTCGGCACCCTTCGCGCCGACGTTCCGGAGTTCGGCGAGTTTTCCGAGCGTTCCCGAACGCTCCAGTTTTTCCACGACGGCCGAAACGTCGTCTTTCGAAAGGTTCCGAAGGAATTCCGAAACGGCCCTGCCGAAATTCGGCGGAGGACCGAAACAGTCTTTCAAAAGCGTTTTCGCCGTTTCCCGGGAGAGTACCGGACCCTTTCCGTCGCCGCGGTCGTCCCTGAGTACGTCGATGAGCGCCCGGACGTCCGAGGTTTCGAGAATCGCGCTCCCGTCCGAACGTTTGAGGAATTCGCCGATACCGGTCGCGGACATTCCTTCGGAAACTATCGCGCCCAGTTCGGAGGAGGGGAGGGAATAGAAGAGGTTTACGGCCGATTCGACCGCGCGCTCCTGCCTTTCGGCCGAGAGATAGGGGTTGGAGAACGGGTTCTTCATGACGGCGGTCACCACGTCGACCGCCTTCTTCATCGCGCCTTCCCCCTTCGCGCCGCTTGCCGCCGCCGAGAAACCTTCGAGCAGCCAGTCCTTGAACGGTTCCGACCGTACGGTTTCCAAAAGGGCCGTTTTGGGAACGTTCACGTTCCCGATTCTCACGGAAGATCCCGGAAGCGCCGCGAGCGTTTCTTCGACGGAACGCCGGGCGTTTTCGAAGAGCGTTTCCTTCGTAACGGTTTTCGGTCGGTTCGCCCCGAACAGGGATTCGGAAGCCGATCGCACGAATCGTTCCGTCACGGCGTCCACGAAGGGGTCGCCGTGTTTCGGAAGAACTTCGCGAAGGCGTACCGTATCCGTTTTGAGGGACGTTCCAAGGCGTTTCTGAAGCTCCGTCGCGAAGGTCGATATTTTCAGGTCGACGATGCCCTTGATGCGTCGGATGAAATTGCCTTCCGCCAATCGGATGTTCTCTTTCAGCACGTCGCCTTCGAGGAGGAACATGACGACTTCTTTCAACGGGTCCAGGTTGCCTTTCGCGTATTCGGCGACGGCGCGCTGGATCTTTTCCCGATGGGTTACGAGGTTCGAGGCGTTCTCCCCGATAAGTTTCACGAGCTCCCACGCGTCCAATTCCTTCCGTTCGCCCGGTTTCGTCGGAGTGCCGGAAAGCAGCGTTCCGACGAAATCGTCGACGGCCCCTTTCGGGAGCTTCGGTTTCAGTTTCGCGACGAGGACGAGAATCTGGTTGACGTATCTTTCGAGCTTCGCTTCGTCCGGCGGATTTTCGGTAAACAGTTCCATGCCCTCGACCCCCTTCTTCGCCAAGAGAAGTCGGTCGGCATCGGAGAGTCCCGGGTTTCGGACGATCGCGAGGAGCTTTTCGGCGAGCGGGTTCGCTCCGACGGCCTGGAGTTTCGAAATACCGTCGATTCCGCCCCGTACCGTTTTTTCCGAAATGACCGCGCCGAGGAATTTCGCCGATTCGTTCGCGAATTTCAAGGCCACGCCGGTTCGCTCCGCGTCGTCGCGAACGGAGCCTTCGAGCAGTCGGACGGCGTCTTGGCGGACGTTCCCGACGAAAACGTCGTACGCCTTCAACACGGCTTCTTTGTCCGCGTGCTGTCCGACGTTCGGAAGCACGTCGCAGAGTACCGTCGCCAGATCGGGGAATTTCGAAAACAGTTCCCCCATGCCGCCGAAGCGCTTCAATTCTTCGACGAATTTCGGAATTTTTTCCGGTTGGGTTTTTGCGAGGTCGATACCGAAGGCGACGCTCGACCGGAGGGTTTTCGTGGCCAGATCGAATTCCTTGGCTCCCACGGCAAGGCGCCGGTCGGGATTCTTCACGAGCTCGTGGGCGCGCTCCAAGAACGACCGGATCAATTCGGCGCCGCGTTCTTCGGGCGTCAGGTAGTTTTCGACGATGAGCTTCGTCGTTCCCCTGAGGACGTGTCCTTTCGGAAGCCGTGCCTCCATTTCGCCCAAAACCGCGACCAATTCGGCGCGGTAGGTTTTGAAGTCGGTACGGAGGCCTTCCGGGGAATCGAGTTTCGTCAAAAGCCGCTCGGTCGCGACGTCGGCCGCCGCTTCGAGCGTTTCTTGGAGGCTTCTCGGAATCCGGGGCCGTTCCTTGGTTTTTTCCGTCGGTTCCGGTCTCGGGGCTTCGATCCGTTCCGGGGACGGGTGGGGGATTTCTGACATGGCGGGACGTTCGTTTCCATCCTACCATACCCGAAGCTCCGGGGCAAATCTCCGGAAGGGTTTTTCCGAACCGTTCCCCGCGAAACCGGTTTTTTCGCCCCAAGGCGCTCGGAACGCTTGAAAAAACGACCGACCGCGCGTATACTCCGGCTTCGCCGTAACCGTTTTCCGTATGACCCGAGACCTCCGCACGCTGTTCGCATATTCCGCGATTTTCTCCGTCGCGTGTTCGGCCTTTGCGGCCGTAGCGACCTACCGCGTCCTTTCCGGTTCCTCCTTTCCGGTTTCCTTCCCGAATCCCCAACCGCCGTCCGCTTCCTCCGTCGTCCCGCTTTCTCCCGTTTCGGTCAAGCTCTCCGAAGTCGAAACCGAAGTGAAGGCCATCGCCCGATCGGTCAGTCCGTCGGTCGTCTCCATCGTCGTCTCCAAGGACGTTCCCGTGTACCGCACCGATCCGTTCGGATTTTTCTACCAACCCTCCGGAACCGTTCGCCGGCAGGTGGGGGGAGGTTCCGGTTTCTTCGTTCGGAAAGACGGCTACGTCCTGACGAACAAGCACGTCGTCTCCGATCCGAACGCGAGCTACGCCATCATTCTCTCCACGGGCGAAGAACTCGTCGGAAAGGTTCTCGCGTTCGACCCCGTGACCGATCTCGCGGTCGTTCGGGCATACGTCTCCGAGGGGGTTCCCTACGAGGGCGCTGTGCCCGCCTCGTTCGTTTCGAAAACGTCCGACGTCGAGGTCGGTTCGTTCGTCGTCGCCATCGGGAACGCGCTCGCGCAATTTCAGAATACCCTCACCTTCGGCGTCGTTTCGGGACTCGGGCGTTCCATCGAGGCCGGCGACGCGTCGAGTGGCACGTCCGAGGAGCTTTCCGGACTCATTCAGACCGATACGGCCATCAATCCTGGAAACTCGGGAGGCCCGCTCGTCGCGCTCGACGGACGCGTCGTCGGCATCAATACGGCCGTCACCCAAGGCGCGAACGGCATTGGGTTCGCGATTCCCATTTCCGAACGCCTCGCCGGCCACGTGGTCGATTCCGTCGTGAAATACGGGGAAATCAAGCGCGCCTACGTCGGCGTCAAGTACGCTCCGTTCTCCGGCTCCGGCGGCGTATCCGGCATCGTTATCGCGGAAGACGGCGTCATGCCGGGCTCTCCGGCCGAGAAAGCCGGATTGAAAGGCGGCGACGTACTGACGGAAGCCGACGGAATCCCGCTTTCCGCCCGGTACGGCCTTCGCGAAGCCGTCGCTGAAAAATTTCCCGGAGAAATCGTCCGTCTCAAGGTCCTTCGGAACCGGGCGTTCGTTCCGGTCGAGGTCGAACTTGCCGAAAGGGGCGGATAGTTCCCCGGAACCGTTTTTCCCGTCCCTCGAAAAACCCGAGGAAAAACCGTTGCCTTTTCGTAAAAACCGTCTAAACTCGAAGGCGAAACGAGTTTTCCGAAGACCGGTGCCGCCGGTCTTCGATTTTTCCTTCTTTCCAGCAAAAACCCATGTCGAACGTCCCGCAGAAGGTCCGATGAATGCAAGATATTTTCGGGGAGTACCAAAGGTATTTCAATTTCCTGAAAAAAGTCGCCCGTCACGAATTCCGTAAAAACGGGTTCACGAGA
>CAZINU010000002.1:0-140229 GCA_964540725.1 uncultured Candidatus Peribacteria bacterium
AAAAGCCCCGCCATGCGGCGGAGCGTTTTTAAATGCGACTGGCGGTGAGTGGGGGGTTCGAACCCCCGCGGCACCTAGACGGCACCCTACAGGGTTAGCAAACCCGCCTCTTCAGCCACTTGAGTAACTCACCAAAGACGGTTCCGAAATTCGGAAAGCCGCGGTATCCTAACAAAAAACTTCTCCCGCGCAAGTCGGCGTGGAAAGTCGCGCGGGCGCCGGGGCGTTTTTCCGGATTGCCACGAGGCTTCCGAAGCCGTCCGATTCCGGCATGACGGCGCCGACGCAAGGGCTACCGCGCCTCCGAACGGAGCGTTCCGTCCGACCGCTCGTACTTTTCATCCAGAAAGACCGTTTCGAGACCGAATTCGTTCGCGAGTTTTTCGGCAAGCAACCGAACGCCTACGGTTTCGGTTTCGTAGTGCCCTCAAAACAGCACGCTCTGTCGGAGTTCCTTCGCGAGCGCGTGTTGAAAATGGACGCCCTCGCCGGTTATGAACACGTCGTACCCCTTCTTCTTCGCTTCCGCGACGGCTTCGCCCCCGCCCCCGCTGACGACGGCGACGCTCCGAATTTCCGAAAGCCCCCCGAAGTCGTAAAAGTCGAAAACGAATCCCATGGAATCCGAAAACGCCCGGAACTCGGAAATCGAAACCGGCCGATCAAATTTCGCGCCGAACCCGATTTCCTGTCCGTGATATTGGCCGAACGAAAGGACTTCCGCGCCCCGGATACCGAAGAACCGCACGAACGCGCTCACGATGCCCGCGTTGTTCCCCACGACCGGGTGGGCGTCGAGCGGAAGGTGCAGACCGTAGAGGGCGATGCCGTTTTTTACGAGCTTCGAAACCCGTTCGTAGAGAATGCCCGTAATCGTGGATTCGTACCCCCAGAAAAGTCCGTGGTGGACGACGAGCGCGTCGACCCCGGCGTCGACGGCCTTCGAAATGAGGTACGACGTGGCGTCGACCGCGAAGCCGACCTTGCGGATTTCCTCGTCGCCGGAACCGACCTGGAGGCCGTTTTTGCTGGAGTCGGTGAATTTCTTTACCTCGAGGTACGATTCGAAGTACTCGCCAAGTTCTCGGGCGTTCATGGATTCGGAGTGGGAATTACCGGAACCGAGCGTACCGAAATTTCCGCGGAACGCAACCGTTCGCCGCTCCGTACGCATTTCTCGGAAGCGCCTCGGGACGGAAGGAGCGGCACTTCCTAATCGTCGGCACGAACGAGAAAGATCCGTCCTTCGAACGCCCCGCGGTCACGACGGCGTTTTTCTTTGACGCGCCGGACGTCTTCCGTGGAGATCCCGTGGGCCGCGCAGAGGGCTTCGAGCGTTTCGAGCACGTCGGCGGCTTCTTTGGCGATTTCGGCGGAGTTGCCGGAACGGCCCGCCTCGGAAAGTTCTCCGGCCTCTTCGAGGATCTTCACGGCCAGCGCGGCACGGTACTCCGCGTCATCCAAAACGCGGGTCTCCGTCCCCTTTCCTTCCGCGGCGATAATTTCCGGAATCCGGTCGCGGACGAGCTTGTTATAAATGGGCATGCGGGCGGAACGTTGCAAGCTTTCACATGCCGGAATCATATGCGAAAACGCCAAGAATCCAAATTGCCGAATTCCGGCCGCGTTGACTCCCCGAAGCATTCGGATATCATCGGCCGCGCTCACGGAGAGATGGCAGAGCGGTCGATTGCAACGGTCTTGAAAACCGTCGTGCCGAAAGGCGCCCAGGGTTCGAATCCCTGTCTCTCCGCCATATTCGAGCTTTTCACAATACGGGCGGAGACGGGATTCGAAGCCGCGGCGACCCTTCCGATCCGCGACAGCGGGCGGAAGGTTGCGAATGCCTCGAATGGCATTCGCCGTCGCAAGGAGTTTTCCGAGGCGAGCGTCCGCGGAACGCGGCGCGACACCCTCGGAAAACGAATCCCTGTCTCTCCGCCATAACGTGACCTTTTTACGAAACGGGCAGAGACGGGATTCGAATGGAGGGCGTCCGCCGTGAGGCGGATAGGAAGCCACTGACGTGGCTTCCGGCCCGAGCCGTCTCCGGCAGGGCGCGACAGCGCCCGAGAGGAACGAATCCCTGTCTCTCCGCCATAATTACCACGACCCATGAATCGGAAAAAAACCGTCTTGTGCGAGGATATCGAACGACGAACCCACGAAGTTTCGACAGACCGGCTCTTTTTCCGGCCCTCCGTATACGGCGTCATCATCGAAGACGGAAAGGTTCTCCTCTCCCGCCAATGGGACGGCTACGATTTTCCCGGCGGCGGAATGGATTTGGGCGAAACGATCGAGGAGGCCCTCGTTCGCGAAGTCCGGGAAGAAACCGGTCTCGACGTTCGGGTTGGGGAAATTCTCGCGTGCGAAAACTCCTTCTTCAAAATGCCCTTCGCCGAAAAATACGCCCACTGCATCCTTATGTACTACCGTTGTGAGGTGGTCGGTGGCGAACTTGGAACCCGGTTTTTCAGCGAAGACGAAAAGAAGTACGCCGATATGCCCGAATGGGTCAGTTTGGAGTCGGCCGATACGCTCCGGTTCTACAACTCGATCGATTCCCGATCCCTCTTGAAGAGGGCGGCACGGGCATCCTAACGAATCATCCCTTGAAAATCCGCTCCGTCCTCCCCGTTCTTCTCCCCGTCCTCCTCGCCTCCTGTTCCGCCCCTGCGTGGACGGGCATTTCCGGTTTTTTCGGAACGGGAACCGGAACCGGTTCCGACGGTTCGCCCGCGCTCGCCGCCTCCGGTTCGGAAACCGCGACCGGTACCGGTTTCGCCGAGCGGCAAACGAGAGAGGAAAAAGTTGCCGAAGCCAAACGTCGGCAGAACCTCCGTTCCATTATTCGGAAGGGGGATTATTACTCCATCAAAAACGACAAGGAGGCCGCCCTCCGATACTACGAAACGGCCCTCGCGCGCCTCGGGGGAAAAGACCGGGTCGTCGAACAGAAGATCGCCGACGTCCACTACGAATTGAAAAATTTCTCCGGCGCGTACGACTTCTACCGCCGCCTCCCTCTGAAGGAAATCGACGCGGTAACGAGGGAGCGGTTCTTCTTTTCGTTCGATTTCAACGAGTCCCTCCAAAACCGCCAACAAGAACTCCAGGACATGCCGTTCGAACAGGGCGAAAAAGACTACCATTCGCACGTCGGAACCTGTTACTCCGGCATCCACAACTGCGTCGTCCGCCTCCTCGAATACGCGGGAGAGGAGCCTCGAATGAAGGAACTCGTATCGGTACTGAAGGAGTATTCCGGCGTCAGTTCGGACTACCAATACCGGAACGCCCTCCTCGCAGGCACGTTCTTCAAGCAGAAGCAGTACCTCGCGGCCGCCAAAATCTCGGAGGAAATCGTCGCGAGCCGTCCGGACTACCGCGCCGCCCTCAAAATGGCGGGGTTTTCGCGCTTGGAGCTCGGACACTACGACCGGGCGAACGACTACCTCAAACGGTACTTCTCGCACGATCCGAAGGACGTGCAGACCGCGTACGCGCTCGGCATCGTCAACTACTACCTCGAAGATTACGCCACGTCCAACCTGTATTTCAATAACGCCGTCATGAACGGGTACCGGCCGAAAACCGAGCTCGAGCGGCGCCTCGTCTACAACTATTACCTGTTGGGGGACCGGAAAGGAACGTTCAAGATTTTCCGATACCTTCTCGACGAGGCCGACGTCACCCGCGAAGACTTCGAAATCGCGGTTTTCACGGCGATCGAGGAGCGCGAATACGGCAAAGGGTTCCTCTGGGCGGAAAAGGGCGTCGCCAAATTCCCGGACGACGACCGGCTCGTTGCCATGCGCGGCTGGATTTCGGAAATTCGGGGCGACGAGGATTTGGCCGTCAAGGACTATGCCAAAGCGCTCGATATGAATCGGCGGAATTCCATCGCCCTCCTTCGGCTCGGAAAATTGTATCTCGCGAAAAAGGAATATACTCTCGCGGAGAACTACCTCGGTGCGGCCGAAGAAACCGACCCCTCCGGAACGTTCGGCGAAGAAGCGAAGGACGCCCTCGCCGCGCTCCCGGGACTGAAAGCGGCCGATGCCGGCAGCGGAACTTCGCTCCCGACCCCCTAACGCCCCGCATTCCATGTCCGAAACGAGAAAGGACGACGCTCCGAATCCGGAAAAACGCCCGAAGACCCCGACGCCCGAGTCCGAAGCGGCCGCCGGGGTCTTGAAAGAGCGCGAACAGAAGGATTTGGAAACCCGCATCGTTTCGACCATGCGGTCGCTCGGCTCCAAATTGACGCGAAAAGAAATCCTCACCCTCGCCGAGAAAATCGAAGTTTCCAAGGGGTTGGACGATCTGAAACGCCGTCTCGAATCGGACGCGTCGATTTCGAAAGAAATTCCGGGCGAGGTCCTGGAAGCTTTTGCCGCCCTTATCCGGGAAGCCCGGGAACTTGCCGGTTCGGGCCTGGAAGAACTGCGGATCGAAGTGGCCAAAACGAATCCGACCCGCGAATACGAAATCGACCGTTCGGCCTATTTCTCGCACCGGTTCCCTTGGGTGAAGCGTTTCGAGGAAAGCGAACTTGGCGAAAACGTCGTCATCGACGTCGCCGGATTCCTGACGGGAGCCCTCGACAGCGCGGTGAGCGCGGCGAAGCTCCTCCTCCTCCTCGTTCGGGATTTTTTCCTGCTCCCCGCGGATGCGTACCGGGAATACGCGTCGAAACGGCGGTAGCGGGCCGCTATCCCGGTTTTCGAAAAACCGCGAGCACGTTCCGGGAATTCGTTTCGGAGAAAACCGTTTCGAATCCGGCGGCCGACGCCTCGCGCACGACCATGCCTTCGTCCAACGCCGCGTACGTCCGAACGGAAGACCCGATCTTAATGCCGAACGACCCGTCCGGCCGTCGACGATCGCCATACTTGGACACGTTCGACTCCGAAAGGAGGTTCCAGCAGGTCAGCGCGAAGGTTCCGTCCGGAACGAGGACCCGGAAAGCTTCCGCGAAAGCGCGGGAACGGTCTTCCGGCGAAAGCAGGTGGTGGAGGCTCGCTATGGCGAAAACGGCATGGAACGCGCCGCTCCGGAACGTTGCCAGGTCGCGCATGTCGGCCCACTGGAAATCGAAGTCCGGGAAGGTCTTCCGAGCTTGTCGGAGCATACCTTCGGACACGTCCGTCCCCACGTACGAAAATCCCCCGGGGAAGGCTTCGGAGAGTGCCGGTACGAGCCTGCCGGACCCGCATCCGACGTCCAAGACGGCGGGACGGACCCCTTGCGGGACCATCTCGGAACACGTCCGGACGGCCGTCCGTATTTCCAACCACTCCATCGTTTTTCGGGAGCGGGCGAAGGTTTCCGCGAAGGCGTCGTATTCGGGAGCGTTCACGTTCGTGCCGGAGTTAGCGGAATAATCGTTCGACGGTTTTCCGGTTCTTCTTCCAATGGGGCTCCACTTTGACCCGAAGGGCCAAAAATACCTTCCGGTCGAACACCGATTCGAGGTCGAGGCGGGCAAGCGTGGCGATTTCCCGAATTTTTTCAGCCCCTTTTCCGATCGCGATGCGCTTCTGCGAATCGCGGGAAACGACCAGATAGGCCAATATCTTGAGCATGGGCAACGCGGCGTCCGCCAAAACGGGACGACCGGGGCGCTCGAGCGGCTCGGCCTCGTCGATTTCCTCGACCCGGACGTAGAGGTCGTGGGGAATTTCTTCCTGAAGGAGCTGGAACGCCTTTTCGCGGATAATTTCGGAAATCCGGGTTTCGGTATCCTGGTCGGTATAGTAGTCTTCGTCGTAGAACGGTTCGCCTTCCGGTAGAAACGGCAGCAGGGCGTGGACGGCTTCGACGAGCCCCTTCCGTTCGAAACTGGAGAGGGTGCGGACGTTTCCGGCCGTGACGCCCGGGAGCGCCGCATCCCATTTCGAAAACACTCGGACGACCGGTTTTCCCGAGGCGCCCACGAGGGCGTCGATCTTCGCCTCTTCGGCCCCGAAGGGCCTCGAAGCGTCGACGAACCGCAAAACGGCGTCCGCGTCGGCAATCGAACGTTCGGCGACCGAATTGATCCGGACATTGAAATCGTCGGACGATTCGTGAATGCCCGGAGTATCGAAGAACACGATTTGGCACGTATCGTCGTTGTATATTCAGCGAATCGACTTCCGAGTCGTCTGCGGGGCGTTCGAAACGATGCCGACCTTCTCGCCGATGAGCGCGTTCAGAAAGCTCGATTTTCCGGCGTTGGGGCGTCCGACGAGGGCGACGTACCCGACCTTTTTCTTCGGCATGGTTTTCGGTGGTTACGACGCGGAACCGGCGTCTTCGGGGCGTTCGGGTTTTTTCGTTTTGCCCGAAGCTTCGGAGAGTTTCCGAAGGAACACTTCGCTCGCTTTCACGGGATTCCCCTTGGTGAACAGCTCTTTTTCGAAAAAGAAATTCGGCCCCTCCGAGCACCGTCCGACGCAGGGGCACGTCTCGATGGCAATCGTGTCGTTTTTGTCGAATTTCGCCTTGTCGGCCCGCAATCGGGCGGCGATATATTCGGAAAACCGGGTTTTGCAGGACTTTCCGGTACAGACTCGTATGGTCGGCATAGGCGTTTCGGGTAGGGGAACTAATCTTCGGCGTCCGCGGATCCGTCGAACGGGAGACCGCTCCAGACGCCGTGCGAAGTACAGGAGGCGACGACCCTTCCGACGTCGCCTTCTTCCACGTCCGGAAAGACGGTGGGGGCGGTTCCCGGTCGGAACCTCCAATCGAAGGCTTCCCCGTCGGAATCGAGGAGGGCGATCCATTCGACGAAGTGGGATCATTCGTCGGGATGGGGGCAATCGTCGGTTCCGACGCGGACTTCCAGTCATTCGGGGAGGAATCGGTAGTACGGGATGTGCGAACGCTCCGCGTCGGAAGGATCGTCGGGGTCGGTGGCTTCGAGAATTTCGAAAGGAATGCCGAAAAACGCGTCTTCGGCCGCGCCGCATCCGGGACACCGGAAATCTTCGGGAAGGCTCGAGAACGGAGTTCCCGGGGGAATTCCGAGTTCGTCCTCCCCGAAAGCGGGCCGGTACGCGTACGAGCACTCGGTACAAGCGAAATTCGACAATTCCATGCCACCGGTATACGGAATTCCGGAAAAAACTCAAGGACGCCTTTCGGAAAAGCGGTCTCCCGCCGGGGGAGGTCGCTTTGACTTTTCCGCTTTTCGGGTATCATGGCGCGGCGCCCGAGGGCGCCCGAAAGAACGAAAAGCATCCAATGCCCGAAGGGGCCTAACGAAACCGATCCCATGAACGAAATCATTTTCTCCCTCCTCGCCGGGGGGGTCGCCTCCGGCGTTTTGACGTACGCGTTCGTCTCGAAAAAGAACGCCGCGTCGGCGGAAGCCGCGAAGGCCGAAGCCGCGAGAATCGTGGCCGAAGCCGAGCGCCGGTCCGCCCAAATTCGCGAAGAATCGGCCCGTCGGGGCGACGAAGAACGTCAAAAGCTCGACGAGGAACGCCGGGACGTCCGCGACCGCCAGAAAAAAATCGAGGAAATCGAGGCCCGGATCGCCGAAAAAGACGAGCGGATCGACCGGAAGCTCGAAGAACTCGACCGGCGGCAAACGTCGCTCCGGGACCGCGAACAGGAACTTTCGACCATCAAGGACGAGCAGGAGCGCGTGAAAAACGAACTTCGCGCGAAGTTGTCCGAAGTGGCGAAGTTGTCCGAATCGGAGGCGAAAGAACTTCTCATGAAGCAGGTCGAAGACCGCTACGAGCGGGACATTCTCAGCCTCATGGAGAAGAAGCGGCAGGATCTGAAAATCCGCGAAAAGGAAATTTCCCAGGAAATCCTCGTCAAATCCATCCAGCAGTACGCCGGCGACGTGACCGCGGAGATGACCCAAACCATGATCAAATTGGAGTCGGACGACGTCAAAGGCAAGATTATCGGAAAAGAGGGCCGCAACATCATCGCCTTCGAGCGCGCCACGGGCGTTTCCCTCATTATCGACGACACGCCCGATACGGTGTTCATTTCGAGCTTCGACCTTTTCCGGCGCTACATCGCGAAAAAGTCGCTCGAAGCCCTCATCGAGGACAAACGCATCCAGCCCGCCCGTATCGAGGAAATCGTCGAACAGAACCAGCGCGACGCCGAGAAACTCATCTACGACCTGGGAAATAAAACGGTCAACGAAATGGGAATCGTCGGCGTTCCGGACGAAATCGTTCCGCTGATCGGAAAATTCCGATTCCGCACGAGCTACGGACAAAACATTCTCATGCATTCGAAAGAAGTCGCCTATATCGCGGAAGCGATCGCGAAACAGATCGGCGCGGATCCGGCCCTGGCCCTCAAGGGCGGACTCCTCCACGACCTCGGAAAGGCCATGGACCACGACATCGAAGGAACGCACCCGGAAATCGGCGGAAAAATCGCGCGGAAATACGGGCTCGACGAGCGAATCGTCAATATCATCGAGGGTCACCACGACGACGTTCCGGCCATCTGCATCGAAACGAAGATCGTTCAAATCGCGGACGCCATCAGCGCCATCCGTCCGGGTGCCCGCCGAATGAACGCGGAAGAGTACGTCAAGCGCATCCAGGAGATGGAAAATCTCGCCATGAGCTTCTCCGGGGTCTCCAAGGCGTACGCGCTGTCGGCCGGCCGCGAAGTCCGCATCTTTGTCGACGCCGATACCGTTTCCGACCTCGAAGCCGAAAATCTCGCCGGAGAGATCGCGGCGTCCATCGAGGCGAATCTGTCCTACCCGGGCGAAGTGAAGGTAAACCTCATCCGGGAGAAGCGCGTCGTAGAATACGCCCGATAATCCCGTCCGCATGTACCCGCAGTTCGAACTCCCCTACGGCATTACGGTCTACACCTTCGGCCTCAGCCTGTCCGTCTCGTTCCTCCTGTTTTTCTGGATGCTCCAGAAACTCTCCCGGAAGTACGCCATCAACGACAAATTCTTTATCGGGAACGCCCTCGCGTTCTTCCTTTCGGCCTTCGTGTTTTCCCGGCTGTTCAACCTCGCTTCCCAATGGAAGGATTTTCTCGACGAGGGGTTCATCCGGTTCTTTTTTACCTCGGGATACGATTTCTCATGGGCGGGGGGCGTGTTCGGATTCCTCGCTTTCCTCTTCTTCAGCCTGTCGCGCCATAAGCTCGCTCCCGAGAAATACCTGGACGCGGTCGTCCTCGCCTTCTTCTTCGCCGGCGTCGTCGGATACCTCGGCGCCTTCTTCGGCGGGCAAATCTACGGAAAGCCCACCTACCTCCCCTTCGGCATCACCTACACCGATCCGCAAACGGTCAATCCCTACACTTCGCCCGTAGTCCCGCTCGCGTTCCTGTATTCCGTCGCGTGCTTCCTTTTGTTCGTACCGCTCTACATTCTCCGGGCCACGTTCATAAAGGTCGAGGGGCTCGTGGGGTACTTCGGCATCGCGGCCTTCGCGGCGGTCGTGCTCGTCGGCGAATTTTGGAACGGCGACGAAGATTCGATGAAACCGATCTTCTTCCTCAATATGAACCAAATCATGTCGGTCGCGCTCGTTCTCTTTTCGGCCCGATGATTCCTCCGGCTCGTAAAAACGGCGAAGTAACGGCTTCGGGGCGTTTTTCGATTTTTTCCGTCGCCTTCCTTTCGGCCGTTTTCTCGTTCGCCGCGTTCGGGACGTCCTGAATCGCCATAGCGGCCGCGCTCTCCGGATCGGTCGCGGCGG
The DNA here is from genome assembly GCA_964540725.1 of uncultured Candidatus Peribacteria bacterium. Lineage (GTDB taxonomy): Bacteria > Patescibacteriota > Gracilibacteria > BD1-5 > UBA2023 > JANJWP01. The sequence goes on from CAZINU010000002.1 coordinate 9,699, forward strand.
TCTCCTTCCGACGGAACGCCGCTTCCGCGGTTTTCCCCCTCCTCTTCGGTCTCTCCCTGGCTACGGCCGCGTTCGGAACCGCCTCCTGGCAAACGGGGGCGTTTTTCGAATCGGTCGCCCGCGCTTTGTCGGGAAGGACCGAGGAGACGTGCCTTAAAATTTCCGCGGAGATCGTTAAAATTTCCCCGTCGGGTTTACGGATTCGAACGTCCGATTTCGGGCGCGAAGGGGATCTGTTCGTCCGGGCCCCTTCCGGCGCTTGGCCGAAATCGGGGGAAACCGCCGGTTTTTGCCTCTTTCCCGATTCGCGCGGAATCTCGGAATACGAATCGTCCCTCGCGGCGGCCGGAGTGGCGGTAGGAATTCGGACGGCGTTCCCCGAAATCCGGGAGGCCGTTTCGCGATCCGGCGTACGCGAACGGCTCTCGGAACTCGTTCGGCGCGTCTACCCGCCCGACGAATCGGCGCTCGCCCGGGGCATGCTCTTCGGGGACGGATCCGGAATCTCGGAAGAATGGAATATTCGGTACCGGGAGAGCGGCCTCTCCCATCTCGTCGTCGCGAGCGGGGGGAACATTGCCATCCTTGCCGGCATGCTGTCCATATTCGTCAAACGTCTCCCGGCGTTCCCCGGGAGCCTTCTCCTGCTCGCGTCGGTTTGGGGATACGCGGCCCTGGCGGGATTTTGAATTCCCGTCGTCCGCGCCGCCGTCATGGCGAGCGTGGCGTTCGCCCTACGGCCTTTCGGCCGAATCGATTCGACCAACCTCCTCCTCCTGACGGCCGTCGCCTTCCTCGCGTACGATCCGGGACTTTCGGGCGATTTTTCATTCCTCCTCTCGTTCTCCGCGACTTTGGGGCTCTGCCGATTCTCCGAACCCCTTTCGCGAAAGCTCGCCTTCCTTCCCGAACGGTTCGGAATCCGCGAAGCCGTGGGTACGACGTTGGCCGCCACCCTCGCGACCCTTCCCATGTCGGTCGCCGCATTCTCGGCGGCATCGGCCGTTTCCGTTCCCGCGAACGCGGCGGTCGCCGCGACCGTTCTTCCCGTCGCCCTCGCCTCGGTCGCCGCCGCGTTCGCGGAGTGGGCGGAATGGTTCGGTCCGGCGACCGTTTTCGCGTTTCCGGGATACTGTCTGCTGTCGTTCGTCAATTTCGTCGCCCGACTGGGATCGGAACTCCCCTACGGCTACGTCGAGTGGTCCGGAACGGAAGCGTGGTCGGCCCCCGCGCTCGCGGTATTCGCCCTCGTACTGTCGTTGTCGGTCATGCTTCGGGACCGGGTTCCCAGGGAGTCCGGACGGTAAAATCCGGACCTTGCCGCAGGGTCCGTGGAAAAGATCCGGAATTTCCCGAAAGGGGCGGTCCGGATTATTCGATCGGTTCGAATTTCAACGAAGAGAGCCGTTTTTGGAGTTCGGAGAGGAGGTACCGGGCGAAGGCGACGGATTCCGACGTCGGAATCCGCACGTTCTTCGAAGAAAAGAAGAACGTGACGACTGCCGAAAGGGTTTCGAGTACGCGGTTCCGGATTTCCGAATCCGAGAGGGATTCGAGGAATTTTATCGTCAAAATGGACGAAGGGTCCTTCGTCGTAGCCCGGAAGACGTCTTCGATCCATTCGTTGATGCGGGCCTTGAACTCCGGTCGGATACGGGAAGCTTCGAACGTTTCGGGATTCGGGAGCGGTTCGGGTCACGGTCCGAGACGGGGAGCGAGGGGGTCGAAGGCCTTCCGAACGGCATCGGAGGCTTCGTTCGACAAAAGCGACACGATTGCCAAAACCTGTGCCGAGGGCACGTCCGCTTTCAATAACGAAAACACCGGTTCGAGGATCGGATCGAACCGCGGGTCCTTCAAAATGGCGATCAGGAGACCGGAGAGGAGGTCGGAAGCCTTCCGCCCCCTCGACTCGTCCTTCCGGGTTTTCGCGATGCCGGCCAACCCCTTCGAAGAAGCTTTCTCGCGGGTGGATTCCTGCGCCTTCTCGCTGACGCCGGATATTCCCGCTTCCGCTCACTCGGGAGCGTCGTACGATTCCATGCCCATGGCTGCGAACGGTTACCGGTAGATGGGGAAACGCGCGCAAAGGGAACGGACGCCTTCGCGGATTGCCGAGAGCCGTTCCGGATTTTCCCGGCTATCGAGGGCGTCGTTCACGAACCGGGCGATTTCGACCATCTCGGAAACGCCCATTCCCCGGGTCGTGACCGCGGGAGTGCCGATTCGGATTCCGGAGGGGTCGAGCGGTTTCCGCGGATCGAACGGAATCATGTTCTTGTTTACGGAAATCCCGACGCTCTCGAGCGCCCTTTCCGCTTCTTTTCCGGTAATCCCCTTCGATCCGAACGCGTCGACGAGAAAGAGGTGGTTGTCCGTTCCTCCCGAAACGATCCGATACCCGTATCCGGCGAGCGCGTCGGCGAGAATTCGCGCGTTTTCGACGACGTTTTCCGCATACGTCCGGAATTCCGGACGGAGGGCTTCGCCGAAAGCGACCGCCTTCGCGGCGATCGTATGTTCGTGCGGCCCCCCTTGGACGCCCGGAAATACCGCCCGGGCGATCTTATCCGCCAACGACGCTTTCGACATGATGGCGGCGCCGCGCGGTCCCCGAAGGGTTTTGTGCGTCGTCGTGGTTACGACGTCGCAGTACGGAACCGGATTTTCCAAAACCCCTCAGGCGACCAGTCCGGCGATATGGGAAACGTCGGCCATCAGGTACGCACCGACGGAATCGGCAATCTTCCGGAACCGGACCCAATCGAGATTTCGGGAATAGGCCGAGAATCCGGCGATGATCATTTTCGGTTTCTCCGCGAGCGCGACGCGCTCCACTTCGTCCATGTCGATCCGTTCGGTCGCGCGGTCGACTCCGTACGAAACGATGCGGTAGAGGAGGCCTGAAAAATTCAACGGGTGCCCATGGGACAAATGCCCGCCCTGGTCCAAACTCATGCCGAGCACGGTATCCCCGGGGGCGAGGAGCGCCAAGTAGACGGCCAAATTCGCGGGGGAACCGGAAATCGGTTGGACGTTCGCGTATTCCGCACCGAAAAGGCGTTTCAACCGCTCGATGGCGAGGGTTTCGATTTCGTCGACGTGGGTTTGTCCAGCATAGTAGCGCTTACCGGGATACCCTTCGGAATACTTGTTGGTGAATACGCTCGCGTTCGCAGCTAAAACCGCCTTCGAAACGCTGTTTTCGCTCGCGATGAGTTCGATTTCGTCTTCCTGCCGGCGTTCTTCGGCAACAATGGCGGAAAACGCCTCGGGGTCTTGTTTGGCAAGGATGTCGAAAAGGGAATCGGTGGAGGCCATGGCAGGGAATTAACGGGAATTCGTTTCGGAACGGATCGTCGCCTCCTTTCGTTCGGCACGTTCGGCCGCATACGCTTCGAGCACGCCGGAACGTCCGGTTTTCTTCATGGTTTCGACGGCTTTTTTCGCTTCTTCGAGTTGTCGGTCGTACCCGTTCTCGTAGTCCTCTTTCGTCAGCTTCACTTCGACGTCCGGCTCGATGCCGATTTTGTCGATGGCGTGGTCGAGCGGGGTATGCCACTTCGCGACCGTTACTTTCAGTTCGCTTCCATCCGAAAGGAAAAACGGTTGTTGGACCGATCATTTCCCGTACGTTTTCACCCCGACGACGACGGCTTTTCCGTAGTCTTTCAGAGCGCCCGCCGTGATTTCGGACGCGGAAGCGGAATTTTCGTTGACGAGCACGACGACCGGAATGGAGATGTCGCCCGGACCGTACGAGAAATACGAACGGTTGGAGAACGGATTGTTTTCTTTGGTCGTTACGAGCACCTTGTCACGTTCGACGAAATTGGACAACACGTTGACCGCGGTTTCGAGAAGCCCTCCGCCGTTATCGCGAAGGTCGAGGATGAGCGTTTTGGCCCCTTCCTTTTTCAATCGGGCGTACGTTTCGGAGAATTCGTATCCCGTCTTTTCGCCGAAAATCGACATGGCCACGTAGGCGGTATCGGTCCCTTCCAAGATTTTTCCGTCGACGGAAGGAACGGTAATCTTCCTTCGGACGACCGTTTTGGTTATCGGCCCCTTTTCTCCGGCCCGAAGAATTTCGAGTTCGACGGAAGTTCCGGCCGGACCCCGGATTTTTTCGATAGCGTCGGGGAGATCGAGCGGTTCGAGTTCGTTGCCTCCGGCCTTCGTGATGATATCGCCGGAAAGGATTCCCGCCTCTTTCGCCGGAGATCCGGCGAGAATCTGTTTTACGGAAACGCCGAATTGGGTTTTTTCCACGACGGCGCCGATTCCTTCGAAATCCCCGGAAATGGATTCGTTGAATTTTTCCGTTTCTTCCAAATCGAAATATTCGCTGTGCTTATCCCCGAGGGACGAAACCATCCCCTTCACCATACCGGAAACGAGCTCCCCTTTCGAAACCGAAGAGAACCCGTAAAAATTGTCACGGACGATGGCGTACGCGTCTTCGAGGAGCTTCAGGTCGAGGTCCGATACGGCGGACCCCCTTTTTTCGGAACCCGGGGACGATGGGGACGCGTTCGACGGAAGGGTGCCGGAACGCTCGAAGAAAGCGAGGACGAACGGGGAGGAAAACACCCCGATCGCGAAGGCGACGAAGGAGAATTGCACGACGATCGCGATGTTTCGCACGGAAGGTTTCATGGACAGTCATTTTTTTTACGGGGCAGTCAAAAACTCCCGAGAGGTTTTTTCCAAACGACTTTACCGATTTTCGAAGCGAATACAAGTTTGGGGACGGGAGTATTTCACATGTCCGGGAGTATTGTGAATAACCGACGGTAATCCTTTTTGGAAAAGAACGGAACCGATGTTGAAAAACCGAACCCCCGTTCGAAACCGCACCGAAGTTCCCTTCGCCCGGCAATGAAAGTTTTTCCATTCCGTTCCATTACTAAGAGTTACTATATTTCTTAAAAGAAATTCCGGATTGAAAAAGGGATTGGAAAAAAAATCCCGAAGTGGTATACTCGTCCCACGACCATGTTTTCAGGCATTCTTAAGAAGATTCGCGAAAAAAATCGCCGCAAGGACGTTTTGCGGCAAATTATCGCGAAACTTCGAATCGACGAAACCCAGAGATCGCTCTACTTTGAATCTCTTGAACTTCTTGACGACGAAGGGTTATCGGCTTTCTACCATCGCTTGCTCGCGTTCGTCGACGACGTCGAATGCGCCGCAGTATCGATCGAAAGGGGGCGGTATGCCGAAAATATCCGATCGATCCGGAAGAAAGAAGAAGACGATAGGCGGAAAGAGGCCGGAAGAATCAATTTCCTATTCGATAACGTGTAGCCATGGGATCGTTCGACGTACTGGGGAACCGCGAACCCCAAACCCTCGAAAAAGGGATTTCGAATCTTTGCGAACGTCATTCGGAAGCTCTTTGTAAGAACGTGTTCGACCTTATGGCGGACTATGCGAAAAAACGGCATGCCGAACACTAAACCCCGTCCGGAATGAAAGCCTTCGTAGCGATTTGCGCGAAAAGCGGACAGCGCGTCACGCTCCACATATCGAAACCGACGATCGAAGAAGCCCGCGAAGAACTCCATAAGCAGGGATATTCGATCATTGAGGTGAAAGAAGCCCTCCCAGAAGGCGGGCAGGACGGCTCGAAAACGACCTTCTATTTCACCATTCTCCTCGAAGGGCGTCAGAAAAATGGACAAATCCAAAGTTCCGACATTTTCAACGCGTACGTAAAACTCGTCGACAAACTCGGGTATCAGGTCGTTTCCATTTGCGACGATCCGAACGCTTCGGAAGAAGAAAAACAGTTCATTACGAAAAAAATTCGGGAAACGCACTCGATCTATACGGAAAAAAATAACGCCGCCGCCAAAGAAAAAGAAGCGAAAGAAAAAGAAGAAAAGGAGCGTTCCGCTACAAAACCCTCGCTCGATTCGAATTCGCTCGAACAAGATTCCGTTCTTGCCCGGAAGGTCGCGAAATACCACGCCCTCCTCGAACGGGTGGATTCGAAAATCGAATCCCTCCTCCTCCGGTATTCCGACAAATTGGAAGAAGACCGCGTTATTCGTTTGAAAGATCTTTCGAGGGCCGTCAAGCAATTGAAAAATACGACGAATCCCGATAAATTGAAATTGATCGGGGAAAATGTTTTGGAACGGATAGGACAACTTGAAATCGAACTCCTCGAACGGCGTATTTCCGATAAGAAAGAGGAATTGCTCGGCGAAACGAACGTACTTCTCAAAGAGCTCGGATCTTCGAAAAAAGTCGTACTGCCGGAAGAGGATTTCGTCCGACAGGCAAAAATTTTCTTCCAAAGAATCCGGGAATCGTATTTTTCGAAACGTTCCGAAGAATCGTCGGGCGAACGGAAAACCGAAGGGCTCTCGGCCGAATTCCTGTATTATAAAAACGTCCGCGAACTCCAAATCTACGAAGCGAAGCGCGCCGAACTCCGTCGGGAGCTTTTGTACGGGTTTTTCAAGCTCCGGGGCGAAAAGCTCGAACGGGCCAAATTGAAACTCCGGATGGTCGAACAGAATATCGAACTCCTGACGAACCGGATACGGAACCGTTCGAATTCCTACGTAAAAATCAAGCGGGGAATCTCCGCTTCCTCGAGCGCGCTCTTTTATCTCATCCGTTCGACGGGGGATTTCCTGTTGTACGGAATTCTCGCATATGCTCTCGCGTACTGGCCGTACGCCGCCGCGCTTTCCGTTTCGGGTTCCCCGTTTCCGACCGCGCATTCGAGCCCGGACGTTCTTGCCCTTCTCGCGGTTTCGGCGTTCTTTTTCAGACAGGTCCGGTCGTGGGGAACGGCGGCGGTTTCGATTCCGACCGCGCTTTTCACAGCCGCGTTCTTCAGCGTCAATTTTTAGGCCGTGTTCCTTCTGTTCCTCTTCATTCACGCCGTTTTCGCCGCGGTTTTCTTTTTTTTCGAACGGATTTTCGAATCGGTCCTGTTCGCGTTTCTTTGAATCGTGTTTTTTTTCGCGTTCGCGCCGTTCGACGTTTTTAAGAAATCGGATCGCGAAACGTCGGAGTCGGAGAAAACCGACCGGATCCGCTCTTTGAAAGCCCATGTGGTGGACCTTCTTCAAAACGGGACGTACTACCTCGCGTTCTTTTTCTTCTACCTCTCCTTCTACGGTCTCGCGTACGGGTTGTCTCCCATGGTCGACATGGAAACGAAACGGCTTTTCGGGGTTTGTACGCTCGGACTTTCCGTGCTCCTGCTCGCGGCGTTCCTCGTTTTCCGGAAAACGAACCCAACCGTCTGTCGGGCGTTCCGATCGAATTCGTTCGTTTTCTCGGCCGTACACTTCCTCATTCTCGGATTCCATATGTCCGTGGGAGGGGATTTCGACGCGACGCTGTTTCCGAACGTCGCCCTCTCGATCGGGTCTTTGGCGCTCGTAGCGGTAGCCGATCCGACCGCGGACCGATCAAGAAAACGCCTTGCTTACGGGTTTTTTCTCGGATACTCCTTCCTCGCCTTCCTCGCCTTTTTCCACCTCTTCTTCCAAACCCCTTTCGCGGCCACCGCGATCGCCCTCCTGTTCGCCTATTCCGTCGCCGCGTTCGACGTGCTTCCGAGATTTCGGCCGATCGCGCCGTTCCGGACGGTATCCACGTATTTCGGCGCCGCGTTTTCGTACGCGTGCGTCGTTTCGGCCTTCGCGTACGCGCTGTTTTACGGGAACGACGCGTTCGTGTGGTCGGCATTCCTCGGAACCGCGGCGTTCCACGCCTTCCTCCATGCGAAGTACGAAAACTACCTCTCGTACTTTTCGGTTCTCGCCATCGTTTGGTACGCGTATTTTTCCGTCGTTTTTCCCGAACCGCAATCGGGATTTTTCCCCTTCTTCGCGTTCGCCTTCCTTCTCCCCGCCGCGAGCGTCGCCGCCGCCCGGTTCGTCCGACCGGTCGGACGACACGACCGCCACGTCCTTTCCGCGTTCGCGCTCCTGCACGTCTTCGGATCCGCCGTCGCGTATTTCCCACTTTTCCCGGAACGGTCCGTATTGGAAATCTCCCTGCTGTTTTTCGGGCTTTCGGTCATACTGTTTTCCAGTTACCTCGCGGTACGGCCCGGAGTCCGGAACTAGGTTTTTTTCATGGGTTTTTCTTTGTTTTCCGAAGCGGCTCCGGGTATACCGGGGACATGTTCCGAACATTCCGTTCCGTCGCGTTCGAACTTCTCGGAATCCTCCGGGAGATGTTTTTCCTCCCGGAACCGCCCATTCCGGTCTTCGAGCGCGACCTCGTTTCCGCGTACCGGAAGGAATTTCCCGATTTCCCCCTTTCGGCCGCGTTCGTAGCTTACGCGTATTCGGAGGGGTTCGCCCGGGAATTCCGGGCGTATAAATTCGACGGGGAGCGGGAACGGTTCCGAAGATTCGTTCCCGGCGTTTCGGCACTCGCCGAAACGGTCCTGCGCCGATATCCGCACGCCGTCGCCACGTTTCCGCCTTCGTCGCGGATTTCGGATTTTTCTCGGGGATACGCGTGTGCCGGAACGTTTTTCCGAGAATTTCGGAAACGTTCGGGAATGCCCGAAGTCCGGGCTTTCCGGTTCGTTCGGAAGGAGCGGAAGCAATCTTCCCTTTCTTTGGCGGAACGGTTCGGAAACGTCCGGGGGAACTTCGAAGTGTTGCCCTCGGCCGTACCGAATCTCCGGGGAAAGACCGTCGTGCTCTTCGACGATGTCGTATCTTCGGGCGCGACGGCGGCCGAATGTGCCCGGCTTCTCCTTTCGACCGGCTGCCGGGAGGTCGTTTGAGCGTTCTTGGCGAGCTCGACGGGAAATTAAACCATGTACGGAACTTTCGGAAATTGACATAATTCCATTTTTTCGTATATAAAAAAAACCGTTATCCTCGTTTCAAGAGAACCATGCTTGCCATTGGAATTCCCGTTGGAGATTCGGCCGTTTCGGAAAAAACGCCGGAATCCCGAAAGGGTTCGGAAAAACGGGAACTTACCCCGATTCTCCAGGCGTTCCTTTCGTGAGAGAACGAGAGCGTCCGTTCCGAGTCTCGCGAAATTCCGCCGAAAGCCTTGAAAAACGAATTGGCCGCGTTTTTAAAATCCCGCGTGCTCTGACAGGAGGAGCATCTCGATCAAATCGCCCAGGAGGTCGTTTCCCGGATGTTCCGAAAACTCCGATCGAAACACAAGCCGCTCGTCATTTACGTCTGAGGGCCGACCGGAGTGGGAAAAACCGAAACCGCCCATGCGCTCGCCGAATTCTTTTTCGGCGATCCGGAAGGGTTCACGAAGATCCAGGGGGAGGGATTGATCAAGGACGCCCACGCGGCGAACCTGTTCGGATCTTCGAAAATGTACGTCGGATACAAAGATCCGACCCCGTTCGCGGACTCGAGATTGTTCGCTCCCTTGAAACAGGCCCAAGAAGACGGAAAGGCCCACCCCTCCATCGCGAGGGACGAATCGTTTTCCATCGTGCTCGTGGACGAGTTCGACAAAGTGCACGATACGGTGCGACAGAATTTTCTGGGCATCTTCGACAAGGGAAAATGGGAGTTTTCCACGGGATCGGAAGACGATCCGGACTTGAACTATTCCCGAGTGACCGATTTTCGGAGAACCGTTTTCATACTCACTTCGAATCTCGGGGAGCGCGATGCCGTAGGCATTCGCGGAACGATGGGGTTCTGATCGGGGGCTCCGGGCTTCACGATCGGAGGCGTGAAATCGTTGAAGAAGCCTACGTGAAAGGATTTTCGCCGGAATTTCGAAACCGCGTCCACCTGAAGTTGTCGTACGACCCCATCACGAACGACGTCGCCCAGGGCATCGTTCGGAAGCTCCTGGAACAAATCCGTTCGAAGATCGCTTCCGAATACAGTCCGAACCTGAGCGTTTCCATCCATCCGGATACGGTCCGGTCCATCGCGCTCCATAATTTCAAACCCGAAAACGGAGGTCGGGAAATCGAGCGGAATTTCGATACCGCCCTGGTTGCCGTGGAGGATTATTGCGACCACGTCGGTCTTGAGAATCTCCCGAAGGACGTGACTGCAACCTTGGAAGTGGCGGGGACGTACGGGAACTACGCCTTCGTATTGAAGGACCGGAAGACCGTCCCCCTTTCCGCCGTAGGGTCGGTTCCCGAAACCGGAATCCAAAAGCACGGCGCCTTGGCCATAGAGGATGCCGTACGGAAAATCGTAACGTACGAACGCCTGTGCGTGCTCGCGTTTCGGGAAACGTTCGACGCCAATTACAGCCTGTCTCCCGAAATCCAACGCCTGGAACACGAACTTTTGGATTCCGGATTCGTAACTTCCCGGGAACTTCAGAACGTTCAGAACCGCGCCATCGAACGCGTAGAGCGGTTGATGGCATGATCTCCCGAACACGTTTCGGATTCGTTCGGAACCCCCATTCAAAATCCGGACACGCTCTTCTATCCCCTTCTTCCGGAAGAGATTCTCCGATTCGTCCGCCATTTCGTTCGCGGAAGCGAGCGTCGGATGAATACGGTGGAACGCGGATGGTTGCATGACCAACTCCTGTTCCAACGGGCGTTCGCCGCCTGTCGGGAGCTGATCGGATGAGAACTCTCGAAGGACCAATACGATTTCGTCGCCGCTGAACTCCACCGTCTCTACGTGCTGAGCCAGGCCAAGGGTCGGAAGAAATAAAACCGAAAAAACGTTTCGTTTTCCAAGGAAAGAGGCGTATACTCCGCGGACGTCCGCTCGGGCGTTTTCCGCATGTCGAATTCCATAGAAATCATCGGGGCCAAGACCCACAATCTCAAGAACGTTTCCGTGACCGTTCCGAAGAACCGTCTCGTCGTCGTGACGGGGGTTTCGGGGTCCGGAAAATCCTCGCTCGCGTTCGATACGCTCTACGCCGAAGGGCAGCGCCGGTATCTGGAAAGCCTCTCCACGTACGCTCGGATGGTCGTTTCCTCGATCGGCGACGATACCCGGGTCGACGAAATCCGCGGACTCTCCCCGACGATCGCCATCCATCAGAAGACCGTTTCGAGCAATCCCCGTTCCACCGTCGGAACGATCACCGAAATCTACGACTTCCTCCGACTCCTGTTTTCCACCGTCGGCATCCCCTATTGTCCGAACCATCCGGACGTTCCGCTCGTCAAGGACACCGTTGCCAGCGTCCTTTCGCACGCGTTGTCGTTTCCGCCCGGCGAGAAGTTCGCCGTGTTCGCGGCGCTTCCGAAAAAATCGGTCCCGGTGCCGTTTTCCGATCTTTCCGCCGCCGTCCTCGAACGGGGATTCGTCCGGTTTTCGGTCGCCAGAACCCTCTGCTCGGTCGGGGATCCTTCCGGTCCCGACCTTCCGCCCGGCGAACGGGCCTTCCTGGTCGTCGACCGGCTCGTGGCCAAAGAGCCGGGAACCGAAGAATTCGAAGAACAGAAGAAGCGCTTGCGCGACAGTATCGAACTCGCCTTCAAGTCGGGCGACGACGAGTGCTTCGTCGGGGCGTTGTCGGGGGAGAATCCCCGGCGGTTCCGCGCCAAGGGCGCGTGCCCGGAATGCGAACACGCCATCCCGGAACTCTCCATTTCCGATTTCAGCTTCAATTCCCCGAAAGGCGCGTGCCCGGAATGTCACGGACTCTGAACCCAAACCGCCTTCCTCGAAGAGGACGTCGTAAACCCGAAACTTTCCCTTTCGGAAGGAGCGATCCTCCCATGGACGTCGCACCCCTACTACCTCGCGATCGTGGCGGCCGTTTGCGAACGCCACGGTATCGACGCGGACGCCCCGTTCGGAGAACTCTCCCGGGAACACCGCGAAAAAATCCTCCACGGAACGCCCGGGGAGACCTACGAAATCAGCCACGATTTCGAAACGGACGAAAAAAAGGCCTTCCGTTCCAAATACGAGGGGGTCATTCCGAACCTCCTCCGGCGGTACCGGGAGTCGGCGGCCGACGATCCCTACATGCGGCGCATATCCCCGTTCGTCACCGAGGTGGCCTGTCCGGCGTGCGATGGGCACCGGTTGAAGCGGGAATCCCTCGCCGTCCGGGTCGGCGGCCTCCATATCGGCCAAATCTCCGATTTCTCCGTTCGGGACGCCATCGCGTTTTTCGACGCGCTGAGGCTTTCCGACGAGGCGGAACGAATCGTTCGGGACATTCGGAAAAACGTCCGGGACCGCTTGGAATTCCTTTCGGGAGTCGGTCTCGACTACGTCACCCTCTCGAGACGGGCCAATACCCTGTCCGGCGGGGAGTCGCAGCGTATCCGTCTCGCCACCCAGATCGGCACGAAGCTCGAAGGCATCATCTACGTGCTCGACGAACCGTCCATCGGCCTCCACCCGAGGGACAACGACCTGCTGATCGGGAATCTCAAAAAGCTCGCGGAAATCGGCAACACCGTCGTGGTCGTCGAACACGACGAAGACGTCATGGCCGCCGCCGACTACGTCGTCGACGTCGGGCCGGGAGCCGGAAAACACGGGGGAAAGGTCGTATTCGCCGGAACGTATCCGGAACTTCTCGTTTCCGGAACGGAAACGGCGGACTACCTCTCCGGAAGGAAGACCGCCATTCTTCCGAAGCGCGCGCGCGTCCCTTCCGCCTTCGTCGAAATTTCGGGCGCCTCCGAAAACAACCTGAAAAACCTCGACGTCCGAATTCCCTTGGGAACCTTCACGGTCGTAACGGGCGTTTCCGGTTCGGGAAAATCCTCCCTCGTCATGGACACGTTCGCCAACCGGGTGCTCCGCGACCTCGGCCAAAACCCCCTGGGCGACGTCGGGCGATGCGCCTGAATGCGCTATCTGGACGCTCGCGGAAAACCGGTGGCCCCGGGGTCTTGCCCGATCGACAAGGCGGTCATCATCGACCAGTCTCCCATCGGCAAAACCCCCCACTCCAACGTCGCGACCTATACCGGGCTGTTCACCCATGTCCGCGAAGTGTTCGCGGCGTCCGGGGAAGCGCGCAAGCGCGGATACGGCCCCGGCCGCTTTTCGTTCAATACCCGCGGCGGCCGGTGCGAGGCCTGCGAAGGCAGCGGCGTCAAGAAGGTGGAGATGCACTTCCTTCCGGACGTGTACGTCGAGTGCGAATCCTGCCGGGGAACCCGGTACAACCCCGAAACCCTCGAAGTCCGGTACAAGGGGAAGACCATCGCCGAAGTCCTCGCCATGACGTGCGAGGAGGCGCTTGCGTTCTTCCAGGCGTTTCCCCGAATCGCCCGCATCCTCTCGGTGCTCGTCGACGTCGGACTCGGCTACGTCGCCCTCGGACAGAGCGCTCCCACCCTCTCGGGCGGGGAATCCCAGCGTATCAAGCTCGCGTTCGACCTCTCGAAGCGTTCGACCGGAGGCACCCTCTACATTCTCGACGAACCCACGACCGGACTCCATTTTTCGGACGTGGCGAAACTCCTCTCGATCCTCGACCGGCTCGTCGAGCGGGGAAATTCCGTCATCGCCATCGAACACCACTTGGACGTCATCGCGTCGGCCGACTTCCTTATCGACATCGGTCCGGAATGAGGCGATGCGGGCGGTACCCTCGTGTTTTCGGGCAAGACCGAAGACATCCTCGGACGTCCGGAATCCCATACCGCCCTCGCCCTCGCCCGGCACTTGTCCCGGCATTCCGCATAATCACGACCCCGCCGTTCGTTCCCGACGCACCGCATGCCCTCCTTTCTCGAAAATTCCCCTAAAATCCGACGCGACGCCGACGTTACGCCCCTTTCGTCGTTCCGGACGGAAGCGGTCGCCCGGTACTTCTTGGAAATTCGCGCGGAATCGGATTTGGAAACCCTTTCCGACGCGGTCGCCGACGCCCGATCAAAAAATTTGCCCGTCGTTTTCGTTTCGGGCGGCACGAACTGCCTGTTCGCGTTCGACGCCTTTCCGGGCCTCCTCGTTCGGAACCTCCTTGCCGGCATTGGGTTCGAATCGGCCGACCGGATCGTCGCCGCTTCCGGAGAAAACGTGCACGCCCTCGTCCTCCGGCATTTCAAAACCTTCGCGTCCCACGCCCTCGTTCCCTGGTCCGGACTTCCGGGGACGGTCGCCGGAGCGGTCGCCGGAAACGCGGGATGCTTCGGGTTGGAGGCGTCGGACATTCTCGAATGGGCCGACGTTTGGAGCGTTCCGGAACGCCGTTTGGAGCGGATGTCCGCCGACGCCCTCGGATTTTCTTACCGCTCGAGCGTCCTCAAGGGCGACGCCGGACGCTTCGTTGTCCGCGCGGCGTTCGACGTGTCCCGACGGAAACCCGGAAACCCCCACGAAGCCATGACGCCCGAATCCCTCCGCGACCTTCGGCAATCCAAACAGCCGGCCGGCCGGACGTGCGGCTCGTTCTTCAAGAACCCCCCAGGAACCTCCGCCGGAGCCTTGATCGACCGGGCCGGATTGAAGGGGGCGAAGGTCGGCGAAGCCGAAATTTCGACCAAGCACGCCAATTTCTTCCTCGCCCATCCGGGCGCGACGTGGCGCGACGTGCTTGCCTTGGCGGAACTCGCGAAATCCCGCGTGGAATCGGAAACCGGTATCCGTCTCGAACCCGAAGCCCGTATCGTCTCGGGAGCGGGCTAACCGCGGCGTCCGACGAATTCTCCCGACTCTCCGAAAATCGACCCGTTCCCCCCGTTCCCATGGAAACCCCCGAAAAAATCCGACTTCAGAAATACCTCTCCCAGGCCGGAATCGCTTCCCGCCGCAAGGCGGAGGAGTTCATTCTCCGCGGCCTCGTGAAGGTCAACGGCGAGATTGCCGAACTCGGATCGTCCGTCGATCCGGAAACCGATCTCGTCGAAGTCGGGGACGAGGCCGTACGGGAAACGGCCGAATTCGTCTATTACAAAATCAACAAGCCCCGCGGCATCGTGACGACGTGCGTATCGAAGGGCGACACCGGCGTGCTCGACATCGTGGACGTTCCGGAACGGGTTTTTCCCATCGGACGCCTCGATAAGGATACGACGGGACTGCTCATTCTCACGAACGACGGACGATTGTCGAACCGCCTCATGCACCCGAGTTTCGAGCACGAAAAGGAGTACGTCGTCGAAACCTACGGCCCGATCGACGACGCCGCCCTTTCGAGAATGGCCGCCGGAGTCGTCATCCTCGAAGGGTACAAGACCCGTCCGGCCGCCATACGCCGGGTCGCGTCCGAAAAATTTTCCATCGTTTTGAAGGAAGGGAAAAACCGGCAAATCCGCCGGATGGTCGAGGCGGTCGGGCACGAGGTCAAGCGCCTGAAACGCGTCCGGATAGAGAACGTCGAGCTCCGCGACCTTCCCGACGGCGCCTACGTTCCCCTGTCTTCCCGGGAGAAGGCCGAACTCCTTTCGAGGGTCGGGCTCGGCGCGTAGTGCCCGAAACGGAGGCAAAAGCGGCTTTGTGAAAAAAGTGTGAAGTCGCGGGAAATCCGTTTGACTTCGACCCTTTTTCCCTATAATTCGACCCACGAAAAGGCGGCTCGCCTTCTCGCGTTCGTTAACATTCCCAAAGACGTTTCCGTCCGTTCCGGACGGTACGTCCACGAAAGAATCGTTTTCGTACGCGGTCCGTCCTCCGAAGGACGTTCCGCCTTCCTTTTTCCTCCGAATCCGAAGCATGGCTTCGCAAAACGGGAGGGGACGGGTCCCGCTCCGGCGGGGCTCGGACCCTCCTGTTCTGTATGCATACTACGAACGGAGGTTAAAGCTTTAACTTCCCCTTGGGAGCAATCCCGTGGGCGCCGAGACTCTTTGGTCCGAAGCCGGAAAGGCAGATCCGGCCCAAGAACGGAAAGTCGAAGCGAATACTTTTTACCCTTACTTTCTCTATGGCTAGCCTTTTTAGGAAAGTTACGTCGACCGTAAGCGCGGTTGCCGTCGCTGCCTCCGCGGTAGGGTCCACCCTTACCGTCTCCGCAGCGAGCGAATTCCTCGCTTATGCAGACGCCCTCGCGGCCGCTGGTGTGGTCAACACCCAGACGACCGAAGCCGGATACCGCCTCGGTGACAATGTCACCCGTGCGGAAATGGCAAAAATCGCCGTTAAGCTCAACGGCGCAGAAACCGCAGAATGCACCGGAACCGTCTTCTCCGACGTTTCTTCCGCTCTCGGCGACCTCTGCAACTACGTAGAAACCGCCGCTGACGCCGGTATCGTATCCAAGGCCAACGCCAAGTTCCGCCCGATGGATCTCGTTACCCGCGCAGAAATGGTCAAGATGCTCATGGCTGCCAAGGGTGTCGAAACCACCGACGTTTCCGCCGGCTTCGCCGACGTTACCGATGCGCTCGGCGATCTCGCCGGCTACATCAACGCCGCCGCCGCCGAAGGTTACATCTCGACCGGTACCTCCTTCCGCCCGAACGCTACCGCTTCCCGCGGTGAAGCCTTCAAGGTTGCCGCTGGCGTTGCCGGCGTCATGGAAGACGGAACCACCGACGATATCGACCTCGGAGACCTCTTCGGTGACGATACTACCGATACCGGCTCCACCGGAACCGCTACCGGATCGACCACCGCCACCGGCTCCACGACCGACACGACGACCGTTGCCGCTGCCGGCGACCTCGCCGTTGCCCTCGCCGCCTCGTCCGCCGCTTCGGCGTCCGTTCCGGCCGTAGGAACCGTTCCGTTCGGAAAGTTCGACCTCACTGCCGGAGGTGCCGACATTTCCGTCAGCTCCCTTAAGCTCGTACGCGACGGACTCGGAAACCGCTCCGACATCTCCCGCGTATGGGTCGAGAAGAACGGCGTCCGCATTTCTTCCCGCCAGACCGTCGGTTCCGACAACGTCGTCCTCGTTTCCTTCTCTCCCGCCATCGTCGTGAAGGCCGGATCCACGGAATCCGTCGACCTCGTCGCTACCCTCTCCGGTTCCACCGGTTCCGAGCACCGCTTCGTTATCGGCTCTTCCGCTGATATCGGATCCACCGCTCAGACCGTAGGCGGCACCTTCCCGGTTGCCACCAACCTCATGAAGACCGCTTCCTACACCGTCGCTGGCGTTGCCTTCGACGCGAAGGGATCCGCTTCTTCCTACAAGGTCGGCGACGCCGGCGTCGAACTCGGCCAGTTCTCCCTCCAGAACAACGCGACCGACGACAAGTCGGTTACCGTCAAGTCCATCCGCCTTCGCAACGAAGGAACCGGAGACATGGCTAAGAGCCTCGCGAACGTTGCGCTCTACCGCGCCGGAACCAAGGTCTCGACCGAAACCGTCGTCGACGGCAAGTACGTTTCGTTCGTCGTAAACGATACCATCGCTTTCGGACGCACCGAAACCTACTACGTCCGCGCCGACGTAGCTTCCGTCACCAATACCTCCGGTGACACCTACATCTTCAATCTCCAGTACTCCGACGACCTTACGGCCGACGAAACCTCCACCGGTTTCCGCGCGACCGTCAGCGGTACGGATATCGGATCCACCAGCGCCTTCGCTACCTACAGCATCAACGGTGGCGACATCATCCTTTCCAAGTCGACCGTCAACGCCGCAAGCCAGACCGTCGCCGCCGGAACGAACGACGTCGTTCTCTTCTCCGCTGATCTCAAGTTGGCCCAGGCCGTAACGCTCG
Source organism: uncultured Candidatus Peribacteria bacterium (assembly GCA_964540725.1). Lineage (GTDB taxonomy): Bacteria > Patescibacteriota > Gracilibacteria > BD1-5 > UBA2023 > JANJWP01. The sequence continues at coordinate 27,253 of CAZINU010000002.1, forward strand.
AAGACCTCACCGTCCGCCTCGAGCAGACCGGTTACTCCGGAACCCTCACGAACCTTGCCGCCGACTTCTCGTCGCTCAAGCTCATGATCGGATCTTCCGCCGTCGCCACCTACACCCCGGCAGCCAGCTCGGCCACCGGATTCACCTTCGAAGGTTCGTACTCCGCAAACGGAACCACGACCCTCAAGATCGTTGGTAACGTTAAGTCGACCGCGACCGGTAAGTACAAGATTTCCACCATCGGATACTCGTCCTTCGCCCGCGTCGAATACGTTTCGAACGGCAATGTCGTACAGTCCGCGCAGTTTGCCGGATCGTCCGACGGCGTCGCTACGACCGTAGGTTCCCCGACCCTTACCTTCACCCGCAACGACGGAATCGCCAACCAGAACCTCGCCGTAGGTGCTTCCAGCGTTACCGCCATGCAGTTCACCGCCCGCGCGAACGACGTTTCGGACATCACCGTTTCGAAGCTCAAGTTCACCAACTCGGGTTCGGTTTCCAGCAGCCACGTTTCCACCGTCAAGCTCTACGCGAACGGCGAACTCAAGTCGACCAAGTCCATGTCCTCCGGATATGCCGACTTCAACGACATCTCCGTCGTCATCCCGAAGAACACCGACGTTGCCTTCAAGGTCGTCGCCGACTTCTCGACGGCTATCGCTTCCGGTTCCGGATTCCAGGTAGTCCTCGACGATGCGAACGTAGAAGCCCGCGACGTTAACTCCATCACGCTCACCACCGTCAACGGCGGATCGAACGTCGATGGCGTCGTCTACACCTTCCAGACCGCCGGTACCGCTACCGTCGCTCTCAACTCCTCTTCGCCCTCGAAGAAGGTTCTCACGCCTTCCGCTGACGAAGTCGAAGTCGCTCGCTACACCCTCTCGGCCGTAGACGACGATCTCCAACTCACCGACCTCTACGTGTACAACACCGGATCGGCCAACCTTTCTTCCCGCATCAAGACCATCGGTCTCTACGATGTAAACGGAAGCAAGCTCGCCGGAGGTTCCATCCTCGGAACCGGAACCGTCCAGTTCGCTCTCGGATCGGCTTCCTCCTTCGTCGTACCGAAGAACACGTCGAACACCGTCGTAATCGTGAAGGCTGCCTTCAACGACATTACCGACGCTTCGGCACTCAACACCACCGTTTCCCTCGCCATCGGAACGCTCGCAGGAGTTTCCGCCGTTGACGGAACGAACAACGGAGTCCGCTTCGTTTCGAAGTCCACGGGCAACACCGCTACCGGTACCACCGTTACTTCGGCGACCGCAGCAGCCCACCTCCTCGCCCGGTCCAAGCCGACCGTCGCTATCTCGGGTGCCGCTACTAACTCCACCCACACCTTCACCGTTACGGCCGATGCGAACAACCGCATCTACCTCTCCGGTGTAACCCTCTCGCTCTCGACTCCTTCGGGAATCACCGCGATGACCGGAACCCTCTACAAGGATTCCGAATCCGCCGGAAACGAAGTCGCCACCTCGATCGTCCTCACCGGTTCCTCCGTTTCGATCTCGCTCTCGAGCGCCCTCGAAATCTCCGCAGGTTCCACGAAGACCTTCATCCTGAGCATCACTTCGGCCGGCACCGCTTCCACGAACGCCAAGCGCGTTATCCGCGTTACCGACGTCAACTACCTCGACGTTCCGAACACCGGATCTTCCGCTTCGCTCTCTGGACTCGGATCCTACTCCAACGTCGGACTCCCGACCTCGGAATCCACCTACACCTACTAATCGGGTTTAGAAGATTCCTTCGGGTTTCCTATTCAGGAGCCGCAAAACCCCCTCCCTTCCCGGAGGGGGTTTTGTTTTGCGTCCAAAGGGAGGACGCGTATACTTTCCACTGACCACCGTCTCCTAACACCGATTCCCATGCGTTTCCATATTCGACTCGGCCTTCTGGCCACTCTCTTCGTAATGCTTCCGTCCGTCACGTCGGCTTCCAGGGTGACGACCGCGGAGAACGCGACGTTCCGGCCGAACGCCGGAATCGTGAACGCTCCGGACGTACTGGTGTCGGACGACCCGGGGCTCCCGGGGTCCCTTTCCGGTGCCCGCGCCTTTTCGTTCTCGATTCCTTCGGACGCGTACGTCCGATTTTCCCAGGGCTCGCTCGGAACCGTTTCCGTTTCCGGATTTTCCGGAATCGTGGCCACCGGAATTTCCGACGACCTTCGGACGCTCCGCTTCAAATCGTCCGAACCCCTGCCGTCCGGGGCCAATTTGACGGTTCGGGGAATCCGGCTCATCGCTTACAACCGGTATTCACCCCTTCGCGGATTCGAACTCGACGTCGGTTCCGACGGTTCGGTCGACGCCTACGACCCCAACGGGGTTCGGGTCAACCAAGAATACGGACTTCGTGACGAACTCGCCCCATCCGACCCCATCGGGCTTACGGGCGCATGTTCGGAGCGTTCGTGCACCCTCTCGGCGTCGGCCCCCGGAGACGTCGATTTCGACCACTTCGACCTTTCTTTCGAAACCGGAACCGGATTCGTACTTTCGACCGCGACGGTCGCGATCCTTTCCGCTTCGACGTACGCGCTCCCTTTGGGAACGTCGAGCGTCCGGGTACGCGGCGTCGATGCTTACGGAAACGCTTCGAGCGGGTCGGTTTTTTTCGTATCCGCCATGTCCGATGGAACGGAACCGTCGAATTCGGCGTCCTCGTCGGATCAGGTTTCGGGAAGCGGAATCTCCGGCTCCGGGGGGAGCGTGACGGAACCTCCCCTTGCGTCGACCGGATCCACGGACTACGGCGTTCCGGAGACGCTCGCCCCTCCGTACGTCCCGTCGTACCGAAATGCCCGCCTCGCCGCGACGATCGCGGCCATGGACCGCTTCATCGCCTCGAAAACCCCGACCGATCCGGCCGTCGTTCGGAACGCGAGAAACGCCCTCGCCGCGGCGTTCGAAGCGTGGTATCGGACCCGCCTCGCCCCGAAGCGGACGAAAATCTTCTCCGACATCCGCGCGCAGGCAGGCGTTCTCACCTCCCATCTTCGATAGCGCCGGTTCGGTCGGACGGCTCTCAAGAAAGACGATTCCCGAACATCCGCCCCGACCCTCCGTTGCCATTGGAGACACGTTGGACGAAGTTCGCCAAACGAAAATCGAATCGCGGGGCCGGCAACCTCGCGGCGGCTCCGGCATTTCGGGGCCGCTTTTTTTGAATTCGGCGCGGAATGCGGTAGAATGGAAGGGTATCACTAGGAGGAAAAACCCGTGCCGTATTCCGAATACCTGCCGTACGCCGCCCTTTTCGCCGCCGCATTCTCGGGGTATGCCGCCTTTTTCTTCGCGCGGAAGAAGGCGTTCGGCCGATCCCTCGAAACGGCCTTTTTCAAGGTCACCCTCCCGCGGCGCGACAGCGATCTCGACGAAAAACGCGAAACCGTCCGCGATTTCAAGGAATGGGTCGGCATTATGGAACAGTTTCTCGTTTCTCTGAAAGGAGGGCTTTCCGAGGGGTCGTTTTCCGAGAAATTCTTCGGAACCGACGGCGTGTCGTTCGAGTTGGTCGCCATGGATTCGGAAATCCTTTTCTACGTAGCCGTACCGCGGCGCGCGAAACTTTTGGTCGAAAAGCAGATCACGGGGTTCTATTCCGACGCCGTTATCGAAGAAGTTCCGGAACCGAACGTATTCCGCACGAGGAGCGTCGCGGCCGGCGCCGAAATGGTGCTGGCGAAGCATCCGGCCATCCCCGTCCGTACCCATCAGAAGCTCGAGTCCGACCCCATGAACGCCCTGACGGGGGTTCTCGGGAAGCTCGCCGAGGACGAGTCGGCGGTCATCCAAGTGCTCGTTCGGCCGGTCGCGGACACTTGGCAGAAGAAGGCTCTCAAGAAGGCCGACGCCATTGCGGAGGGCAAGAAGGGGTTTTTCGCCGCGGCATGGTCGGTATTTTTCGAATCGCATTCGGAGGACGCGAAGAAGGAATCCTCCGAAACGGTTGAACTCGTTCGCGAAAAAGCGAAGAAAACGGGGTTCGAAACGGTGCTCCGCATGGTCGTGACGGCTCGCGACGCCACGCTCGCGAAGACCGAACTCGACAATCTCGCCGCCGCCTTCTCGGGTTTTTCGGGTCCGGCGTACAACGCGTTCAAAATGAAAAAACCGTCGAACGCCGACCGATTCTTCCGCGCGTTCATTTTCCGGTACTTCCCGAAACGGTGGTTCGCGCCCAAACAGGTGCTTTCCGTCGAAGAAATCGCCTCGGTTTTCCATTTTCCGCACTCCAAGTACGATACGTCGCCCGAAATCCGTTGGCAGAACTTTAAAATCGTCAAAGCGCCCGTCATGGTACCGACGGAGGGCATTCTCCTCGGTACGAACGCCTATCGCGGGGTGAAGCGCGAAATCTTCATGCGCAACGAAGACCGGTTCCGCCACTTCTACGTCATCGGACAGACCGGTACGGGTAAGTCGACCATGCTCACGGCTTTGGCCCGGCAGGACATCCGTTTCGGAAACGGTCTCTGCGTCATGGATCCGCACGGCGACCTCGCGAACGATCTCCTGCCCTTCGTTCCCCGGGAACGCGCCGACGACGTCATCTACTTCGACCCGTCGGACCTTTCGCGCCCCATGGGCCTCAACCTGTTCGAGGCCTCCACGCCCGACGAAAAACAGACCGTCGCGCAGGATGCCATGAACATCATGATCAAACTCTTCGGAAACGAAATCTTCGGGCCGCGCATCCAGGACTACTTCCGCAACGGGGCGCTCACGCTCATGGACTATCCCGGCGGGGCCGCGCTGACGGACATCGTCCGGCTCTTTACCGACGACGACTTCCAAAAGGAGCGTCGGCGGACCCTCAAGGATCCGGTCGTAAAGGCGTGGTGGGACTACACCTACGCGAAGATGGGCGATCGCGAAAAGGCGGAAATCATCCCGTACTTCCAGGCGAAATTCGGCGGATTCATTACGAATTCGATGATGCGCAACATCATCGGGCAGACGAAGAGCTCGTTCAACGTGTTCGACGTCATGCAATCCGGAAAAATCCTCTTCATCAACCTTTCGAAGGGGATTCTCGGGGATTTCAATTCGACCCTCCTCGGGCTCGTCATGGTATCGAAGATTCAGATGTCGGCCATGCGCCGGCAGACGATGCCGAAATCCGAGCGCCGGGACTTTTTCCTCTATATCGACGAATTTCAGAACTACATCACCGATTCGATCGAATCCATCCTTTCCGAAGCCCGGAAATACCGTCTCGGCCTCATTATCGCGCACCAATATCTCGGACAGCTCCACAAGTCCGACGCGCTCGCCAAGTCCGACGTCAACCTGAAAGACGCGGTCTTCGGAAACGTCGGTTCCATCATGTCGTACCGCGTGGGGCCCGAAGACGCCGAATTCCTCGAAAAGCAGTTCGCCCCGCAGTTTTCAAGCCGCGATCTCATCAATATGGACAAATTCAAGGGCGTCATCAAGCTCCACGTCGACGGGCAGACGACCACGCCGTTCTCCCTCATTCCCATCAATCCCTACCTCGAAAAGGGCGACCCGAAGCTCGCCATGGCGTACAAGGAGCTCTCCCGGCTCAAGTATGGCCGCGAGCGCGAATTTATCGAGAAAGAAATCATTTTCCGCATCGGCGCGCAGTAAATTCCTTCTCATGTCGAACGTGTCAAGAACGTCCAAGTTTGCAAAAACCGCCACGGCGCTGCTGGTCGTTTTTTCCATGTCCCCGGTCGGCGCCGAAGCTGCCGAAGACGCCGTCGCTTCCTACGAACGCGCCTACCTTTCGCCCGTCGAAACCGTCTGCGCGGCCCGCAAACCCGCGAAATCCATCGTCCGTACCGCGGAATTCCGGTATCCGAAAATCGGCGATCCCGCCGCGGCCGATACGCTGCGCTCGATGGTCCGGAGCGTCGGGGGCGATTCCTCCGGAATGGAGAACGTCCTCGCCGGGCCGCTTGACGCGGCCGATTCCGCCGAAGCGGTCCTCGGACCTTCCGCGCGGCTCGTTTCCGCCGCCTCCGAAGCGTATAAGGAGCGGGTGAACGCGGTGTTCGCCTGCGCCCAAATCGGATTCAAAATCCGCATTCACGACCGGATCATCGCGAGCGTCCGGGGTGAGGACGCCGCGTCCGGAAACCTCGTCCGCCGCATCGAGGACCAAACCCGCATGCTCCGGCAGGAAGCGAACAAGCGCGGATGCGCCGATCTTTCGTCTACGCAAAGCAAAGACAACGTTTACCTGAAGAAGGACGTTCTCGACAACGCGTTCTACCAGTATTGCGACTACCGGCACTACCTCTCGTACCTGAAAACGAACGGAGCGTCCCGGCTGGCGGAATTTCGGGAGGCCGGAAAAACGTTGGCGCCGGAAGGGGCGCCGGCCGCCGCCGCGCCCCTTTCTTCGGAAGAGGCCGTAGCGGGCATCGTGGAAGCGTCGTCGCGGATCGACCGCGAAATCGCGCATACGAAAGAGGTGTTTCCGAACGCGCTCCTCGCGTACCAGGAATTCGAACGGACCTACGGCCCGCACGTCGCCCTCCTGATTCTCACCGAAGACTACCGGCTTCTTCGCGACAGCCTCAAGCAGGTCATGAATCCGCTCGGACAGGTCATCTACAAGGCGTCCAACGCCCAGAGTCCCTATAGCCGGTAGCCGGACCCCCGCCGTTCCTGCCGCTCCGACGGAACCGCCCCGACGGTCTCCGCTCGGGCCGCGCCGAGGATTCGGAGCATGTCGGTTTCCAGGGGCGCTTCGAGCGGGAGCGGACGGCCGGTAACGGGGTGCGGGAGCGACAGTTTCCAAGCGTGGAGCAACTGCCTCGCTACGCCCAAATGCCGGCGGGCGTACGAATTTTCGGGAGCGTTCCCGTAGGACGCGTCCCCGAGAACCGGGGTCCCGAGGGAAGCCAGATGGACCCGTATCTGGTGGGTCCGGCCGGTTTCGATCCGGCATTCGACGACCGCGTACTTGTCCGGCACCCCTTTTCCGACGACGCGGTAGTGGGTGACGGCCGAAAGTCCGGCGGGATCCGTGACGACCTTCTCCGAGCGTTTGCCGGTTTCCTGTCGGAGGAGGCGTTTTCGAACCGTTCCCGCCGCAGGCTCCGGCGTTCCGACCGTGACGGCGAGGTACGTTTTTTCGATGCCTCCGTTCCGGAGCGCCGAGAGCATCGCGTCGAGGGCCCGCTTCGTTTTGGCGATGAGGACGACGCCGGAGGTGTCGCGGTCGATCCGGTGCACGAGCGACGGGCGGAAAGTCAGCGTGTCGTACCGGCCCCCCAAGTAGTCCGAAACCGACTCGATGAGCGACGATTCGTCGGTTTTATGGTTGCCCGGATGCACGTTCAACCCCGCCGGCTTGGATACGGCGAGCACGTCGGCGTCTTCGAACACGATCCGGGACGGATCGAAGGCGCGTTCCGTCCGGAGGTCGGGGGCGGACGGAACGCTTTCCCGGAGCATTTCTTCGAACGCCTCGTCCGGAAGGAATACCCGGACCGATTCGCCCTCCTCGAGCCGGTACGAATCTTCCCGCCGCTTCCCGTCCACTTTGACTTTCCCGGTTCGTCCGAGCTTGTAGATGAGCGAAAGGGGCGCTCCGGGGAGGAGTTTTTTCAGAAATTTGTCCAACCGCTGTCCGGCCTCGTTCGGGCCGATCGACCATTCCCGCATGCTATTGGAACACGGTGAAATCCATCGCTTCGTTAGTCGTCGTTTGCCGAACTTCGCGCACTGCCGATTTCCGGTACCCGCGCTCGTATCCTTCGGCCGTTATCCGAATCCATTGCTCGGGAATCGGGGACGGGGAGACGATGCGGTATTCGAGGTACGGAACCGCGATCCCCGCGCCGATGACGGGAGGAGTCACGATGGCCAGTTTCAAGGTACAGGAAGCGCTTTGACAGAAGGTGTCCGAAAAATTCCGGACCGTCGAAACCGTTCCGTCCGGAAGGCGGCCGCGTCGGAGGGCCAACGTAATCTTCGGGGTCGCGTTCACGTCGTTCGCCGAAATGGCCGAGCTGACCTCCGATATGAGTACGCCGGTACCTCCGGACACGAGCCAGATGACGGAAGCGCCCGTACCGCCCAGGAGTTGGTCTCCGGGAGCGTAACCGGATTCGTCCACGACGATTCTCAGGGCGCTCGACAACGACTCCGTTCCCGCGGATTGCGACATTCCCGCCTTTGCGAATCCGGCGGTAGCGTTCGCGGCGAATTCGCTCGAAACCCGTTCGGTTACCGCCCCTGCGGCGCTCACCCGGTAGACGTTGTCCCGATTGACGTCCGGGGCGCGGAATTCGAGTTCCAAATCCCCCACGTCCGCCCCCGCCGGCAGTTTCAGTTGCACGGGCTTCCCCTGTCCCAGGAGGTTCCAGTTCCGGTCCGGCGAAAATTCGCTGTTTCCGTATCACGGGAGGGGGACGGTCGTTCCCGAGGCGAACACCCGGAAGGAATATCCCGTCGAAGAGGTCGATCCGAAGGCCCCGGAGCTTTCCAGACCAGGATTTTCGGACGAAAGCGTCGCAAGCGCCCGCTCGACGGCCGATTCCGCGGCGTAATAGGCGACGTTCCCCTGTTCGATCCCTTTGACGTTCTTGCTTGCCGGGAGGAGTTTTCCGACAAGCTGGACGCCGACGACGACCAAGAGGATGGTGAGGGCGATTCCGAGGTAGATCGCGAAAGCGCCGCGGCATCGGGCAATCGGGAGAATGGTTCGGGAGCGTTCGGTTCCCATGGGTGGTGCGGTTTCGGTTATTGGGAAAGGGAGACGGTCGTCGTGACGGAAGTGCGCGAATCCCCAAGGTCGACCTTTTTCCGGCGTTTCCAAGAAAACCCGACCGAAAGTTCAATTCGGACGTACGGAGCCGTGCGGATGAGCGGATCGGACTCTTTCCACGCGAGGCGGTAGTCCTTGTTCGGAAACGGGAAGAACGCGAGGGACGCTACGTTGATTTCGTCCGGGAAGACGCTGATCCACTCGGCACCGCTCCCGGTCGGCGTATTTTCCGGACCGAAGCACCGGAAGTCTCCGCGACATTCCCACGTATCGATCGCGCCGTCGAACCGTCCGGGCGACGGGGTGGCTACGGAGCCGGTATGGGCCATTCCGTAATCGCGCCCGACGAGCCGGAGCATTTCGAGCCGTCCGAGGCAACCGCTCCCGGTTCCGTTCGCCAAATCGCAGGACGCCGTGGCCGGAGCGTTCGGATCGCGTACGACCGTCCGGCGGAGCGCGAGGCGCTCCGGAACCGCCGTCGCGGTTTTTATGAGATAGAGCTCCGTGAGCGGCGTTCCCGCCGGGAACGCCGCCGGCCCAATTCCGAGATCTTCGTCGTCGTTATCCCCGAGAACGGCCCCGTTTCCGTCCTCGTCGCCCGGTTCGGGGTCGGCATCGGCGTTCGCGTTGGCATCCACGAATTGGGCAGCGTATTGTCCGTAGCGCTGGAGCCGTCCATTCTGGACGGTGCCAGCGGTATTGAGCCCGTTCAGCGCGCATCCGCCGGTGCCCATGAGAACTCCGGAACCGCTCCGGCACGCGTACGGACCGTCCCCGAAGGACGTTCCGAGCGTCCCGCTCCCCCCGTAGTTTCCGAATCCGGTCGGAATCGCGTAGTGTCCGGAATCCGTACCCGTTCAAACCAATCCCCTCGCGAAGTATTCCTCATAATCCACGCCCCCTCCTTCCTTTACCGTCTCGGCGAGGCGTTCGACCGCATAGTGAAGGTCTTGTCCCAAATCGATCCGGTCGTTCACTTTCGATCGGAAAAAGAGAATTTGCCCGAGCGCGTCGAAACTGTAGACGATAACGATCGAAAGTACGGTAATCGCTACCATGGTTTCGACGAGGGTGAACCCCCCCCGTTTTTTTCCGACTTCCGAAAACCGGGCGTCCCGTTCGAGCAGGAAATGGAGGAGCGTTCCGACGCTCCGCCCCGCCGCGATGGCGGTCGGACGCCTCCAGTAGTGGCGCGGACCCGAAACGAACAGGAAATGGAGGACTTCGAAAAACCGGTTCGACGGCAATGGGGAGCCATTTCGACTCGAAAATGCCGACCGGACGAGAAGGGCGGAACTGGAAAATGCCGACCGGACGAGCGCCCAGACGGTAGCGAAGAGGACGTACGCGCGATTATTCCGCATCGGTAAGGTAAAAACTCGCGGGTATGTAACCATGAAACGCTTCGAAGTCAAGAATTCTCCGATTTACTTTCGATATTTTTCGGGTATAAGTTCGCGGCTATGCACTCCAACCATCCGAACCGACGAAAGCTCCGGAACCGTGCCCGAGCCGTTCTGGACAAGCTCTCTTTCAATTTTCTCCACCTCCGGCCTTCCGGGCGAATCGTCGTCGTAGGAATTCTCCTCTCGGCGGGGGCGTCGTTTTTTCCATGGTTCTCCACCCGCGACATCCCCTCCGGCACGGCATTTTCCCTCTCTCTCGGGTACGTCGGGTACGTCCGATCGATGCTTCTCGCGGCCGTGGCGTTCGCAGTCTTTTCGCACCGGACGAAGTCCGAATTCAAATCCCGGTCGGGGTTCGTCGTTTCGGACTACGCGTTCTGCCTGTTTTCCGCCGTCGCCCTTTTCGCCCTCGATTTCGTTTCGGTCAACGTCATTCGGGGGTTTTCCGTGTTCGAGCAGGGGGTTTCCCTTAGGAACGGACCGGCCCTGTCCGTCGTCGGATCGGTGTTCCTCGCCGTCGGATGAGCCCTCGGGCACCGCGAATACAAGCGCGAACTCAAAGAAACCACCTTCGTCGAAAACAGTCGGACGACGACCGCGATGCTGGAGGAATACGAGTCCATCATCCGCAAGGGGGAACCCGATAAAAAGAATATGAGCCTCCCGGTTTAGACGAAGTTCCGTTTTTTCGCTTGACTTTTACCCGAAAAAAATTATATCCCTTTAAAGCCTTTATCGTTCCCCTACCACGCCATGGCGGTACTCAGCACCGAAATCCGCGACAGTTTCCTCACGGTCCTTTCGGGACTTACCGAAAAAGAACGTTCGGTCATTTCGCGCCGCATCGGACTCGAAGGAGAACGCGAAACCCTCCAGTCGATCGGCGAATCGTACGCGATTACCCGCGAACGGGTGCGCCAGATCGAGGACGTAGGAATCCGGAAAATCGGGCGGATCGTGAAATCCACCCGCCTTTTCGAAATCCAGACCGCCGGAAATAAGATCCTCGCCCTCCACGGAGGCCTCCTGACCCGCGACAAGCTCATTTCGGCCGTCATTTCCGAATGCGCCATCGAGAGCGACGTCAACGCGGGCATCATCGAGGTCGTCCTCCAGTCCGATTTCAACATCCAGAAGAGCAAGCCCCAGCTCGGCACCCGTACGTACTTCTTCCTTCCGAGCGTCCAGCGGCGCCTCGTTCAGGAAATCTACAAGGAGGCCGTCCGCGTCCTCAAGAAGCGCGGCGACATTATGGAAAACGTCGCCCTCTACGAGACCGTCAAGGCGAATCTCGTACCGCAGTTCGGAAAGGTCGAATCGGTTTTGGTCGATTCCGTTCTCGACGTCTATACCGACGTCGTGAAGGGGGAAGAAAAGTACGTCGGCCTCGAGAAATGGAAGATTTTGAATCCTTCCACGCTCAAGGACAAGGCCATCTACGTACTCAAAAAGGCGAAGGCCCCCATGCACTTCGTCGAAATTACCAACGCCATTTCCGACCGCTTCAAGGAGAACGTCAAGGTCGCCACCATCCACAACGAACTCATCCGCAACAACGAATTCGTCCTGATCGGACGGGGAATCTACGTCCTGAAGGAATGGGGATACAAGCCCGGAACCGTCCTTGATGTCATCATCGACGTTTTCAATAAGGCGAAAACCCCGCTTTCGACCGAAGAAATCATTCAGAAGGTTTTGAAGGTCCGCCAAGTCAAGACCTCGACCATCTACATGAATCTCCAGAACCGCAAGTACGTCGAGCGCGTCGGACGCAACCTGTACCAGCTGAAGGACGGAATCCAAACGGCGTAATCCTTTCCGAACCGCACGGAGCGCCATGCCTATGCCCTCGTTCCCATCCGCGGCCGAGACGGCCCACGAGAACCTCCGGAATTCGGAGGTTCTTTCCGAATGTTCCGTCCTCTCGCTTTTTCTTGTGACCGAGCGGAGCCAACCGGGAACGGGAGGGGCGAACGACCGGGTCTGCCGCATGGCCGAAGACCTTTCCGATCTTCTTCGGAAAAGCGGGAGCGGGCTGGTTATGGAACGGGCCGACGGGGTTTATTCGATGCGGAGCGCGCCGCCGTACGTATTTTTAAAGCTCGTTCGTCAAGCGTTCTTTCGGGCGGCCGGACTCGACGCGGAAGAAGGCATTCCGAGACCTGATTCCAGCGGAAGGCTCGCGACCTTTGCCGACCGGACGGACCGATTGTCCAAAATCGTCGCTGAACGCGTTCTCCGCTCGCGGACCGTCGAGCGGCTTTCGAGTTCCGTAGCCGAATCGGTCGATTCGGCCGTTCGGGCGCTCGAACACGTCCGCGCTGGTGCCGTCCCGTCCGAATCGGCGGATTTGGCCCGGGAATTCGGAGATTCCGCACGGAGGATTTTGGAAGGGATTCCCGTCTCGAACGCGGAGGATTTCGAATGGCTCGCATCGGATGACGCCTTGGAATTGCAGAAATTCTTGGATCGCGCAGCGTACTTCCTCCTTTCCGAGGGCGTGAACGCCGACGAAGCGGCCAAGAACCGGCTCCTGCTCGAAGCTCTTGAAGCCTTGAGCCGGCAACCCGGGTTGCCGGCTCAAATCCTCGGCCCCGGCTACGACCGCTCCCGGTAGGCGGCGGCTTCGGCCACGTGCTCGGCCGTAACGGTTTCCGAACCCGCGAGGTCCGCGATAGTGCGGGCCACTTTTCGTATTCGGGAGAACGCCCGGGAGGAGAGAAGGAGCCGGTCGACCGACTCTGAAAGCAGGCGGTCGGCATCGGTGTCGAAGCGGAGGAGCCGTTCCGTTTCCCCGGGCGTCATCGTCGCGTTCGTCCGGCCCGTTCCGAGCCGTTTTTCGGCGATTGCCCGGGCCCGGGCGACTCGCTCGCGAATTCGGTCCGACGGTTCGGAGGGGGTTTTTATGGAAAGCTCGGAAGCGGGCAGGCGGGGGACCGCGACGAACAGATCGATTCGGTCCAGAATCGGTCCCGAGAGTTTCGCCCGGTACCGCTCAACGGATCATTGCGGACACGTACAGGCTTTTTGCCGGTCTCAGAGATATCCGCACGGGCAGGGGTTCGCGGTGGCGACCAATTGGAATCGCGAAGGATACGTCGCGTGCATTCCGGCCCTCGAAATCCGAATTTCCCCGTCTTCGAGCGGTTGTCGGAGGTTTTCGAGCAGGGAACTCGGAAATTCCCGCATTTCGTCCAAAAACAGCACGCCCAAGTGCGCGAGCGAGATTTCCCCCGGCCCCGCGAGGGGGCCTCCTCCGATCAGGCTCGCGGCGCTCGCGCTCGGATGGACGGCCCGGAACGGCCGGACGGGGTCGAACGGACGCTCGCCCCGTGTTTTCGAAGCGACCGAACGGATCCGGGCGATTTCGAGAAGCTCGTCCCAACCCGGTTCGGGGAGGATGCGGCGGAACGCCCGGCAGAGAAGGGTTTTTCCCGATCAGGGGACTCCTTCGAGCAGGACGTTGTGCCCGCCCGCCGCCGCGATTTCGAGCGCCCGTTTCGCGCGGCTTTGGCCGAAGACGGACGAAAAATCCGGAACGTCGGGCCATGATGGCGGCTTCGGAACGTCCGGTTCCGGCCGAATCGGCGCCGAGGTCCCGAGAAAGGCCGAAACGGCCTGGGAGAGGGACCGAACGGCTTCGACCCGGATGCCGGGGACTTGGGAAGCCTCCCGGGCGTCCGCTTCAGGAAGGACGATCCGGCGGATTCCCCGTTCCTTGGCGGAAACCGCGTACGCGACGCCGGCCCCGATCGGGCGAACCGAACCGTCGAGCGCAAGTTCCCCGAGAACGCACGAATCCGAAAAGACCCGTTCGGAGAGTCCGACTTCTTCGGCGACGACGGAGAGCGCGATGGCCAGATCGAACGCCGGTCCGCTTTTTCTCGTGTCCGCCGGCGCCAGATTGACGGTAATCCGCTTGGCGGGGAACGAGAACCCGGAATTCCGGACGGCGCTCCGGACCCGCTCGCGGCTTTCTTGAACGGCCGCATCGCCCAGGCCGACGATTTGGAACGCCGGCAAACCGGCCGAAACGTCGGTTTCGACGCGGACCTCGATGCCGGAGATACCGGAAAGCGCGGAAGATCGGAGGGAGAAGACCATAGCGCCATACTCTTCGGCCGCCCGCAGAAACCAAAGAAAAATCCAAGAAAAAATCCGGGAAACCCCGGATTTTCGCAGCGGATTCGATTTCGGACGGCTAGTGCACCATGACGACCACTATCGGTTCCTTGCCCGTTTCGTCGAACACGATGTCGCCCACCTTCTTCCCTACGTGCTTCTTGAAGTGGTTCGCGTCGGGGAACTTCGGCAGGTCGTGTTTGAGCGTCGAGTCGATGAACTCGCGCAAGCGGTTTTCGAGCCGGGGAAAATTCGAGAGGGTGGGGAAGCCGGCCGCGTCGAACTGGATGAGGAACTGACCGGGACGTTTCGCGATGGAGACGACGAGCGTGCCGCTCGAAAGGAGCTGGTGGCGTTCGTGGAGCTCCTTTTCGCCGGTGAGGCCGACCATGTAGCCGTCGACCGAGACGAGACGGTGCGGGGCGTACATGTCGGTAACGCGGAAGGAATCCTTCGTGAACTCGACGATCTGGCCATTGCGCCCGATGATGACCCGATCTTTCGAATAGCCGCTCTCGTAGGCGTTCCGGGCGTTTCCGTGGAGCATGTGCGGGTAGCCGTAGATGGGCATGTACACCTCCGGACGGATGAGCGAAATCATCTTCTTGGAGTCCTCCTGGCGGGCGTGCCCTCCGGCGTGGATCTCGGATTCCTTGTACTGGAAGATTTTCGGCCCCTGCGAGAGGATGAGGTCGAAAAGCCCCTGGACGTTGCGCTCGTTTCCGGGGATGACCGAAGAGGAGAACACGACGATGTCGTCCGTTTTCAGGAACGTGTCCTTCGATTCTCCGGTGGCGATGCGCATGAGCGCCGCATAGCGTTCGCCCTGGGCGCCGGTACAACAGATGGTCACCTGGTCGTCCGGAAGGCGGTTCGCCTCTTCCATGGAGATGATGGTTCCCGGCTTCGGGCGGGCGTAGCCGAGCTTGAACGCGATGTCCATGTAGTTGTTCATTCCGCGTCCGAGAAGCACGACCTTGCGGTTGAATTTCTCGGCGGCCGCGATAATGATCATGACGCGATCGATGATCGACGAGAAGGTCGCGGTAATGACGCGGCCCGTCGCCTCGGCGAAGATGTCCTCGATGGATTCGATGACTTCGGATTCCGAAATCGACGATCCCTTCAGGTGCGCGTTGGTGGAGTCCGAAAGAAGCGCGCGGACGCCCCGGTTTCCGATGGACTCGAGGAGCTCGTAGTTGGTGGACGGACGGTACGGCAGCGGGTTACGGTCGAATTTCCAGTCTCCCGTATGGACGAACCGTCCGACCGGGGTCTCAACGAGGAGTCCGACGGAGTCCGGAATCGAGTGGTCGACCGTGAACGGCATGACCTTGAAATAGTCGGAAATCTCGACCATGACGTCGCGCTCGTAGCGCTTCATGTGCGAAAGGGGCGCCCCGATTTCGGCCTGCTTCATGGCGATGAGTTCGTAGGCCATGGGGGTCGCGTAGAGCGGAACGTTCTTTCCGAGCTGCTTGACCGCGTAGGGAACGGCGCCGATATGGTCGATGTGTCCGTGGGTGATGCAGATGCCGACGATCTTCTTTCCCTTTACGTAGGAGAGATCCGGAATCGAGCAGTGGGTTCCGTGCTGGTATTGGTCGGCGAACTGGAGTCCCATGTCGACGATGAGGATCTCGTTCCCGTATTCGAAGCCGATGCAGTTGAGGCCGACCTGTTCGAGGCCGCCGAACGGAACGACGCGCAGGACGCCTTCACCGATGTGCGTGGCGCGGTGTTCTTCGTAGGGGACGTGCTTTTTCAGGGCCTGCGCCGGAGTGACGAAGGGGAAATTGCGCTTCGCGCGGAATTTCGGAATGGTGACGAAGCTCGCGCCGGGACCGAGCCGGTCTTCGAAGGTTTTTTCGGTATTGCCCCGGACCTTGAAGTACCCGCCTTCCTGTTTCGGCCGGTCGTTCGAGGGTTTCGATCCGCGCGGACGCGGTTGCCGGCCTTCCGGTTTCGGGGGTTTCGGTCCCGAATGGTGTTTTGCCGGATGCGGACGTTTTTCGCCCGCGACCGGATCTTCGGCTCTCGGGCCCCGGCGGAGACCTTCGGCCGCCGCTTGGTGGGAAGCCGGATCGGCGTTCCGGTCGTTTTGGTATTCTTGCATGGGGGTATTGGTTATCGGGTGTTTTAGACGGTCTGGATGACGACGAGCACGGTGGGGGAGCGTCGGAATTCCCGGAGAATGGCCCGTTCGAGGTCGCCCCGGACGATTTTTTCGAGATCGCGGGTTTCGATGTCCGGAACGTCCCGGAGGGTTTCTTCGAAACTCCGGCGGCTCTCGGAGAGGAGGAACTTGTGCCCGGTTCGGATTTCGTGGGGGGAAAGGAACGCCCGCGTTTCGATGCGGGGAGGAACGAGGATCGACCGGGATCCGGCGTCGCAGAGGAAGACGGCGGCGACGACGCCCTGAATGCCGGGTTTCGCGGCCGCGCCCCGCTTCGCCGCGGCCGGAAATTCGGCTTTCCGCTTCCGTACGGCCGTTCACCGGCGCCGTTTTTTCTTGAATCCTTTCGCGAAGCCCGGAGCTTCGGGGGTTTCGCGGCCGGAGGGGGTTTCGGGAACGTCGTCCCTACTGCGTTCTGGGCGTTGCATGATACTCGAAAAACGGTGTCCGGAGGGGGTTCGGACCACCCCGGGAAGGAAAAATGACGGAAGAAGTCATTCTACCCGTTATTTGATATAAAACAAGTATTTCTTGGTATCGATGGGCGGCTTGGTCGTATCCCATACGTACCCTTTCAGGGATCCCGTAGAAAAATCGGTCGAGGCGAATCCGGCGTCGCCGAACACCTCCTTCGAAAAAAACCGGTACTTTTTCCAGAGGGCGGCGTTCGTCGCCGCTCTCCGCTTGAACTCCGCGTTATGAAAAACGTAGAAGGAAAAGCTCTCGGCAAAATCTTCGTACTTGTTGGAAAGGGCGTAGCCGGAGACGAAATCGGCGAGCTTCGCCCCCTTCTTCTTCACTTTGTAGGAATCCCACGAAATCGCGTAGAACTTCTCGGACGGGTCGCCCAAGGCTCCGCTTCGGAGGGAGTGGATGTCGACGATGTGGCCGAGTTCGTGCACGAACACCTTCGTCTTTTCGGATTCGGTACCGATGAGGTCCGAGAGGATGAGTTCCCTTCCGACGACCTGTCCGCGGGGCTCGCGGCGTTCGGAATCGACCGTGACCGAGAGCGGCAGGACCTTCGAGACGAAGAACTTGGAGAGCAGGTTCGCGCGCAGGATCGAAACCGTCCGGTCGTCGCTCTTGGACGGATCGGGGCGGAAGGAGAACGAAAGCCTGGACGGGGCGGCCTGGCGTTTCTGTTCCGGCGCGAGGATGCTGCTCCCGGCTTCCGACGGCTCCGGAGGCGCGCTCTCTTTCGGTTCGACGTTCTCCAGAACGAAGATTTCCGGAACCTTCGCGGACCCGGTCGAAACCGTTTCGAAATTCCGGATCGAACCCGAGTCGTACGAGGATTCCCCCCGGCCGGGGGCGAAGAACGTCCAGTACGTGCCCGTGACGACGAGGCAGACGGCGAAGGTCGCGAAAAATTTCCGGACGTCTTCCCTGGCCGGAACCGGGACGCGCGCGAAGAGGGTTCGGAATCCGGAGTTTCCCATTAGCGGATGCCGTAGAAGAAGTTGATGACGGCGTTTACGATCGCGAACGACAACAGCGCCGTGGCGAAGCCGACGACGCCCCATTTGAGGGCGTCTTTCCCCTTCTTGTGCCGCTCGTCGTCGCCATAGGCCGTGACCATGTGGAAGCCGGCGAACACGATGGCGCCCACGGAGACGAGCGCGACGGCCGTGATGACGCGGTTGGTAATGGCGACCATTTTCGATTTCACGCCTTCTTCGATCGTTCCGTCGCCCACCGTCAGGGCGCCTTCGGGCTTGTACCCGTCCCCGTCGAAACATTCCGCGACGCTGCCGTTCACGCCGCCGTCGCAATTGCCGACGGCGGAAGCGAAGGAAACGAACGAAAAGGCGCACAGGCACGCGCCAGCGAGCGCGACGGTACGGAGAAAGGGGGTTCGAATCATGGGGAGCGGTTAGAAATTGAGGCCCGTGACGATCTTCACGAGGGCGTAGGCGGCGGGAACGAGGGCGATTCCCACGGCGGCGTACACGAGGGAGAGCCAAGCTTTTTTAAACTCCTCCTCGTTTCCGCGGGCCGAAAACAGTCGGAACGCGATCCAAACGAATACGCCCACGGCGACGATGGCGACGAGCGAAAACGCGATTTCTTGGGCGCGGGGAAGGAGGTCGTGCAGGAACGTCACGTCGGCGTTCCCGTCGGTCGCGTCGACGGCCCCGCCGTCGGCGTCGCCGCCGTTTACGAGCATGCGCCCGCGCATGTCGGAGGCGTCGATTTCCGCCCATGCCGTCGCCGCCGCGGCCGTTCCGGGAAGCGCGAACGCGATTTTAGAGCCTCAGTTCATTGACGATATCGATAATGGAGTAGGCGGCGACGGAGAGGATGACCCCGATCAGCGAATATTGGACGATGGCCTTGGCCTTCTTCACCTTCTCGTCCTCGCTGAACGACGTCATGAAGAGGAATCCTCCGTAGGTGAGGGCGAGAACGGCCAAGACGCCGACGTATTTCACGATTTCCCGAATGATTTGGGAAATGGACCGGGCGACGTCGTTATGGGAGTCCGATCCTTCGAACGGGAGGCCGAGGCTTTGCGGGTTCGGAAGGGCGTCGTCGGCGAAGGCGAGGCTCACGAAGAGGAATCCGGCGAAAAATCCGATCGAAAGGACGATCGCGAGGAACGCGGGCGTCCGGAGAGTCCGGAGGGCGCGAACCCACCGTTCGGACGTTTTCGGGAGCGCGACGGCCGAACGGTGCCGCAGCCGCGTTAGGTAGCGCTGATAATCCATGAAACGAAGCGGATAATCGTATAGGACAAAAGGGCGAGGACGATGGCGATGAGATTGAACCGGACCATGGTTTTTCCCTTGGTCGCCTCTTCGGAATCCCCCGACGACATGGCCATCCGGAATCCGGCGACGGCGATGAGGAGGACGGCGAGCGTGCTGATGGCGACGAGGAGCAGGCCGGAAATCCGTTCCAGAAGGTTTTGGAGGTTTCCTTTCGGGCCTTCCCGGTATTCTTGCGTCGAAGGACTGAAAGCTCCGGAATCGAGGGTCCAGGTATCTTCGCCCATCCTTCCGTCCGCCCACGCCACGGGAAAAGAAACGGCGGCGACGGCGACGGCGGAGAGGAGGCTTGCGACGAATTTTTCGCGGAATCGCATCGGAACTGCAAACGGCTATTTCGGCCATTATAGGGGCTTTCCCGTTTTTCGGAATACCCTTTTTCCAAATTCTCGCTACAATGCCGGCGTTAGCCCTTCTTTCCGTTCCGTATGCGGCTGTTTTTCTCCATTGCGGCGAACGCGTCCATATTGTTCGCCATCGCGTACTTCCTTCCGGAAGTGACCGCGACCGGCGGATGGAAGCTCTATCTGGTCGGCGGCGTCGTGCTCGGCCTTCTGAACGCGTTCCTCCGACCGCTTCTCAAGATTCTCGGATTCCCGTTCGTCGTACTGACCTTCGGGCTCTTCATCCTCGTGATCAACGCCGTCATCCTCGGCGTGCTCGAAAAGATCATCCTCGCGCTGAACATCACCGGCGTGGCGTTCGCGACCGGAAGCTGGGCCAATTTCGCAATTGCGGTTGTAATTTTCACGGTCTTCAATACGATTTACGGCGTTTTATTCGGGAAATAAGCGTATTTCCGAACCCTCTCCAGACCCATGTTCCACTCCGTTCTCGTTATCGCCCTCGTCGTCACGAGCATCGCCCTTTCCGCCCTCGTCGTCGTCCAATCGAAGGGCACCGGCCTTTCCATCGCTCCCGGATCCGGCGATTTCGGAAAGTTCGAGAAACGCGGCGCCGAAAAAACCCTCCACACGGTCACGACCGTTCTCGCGGTCGCGTTCGTCGTCCTTTCGGCCGCGCTTTTCTTCGTCCGCTAGGTCCGGTCATCCCTTCCCATGTCAGCATTCCCAAGCATTCGGAAATACCTGACGATCCTTTCGCTCTTCTTCTTTTTCGTGACGCTCGGGCACCTTGCCTTGGCGTACCTGTATTTGGGGTCGAAGACCGTCCCCGAACGCGGAGGCGCGGTTTCCGTCGGCTTCGTGAACGCCGTCCCGTCGCTCTCGCCCGTCCAAGCCGGCGCCGATCCGGTCGCCGATTTCGCGCTCCGGCTCCTGTATCGGTCGCTTTTGCGGTACGACGTCGAATCCCGTACCATGCGGGGGGATTTGGCGAACTGCGACTTGGGGAAGGATTTTTCCGAAATCCGGTGCTTCCCGAAAGATGGTGCGGCTTGGAACGACGGAACGCCCGTCACGAAGGCCGACGTCCTTGCCACGTACGCCCTGTTTTCCGAAACCGACCTCAATAAGCGGTTGCAGGCCGCCCTTTCGAAAACGTCCGTCGAAGACTCCGGCGACGCCATCGTGTTCCGAACCGACGACCCCAATGTCGATTTGCTCGAAGTGTTCACCCTTCCCATCGTGAGCGCCGAGGCTGCCGAATCGATTCGGAAAGGGGAATTCCGTCCGGAGTCCGGACCGTTTTCGGGACCGTACGCGTTCGAGAAACGCGAAACCGACGCGGCTTCCCAATCCGAACGGATCGTCCTCTCCCAAAATCCGAACTTTTCGACCCCTCCGTACGTATCCCGGTACGCGCTCCGGTTTTTTTCCGACCGCGACGCCCTGCTCTCGGCCCGCGATTCGCTGAACGTCGTATACCCGAGCCGGGCCGTAGGCCCCATTTCCTCTCCCCGGTTCGCCCCCCTCAAGCTTTCGCTCCCGGAGTTCGTCGGCGTGTTCGCGAACGTTTCCGAACTTCCCGCCGACCTCCGTTCGCTCGTTCTTTCGCTTATCGGAAACGCGAAGCTCGCCAGTGCCGAAACCGCATCCTCAAAGCCGGTGAAAAACCCGTTCTTCACCGACGAATCGGCCATTCCGGAGCCCGAGACGAAGAATCCCGAAGAAATTCTCGCGAAGCACGGATTCTTCAAGAAGGCCGCGCTTATCGAGCGACTCAAGCGCCCCGTTCCGGCGAAAGCTGCCAAAACCAACCGGTACTTCGTCTCGCCCACGAATGAGGCGACGTACGTCGGGGGCGACGCCGAAGAGATCCTCATCTCCGGTTCCGTACCGGATTCCGTCACGGAAGTGTACGTGAACGAATATCGGCTCCAGAGCTTCGTTCCGAAATCCGGAAAGTTCTACTACCGCGCCAAAACGTCCCTCCGGACGCTCCGGGAAGGACGCAACGAATACGCGCTTTCGTTCGTTGAAAACGGCGTGAAGGTCCGGAAGGAGTCGTTGGTCGTCGAGTACGTGAAAGACCCCGCCGAACGGGAAAAACGCCGCTCCGAACTCCGTTCGGAAGCCGCCCGAATCGCCGCCGCCTCGTCTTCCGGCGCTCTCGAGACCGCTATGGCGAAGTACGACGGCCTCGATCCGAACGCCTACTACGACGAGAGCGGAAACCCCTTCGTCCTCCGTCTCCGGTACGCCGCGGTTTCTCCCGAAATCCCGCTTCTGGCGTCCGAAATCGCCGAAGTCCTGAAGGGGGCGGGATTCTCCGTCGACGCGGCGGAAATTTCGACCGAAGACCTCCAGAAGAAGGTCATCCTCGGTGGGCAAAAGGAGTACGACCTCCTTCTTGCCGGCGTGAACCTCGGGCTTCTCGGGTATAACGTCTTCCCCTTCTTCCACTCCGGGCAGGCCGAGGTCGGGTACAATTTCTCGAAAATCAAAAACCCCTCCCTCGACGTCCTGTTGGAGGAACTCAAATCGAAAGATTTCGGCGACGAAGGCTTGAAAAACGTCCGGTCGAAGATTCTCGCCATCCTTCGGAAGGAGGCGGCGGTCGTGGCGGTATCGAGCCCGTATTTGCCGTATTCCATCGACCGGAGCGTAAAAAACGCCCACGTTCCGGAAATCGTCCCGTCTTCCCCGTACTTGTTCGACGTGCTCGAAGGCGCGTACGTGAACGAGAGCCGCATCGCGGACTTCCGCGACAAGTCGGTCGGCGGATTCGTCGGATGGGTCCGCGGACTCCTCGCTTCTTCGAAATAGGCCATGCGCGACAATATCGTACTTCCCGCCTGGACCGTCGCGAGCGAATCCTCGACGATCAAGAAATTCAACTTCCTTCCGTCCCTCCTTTCGACGGTATATTTGGCGTTCATCATCCTCTACCAGGTCGCGTGGAGCTACGTGTACCTGTTCCAATTGAAGGACGAGTTCTTCAGTCTCGTCATCGATTTCGTCCACGCGTCGTATTTCTTCGAAACGGTCGTTACCGTCGCCTTCTTTTTCCTGCTCTATCTTCTGGTCACCCCCGTCGCCGAGGCCGGGCTGTTGAGCATGGTGGCGAAACGCGACGCGGGCGAACCCTGGCAGTCCCCTTATTCCCGAGCCATCTCGGTCGGACTCCGCCACTTTCTCCCGATCTTCGAAGCGCACAACCTTCTGGCGCCCTTCAAGCTCCTTTCGATCGTCACCTTCTACCTGTTCTCCCTTCGGATATTCGGTCGCGAATACGCGCTCGCCGTCAGCGTCATCGCGGTCGCGTACCTCGCTTTCTCCATTTTCGTGAACGCGCTCTTCGCCTATACGAAATTCTTCGTCGTGTTCCGCGACATGCGGGCCCTCCCGGCCATGGTTTCTTCCCTGCGCATGGCGATCGACAACCTGGGCGTGACCTTCCGGTTGTACTTCACGCTCGTGCTCGTCTACGTCCGGACGCTTCTGACCGTCGCCGCGTTCATCGTGTTCCCGTTCGTCATTTCCGCGATTTTCACGTACGTGACGATCGCGGCCGTGAAAATCCTCGCGTTCGCCGTCATCGGCGCCATGATCGTCACGTTCCTCGGCTTCGTCGCGCACGTGAACAGCGTTCTGGAAATCTTCGTGGAAGCGCTCTGGTACCGGGCGTTCGTGGAGCATTCGAAAGAAGGCGGCAACGGGGCCGTCGGCGAAGCGGGCGGTTCGCACGGCATCCACGCGCACGCGGAAGCCCACGGGCACTAGCGCGCCCCGGCGTTCCCGGCAGCGCTACGGAACGTCGCCGTGGTGGTACCCGGTTCCTTTCCGGATTTGCCCGACGCGGTAGAGCTGTTCGGCGAGCACGAGACACGCGAGACCGTGCGGGAGCGTCATTTTCGAAAGCGAGAACGTTCCGGCGAGACGGCCGCCAAGGAGGTTCGAATCGATGCCGTACGCGCCTCAGATCAGAAAATCCGCGTCCTCGGAACGGTTCTTCCGCCGTTCGATTTCTTCGAAGAGGCGTTCGGTCGACCAAAGCGGTCCCCCGACGTCCAAGTACACGGGACGGACGCGTTTGTCGTCGAGAAACGCGGCGATGCGCTCGCTCTCTTTTTTGACGACGGTTTTCGGGTCGCTCGATTTTTCCGGTCGGATCCGGACGAATTCGACCGACTTTCCGAGGCGTTTCCGGTATTCTTCCATCGGGGTTTCGAAGTGTCCGAACGAATCGGCAACGAAGAGTACGCGCATGGGAAAGGGGTTTTTGGAGGTTTTTTTCGGAGGGCTTTGACAAAATCGTCACTTTCCATACCATACGCGGGCTTTCCGAAAAAGAAAGGTCCGACGAACGGCTGCCACTTTAGCTCAGTTGGTAGAGCAACGGCCTTGTAATCCGTAGGTCGTCGGTTCGAGCCCGACAAGTGGCTCCATCGATTCTCGTCTCTTGGGTCGATTCCAGAGCGGTCAAATGGGGAGGACTGTAAATCCTTTGTCTACGACTTCGTAGGTTCGAATCCTACTCGGCCCACCATGAAATATCCAAAAAGCCCCCTCGCGGGGGCTTTTTCGTACGTCCGTGCGGGCCGAGGAGGATTCGAAGCCGCAGCCGCACGGACGAGCGCAAAGCGCGAGTCCGGAAGGAAACCGCTATTCGTGGCTTCCCGCGGCAAGGGGTTTTCCGAAGCGAGCGTCCGGAGCCGCTCCGCGGCCCGGCGCGACATTGCGAGGAAAGAATCCTCCCTCGCGGCCAAAACAAAAAAACGGCCCCACGCGCGGTGGGGCCGGAGCCGTTCGTTTCGAATCCTTTCCCGGCTTGAACGTTCATTTGCCGTCCGATATCGGAGCGTAGCGGTTCAAGTATTCCATGAAGCCGCTCCAGCGGGCGATTCGGTCGGCTAACGCCCGTCGTTCCGTCTTTCGGCGGGCCGCGACCACGGCATTCGCCATATCCCGGATTCCCGAACCCAGCCGGCTCGTCAGGTGTTCCTTCGGATACGCGTAGATGAGCGCTTCGAGCGGAAGATCCGAGTGCTGTTCGTCGCTTCCGAAACGGAAGCCCGGGGAGTCCGAACTGGTACCGGATTGAAAATCCCAGCAAACTTCGATCGTCATGGTTTCGGTATCCAAAACCAGGAGAGCTCCGAACGCCACGTCTTTGAGGAATTTGATGCCGGTTTCGTACGGCGCGAATTCCCGGGGAATATCCTTGAATTTCAATGGATGCCGCTCCCCCATGTAATCTTCGAGTCGCAATTGCATGCCTGTCTCCTTTGTGTTTGATTCCCAATATCGGGATAAACACGTATTACGAATTTTCGAACATTTGTCAATGTCGAAACCGCCCGGTTCCCGAAGGGGGGTCCGAGCGAGGCGTCGGCAGCGAGCTACCGTCCCCGTCCGGCGTGGTGCCCCGGGCGCTGCTTGTTCGGGGGATTGAATTTCGCCGCGTTCTTGCCGAACGAAAACGGCGGGGGCGTGAATTTCGGTTTTTTTACGGGAACCGGAACCTCGGCCGTTTCCGGGAGCTTGGGTTCCTCGACTTCTTCCGGGAGGTCTTTTTCGGGAGTCATGCGCTATGGGGTTACGGTTCTCCAGTATAGAACGTCTCCGTCCGTAGGCAAGAAAAAACCTCCGTTTGCTTTTTTCGAAGGCCTCCCTATAATTCCCGCCACCCGATTCGCCGTACCTCCGCCCGGATGGTGGAATGGTAGACACGACGGTCTTAGAAGCCGTTGCCGCAGGCGTGAGAGTTCGAGTCTCTCTCCGGGCACCAGAAGATTCCTTATTTCTCGGCGCGATCCGTACTTGGCGGACGCACAATTTTTTCTCCCCATGAAGGCGAACATCCACCCGGAAAACCACGAAGTGACCGTTACCTGCTCCTGCGGAAACGCATTCAAGACGCTCTCGACGATCAAGGACGAAATCAAGGTCGAATCCTGCGAGAAGTGCCACCCGTTCTATACCGGCGAAAAGCGCATCCTGAAGACCTCTTCGGTCGACAAGTTCTACGCCCGCCAGCAGAAGACCGCGAATCTGAGCAAGTAGTTCTCCGTTCCCAATATCGAAAAACGCCCCGTACCGGGGCGTTTTTCGACGGTCGCCTTCCGGCATTCGTCGGACGTTTCCGCGACGGAAAGGCGGGCCTAGCCTTTCTGGAGGAAAAAGTTGAACAGCGCGTAGCTCGCGACCATGAGGACGATGCCGACGAACGCGTACTTGATAATGTTTTTCGCCCGTTTCAACCTGTCTTCTTCGCCACCGGACGATACGACGAGCCATCCCGCGTAGATGATGAGCAGAACGGTGATAACGGCGAGGAATCCGTTCAGATAGTTGACGAAGTTCGTCATGATCGTCACGGTTCGCCCAAGGTCGGGATCTTCGAGTCGGCACGTTCCGAAGAACGTGTAGCTTCCGCAGTCGTGCCCGGCTTTTCCGTAGATGCTCTCGACGAGGACTTTGGGAATCTTGATCAGGAGGAATCCGACGATGCCCGTGAAAATCGCCCGTTTGGCCCCCTTGGCCTGCTCGTCGTTGCCGCCCGCCGTTACGAGGCGGAAAAACGCGACGAAGGCGACGGCGAGGAAAATGAACGACGCGAGCGTTCCGAGAAGGCTCACGAACGGGTTCACCACCCGATCCAAGAGGAGGTTCGCGGTGTTGCCGGAGACGTTCTTGTCGTAGAGCGTCGAAACGAATACGTAGGCGCTCTGCATGACGATGATGCCCACGGTCGTCCAGAGGATGGAATTTTTCCACTTCTTCACCGCTTCGTCGCTCCCTCCGGAAAAGAGCACCAAAACGACGCCGACGACCAAGTAGACGACCGCGACCGCGATGAAGAGGTTCTTCAGGTCGCGGCCGACGCCGAACAGGAAGTTCCGGGCCCCTTCCTCGCCCGTCGTTCCGGCGTTGAAGAAATTTTCGTTGTCCGTGCTGAATCGGAAATCGTCCAAGTACTCGTTCCGGTTCGTATCGCCCCGGCCAACTCAGGACGCCGGGCCGGAACGGAAATTCAGTTCTTCGGTCGTCGCGTCGGCGAACGCCGTCGAAAGCGCGGCGGGAGCGAGGCAGGAGGCCGAGACGAGCAGGGAAGCGGCGATACGGGAGAAAAGGCGCATGGAGGGGCGGGGGTGGTTACGATCCCATTATACCGAGCCGCGCCTCGATTTCCATATCGACGTATTCCTTCTTGCGGCCGTACATTTTTCGGGAATATTCCTTGATGATCTTCGCGACCTCGGGGTTTTTGTAGGTATTGTCCCAAATGGTCTTCATGTCGAACGGACGGGTCGTCGCGTTGTCGATGTTGAGTTTGCAGTACGTAGTGAAATTGGCGATGCCGATAATGTCCTGTTGGGAGAGGAGCGGGGCGTATTCCTTTTCGAGGTACTCGGCGTCTTCCGCGCCGACCTTGAAGCTCATGATGGTTCCGGCGTTTCCGAATACGGCGTCCTTGATGGAGGGCTTGCCGTCTTTCGACTTGTTGCCGCCGATTTGCGCGATGAACTGGTGCGCCATGATGAGGGCCAGGTGGTACTTGCGCGCTTCGGAGAGGATTTCGCCGAACGTTTCGGTGGCGAAGTTCTGGAATTCGTCGACGTAGAGGTAGAAATCCTTACGCTGGTCTTCCGGAATGTCCGCGCGGCTCATGGCGGCCATATTGATCTTCGAGACGAAGATGAGGCCCAGGAGTTGGGCGTTCAAGTCCCCGATCATTCCCTTCGAGAGGTTGACCATGAGTACCTTCCGTTCGTCCATGACCTTCCGCAGGTTGAACGCGGATTTCGGTTGCCCGATGATGTTGCGGATCGTCGTATTCGTAATGAACGGCCCGAATTTCGAGGAGAAGTACGGGATCATTTCCTGTTTTTCCCGGTCGCCGGTCGAGGCGTATTCGTGATCCCAGAAGGCCTTGACGACCGGATTTTTTACCTTGGACACCTTGTACTTCATGAACGCGTCGTCCACGAACAAGCGCGGAACGTCGATCAGGGTGCCGCCCTCTTCCTCGTCATCCATGAGCGTGAGGCAGCCGTTGCGGAAGTAGTGCTGGATGCGGGGACCGAAGACCTCCTCGTTGAAGATCTTGATGAAGATCGACGTCGCGTCGAGCGCGGCGCGGTCCTTTTCGATGGCGCGCTGGGCGGGGTCGGTCGAAATGACTTCGAGCATGTTGAGTCCCATCGGACGTTCGTAGTCGGCCGGATCGAACACGATCATGTCCTTCGCCCGTTCTTTCGGCGTGAAGCTGATGATGTCTTCGACCAGGTCGCCGTGCGGGTCGATGACGCAGAGACCGTCGCCGTTCCAGAGGTCCTGGCGCGCGAGGTATCCGACGAACACCGACTTTCCTCAGCCGGACTTACCGATGATGTAGTGGTGCCGTCCGCGGTCTTTCCGCATGAAATAGATGGGCTTCTTTACGTTCCGGTACTCGTTCCAGCCCATGAGGACGCCGTCTTTATAGAGCGGGAATCCCGCCAAGGCGCGCTGCTTCGTTTCGGCGACCGGATTTTTTCCGGGATCGACGGGCTTCCCCTTGTTTTCGCCATCTTGGACAACGGGGACGACCGTACCGTCGACGAGGAAAAAATTCTTGTCGTCGTCGCGCTTCAAGTTCAGGTTTTTATCGACGGCGAGCAGCGATCCGTCCTCGGTGAAGACGTTGCCGTCCGCGTCGCGCTTGTAGTCGGAAAGGAGGGTCGGGTCTTTCGGATACTTGAGGTTGTGCGGGGGCGAGATCATCTTGTATTCGAGCCACCGGATGATGGGCGACCGGTTGTAGTTGATGTCCGGGAAGTGGTACAACGTCGAAAGTTCGTCCGTGGAGAGAACCGAATTTCCCAAAATGAAGCCGTGCAGGCGGAAGCGGAATTCGAAGTAGAGGATGGGAACGAAGAGGAACGCGAAGAGGTCTTCGTACTGGGGGTTGTCGAGCTTGTTGTTGTATTCGTCGGTAAAGATGTTCGTACTGCCGATAACGGCGAGCAACCCGTCTTCCGCGCTCTGCGGCGTGTCGGACGACACGAGGAAGCGCATGGAACACTCGTAGCCGGGCTGTCCGGCGGATTCGCCCATCGCCTTGTGGGCCTCCTGTTCGGCCTGGTTGAAAATCTTGTAGGCGTCGCCGGAACTCGCTCCGGGCGCGTTCGCGTTTTCCGTCCGTTCGTTGTTGACGAACGTGTTGACGAGCCAGTAGAGGGGCGCGAGGATGCCTTGCAGAACCTGGACGAGCGGGCCCGCCTTGGCACCGCCCTTGTACTGTCCTTTGGAAACGAGGTTGGCGGCCTTTTTCGCCTTCTTGTTCCAACCGGTTCCCTTCGGCTTGATGACGACCTGGAAGGCGGCGCGGTCGGTGTGCTTGAGTTTTCCGAAGTTGTTCGTGAGCGTCGAAAGCGGGTCGTCTTCGAAATACTTGTACGACTTGATCGGAAACACGTCGTCGTTCGCCTTCGATACGCTCGCGGCCCGGAGGGTATATCCGGCCGGCTTCATTTCCGGGTATTCCTTTTTGTCGATGACGCGGACCTCGGCGTCCGGGTAGTTGGAGGTGATTTGCTGGGCAATGAAGTTGGACAACCCCGCGTAGGTGGCGACGTAGAACGAAATCTGTCCCTCCTCGTAGACGAGTTCGAGCGAAATCTTCATATGGTTGAACACGAGGTCGGCGACCATGTCCTTGAACGTGATGTCGCCGATTTTGTGGACCGATTTGAAGAAGACGGACATGATTCCCATCTTTTCCTTGAAGTCCTTTTTCGTTTCGCGTTCCTTGTCGAGCTTCGAGTCTGCCCGCGGGAGCGTGACCCTGAGGTAGGTGAGCCTGCGCGCGCAGCGGATTTCCCAAAGAATCCGGACGATCTTCAGAAGCACGAGGAAAACGACGACGAAAACCAGCGCCGAAACGACGAATTCGCCCGCGGTGACGAAGATGTCGGAAAACGATTCGCCCCCGCCCGCCACGGCGGTCGCGGGTTTCTTCGTTCCGGCCGTGGAAACTCCGGCGACGGCGAAGGCCCGGTCCGCCGACGCGAGAGCGAAGAGCGCGAACGCTCGGGAAAGTACGTGCATGCCTCCTTTTGCTTTACGGATAACCGGGAGCATGCTACCACATTCCGGGTCCGAAGGCAAAAAAACGCCGCCGTGGATTCGGCGGCGTCTGCGGCTAGGGGCGTTCGGGAACGAACCGGTGGTATATCTCCGCGGGAACGACGGTTCCCGGAACGATCGTCCCATCTTTTGAAAGTTCGAATACTTTCGTCAACGCCGGAAACGTTTCGACCAGGATGGTCCCGTGCCGGGTTCGGGAGTACCGGTATGATTGCCGGAGGCTCGAATCCGGCGGAAGCCCGATTTTTTTTCCGAGCAGGATTCCGAGAACTCAGGACGCCGCCCTCGGCACCGTCGGCGGCACGTATTCGGGCGACACGAATACGCGGCGTCCGTCGAATTCGCGTTCGATGGCGCGGTAGAGTTCCGAAAATCCGCCCGGACGGTACGGAGTTTCGGGGATTCGTGACGAAGGCGGAAGGATCCTCATGGGTCGGCCGTTACGGATAGATGGGAAATATAAATACGCGGACGATTTTGTCAAATTGCGTTCCGGAACGTTCGGGATACACTCGGACGCGAACCGTAGCACGCCCATGACGATCCTCGACAAACGCCTTCTCAAAACGACGGACGCGCACGTCCGGAAACTTGCCGACGCGGGAATCCGTACGGCGGCGGACCTGCTTTCCCACTATCCGCGCGCCCTCGAAAACCGCTCGGACGTCCTTTCGTCGTTTTCGTTCGTGAACCTGAAAGAAAAAAACGCCGTCCGGGCGACGGTCGAGACGATCGCTTCCGAGCGGACCCGGAACGGAAAAACCCTCGTGAAGGTCGTATTGAAAGACGTGCACGGATACCTCACGGAAGCCGTCTACTTCAACCGGCCGTACTTCCTTTCCAAATTCCGTCCGGGCGACCGGGTAACGGTCTTCGGGAAGCCGAAGTACGAATACGGAAAACTGTCGTTCCCGTCTCCGGAGATCGTCTCCGCTTCGGAGGAGGCGCCGGACTTCCTTCCGGTCTACTCCGACTGCAACTACGTTCCCGGAAATTGGTTCCGGGAAAAGATGCGGCTCGTCGGGGCGCACGCGGGCGACGTTCCCGATTTCCTGCCGCCGGAAATCCGCCAATCCAAGGGATTCTCGAGCAAGGCGGAAAACATCCGCCGCATCCACTTTCCGGATTCGGAAGCGGCGTTCCTCCGTGCCCGCGAAGAACTCGCGTACGAGGAACTCTTCGCCATCCAGTACGCCGGAATCGCCCGAAAGTACGAACTCCGCCGCGAGAGCGAAGGTCGCGCCCCCGCGGTGGCGCTCGATGCCGAGCGGGTAAAGTCGATCCTTTCGTCGCTTCCGTTCGAACTTACCGGAAAGCAGAAAATCTCGCTGTTCCAAATCTTGAAAGACATGGAGAAGCCCCACGCGATGGCCCGGCTTTTGCAGGGCGACGTGGGAACGGGAAAAACCGCGGTCGCCTTCGTGGCCGCCCTCCATGCGCACCTCGGGACGGGCGTCCAGACTGCGCTCATGGCTCCGACGGAAATCCTCGCCCGCCAGCACTTCGAAGGGTTCGAGCGGACGTTCGGCCATCTCGGGCTCCGGTCGGATTTGCTCGTCGGAAGCCTTTCGGCCAAGCAAAAAGAGGCGGCGAAGGCCCGATTGAAGGCCGGGGAAACCGATTTCGTCATCGGAACCCACGCCCTTATCGAAGACGACGTGCATTTTGGCAACCTCGGGTTCGTCGTCGTGGACGAACAGCACCGGTTCGGCGTGGAACAGCGCGCCGCGCTCGAGCGGTACTTTTCGGTCGCCGGAGGCATCCGCCCCCACCGGCTCAACATGACGGCGACGCCCATCCCCCGAACGCTCGCCCTCATACTGTACGGCGATCAGGACCTTTCGGTCATCGACGAGTATCCGGCCGGCCGGAAACCGATCGCGACGGCCGTCGTGGCCGAACACCGCCGGGAAGAGGCCTACCGCGCCGTTCGCGCCGAACTCGCGGCCGGCCGTCAGGCGTACTGGATTTCCCCACTCGTCGAGGAATCCGAAACCCTCGACGTGGCGAACGCGGCCAATACGGCGGAAACGCTCCGAGCGATTTTTCCGGAATTCGAGGTCGGACTGCTCCACGGAAAAATGCGGCCCAAAGAAAAGGAATCCGTCATGCGCGATTTTATCGAAGGAAAGATCCGCATCCTTTCGAGCACGTCGGTGGTGGAGGTCGGAGTGGACAACCGCAACGCCACCGTCATGGCCATCGAGGCGGCCGAGCGGTTCGGCCTTTCGCAGCTCCACCAGTTCCGGTGACGCGTCGGACGCGGGGAACACCAGTCGTACTGCTACCTGTTCACGACCAAATCGTACGTCGGCGAGCGCCTCCGGATCATGGAAAAAACGAACGACGGGTTCGTGCTCTCGGAGGAGGACTTGGAACTTCGGGGTCCCGGAGAGGTCTACGGCGTGCGCCAGAGCGGACTCCCGGATTTGAAAGCGGCCGATCCGAAGGACCTCTCGAGGGTGGCGGAAATTCGCGACGACATCGAGGCGTACTTGTCCGGCGCTTTCCATTCGGAAAAACCCGGGAATTCGTAAATCGGGTTTGACGCAACGGCGGGAAAGTGGTTCCATGGGGTTTGAGCGGAGGCATATTATGCCATAATAAACGGAATCGTCCCGCACTTTCGTTTTGGCATCGGACGGCAACGTCCGTATAATCGCCCGCGTTTTACTTTCTTACAACCATCCGTATGGTCGTAATCCAAAACACCAAGAAGGCGTTCACGCTCGTCGAACTCATGATCGTCGTCGCCATCATCGGCGTCCTCGCCACCACTCTCCTGCCGGTTCTCCAGGGAGCCCAGGAACGTGCCCGTGACGGCGGACGCATCGCTTCGCTCAATAACGTCGCCACCGCGCTCATTACGTTCAACTCGGATGAGGGTGTTTTCCCGACTTCCGCAAGCTCAACCGCGACGACCGAAGATACCGGATCTCCCCTCTGTTTGAGTAATAGCGATGGAAAAACCGCTACTGCCCTAGGGGATATGTTGAAGGGGAAGGTTGCGCCGCTCGACCCCCAGCGTCAGAATTCCGTCGTGTACAACAATTCGACCTCGAAGTGCGGAAGTCCGGGTGCCTACGGATACGTTCCTTTGGCGAAGAACCAGGTCGCTCGCGCTTCGTTTGTCCTGATTGCCGACGTTGAAACGAGCAAACGCGCGAATTACGATCTTGGGGGCGTCGGCGGTGCCGCAAGTCCCACATACATCACCCCCGATGGGAACGGAGCCGTCACGACGGGGAATACGTTTGAAGAATGGAATACGGACGGAACCCGGAAAATCTCTCCCGTGACCGTCGTGAGCGGACGCAGCGCCAAGGACATGGTCTACGTCATCTTCAACTAATCGGAAGTTTCTCGAAAAATCCCCCGCATGCGCGGGGGATTTTTTTGTCGCCGGGAACGTCTTCGCTATACTCTCCGCATACCCCCTTCCCATGTACTCGTTCGTTCGCGGAACCGTTCTCGCCCTTGAGGACGGCCGCATCTCCCTTCTCGTCGAAAATACCGGTCTCGGCCTCGAGATTTTGCCGACGGCACTCCTGTTCTCGAATACCGGTCTCGGCGAAATCGTCGAGGCCCACCTCCACCACCACGTAACCGACGTGTCCGAAGCCCTTTTCGCGTTCGCGTCGGCCGAAGAGAAACGGTTTTTCCGAAAGCTCCTGAAGGTCGACGGGGTCGGCGGAAAGACGGCCCTCGCGCTTCTCGGGTTGGGAATCCCCTCGCTCGTCCGGGCGATCGAAACGGCCGACGAGAAGGTGCTTTCGGGCGTTTCGGGCGTTGGAAAAAAGACGGCGCTCAAGGTCATCGTCGAATTGAAAAACGAGGTGTCCGGCAGCGATATCGCCGGCATGTCCGAGCCGGACGCCCGCGTCGCGAAACCGGCTTCCAAGCTTGATGCCGATACCGAAACCGTCCTCGCTTCCCTCGCGGCCATGGGGTACGACCGGAAAGCCGTTCTCCGCGTGCTCGAAGATCCTTCGATGGAAGGGCTCGACGTTCGGGAAAAGACCGTCGCCGCCATCCGCTCGCTTGCCCGGTAGTCCCGAGGAAACGACCTTCCGTCAAAAATCTGGAAACCAACGCCCCATGCCCTTCCGCCGCATCCTCCTCTTCGTCGCGACCGGCGCCCGAAACGTGGGCGACGAGATGATCGTGCGCGCGGAGTACGATTTCCTCCGCGACCGGTATCCGGAGGCTGAAATCCGTGTCGCCACCTACGACGCGACGAATCATTTCCTTCCGAAATCCGACCCGCGCCTCGCGTTTTTTCCGTATTTTCCGAACGGACTCCGGATACGGCCGTTTTCGAACGTCGGGTATTTTCTTCGGAACGTTTTCGAAACGTTCCGCGCCGATCTCGTCATTATCGGCGGGGGAGGCCTCTTCTACGATAACGAGGGGCAAAATCCTTCGAAGCAGGCGCTCGAATGGAAGATTCGCACGTTTTTCGCACGGCTTTTTCGCAAGCCCCTCCTGTTTTGGGGCATAGGCGTCGACGTGCGCCCCGAAAACGCGGTGAAATTCCGGGGCGCGTTTTCGGGCGCCTCGGCCGTGACGGTTCGGGATCCGAAGAGCGCGGCGACGCTTTCGAGCATCGGTATCCCCTCGGTCGTCGTTCCCGATCCGGCCTTCCTCTTCGATGTCGCGGCCGTTCTTTCGGATTCGGAACCGCCGCTTCGCGACGGCGCTCGGGCGAAGCCGGCCGTCGGCATCTCCGTCCGTCCCGGATACCTGCCCGGCGGATTGTCCGACGTTCGCGCCATTGCGGACGCCGTGTCGGAAGCCGGCTTCGAGCCGGTCTTCTGCCACCATTCGTTCCACCCTTCCGACGCCGCGACCGACGACGCCGCCTACCTCGATCCCCTGGCTCGGGAGCTCGGCATCCGGTCGAGCCGGTCCATGGAGGAAACCGTCGGATGGTACCGGGATTTCGCGTTCTGCGTTTCCATGCGCCTCCATTCCGGCCTCCTGTCGGTTCTTTCGGGCGTTCCGCCCTTGGTCCTGTCATATTCCGAAAAGACC
This sequence comes from uncultured Candidatus Peribacteria bacterium, assembly GCA_964540725.1. GTDB lineage: Bacteria > Patescibacteriota > Gracilibacteria > BD1-5 > UBA2023 > JANJWP01. The sequence continues at coordinate 62,003 of CAZINU010000002.1, forward strand.
CGGAAATTCGCCGAATTGACCGGGTGCGCGAGCATGGACGCTCGAAATTTCTTCGTTTCCGCCTTTCGGACCACGTTTGAGAACCTCGTTTCGACCCGGGAAGCCCGGATTTTTGCGATGACGGAAAAATGTGCTACACTCAGAAAGAACGCACGTACTTCTTTCGATGCCGTATTCCATGGACTGGAAAGCGATTAGGGACAAGGGTCTCGCCATGAAGGACCGGGTGGTCGACCTTTCGGGGCAGGCCGCCGACAAGGCTTTTACGGCCCTTGAAAAGGCCGCCGGGCACGCCTACGACGGTCTGAAGAAGACGCCCGTCGCCATTAAGAACGGGGCCGAGCTCGACGAGGCGAGGGGATTGCCGCTCGTCGTCGTGCTCGTTCTCGGCAAGGAAGATGCCGTTTCGAAGGCCGTCCTCGTCCGGATGCCCGTCGTACTCAAAGATGCCTGGCTCTATTCCGCGGCCGTCAAGATCGTTCTCGCGCCCGAAGCCCCCGAACTCCTTCCGGCGCTCCCGGTCTCCGAAGCCCCGGGCCTCCTGGTCTATCGGAAAGGAGAGCTCGAAAAGACCCTCTCCGGCGACGCGGTGCTCGAATTCGTCAAAGCCTTCGACCTTTCGAAACAGCGGGATTCCGGTACCGTTTCGGAGTCTTCCGCACCGGAGGGCGCTTCCGACCCGTTGTCCGAAGCGGTTGCGCCCGCCGCCAAGTCCGCCTCGAACGCGGACGGCGTTCCAGCCGCTGCCGAACCCGCCCCTTCTTCTCCGGTTTCCGACTCCGGAAGCCCTTCCGATTCGTCATCCGGTTCTTCCGATTAACCCCCCTTCGCCATGTATTTCGACAACGTCGACATTCTCGTATACGTGTCCACCTTCTTCGTGGTCGTCGTCGGAACGCTCCTCTCCGTCACGCTCTGGAGGGTTTTGAACATTCTCGGCTACGTCGAACGGACGCTCGCCTACGTCGACCACGTACGCGAAATCCTCTCCCACTGGGAGGCCATTCCCATGAAGCTCCTCGACCGCGTGCTCGAGAGCGCGTTTTCTTCGGGGAAGAAGGGGAAGAAGTAGGCGAAAAACGCGATCGCCCCACGCCACGTTTTTTGACAGGACGGGGCCGGATATGGCAGTATGGGCTCCGTAATCCGAACGCGCAACATGTCTTCCGAATCTTCCGCTCCCCTCGCCGAATCCGACCAGAAAGGAATCGGTGCCTTAAGGCGCCAGAAGCTTCTGGGCATTCTGGAAGAACTGCGTTCGGATTGGCCGCTTTCCGAAGGGCTTATTCCGTACGTCGAACATCACGCTTCCGACGCGGCCGTCGAAAAACTCCTCGCGACGCTCCTCGACGCGGCCGATACCGTTTGATCCGAAGCCCGTTCGCGAAAATTGCTCGAGGCGGCCGAAAAGATTCGACGAGAAGCGGAACACGATCGCTCAGAGGCGCGGTCGTGCTTAGATCACATCTGGTAATCCATGGAACACGCCCAAGAACAAACGCTCGAACGATCGCGGGTTTCCGGAACGGTGGAGAGGGCTTCCGACCGGGTATTGTGAATGCTTCACGGGCCCGAACGGGCGAATTTCATCGCGGCGCTCGAATCGCCCGACACGAACGCCCGGGTATTTTCCGCAATCGGGGACGACTTGAAACGGGCCGTCTCAAGCATCGCCAAGAACGGGGTATCAACCCCTGACGACGCGCTCATCGTTCGGGCTTTCGTGACGGTTTCTGGGGGCGACGCCGGGGGGAAGCTCGAGTGGAGCGATTCGGTAGCCTCCGCTAAAATCGCGCTTTCGCGCATGCAGGAATCCCGAATGCGGCAGCATGTCCTGGCCGGACTGAAGGCCTCGGATGTCGACGGCGAATCGTACCGGCAAATGGCCCGTTCGATCGGAAGCCGGTCCATCGACGTCGACCAAAACGGCATCATTGACGCCGCCGAGCGGGAAAATTTCCGAAAGGGGATCGATGCCGACTTCGCCGGGAAGGAAGGGGCCGAAAAAGAAAGGGCCGAGCGGGAAAAGGTGCTGGCCAGAATTCTCGAGTACAACTTCGACGTCGCCCACGACTTCGGTTTCGAAATCCAGACCGGAGACGTTCGGACGGTGTACGAAAGTCTCGATCGCCACAATCCGTCCGTCGGTTCGGTGGACCATTCCGATCGTCTTGCCGCACTCGTACAAGAACACCGGAACGAACGTTCCGACTTGAATTTGAATCCCGACTCGGAACTCACGACCCCGCGACTCATTGCCATGCTGCTCGACTATGCCAAGGCGAACCCGTCGGCGCTCGAAAAACTCGGAATTGCCGACATCCGCCAACTGACTCCCAAACAAGCGGCCATGTTGGCCGGACTCGTCGTAATGGACAAGCTCGAGTATGATGACGCGCAAGCGATCTCTCCGGACGATGAACGGGGGTATATTTGAAAATTGAACTCGGAAGACCGAGATTCGTACGAACGTCAGAGGGATTTCTACGCGAACCTCTCGTACGAGTTTTCGAAAATACGGTCGGAACATCCGTCGTTGCGGGGGATGGACCTGCTCGATTTTCTTAACGCGCTTCTACGCAATGACGAAACTGTCCGAACTTTGGGGCTTGGGAGGGAGTCCGTTGTCGAAATTGAAGAACGCGTAAAATCGACCGATTACGTCGCTCCTGAAGCATCCGTTCGGAGGGCCTTCATTCGCGAAGAAATGAACACGGTTAACGCCCTGTATCAGAATTTTTCAGAACTTTCCAAAAGGTGAGCGTTGAACGACAAAATGTCCGTTGACGTTTTGTTGGAAAAAGGGAAGGGAATCTGTCGAAATTACGGCATTGCTTCGGAGAAGGTTTTCGACGCGCTGAAACTTCTCCAAAGGCCCGAAACCGACCTTTTGAAGAATTCCGCGCTTGTCCGGTTCGCAGATACGGAGCACGACGGAAGGTCGAAGGGCAATGAACGCCTGAAGACCCTTTCCGTCGCGGATACGAAGGGGGGTGCCGGATATGACGGGCACATGTGGAACGTGCTCGTGACGATCGACGACGGCGGGACGATTCACAAAACCCACGTCGATATGACGCATGCCGACGGAGGGGACGGACTCCGGGCGGGCGAAAGAAAGGACGACGGGTCCGGCATGGTCGGAAGGGTGAGGATGTCCGACCGGACCCATCAAAGATTGGTACAGGATCTCGTGAAGGACGGGGTCGATGTGATGGCGTCACAAAAGGAGCTTCTTCGGTACTATGCGGCCATCGTGGAGTCCGGTATCGAATCGGACATGGGTCGGATAGCGGAGATTCGAGAAAAACTTGCCTCTTTCGTAAAAGCGGGAATTCTTGACGCGGGTGAGGCGTCGAATGCTCTCGCTCCTTCGAGCTTCGGAATGCTCATGCTCGCGTCTGGAAAGTACGGCGAAGCGAGGAGCGCATATGCCGGGGTGCTCGAACGCGATCCTAATGATTGGGACGCACATTATAAAACGTGAGCCATATGTTTCATGGAATGAAACCCATCGGAAGCGGTACGTTGGTACGAGGCGGCGCTTAGGCTCGCTCCGGACAACGTCCAGAATGTGCTAACGAAAGAATTGAAGCACATTCGATTGAGCATGAAAAAATCCGACTCGTAAAACGGTCGGATTTTTCATTAAAAGGCACGAATTACGCCCCCCGCAACACCTCTTCGTGGATCGAGTGGGCGGCGAGGCATCCTTCGGCCGCGCTCATGATGGTCTGCTTGAATTTATTGGAATTCGTCGTGACGTCTCCGGCGGCGTAGATGCCGGGAAAGGACGTGGCCTGGGTTTTGTCGACGACGACGCACCCGTCCGCGTCCTTTTCGATGCCGAACGGGTTGAGGAGCGACGCGTCCGGGTCCGAGCCGATGGCGACGAAGACGCCGTCGCACGCAATCGTGCCGCCGTCTTGGAGGAGCACGTTCTCCACGCCCATGAACCCTCCCCGGATTTCGGCGATGGCCGCGCCGAACCGGACTTCGATGTTGCCATGTTCGCCAATCTTGCGCACCCAGACGTCTTCGGCCTTGAAGGCGTCTTTTCGGACGAGAATGGTGACTTTGGCGCAGATTTCGGCCAGGTAGAGCGCTTCGACGGCGGCCGTGTCGCCCCCGCCCACGACGACGACCTCGCGGCCCTTGAAGAAATTGCCGTCGCAGGTGGCGCAGTACGACACGCCGGAACCGAGGAATTCCTTTTCGCCCGGAACGCCCAAATGCCGGTACCGGTTTCCGGTGGCGAGGAGGACGAATTTCGATTCGAACGTCTTGCCGGATTTCGTCGTCACGGAAAAGTTTCCCTTCGATCCGGAAACCGAAGCGACCCGGTCGGTCAGGATTTCCGAGCCGGCGGCTTTCGCGTGCTCGGCGAACCGGTCCATAATGGACCGGCCGCTTTCGGCGGGGGTACCCGGCCAGTTCTCCACGCGGTGGCTCGTGGCGAGCGCGCCGCCCGGGAGTTCGCCTACGACGAGGTTTTTCAGGGAGTACCGCGAGGCGTACATGGCGGCCGGGAGTCCGGCGGAACCGGCTCCGACGATAATGAGGTCGTATTGCATGGAAGAAGGGGAATTGAGGAATGGTGACGGAAAGCTCGCGCCCGTCGGATCGTTTTCCGTCGCGCGGCATTCCGGGGCGTCCGGGAATCCGGAACCCGCGAGTATAGCGAATTTTTTCCGGAAGAAAATAAAAACGGGCGGAAAACACGGCCCGCCCGTTCGAGTGTTCCCTAGGCTCCGGCGGCCGGTTCTTTTGCCGGAACCGCGCCGCCCTGGTGCCGACCCCGGTATTCGTGGACGATGTTCAATATTTTCCGGGCTTGTTCTACGGGTTCGGGGACGACGAGCATCTCGAACCGCGAATCTTCGCTCGCCGTCCGGATATCGACCGTTCCGAAGTTGAAAACGTTCGCGAGGAGCCCTTTCGAGAAGGCGTTCACCTCCTGGACCCGGTCCATCGGACATTCCGAGATGACCCGGTTGAGGAACGAAATCTGCTCGATACCGATAATGCGCTCGTTCGTGAAAACGAAGAAATCGAGTTCGTTCGATATCCAGTCGGAATAGACGAAGAGCGCGAACGAGGCCATGAAGACGACCGTGAGCACCGCGAGCGCCCATCCCGGAAAGAGCGCGGAAAGGCCGTCCCGGAACAGAAATACGAGGAGCGGAACCTTGACGAGGACGACGAGGTAGACGACCGTGCGGACGAGCACGATCCAGTGCCGCTTCAAAACCATTTGAACTTCCTCGCCGGGGCGGAGGTTCGAGAGCTTCGGGAAGTTCGCTAGCGTTTCGCCGTTCATGCGCTTTGGGTGATATGGGGCTTTTTCAGGTAGAGGGGTTCGATCTTCCCGACCGGTCGGGAGAGGTCGATTCGGGCTACGGCCCGACCGTAGTCTACCGACGATTCTATCCGAACTCCGCGTCCTTCAAAATCGCTTTCGAGCCCGATGCCGGAGTATTCGCCGGGGGCGAGGTCCGTCTTTCGGACGATGGAAAATTCCGAGCCCGGGGCCGGGGAGAAGGCGTACTCGTCGCGGTTCGCCCGAAATACGACCGGGAATTTCGACCCGGCGAGCGCGCGGAGTTCGAAGGCGTCGAGTTCGAAGAGGGGGGTTCCGTTCGCGAGGGCGAGGGTCGAGAGCGTGAGCGAGACGACCCGGATGCCCGTGAATCCCGCGGGGCCCCGGACGCAGACGATGCCGTCCAATGCCGAAAGGGCCGTGCCGGAATTCCGACAGGCGCCTTCCGCCGCGTCGAGAAAGCGCTCGAATTCTTGGCCGGAAAGGTCGGTTCGCGTGAGCGAAACGACGCTTCGGTCGGAGTCGAACACGACGAAGGCGGCGGGGGAGTTGACGGGGTCGACGAGCAGGTACATGCCGGGTTCGGAAGCTTACTTGATAACGAATTCCGCGTCGAGGCGGTAGAGGATTTCGGCGACGACCGAAGAATCCGCCTTCAGGATGGTGACGACGGGAAACAAGCCGTCCGTTCCGTAGGAGAGGGAGTATCCGGATTCGAGCAGGTAGACGTTGCCGTCCGCGGCGATGCCGGCGAAGGCCTCGGCATTCGAATCGACGAAGAACGCGCCGCCCGGAAGGGCCGTGGCGTCGGGAGCGCTCCGAACCACGCGGGAGGGATCGGAAGTTTTGACGAAGACGCCCTTCTTTCCGTCCGACGGCCAAAGAGTGCCGATTTCCGCCGCGAGGGAAGCCGGGAGGGCGACGGCTTCCGAATAGACGGTCCGTCCGTCCGAACCGACGACCCGGAAGGTCATCGGCCGCGTCGAATCGGCCGCGTCGACGCGCACCGAGTACGCGGAAGGGTCGGCGACCGTGATTTTCCCCGTCCGTTCGTTTACGGTCGCAATCGTGGCGCCGTTCCGGCGGAGCGTCAGATTTTCCGAGCCGGTACCGAAGACGAACGAGAATTGCCCGCCCGTTCCCGTTTCCGGCGTATCCGGAATTCCCGCCAGGCGTTCCAATCGTCCGGCGCGGAACCGGAAGAGGTCGACCGGAATTCCGGGACGTTCGACGTCGGTTTTTCCGTCCGCGGACGCGGAATCGGCCGACGTGACCGAGGGGATAGGCACGAACGCTTCCACGGAAATTTCGCGGGAGCTCCGGTTGCCGTTTTCGTCTATGGCGGTCAGCACGATCCGCTTGGTTTCGGGTTTTTCGAACGGTCCGATGGCGAGCGTTTTCCAATCCGTTCCGGTTCCGCTCGCGAATCCGGACGCCAAGGCGCCGGACCGGCTGTCCGCGTCGTCGCGGGTATTGCCGTTTCCGTCGGAATCGGTTTCCGGATCGGCGTCGACGAAGGCCTCGGCAACGCCCGAAACGTCGTCGACGTACCGGTTCAGATTGACCGTATCGCGGAGGTAGACGGGAATCCGGTACGAGGCCGGGAACGTGACGTCCGGACCTTCCCGATCGGCTTCGCGTTGGGGAGAGAGGAGTTCAAGGGAGGCTCGGGTCGTCGTCCGTTCCGGATCTTCGGACGACAGTCGGGCGTACCGCCAACCGTTTTCGCTCTCGAACGAAACCGAATACGAATCCGCTTTCCGTCCAAGGTCGTACGTACGGTACTCGGCCGGTCCGGAGAGTTCGAATTCGCCTCCGTCGGCATATCGGACGGCGATTTCGTTGCCCGGCCGGTCGAGGGACAGTTCGGTTCCCGGAAGGAGCGGGGTACCCCGAAGTTCGCCGAAGTTCCGGTCGGATTCTTCGAAGAGCCCGGTCGGAATGAGGAGCTCGCCGTCCGTGACGGTCAATTCGAGCGCGGTGAGCGATTCGATCGAGGAATTCCGCTCCATCGGCACGGAAACCGACCCCGTTTCCGATTGGATTCGGGAATCGAGTACGGCTCCGCCCGCGCCCGCGTAGGCCACGCTTCCGGGCGAGAGCGTGAACGAAACCCCCTCGCCGACCGTTCGGAATTTCGGAATCTTCGCCCAACCGTCGCCGGAGGCGCGGAAGAGGTAGGCCGCGGTCTTTCGGAGAACGGATCCGGGATACTGGTTTTCGAGCGTCGGCCCCGACGCTTCGTCCGTGAGGAGATCGACGAATTTCCGTCGCGACTCCGGAACGTCGTCCCCTTGGGCCAATCGGTCGAAGGCGTCGATGGCGTCCGAATATTCGAGCCGGAACCGCCATTCCCCGGAATCCGCCGGAGCGAAGGAGAATCCGATCCTCCGGGCGTTCACGGACGTTTCCCGGAAGAAATTCGGCGCGCTCGGAACGAGCGAAGCGTCGTCCAGAATGTCCGACATTCCGAGGGTTCGGACGTTTTCGGTCGAAACCGCGGCGGCGGCCCGCTTCAGGTTCTTTTTGAAGAAGAGTCCGGTACCGATGCGGTAGACGACGTCCTTCTTTCCTTCGCCGGAGCCCGTCGTGTCGATGAGGACGGCTTCTTCGGTGCCGTCGGTTTCGTCGAGGTAGTCGAAGAGGCGGGTGCGCCGGCCTTCGTCGAGGGCGTAGATGCCGGAATACCGGAATCCGAAGCCCGCGCCGCCCGAGTTCGCGCCGGTTGTCGGGGATTCCGACGCGGCCAGTCGGACCGTTTCGGAGGTAGCGGAGAATTCGAGGCGGGCGTCGACGAGTCTCGAAGGATCGACGAAGGCGAGGAGTTCGCGGTCGTCCGCGCGGAGCTCGGTTTCTTTTTCGGAAGCCGATTCGGTTCCTTCGCGAATGCGTCCCAAAACGTTCGCCCCTTCGCGCTCGAGGTTCCGGAGTTCGGTTTCTTCTTCCCCGTTCGCGAGTCGGACGTACGCGTCGGCGGCCTTTTCCGCGAACGCTTCGAGCGGCTTTCCGCGCTCCGCGAAGCTTTCCGTTCCGACCGTTTGCGCGGCGAGGGCGGCGTTCGTCGTCGGCGTTCCGGCGGTAGCGGCGAGGATTCCCGGAATTTCGGGCGTTTTCGAGGATCGTTCGACCGATTTCGCGATTTGTGCCTGCAATATCTCCGTTTCGCGGATTTCCGCCCGTACCGCCTCTTTCACGATACCGAATTTTCGAGCGTTATCGGCAGCGAGCGCGGCGGCGAGACGGTCTTCGGCGGTCGACGTTTTTCCGTACGCGGCGGCGCGGCCGAGCGTTTCCGCGATCGCCCGTTCTTTCGGGTCGGCGCTCGCGAGGAGTTTTGCGGCTTCCGATCGTACGTCTGCCGCGAACGCGGCGACGTCTACCGCTTCGCCCGCCTTCGATTGGGTATCGCCGAGGAAATCACGGAAGGCGACGGCCAGGGAATACGCGAGAACCGCGAAGAGATCGGTCCGTTCGCGCTTTTCGGGCGCCATCATTTGCCGTTCTCCGACCGGGACGGTGGTCGTTCCCTGGGGGACGACGTTTCGGAAATCGGTCGCGCCCTTCGTTTCGCGGACCGCCCTGTTGACGGCGCCGTTCAGGTTTCGGACGTCGCCCGAGAACCGGTTGACCGGCTCGACCCCGGACTTCGCCATTTCGAGGATGTAGTCGACCTGGAACTCGAGGTTTACGAGCGTGTTGACCCGGATGGCGTCGAGGAATCCCATGGAGAAATTCGGGTACTCGATGTCGAGGAAATCGATCGGGAGTTTTCCCTGCCGTTCGGTGATTTGGGCGATTTGGTCGCCGGCCCGCCATTCGGGAACGAAGGGGTTCAGCCGCAGGATGCAGAGGATCTTCGAAACGAGCTTCAGAATTTGGAGCACGCCTTCGATCGCGGCGAAGAGTTTCGGGATTTTCGGCGGAGGCGGAAGGTCCGGCAGATTGACGACCGGCAGGCTTGGAATGTCCGGAAGCTCCGGAAGCTCCGGAAATTTCGGCGGACGTGGGATCGACGGAAGCGAGAATCCGAGCCGGGGAACGTCCGGAAGGAGCAGTTTCGGGAACGTCGGCAGTACGACCGGATGGAACCGGTAGTCGAATTCCGGCATGAGGATGCGGAGTCCGAGCCGGAGATTGTGCAGGTCGAGGATGATGTCCGGCCACTTCGGGAACGTGATGATCGGAATCTTCGGAATGACCGCGCTGACGATTTTGAAAACGAAGTGCTTGAGGTCGTAGCGTTCGTTCCGGCAGACGCCGCACTGTGCGGTATGGTCGTAGAACAGGTCGATCATGAGCTGCCACGACTTCAGGACGGCCTTGAGCAGGACGACCATTTCGACCCACGCGCGGAACCGTTTCCCGTTGTCGGCGATATACCCGCCGAGCATGCGCTCGATTTGCTCGACGTTGCAGAGAATCTGACTCGCGTAGCGCTGTTTCCAGGTCATGTAGCGGTACAGCTTGTCGGGAAACCGTTTGGCGTTTTCCGTGAAGCGTACCCATTCGTTCAGCGAAGCGAGGGTCGCTTCGGCGTCGACGAAAACCTGGTCGTCGGGATTGTGTCCCGCTGCCCGCCACGCTTCTTTTTTCGTCGCGATTTCGCGCTTCCACGACTCCGCCGCCTTGCCGACGTTCGCGAGGAGTTTGTCGCCGTCTTCCTCGCTGATCATCGGCACGTCGATCATGACGGTCTCGTTTTCGAGCTTGATGATCGGAAGGCTTCCGAGGAACTCGTAGGCGGCCTTCAGTCCCGAAATCGAGCGCCCGACGCGGTTCAGCGTTCCCGACTTTTCGGCGAGGATGCGGTTGGCTTCGGCCCGGCTTCCCGAGAGGGGTCCGCCGGAACCGACGTCGAAGCTCCGGTTCTTGTACCCGGCTTCGCCCTGCTTGAGTTTTGCCCGGAGGTTATCGGTAAATCCGTTCCATCCCGATTCGTAGATGCGGGACATGTCCGGGAGAATGACGTAGAGGGTGGGCAGGCTCGTAAGCTTGTTCACGACTTCTTCCGCCTGCCGGTTCACCCAGTCCATAATGAAGTCGGGGAACGCGCTTACGCGGCCGAGCTTGATTTTGACGATGTTTCCGGTATCGAACCGCTTAAGGGCGGCCGGATCGATACCGACCTCGAAGTTCGGATTCTGGCCGCTCGCGAGCCCGATGCCGACGAGCGGCCCCGTGCGTTTGCGCGTCGCGACGGGCGCGCGCTGGTAGGCGGTGAGAATGCCGTCCAGAAGGGACGAATTCGCGCGCTCTCCCCGGACGTACCGGGAAATCATCTCGCGCTCGCCCCGGGTGTATTCGTCGCTTCCGGTTTCCGGAACGCAGGCGTTGGCATTGAGGAATCCGTCGTAATTCCCGTATCCGAGGGAGCGGAAATCCCCGTCCGAACCGTCGTCCTTACACCCGAAGAGCGGCGTGGCGGCGACGACGCAGTTTCCCCCCGGAACGACCGGCGAGACGCCCGGCGGCGGAATGCGACCCGAAACCATGGGCACGACGTTGAAACAGGCGGCGGCACCGACCGCACCCGTGATGGTGGGCGTGATGTAGAGACGGAAGAAATTCGTCGGCCCCTTGTCGCCGAGCCACCCTCCCGCGGCGCTGCCGAAACAGCCGGGATACCCCTTGGCCGGAGGCCAGGGCATGGGAACGCAGACCTTTCCGATTTTTTTCCAGTTGAGGGCCGAGAAGACGGGGAGTCCTTCGCCGGTCGTCAGGGAATCCGTGGGAAATCCGAGAACAGTGGGGGCGGTCCCCGGGGCGAGCGGCGCCCAGTTGAACGGCATGGAGAGGCAGGCTCCGCCGCCGAATCCGCAGCCGAGTCCGCGGACGATCGCGTCGATGTTCGCCTCGATGCTTTCGACGTTCCCCTCGGAAAGTCCGTCGAGCATGAGGCGGCCGGTCATCGGGTCGAACTTGAAGAGTTGGTCCCCGACGTCGTCGACGTCGTCGGGCAGGCTGTTGCCCGCACGGTAGTAATCGCCCTTTTTCGCTTCGAGCGCGTACGTTTGGTAGGTCGAGCGGGTGAGAATCTTCCATCCGAGTCACGAAACCGCGCCGTTTTCCCATTTCGGATCCGATACGGAAACGAAATTCGGCATGCGGCAAGGTTCGCTCGTCGTTCCGTCGTTCGCGGAATGCCGACCCGTGGAAAAGAAGATTTCGAGGCGGCCCTTGGGCGCGTCGGCCACCTGGCTCCATCCGACGACCTTCGGCGCCGTGACGACGCGGTAGCCCGGAGCGCCGCATTCGAGCGTTCCCGTGCCGGTGGAATCGGAGGACTGGACGCCCGCGCGAACGGTCTTCGAGGCCTCGTCGTAACTGCCCGTGAGCGCCGCGGCCTCGACCGGGGCGGCCATGCCGGAAGCCGAAAGTCCGATCGACCGCTGCAAGTGGCCGTTTTCGGCGTCCGCGACGATGCGGGCGATTTCGACGTTCGCCGAATTGACCGTTCCGTTTTCGGAATCCGGAATTTCGCGGAAGACGTAGAGCCCGTGTTCGCGGGCATCGTATCCTCCGCCCGTGACGGCGTAGGGGTCGGCGTTCGGGTCGGAAACGATATCGACGTAATCGGGATTTCCGTTTCCGTTCGCGTCGATGAATTTTCCTCCGAGGCCTCCGGCGTCATCGGTGGCGTCGCTCGGGAATTCCTTGGACGTCTTTTCGTACGAGCGGACGCCCAAGCTCCTCCAGAGCGTCGCGGCTTCCGAACAAACGTTTCCGAGGCGCATGGCAACGTCGCCGTAGGCGTCGTTCGGTTCGAGTTTTCCGACGAAGAACTTTCCGAACCCGACGGCGTTCGCCCGGAGCGAATATTCGATGGTCGCGGTCGCCCCCGGAGCCAGGTTGAACGATTCGAACGCGTAATCGAATTCGTCGCGCGAGAGGGTTTCGAGCCGGCTCCGGACGGTTTCGTCGCCGACGGTGAGCGAGTATTCGGGCGTATCCGGCTCCGAGAAGAGGGAGCGGTCGATCGAATCGAGGTAGGACACGTTCCCCAGCGTCGCGCTTCCGGAGTTCGAGATTTCCACCCGGACGTTTACCGTCTCGCCCGTCCGAAGGTCCCCGCCGTTGCCGTCCGAATAGGTTTTCCGAACCGTGACGCCCAAATCGGACGCGTACTGGCTCCGCAGGTACGTTTTGTATCGGCGCTCGGAATACGAGGGCGAAGAGAGGTCGAAGCTGCCCGAAGCCGAAGCGAGCATCGCGTCGTTCATGGCGAGGAGGACCTCGCTCGTGAGGCCCGTGTTCGTCGCGTGGGGATTTTCGGGATTATTGCCGACGTACGAATTCAGGCGCGGGGCCAAATCCTCGCTCGTGAGGCCCGAACCGGCAAGGGCGGGGACGGAAACGTCGTAGGCCCGTTGGTAGTAGAGCTTGGCGTCGACGAGGGCGTTCTTCACGTCCGCCGGGACGCCGCCGGACGATTCGGCGGCGAGGGCCGAACGCGATTCTTCCAAGAATCGGGCTTGGTCGGGTTCGGTCGGGGATCCGGCGAGCTGGGGGATACCGTCGAAGAAGACCGCCCCGTCTGAATCGGAATGGACGGCTCCCGAAACCCGGAGTCCGAGACCCGTGTCGAGGTTCTTTTTGACGAAGACGGTTTCCCCGGCCACGCTTCCGCCGGCGGGCACTTCGCCTGGAGCGTCGCCCGAAACCGCGCCGTAGAAGATGTTGAGTTCTCCCGATTCGTCCGAGACGATCAGGTCCGTTTTTCCGTCCGTATCCATATCGAACGCTTCGAGTTGGACGACGTTCCCGCCGAGCGCGCCTTCGCTGCCGTCAGGTCGGCGGATTCGGATTTCGCTGCCGTCCCCTGCGAACACCCGGACGTCGCGACGGACGAACGTGCCGTTCCGGTTCTCGAGGAGTATCGGATTCCCCTTGTTCGAGACGAGGACGATATCCCAGTATCCGTCGCCCGCGAAATCGCCCGTAACCTTCCGGTCTTTCGCCGCGTCCACGACGTTCGCGAGGTATCCGAGGTCTTTCAGGGTTCCGGCGTAGTTCGCGAAGAGGCGGATCTTTCCGCTTTGATGGAAAACGGCCAAATCCTCTTTGCCATCGCCGTTGAAGTCGAATTTCCGAGCGTTTTCGATGGGGTCGGAAGCGCCGTCCGCGATGCGGATTCCGACGCTCCGGTCATAGGCGCCCTGGTTCTGGAGGTCGCGCGCCGTGACGACCGGGTCGCCCAAGTTGACCGTCAGGAAGGTCGCGTTGAACCGCGTCGCTTCGCCCACGTTGGCGCCGCCCGCGAACTCGAGGAGGGTCTTATTGTTGCCTTCCCAGCCGATGCCCGTCTTGTCCTGATATTCTTCGAACCCCGTACGGTTCGGGCTTCCGATCATTTCGCGATCGGCTTCGGCATCGCCGGAATCCCGTTTCGAATAGAAGGCGATGCCCCGGCTTCCGCGCGACGACTTTCCGAGGTAGGTGGGGAGCGAATAATACCGGTCGGATCCCGGTTCCACGACGACGGATCCCATATTCGCGGAGAAGGCGTCGGCCGTCCTTCCGGCGTCCGCGAGCACGACCGAATCGGCGCGGAGTTTTAGGGCGAGGTAGCCGATCTGTTCGTTACCGGAGAGCACCTTCGCGGCGAAGGCGTTTCCCGCGGCGTCGCGGTCGATTTCGAGCCGGATACCCGCCGCGAGCGAAACGGCGCCGTCGGAGGAAATCTCGAGAATCCGCACGCCGCCCGAAACGAGCGAAACGCCGTTTTGCGCGACGGCCGTCGCGGCCTCGCTTCCCTTCACGAGCACGAAGGCCCGGTTTTCGGGAACCGAACATCCCGCGATGCCGGCTTCGCCGTCCTTCGCGCAGGCGACGAAATCGGTCGCGTTCCGGTCGAAATTCAGGTAGGCCGTGGCGGCGGATTCCCGGTAGTATTCGTCGAAGAAATTCACGGCGAGGCGTCCGTTCCGGACGGAAACGTTCGGTTCGACGAGGGAATCCCCCGCGGGCGGTTCGACCTTTCCCGCCGGCGTTATCCCGAAGGCGCGTTCGCGGAGCGTTCCGTCGTTCACGAGGGCGGTGACCGCCATCGACCGCGAACCCGGATTGAAGAGGAGTTCGCCCGCCAGGTATCCGGGGACGGTGAAGTTTCCGTAGTCGGCGCCCGCCAGTACGGTGTAGAGGGCGTTGTATTCGATGGCGCCGATTTTGGAGCCGTTCCAAAGGTAGTACGTATCGACCGCCAGCGCGTTTTTCGAAACGCCCCGAACGGTGACGGAAGCCCCGCTTTCGTCGGTGACGGAAAACGAGTTGGATTCGAGTCCCGGTGTGACTTCGACGAGCACGTACGGGGTTCCCGGCATTCCGGTCGCGAACGTTTCGGCCGTGGCTACGCCGCCCGAGAACGCCGCCGTGACGGCGGTCGAATTTCCGGAGAGCCGGAGGAACCGGGCGTATTCCGTGGGAACGGAGAATTTCGCGGAGAGTCCGGCGCTTTCGGTTACGAGGTTTCCGTAACGGTCGAAGAGCTTCGCCCGAACGGTCTTGCTCACCCCCGGCAACGCTTCCATATCCGAGCCGTCCGCATCCAACCGGACGGCCATGGGGGCGTCGGGACGGACGTCGAGCACGTTTCCTTCCACGTCGCGTACGCCCGGAACCCGCACGTCGAGCGCGAGGTTTTCGCCCGCGAGGGTTCCCGGGAAGAACGTGAGGGAATCGGCGACGCCGTTTTTTATTTGGACGAATTCGGAAGAAAGGGTTCCGGAGAATTCGGGGAAGCCGACCGACGCGACCCCCGAGAAATCCGAAATGGTCGTTCCGGAACGGTCGGCAATCCGAACCGAGACCGCGTGCGATCCGGTTCCCGCACGGACGGAATCCCGGGACGCGACGTCGACGACGGCCTTGGCGTATTCGACGGACCGGAGCGATACGGATTTCGAGAGCGCGCGTTCGGGAACCGTCACGGAGACGTCGAACCGGGCGTCCGCGTCGTTGCCCGTCAATTCGAACGACGCGATGCCGTCGACGACCGTCCGGGAAATCCGGTCGGCGTGGTTTTCGGTAAAGAAGGCCCGGCCGGATGGGGAAATCGATCCGGAAAGCCCGAGTACGTCGCCCTTGGCGGGATTGCCGTAGCGGTCGAGGAGCCGAACGAGGACGGTAACCTTTTCTCCGGCTACGAACGCGGTCGAAGACGGAACGAGCTGGATTTCGGAGGCCGGAGCCGGCGTGACGGTGAGGTCGCGTTCGTCGGTCACTCCGTCGGCGTCCGTGAATTCGATCCGGTATTCGCCCGAGCGTTGGAGCAGGGTTCCCGAAAGCGTCCAGTTTCCCGAGGAAACGGTTTCCTCGTTTCCGACCCGTGCCCCGTCGCCGTCGAATACGCGGACCTTGACCGGATAGGCGACCGAACCGGTTCCGGCGTTCGAACTCCGCTCGAACCGGAAATCCACGCGGTCGTATTCCCCCGCCCGTACGAACGACGAAACGCCCGCTCCCGAAGCCGAGACGGGCGAAGCGGTCAGGCGGTCGCTCCGGATTTTCAGGAGCGTCGTACCGGAGACCGAAAAGAGGGCTTTTCCGTTCTTGTCCTTCGGGGCGACCGTCGCGACGAAGCGGACGTCGGCGTCTTTTCCGAGCGTGGAGATTCCGAGCTTCGCTTCCCCGTTCTCCGCCCGGACCTTGACCGGAGCGAAGGTGAGGTACTTTCCGATGACGGCGGGATCGCCGGTTTCGCCTTCGAGTTCGTTCCGGTCGTAGGCGACGAAGGATTCCGAACCGGAGTGGACGACGATGGCGTCGACGTCGAACGCGACTTCGTTCGTGGAATCGACCCAGAGCCGTTCCCCGTCGGAACCGAGGAGCTTGGCGGACAGCGCGGCGTTCGAGAAGTGGGTGGCGACGGCCGGAGCGACCGAGAGCGCGACGGATCCGCTTCCGACGTATTCGGCCGAATCGAGAACGCCGTTTTTATTCAGGTCTTCCAAGTAGTCGGGAACGCCGTTTCCGTTCGCGTCGCGAGTTCCGTGCGGGGAACCGGCGATCAGGCTCTTCAGTTCGTCCGACTTCGACGACGCGGAACACGTGCCCGCGCTGATAGTGGGAGGAAGAATGCTCGAAAGCCAACAGAATATGGCCGGAAGCCATTGCCAAAGGGGGATTCCCGTCGGCGGGCCGCATTTGAATTCGGCCTTTCCGCCGGATTTTCCCGAAAGGTTCGCGGCGTCGAGGGCGTTTTGGAGCGCCGTGGCCTCGGCCATGGCCGCCGCGACGTCCTCGCTCGGACCGGATTTCGCTTCGGGGTCGAGCTTGACGCGCATGTTCGCGGCATCGCCCTCGCCGACCAGGTAGGCGATTTCGTAGTCGCTCTTGTGTCCGGCGATGGGGAAGCTCGAATTTCCGTCGATATCGAGGTGGTGTTCGAGCAGGTACGCGTACTTGGCGGTGGCGTTGCCGAGATTGTTCCACAACACCGCTTCGGCCAACGCGTCGAGCATTTTCGGATCTTCGGACGCCCGGGCGTACAAATCGACGGCGGCCGCCGGATATTCCCCGCTTTTCAACAACCCGGCAAGACCGCCCGATTTTCCGGAGAGGGACGAGGGATTTTCGCCGTTGACGAGGGCGTTGATTTCCGAACTTTTGGCGTCGAGGAGGGTTTTGACCGCATTCCTCGCGTGCTCGAGGGTGACGGTTTCCCCTGTTCCGAAGAGAATTCGGAAGAAATTCGGATACTCGAGCTTCACGTAGTTCCCCTTCGGACTTATGAAATCCACGTACCGGTCGCGATCGGCCGGAAGCGAGGGGGTTACGAAGTTTTTCGACTCCGCCCCATATTCCGCGTCGGTCGGGGATTTATGTTCGATAACGGACGATATCCGCTTGAATTCGTAGTTTTTGGTAATCTCCCGTTCCATGCAGTGTTCCCCTTCTTTCCTGACTAACTGGCCGTCGAGCAGGAGTCGGCTGACGGTACAGCTTTCATTCGGAATTCCTTGGGTGAACAGGTCGTCGAAACTTTTGACCAAGACGGCATTTCCCCGAAGGTCCGTTTTGCAGGTAATCGGTTCGCCCGGTCGCTCCGGGGGGAATCCGACCTTTCCGCCGGCTCCGTCGTCTTTGGCGAACGGATTGAGGATCCACGGGGTCGGACGCAGACAGTCGACCGGGGAGTGTATCGGCAAAGTGGCGCTCGGAATGATTTCCTTACTGCCCTCTATGTCGAAGATCGGCTTGATGAAAGAATCGTAGCGGTGCGTTTCGAGCGCCATGGTTCCGGAACCGATGGCGTCGACGTCGAGATTGATGGGGGTATTGCCGCCCCAGAAGGTCATGACGTGCGGCGAAGGGACGAAACATTGTCCCCGGGGAAGGTCGGCCTCGAGAATCGAAACGTCGGCTTCGGAATTGAGGGGGTTGTATCACCGGTTCGCCTCCACGGGAAGAGTCGACCCCCGGACGATCGAGCATTGTTCGGCCTTCGAAAGCGTCTCGGCCTTTCTTCCGTAGTAGTAGTTGCTGAACGAATATTCCGTCGTATCTCTCGAAGACGAGGAATCCGGAACGTTCGGGTCGGCGGGAATGATTTCGGTATCGCTGACATTCAGGACGGTTCCGACGGCAATATCCCTCGAGAGCCCGTTTTTTACGAGGGAATCGAGCATCGACTCGAACGCCGCGTTCCCGTCCTTGAGTGTCCGCCCCATGAGTTCGTCCTTTTTTCCCACGATGAAGGCCGGAGTATCGACGCGGACGTCGTTGCCTTCGCCGTACCGGCCGGCGTTATGGACGAACCGGAGAATGTCGCCCAGGTACGATTCGTTCAGCACGCCGAAGAACCGTTTGAGGCTCTTGAGGATCGGTTCGCGCGTTTGGATGTCGGGAGCGGTGCCGAAATCGAGATTCGAACCCGAATAGGCGGCGAGAATCTCCCCGATTTCGGTGCCGGACGCGGAGGCCGGCATTCATTCGTTCAGGTAGGAGTCGTATTTGTCGAACACCTCCTTGGCCAGGTGCTTGCTGTAGCGCCGGTAGGCGAGGTCTTCGACCTTTTCGAGCATGAGCCGGTACGACTTCCATTCGGAAAGCCGGCTCGAGAGCTGGTCGTGTACCCCGTCGAAATAGAAGACCGCCGGTTCGACGCGGGTTTTGGAAGGGGCAAAAACGCCGGTCTTCGCATAGTATTCGTGGGTTTTGTCGAAGAACGCCACGAGCTTTTCGCGGTCGCGCGAAGCGTCGCCCGTATTGGGACGGACGATGCCGTGCCATATTTCCGGAGTATCGGTACCGAGCGCCCCCTTGCTGCGCTCGTAGTACCCCTTGGCGGAATCGAACGCGAACGATTTGTCGACGAAGTCGACGTACGGAAAGACCGAAAGGAAGGTCTTTCCTTCGGCGTGGGCCACGGGGAACGGGAGATCCCCTACGAAGACGGCGCCCACGAGGCGCGAAACGGACGAATCTTTTCCGTCGCCTTCGTAATAGAGCCGCTCGAGCATGGCGGCGATCTTGTCGGGCTGCGCGTCGTTCGGAACGGTGACGACGATGGCGCGGCTGCCGGGCAAGGCCGCTTGGACGTCGGCCGCGTACCGGTCGATGCGGTCTTCGACGTCGCCCGAGTACGCCGAATCGCCCACGACGACCGCGACGAGGTTCGGGGACGAGTTTTCCGCCGCCCGCGAAGTTTCGAGGAGGGGAAACCGGAAGGTTTGGCCGAACAGGATGGCGAAAACCAGGAATCCGGAAAGCGCGCGCTTGAATCGTTCGCGGAAGAGGGGGGAGCGTACCATGCTTCGAACTTTTTGGGTGTTTCGAGGAGTCTTTCGGAGAGTCTTTCGGAGAGTGTACCATTCTCTCGCGGTTTTGCAAAACGAAAGCCCCCGGTTTTTCGGCTATTTTCCGGCCTTCCCCGGCATTTTTCCGAACGCGTTTCGCGGGGGCGAAAAAAATTGGACTTCCCCCGCCTTTTCGATAGAATCGGCCCCGCCCGATTTTTTCGCGCCCAAGCGACGGAAAACGCGGGTTCGTAGCTCAGTCGGTAGAGCAGGGCCCTTTTAAGGCCAAGGTCGCGGGTTCGAGCCCCGCCGAACCCACCAAAAGTCATTGAAAACCCCTCCGAGAGGAGGGGTTTTTATGAGTTTGTGGCGTTTCCGGGGGCGGGGCTCGAAACCGCCGGCACACGGGCTCGTGGATACCGACATTTCCAAATGGAAGGATTTGGAGAAATTTTTTGGCTATTAAGCCATGCCAAAGTCGTCCGGGAGCATCGTTCCGCGTTCGACTCCCTAAGGTACGAGGGAAAAATCGAACTCATCCGCGAATTTACCGAACGCATCGTCGTCTACGACCAATGAAAAATCGGCGTGCACTTCCGGTTCTGAGGACCGATCGAAAACGCTTCCCACCTCGAATTCGAGATACGTAACTACCCGAAATAAAGCGCCCTTAACGGATAGAACGCCAATCCCGTCGGGCGTTCTTTTAATTTTGTTTGAGTTTTTAAGAAATTTTTAAGAATTATCGGTATACTATCGCCCAATTCAAAAAATAGTAATCTCTAAAGAGAAACAGATGAATTTTTTCTCAAAGATACTTTTGTTCATAACGAGCTATTCGCCGTTATTTCTAATATTTTGAATATTAAATTTCAATCCGGAATCGCCGTACTTTTTTCAAAATCCGATCATATCGTGGTTGATGGTCTTCGCGGTAGTTTTTTCTTTGGTTGTAATTTGGGTGTTAATGGAATTTGCCTTACCAAGGTATGTAGATTTTTGCGAGCAGAAAAAAGTTGTCTCTATTGAAAATTCGAATCATGAAGTTCTCGCCTACTTGTTTGCTTACGTTATTCCATTTATCTCCGTTGCCGATAAGAAACGATTGTATGTCCTGTCGGTGTTGTTACTCATGACATTTGTTCTTTTTTATAAGAGTGAAATCCTTAAATACAATATTTACTTGCTATTGCTCGGATACGATATTATAAAGTTGGAATTAGATGATGGATCGATTAAATTTTTTCTAAAGAAAACAACTCTTTCGATAAAGAGGAACGATATCGTAATTTACGGTGAAATATCACGGAATCTTTATCTCATTGAGTCTAAATAACTATGGCGGCTGTTGTTAGTGGTTTATTTTTGCTCCAAGCAGATAACAATTTATTGGAAGTTAAAGTTGATAACACCTCTAAAAAGACCTTGTTATCGGTTTTTGAGAAATATTTTATGGCGGACGGTGAAGTACCGAATTACGCAAAACTGTACGAATATGACATAGATGATGATACTCAAAGGTCTTTTTACAAAACGGAAGGAGAGATTCCTAATTTTGGAGAAATAAAAACGAACATCGTCTTTAGGAAACAGGGAACCATCAAGGTCGTCAGCCTAAATAGTTTTGGGGAAATAAGAGGACTATCCATAAAGGCATGGATTTTGCACGTACAGAATCGCGATGATGCTACCGCCACTGAAAAACACATACTACTCTTCCAAAGTTTTCATAAGGCAAACATGTACGTATCTCAATCTTTTTGGGATACCAAGTTGTCACTTCTCCTTACGGATAAATGAAGCATTTTCAATAGTAGGGAAGATCAGAACATATTGAATCTAAAGAAGGCAATGGATATAGTCTCATTGGATGATTGAAGGGTTTATATTTTGGATTCCTATAAGTACGACACGATTTTCAACTTTGTTGCCGAACTTAAGAAGACCGCGGGGCTACTTTTTAAGAAAGTGTTTATCGATAATAAGGACAAATTCGCTTTTCTTTCAGAGGAGGATGTCAAGGAAACGATCATTGCCTTAGGAGACAACGCATTTGCCACTAAAAAAGTTTACGCAATCCTTAAGAATAAAATTCTGGATACGTTTGAGGTTGAGAAATTTTTAGAATTTGCAAATGAGCAGGGGATACTGGGCATTAAAACAATGAATGAAAATGGCGTACAGAAAATTCTTGTTCAGAAATCCTGATTGGAAATACTTTTAGATGCTTTGAACCATAATTTGTATTCATCGTGGGACGGCAGAAAATTTAAAGCGAAAGCAAAAGTGGCCAGGCAGTAGGTACGAAACTTTCGCGCCCTTGGGTGACCCCCCAATTTTGAAAAAATCGAACTTTTCGGATTTTGGCCCGAAAATACCAAAACCGCCTTCTGTTCTAGAAGGGGGTTTTTTGTGAAATGGCTTTGGGATACGAAAACCGAATTTCGGTTTCAGTGGCACGAAAGAGGTAAAGAAAGTTGGATAGTGTTGGATGAACCCCCAATCTGACATTGCGTGAAAAATCTCTTGACTCACTACTTTATTTTAATAAAGTAACGGCATAAATTCTTTATCAAGCTAAAGCAAATGGAAACGACGGCGCTTAAGACGGACTCCCTCGAGATCTGCGAAATCCTCGCCCGTACGGATTCGCCGGATCGCGTTTTCGCCTTCCTTCGCGATATGCTCTCCGAAAAGGAAATCATCGAATTCTCCCGACGTTTCAAGGTCGCCAAAATGCTTTCCGAAGGCGCTTCCTATTCCGTCATCGAAAACGAGACCAGAATGAGCTCCACGACCATCGCCCGCGTTTCCAAATTCCTCTCGAGCGAATTCGGAGGCTACCGCGACGCCATCTCCATGCTCAAATCCGTTACCGATAAGCACCACTCCGGCCATCGCCCCCGGAGCGTTTAACGAAACCGAAATCGTTACCTTCCAGAATGGGGCTTCCGCAATACGGGGCCCCATTTTTTAGCAAATCGATCACCATTCCTTTTATGAAAATCCAAACCATCTCCGAAACCGCGCCGATTTTTGCAAAAACCCGCCTCTACAAACAAGTGTTCGGCGAAGCGCCGTGGAACGAAGGGTTCGTCTGCCGAAATTGCGAAACCCTCTATCCGACATCCGGTGGAAAACCGGAAACCTGCCGAAGCTGCGGCGGCAAAAAAATCGAAGTATTTTACGATAACGCCGAACTCTCGAAAGAACTCGAAGCCCTGACGAGGAAAGAAGGGTACGTCGAGCGCGTGGCTGAAATTCTCGGCGCCGGCCTCGTAGGTTTCGCTTGGGGCTGGGCGTCCGACCTCGACACCCTCAACCGCGAAAAGCTTTCGCTTGATGCCGAAGGCATGTCCGCCATGGGGGCCGTCATCGCCGAACGTTTCCCCGAATACGACGGCTCCCCCGTCTACTACTTCGCCGAAATCGGCGTACGTGCCGATTGCCGCGGCCGCGGCGTTGCCGGAGAGCTCTACCGTTCCAAAATGGAGGGCGCGAAAAGTCTCGGAAAGAAATATTCGGTCGTCCGAACGACCCGAAAATCCGACGTGCCGTTCAAATGGTTCGTCAGCGACGGATTCGAAGTCGTCTATGAATACGGCGACGATCGCGATCGCGTAATCCTCATGAAGGCCCTCTAATCCGCACGAAACATGCCCGCAACCGTCCTTCCCCAAATTCTCGACGACCTCCAAACGTTCGTACTCCGGGAATATTCCGACACCGAACTCCTCGCTTTGCGCGAGGAGTTCGTGGAGTGTTCCGAGGAAGAATTCCTCGTCGCCACGCTCGAAAAATGCCCCACCGAATCCGAAGTCGCGAGCGTTACCGTTCGGGATTGCGGGGAAAAGTTCATCGAACTCGACCCCGAAGAATTCAAGATCCTCCCTTCGGGACTCTCCGCCCAGACGTCCGGAAATTCGGTCTTCGTCCGCAGCGGAATCGAAGAAAAAATGCTTCGCGCCAACGCGCGGCTCCGTACCGAAAATCCGAATCTCAAACTCTCGGTGAAATGCGGATACCGCGAACTCCGACCCCAGACTGACGGATATCTCGCCGCGATGGAAGAAGCCAAAACCGCGCTTTCCGCGTATTCGCCCAAAATCCAGGAAGCCTTCGCTTCGCTGTCGGTAGCGAGCCCCGTCATCGCCGCGCACCCCACCGGCGGCGCGGTCGACGTGGGAATCTGGAATTCCGCCACCGGACGCGAACTCGATTTCTGAGTGCCGAGCTTTCCGGGCGATTCGCTCCAAGACCGCGATTCGATGTTCCTCAATTGGAAAAACCTTTCGCTCGAAGCGATTAAAAACCGCCTCCTGTTGGCCCGAACGATGGTCAGCGAAGGATTCTGGCTTTTTCCGGGCGAATTCTGGCACTTTTCCTCAGGTGACGCCGAAAGTGCCGCCGCGCTCGGAATGAACGAATCGAAATACGGCCAAATCGAACGTTTTGCCGATTTGCCAAGATAACTTTACCCCCAATTTCCATGAAATACGTACTCGGCATCGGGAACGAAAATCCCGAATTCAAAGAGTTTTCCGAAGGGTTCACACTGAAAGACCTTCTCAGGCGGGAATTCTCCGAAGACGAAGAACTCGAAGCCATCGTCCGAAATATCGGAAAGGACGTCCGTGCCCGCGGCGACTCTGCTGTGCGTGAACTGACGGAAAAACTCGACGGTGTCCGACTCGAAAGTTTCACCGTTACCCAAGAGGAGTTTGCCCGTGCGGAAATCCTTGTGGAAGACGAAGTGAAAGTGGCCGTCGAAAACGCGATTTCGAATATCGAAAGATTCCACGTACGCCAATTTCCCACCGATTCCGCTCCGGAAGACACCGCCGAAGGCGTTTCGTGTTGGCGTGAATTCCGCCCGATAGAACGCGTCTGACTCTACGTTCCTGGCGGAACGGCCCCGCTTTTTTCCACCGTACTCATGCTTGCCATTCCCGCGAAGATTGCCGGATGTCGCGAAATCGCCCTCTGTACTCCTCCGAATCGCCAAGGCAAAATCGCCCCTGCCGTACTGTACGCTGCCAAGCGGCTCGGAATCCGCGAAGTCTACAAAATTGGCGGCGCGCAAGCGGTATTCGCCATGGGATTTGGAACCGAGAGCGTCAAAGCCGTGGACAAAATCTTCTGACCGGGCAACTCGTTCGTCACCGAAGCGAAGAACCAGATCTCCAAATTTTGTGCCATCGACATGCCGGCGGGTCCGAGCGAAGTGCTCGTTATTGCCGACCAGGACGCCGATGCGGCGTTCGTGGCGGCGGATCTTCTTTCTCAATGCGAACACGGCAAGGACTCGCAAGCGGTGCTGGTGAGCGATTGCCAGGAAAAGATCCGCGAAACCCTTGCGGAGGTCCGTGCGCAGTCGGCAAAGCTTTCACGAATGGGATTCGTCGAAAGTTCCATGAAAAAAAGCTTTGCGGTCCTTGTTGACGATATAGACGAAGCGGTGGCGGTTTCCAATGCGTACGCCCCCGAGCACCTGATTCTTCAGATATCCAATTGGCAAAATCGCGTACGTGACGTTCTGAATGCCGGAAGCGTGTTTTGCGGAGCGTATTCACCCGAATCGGCCGGAGATTACTGTAGCGGGACCAACCATACCCTTCCGACTTCCTGATTCGCCAAATCGTTTTCCGGCGTGGGAGTGGAAAGTTTTGGGAAGTGGGTGACGTTTCAGGATCTCAGCCGCGAAGGACTCGCGAAAATTGCCGGAGACACGATTGTCATGGCCCGCAAAGAAGGACTCGACGGACATGCGAATTCCGTCCGGATCCGAATGAGGTAGGAATGCCAACAGGTAAAAAAATTTTGATGAAGTTGGATGAGCCGCCAACTGCCGTACTCGAATTTTCCTGCCCGTTTGATTTTACCGCGAATATCCGTAGCCTGGCGGCGTCGGTTTCATTGTCAATTCAGATATGAAAGTGCTCATTTGATGCGGGGGTGCCATAATTAAAAACGAAAAACTCCTTCTGACGAAGCGGGTCGGAACGAAGAAAAATTACCCGAATTGTTGGACCTTTCCGGCCGGGACTTTGAAAGAAACCGATGTTTCCCTTGCCGCCGCGGCCGCAAGGGAAGTGAAAGAGGAAGTCGGACTGGACTTCGTACCGACGGAAAAATTCGGTTTTTACGAAACGAATACCGAGGAACACCGGATCATCGGGTTCGTCTACCTTGGCGAATGGACGGGCGAGGTCGTTCCGCTCGCATCGGAAGTGGCCGACGTCGGATGGTTCGGGTACGGCGAGACGAAAAACCTGGACCTCGCGTTTTCGTACGGGGAAACGATCGATGATTTGTACGAAAGGGGACTTATTCGATAGTCTCCGGAAAATCTCAAATTTCAGAACGTATCCGCCCCTTCCGCCCCATGAACCCAAACCAGGAAAACGTCCGCAAGGCCCAGACCGCCATAAAATTCTGAACCAAGTCGACGGAGCCCATTTGCGTCTTGCTCATGTGACTCCCGGGAACGTGAAAATCCTACGCGTCCCGCTATTTGCATGAGAAATACGGGTATACGGTCCTATCCGGCGAGAACGTTACCCACGCGATATTTGGAACCGAAAAGTGTACCCACGCGGAATACTCCGAGGCGTATTCCGTTTTGAACTTCTTAGCGAAGGAACTTGTTGCGCAGTGATATCATCTCGTCATTGACGGAACGAATCTACGGAAAGCCTTCCGAACGGGCGCGTACGACGCCGTTCGGTGAGCGGGCGCGGAAACTATTTGAATATGGCTGCATGCCGATGACGAGACTGCCTTTGCCCGGACCAACTCAAGGTGAGTGGATTCAAGCGATCCCACCATGGTATTGAGCTCGTGTTCGAAAGAAACGTTCGACGCTTTCAAAGAACAACTGGAAGTGCCGGGCGGGGATGAGGATTTCCATTCCGTAGAATCCGATCGGAACCTGTTCGAATCATTGGACGGTATTTTGGGATGAGGGCATTCCGCGGTACGTGGAAATCGCCGGCCATAGGAAAATTTGAGAAAATCGAATTTTTCCTATACTAGCTACAATATACATTTTCAAACGGCCATGAAAACCGTCACCTCCGTCGAAGCCCAGAACAATTTCGGCCGGCTCATGAACACCGTCCCGAGCGAACCCGTCGTCATTACCCGGCACGGAAGGAACTACGCGATGGTCATCCGGTACGAGGACCCCGTGGAATTCGGAACCGTTTCGGTCGATTCGTTGTCCGACGAAACGAGGGATTCGCTCGAAAAAGCCCGGAAGCTTCCGAAAAGCGCTTTCGTAGAATTCTAACATGGTACGCATCCGCCGAGTGCTCATCACGCCCGAAGCCCGGGAATATCTCGTGAAACGGGGGCTCGAAAACCAGTATAAGAAGGCACGGACGTTCATCGTCGCCGGGCATTTCCAAAACGTCGATTTGAAAATTCGTGAACCCAAGGAAGACCGGGTTTGGTATTTCCGCATCAATAGGCAATTCCGGGCGCTTTGCGAACTCGAAGGCGAAACCCTCTACGTTCTTGTGATCGACAATCATCAGTAGGAGGGTCTTTGCGGGCACAAAACTTTCGCGCCCCTGGATGACTTTTCGGGTTACCGGTGGCGGGGCGAGAACGGAGGGAAAACCGCTCGCGGTTTTAGGACGTGTCTTGGATGGCACGTCCGACCTCCGCGTCCGAAGCCGCATTCGGCGGCGAGGAAGAGCCCCGGAAAGCATGGCGTTCGATTCAATGATAGGGTCGGACTTCATATTTACGGAACCTCGGACGCGCTCGGCGCGTACTTCCAAACCAGTTCGAACATGCTTCGGATTCCGTTCGCGAGCGAATGGCTTTCGATGATCACTCAAGAAAGCTCATCGGAATGGTACATGAGGATAACCACTTTGTTTCAGTAAGTGAATATCTCGTGCTCCATCGGGAAAGAAAGTTCCTCGATCGTTTTCGTGACGTATTTCTTTCGGCAGTAGTTCGCGTACCAGTAATCGGAATTTCCCACAAGGATGACGTTCGTCGGCGTCTCCTTCGGCTTTTTCCCCTCTACTTCCAGGGAATTTTTAAGGAAGGCTTCGAATTCCGGGTCCATGCTTTTCGCCCCAAGGAATCCGTGAAGTTCCGCGGTCGGGTCCGTCTGAAAGTCGCGTATGAGTTCGCGGAGAAGGTTCTTGAGCCCGTCCAACCCTTCGTACATCGTCACCTTGGGCTTGTGGGCGTGCGGATTCATGAGGGAGAGGAAAACCGGAATGGCCGATTTTAGCCGTTCGTACCTGGTGCGTTCCTGTTCTAGGAGTATCTCCGGATCGAGCGCCGTATAGAGCTGGACCGTATTTTTCTTGGATTCCAGGATGAGGCCCTTCTTTACGAGGATCTTTAACACGGAGTACGTCGTGACCCGGTTTTCGGAAACGAACCGGGCAACCGTGCTTGCTGGCGAGGTTCCAAGCTCGAGAAGCCCGAGGTAGATTCGGGATTCCTTTTCGGAATATCCGAGCTGTTTAAGGAGGGCAATAAGCATAGGGAATGGGATTCGTACAATCTTTATATAATCATAAAAAGTAGCTGTTGTAAATTTTCTACACACCGTTTCCGGAAAGGGATTTTGAAAATCAAAATCAGATCATATATTGCAATTGTCAATTGATACGAAACCAATACTCGAAACCAACATCAACCAAAGAAGGAGAAATGCCATGGAAGCGATTGTCAAACTGGCCCGTTACCCGCTGTCGTACGAAGAAGTCCTCCTCCTGCACGCGAACGCGTACCTCAATGCGGTACGGACCGCCTGCGAAGCCTTGGACTTCTCGGAACTCTTCGAGGTTGCGGCATGGAGCAACGAGGGAAAGCGCACCAGAATCGAAGTCGATCTTGAAACCCTTGAGAACGGCGGGAAGAGGAAGCTCGCTTCCGAAGTCCGGAAGCTCGTCCGCGACGCCTGCGACCGGCTGTTTTCCGAGGGTGCGACGGCAGGGGCGGTCCAAAGTCTCGATCCGATCGTCCTGACGGAATGCTATAAACGCGCTTTGCGCGGAGAGATCGAGAACCCCCGGACCGTTTTCCTCATTCGGAAGGCTTTCGGGCTCCAGTACCGTGAGGCGGAAGAGCGGATCCTGAAAGCCCAGAGCGAAGAAGACTGGAAGAAATGGGGATCCCGTTTGCAAGCAATCCGCAGGCATGCCCCCGAAGGATCTTCCGCAAGATCCCGGGCGAAAGCCTTTCTGCTGGTCGGGGAGGAACTCGAAAAAGAAGCGTATTACGAGGTTTTCATGCAAGCAAAGGCGTCGGGAGACGCAAAGGCGCTTTGTGAAAGCATCGACCATGCGGAACCGTGGTGGAAAGCCCAAGCCATCGGCGCGGCTCTCGATTTTCTGGAATCGCATCCAGACCCGAAGGAGGTTGGATACCTGGTTTACAAGGCCTGGCAGAAATCCGAACGGGAATCCGATTGCCATCTCCGTGCGGCGAAGCTCGTTTTCAGGCTCAAGGAAGAGGAACATGACGATGGACGCGGGTTCATAAACGCAAACCTGTCACTATCCCGGAATGAAGAACCGGGGCTCGTCCTGCTCATGGTAGAACTCGGATTGGGGCTTCCTTGGGAAAAGCACGTGGAAGATCCTTTGCTATCCCGTCTGAAGGAGCTGGCGAACTACCATTGGTCCGTAAATACCCCGAAGCTTTCGAAATCTCCGAAGGCGATCGAGCTGAAAAGGAGGATCGTAGAGTCCGCCAAGGATATGCTCGAAACCATTATGGGGGACAACGACACAGCGAGACTGAATCGAATCCAAAGGGAATACGGGGGCTTTATCGAAGATATGGACAGACGTTTCCACCTTCGATTCCTGCGGACCATCGAACGGTTGGCGAATAAGGGGGTCCGTAAGGACTGAGCATTCCCGGGGGTGATAGCCCCCGGTTTTTCGTTAATGGTTTCGGGAAAGGGGAAATGGCGGGTACAAAACTTTCGCGCCCTTGGATGATCCACCATTCATCCAAGACCGTGAAACTTTTGTGCCTCCTCCGGGTTTTCCGCGAGGGGAAGCGGTTTAGAGAGATATAAATTTGAAACCAAAAAGACGAATCCAGTTACGGATTCGTCTTTTCATGGTCGCAAGGTACCGAATTTGGAGGTTAAGGGGTGGGCGACGGATGTCGTGGGGAATGGGTAGTATGGTGGGGGTTTGAAAGAGTTTTTCAAATATAAAGGCTTAAATGCCAAACGTTGGTGGGCGGATTCCCGCCTAAAACGCAACGCTTCTGAAAACACGCCGGGGAAATAGAATCGGAAGACTGGGTTCGCTTAACCACCCTAACCCACCGTTTCCATGAAGCAGCATACGCACCTCTCCGGAGAAGAGCGAAAGGAAATCTTCCGGATGCTCTCCGACGGGCACAAACAGAACGCGATAGCCGAGGCCCTCGGCAGGGACCCGGGAACCGTCTCCCGCGAAATCTCCCGGAATTCCACGGTCTTCCCGAAATCCCGGAACGCCGCGATGAAGAGCGTCACGCGCGACAACGGAGGCGAGCGCGCCCGGCACCGGGAACTTTCGGAAGCGCTCGGCGGCGTTCCCGTATATTTCGCCCGCCCGTACCATTCGTGGGAGCGGGGGACGAACGAACATTCCAACGGCATGTCCCGGAGGTTTTTTCCCAAGGGGACGGACTTCGACAAGGTCACGGACGCCCAATTGCGGGCGGCGGTCGACGCCGTCAACGACCTGCCGCGGAAAATCTTCGGTTACAAAACCGCCAACGAAGTCTTCGACGAATGCCTATCTACGCTTTCCTAAAAATTGCACTTGCGGATTGAATCCAGCTTTTAGAACTTTTTGGACGAAAGGTTGATTTCCGCAAGAAGCCCCTTATAATTCGCGAGCCCAAAAAGTGGTTTGCCCCACAAGAAACATCCGGCAACCGCCAGTGTCCCAAGTTCCGTTAATTCTTAACGGTGTGGGGCAGGGGAATTAGCCTTCAGCGCGTCAGTATTCAACGTAGCCGTCCGCAACATTACGTCGCCTCGACGTACTTCGTCCGAAGTTGGATCGATAGCCTTCCATCGCGATTTCCTTTTCTTGGGGAATCGCGTTTTTAATGACTTGTTCGACTTATTTATGAAGATTTTTCTCAATACCCAAAGCTATGTCGTTGGCGGTATCCCCAGGGTCGTAAAAAATATGATTCTCGACCGCAAGACTTCCTTCGGTGGAGCGGAATTCGTAACGGTGAACGTCGAAAAGCCGAGAGTCAATGGAAAATTCCAGACCCTTTTAATGCCTGGACACACATCAATCGAGGGGTTTTACGACCGGGGAAAATTCGTAAAAAATTTGGACACGTACCATTCCCTTGATGAGATAGAAGCCGACTTCAAGGATCTTATTGGGACATTTCGGGAAATGCTGTGCCAACACGCCCCAAACCTTCTCGTATTGAACGGAACCGGAATTGTTCCGTGGTCGATCATGCGCGCATCGGAAGGTATGGGCATTCCGACAATCGTGTATTATCACGGTTCGATCACTATTGAAGAATCGGCAAAAGGCGACACCCGCCCCATACTTTTCGAATTTGAGAAATCTTTTTTCCGCACTGAATTCGGATACGTGTTTCCTTCTAGGGTCCTCTGTGCGAAACTGGAAGAAACGCTTGGGGTTTCCATTGAAAAATACCGGACCGTTTTCATTCCGAATTCCGTACCGTCGTATTTCTTCCATTTTCGTCCGAAGAAGCCCTGAATATTTCCCATTAGAGTCGCATTCGTTATGCGGTGGTGCTCGGTGAAGAATCGGCAATTCGTAACGGACTTCATCGGACACGTTCGAAAGGAACATCCCGGAGAATACGAATTCTTATTGATTACCGATAAGGAAAAGGTTGCTGCCTCGGAAATTGGAGAAGGACGGGATTTGACAATGTATCCGCACCTTTGACATGAAGCTCTGCGGGATTTTTTTACGGATAGGGTCGACGTCCTCCTGTGCCCTTCGGTTTTTGAAACATATGGAAACGTAGCGGCGGAAGCTATCGCAACGGGCACTCCGGCAATCGTTCATGTGCAAATGGGGGTATCAGAAACGTTTCGTTTCCTCGGACTCGAGGACATGGTGGTCGACTTTCAAAAATCCTCCCTTCGCGAAATAGCCTCGATTGTACGTTCCGCTGCGGCATCCGGGGTTCCGAAATCGACAATCAGGAAGTTGCATGACAATTTCCGTTCCCGGGCGATAAACGACCGCCGAAAAGCATTCTTTGATGAAATGACCATCCCGAGTGGAGGGGGGCATTCCGAATAGGGCGCCCATTTGCTCTGTTTCCCACTGATGCCATGGGCCGGATGGGAAAATCTGTTTTCGCAATGCCCCAACGCTTCCCATTTTCCGGACAAAAACGGTTTCAAAGAACGCTGACTTGCCCATAAGACCGCTTGGTTGGGGCATCTCGTTTGAGCGAATGCGGCATATCGCACAAACCCGTACCGGGAGTCCGTTTTCATTTCCACCTTATGGGTCCAAAACCCCTACCTTCAGGTAATCAAGGCGCAGCCGGAAAAAAGCTCCAGTAGCCAGCCGAAGCTTTTGGCCTCCTGAGATTTTGGGTTCAAACCCCGTTTGGCTTCATCCCAACTGTAACTATGCTGTCAAGGATTGTATGTGAAATATAGTCCGAATCAGCATGAAATACCGGAAGGTTTCCCATACCACCTTCGATTGCAGGTACCACCTCGTATGGATCACGAAGTGCCGCCGGCAGGTCCTCGACGAACCGGTCCAAGCGAGGCTCCGCACGCTCGTGGAACGAGTCTGCAAGGAAATGTACGTGGGGATCCTCGCGTTCTGAATGGAAGAGGACCACGTCCACCCGTACGTCAGCACCCCTTTGAGCCATCCGGCCCCCTCCGTCGTCCAAAGGCTCAAATGACGGACTTCCAAGGTCATCTGGGAGGAATTCCCCGGACACCTCCGGCAGTTCCACTGGAAAACCCACGTCCTCTGGGCGGTAGGGTACTTCTGCGCCACGGTGGGCGAAATCAGCCACGACACAGTTAAGCGGTACGTCGAAACCCAATGAGAAGAGGGCGTCCTGTGAGGGGAAACCGAACTGTAGCCCACGGAACTAAAGCCCCGGGCTTCAGCCCGTAGCCGCAGCTATTTACTTTAGAACTTTTGAGCGCCCCCAAATTCTTGCTTCTTCCGGAAATATCCGTAGTATCTTCCGCAGAAAGGCGTTCGAGCGGCCAACACCCGCGAGCCGAGGGAAGAACGGGCCACCGCCCCAGTAGACCCCTCCGGAAGTCCCCGTTACCGGACGAAATCAAGAAGGGCATCCGCCTTGCGGCCCCGCCGCAA
This sequence comes from uncultured Candidatus Peribacteria bacterium, assembly GCA_964540725.1. Classification (GTDB taxonomy): domain Bacteria; phylum Patescibacteriota; class Gracilibacteria; order BD1-5; family UBA2023; genus JANJWP01. Next base: position 94,408 of record CAZINU010000002.1, read on the forward strand.
CCGTGAAGCCCGAAGCCTCGGTGGCACCTTTCCGCGACTCGCGCGGAACCGAAGCATGCGATCCGTCGCGTGTTTTTTTGTTTTCCTTTTTCTCCACCTTCCCATGCACCGAACCCATACCTGCGGAGAACTCTCCGCCGCGCACGTAGGCCATGAAGTCACCCTCTCCGGATGGGTCGCGAACCGCCGCGACCACGGAGGCATCATCTTCATCGACCTCCGCGACCGCTACGGATTCACCCAGACCGTTTTCGATCCGGCCGATTCCGAGGCCGCTTGGAAGATCGCCGATACGTTCCGCAGCGAATACGTCGTAAAACTCCGCGGGAAAGTCCGCCGCCGCCCCGACGGGCAGGAAAATCCGAACCTCGCGACCGGCGCGATCGAAGTCGTCATTTCCGAGGCCGAAATCCTCGCCGAATCGAAGACTCCGCCGTTCGTGGTGGACGACCACAGCGAAGCGAACGAAGAAGTCCGCTACAAGCACCGGTACCTCGACTTGCGGCGTCGAAAGACGCTCGGGAACGTTGAGTTCCGCGCGAAAATGAACCATTTCACCCGCAACTGGTTCACGAAGGAGGGGTTTTTGGAAGTCCAGACCCCCGTCTTCACGGTTTCGTCGCCCGAAGGCGCCCGCGACTACCTCATTCCGTCGCGTCTCCACCACGGGAAATTCTACGCCCTGCCGCAGGCTCCGCAACAGTACAAGCAGCTTCTCATGGTGGGCGGGGTGGATAAGTACTTCCAAATCGCGCCGTGCTTCCGCGACGAGGATCCGCGTGCCGACCGGCATTCCTGCGAATTCTACCAGATCGACTGCGAAATGAGCTTCGTAGAGGAACGCGACGTCCAAGCGGTTGCCGAACGTTTCGCGCGGGAACTCGTCGCCGAAATGGCTCCCGAAAAGCGCGTAAAGCTCGACGGCGGCAAGTTTTTCCGCATGACCCACACCGAAGCGCTCGATACGTACGGTTCGGACAAACCGGATCTCCGCTTCGGTTTGAACTTCGAAACTTTCACCGAAGATTTCCGGAATTCGGGATTCTCGGTTTTCGCCGGAGCCGTCGCCGAAGGCGGGGTCGTGAAGGCGATGAAATTCACCCGCCCGAATTTGGAAGCGGGCGCCGCTCCCATGAGCCGCTCGGAAATCGACGAACTCACCGCGGTCGCGCAGGCCGAAGGCGCCAAGGGGCTCGCGTACATCATCTACGAAGACGCCGGTCCGCGGTCGCCCATTCTGAAGTTCTTCACGGGGGGCGAACTCGCCGCGCTCGAAGCCCGGTTCCAGCCGAAATCCGGCGACATGGTCTTCTTCGGAGCCGGCGATCGCAAGCTCGTGAACAAGGTGCTCGGAAAAGTCCGCCTCGCGCTCCGCGACAAGTATTCCCTCGCCGACAAGGACGAGCTCTGCTTTACGTGGGTGACCGACTTCCCCATGTACGAGCGCAAGGACGACGGTTCGGTCGACTTCGAGCACAACCCCTTCTCCATGCCGCACGGCGGCGCGAAGGCGTTCGACGGAAGCGTCGATCCGATCAGCATCCACGGCATGCAGTACGACCTCGCGTGCAACGGGTACGAAATCCTCTCCGGTTCCATCCGCAACCACGACGTGAAGGCCCTCGTGAAGGCGTTCGAAATCGTCGGAAAGGGCGAAGCCGAGGTGAAGGCGAAGTTCGGCGCCATGTACGAAGCGTTCCAGTTCGGCGTTCCCCCGCACGGAGGGTTCGCCTTCGGGTTCGACCGTCTCATGATGATTCTCTGCGAAGAACCGAACATCCGCGAAGTGTACGCCTTTCCGAAATCGGGCCGTGCCGAAGACGTGATGATGAACGCGCCCTCGGAAGTCGACGAAGCGCAGCTCCGCGAGCTCCACGTCCGGGTCCGCGAGCATCACGGGAAATAGGAGCCCGTTCGTTCCCGCCGCGCCGTCGGCGTTCCGAGAGGCTCGGGGGTTGCCATTTCGGACGTTTTGCGTATTATCGTTCCAATACAAATACGAAAGGAGTACTGCCATGGCTTCATTTCACGGAAATTCCTGTCCGAATTGTGGAAACGCCCCTTCCGAAGACGTCGAATTGGCGATGTACCGGTGCAACGTCTGTGAAAAATGGGCGTGTGCCTGTTGCGTAAAGGACCGCCCCGGCAATCCGCTCGGAAGCCAGGGCGCGACGTGTCCGAGTTGCGAAGGGCTCTCCGTCAAATTGAACACGCTGTACGCCGATTAGGCGGTCGCGGTCGCCGAAAACGAATCCCCAGACGGCCCTCGGGCCGTCTTTTTCGTGAAATCCGCCCTTGGCTAAGATGGGAATCCGGGTAGCGTCGGGCGTTTCGGATTCGAAAAGGATTCTTAAAACCTCCGCGCGCTTTGAAAAACGCGCGTTTTTCCCTACAATCCCCGCATCTCCGCGTTTTTTTACCGTCCGTTTCCATGCGCTCCCCGTATTCCCCGTCCGAAATCGAGAAAAAATGGCAGGCCCGCTGGCTGGCCGAAAAGACCTTCGCCGCGGCGAACCCGCCGTTTTCCGGCTCCGCGCCCAAGAAGGCCTACGTGCTCGACATGTTCCCGTATCCTTCGGGGGCCGGCCTCCACGTCGGGCATCCCAAGGGGTATATCGCGACCGACGTCCTTTCGCGTTACCTCCATGCGAACGGATACAACGTGTTGCACCCGATGGGATGGGACGCGTTCGGGCTTCCGGCCGAAAATTACGCGATCAAAACCGGGACGCACCCGGCCGAAACGACGGCGGAGAATATTGCAAACTACCGGCGCCAGCTTCAATCGCTCGGATTTTCGTACGACTGGGATCGCGAAATCGATACCACCGATCCGCAGTACTACCGGTGGACGCAGTGGATATTCCTGAAACTCTTCGAAGCCGGCCTCGCCTACGAACAGGATCTGCCCATCAACTATTGTCCGTCGTGCAAAACCGGCCTCGCGAACGAGGAAGTGAACGCCGACAATACTTGCGACCGTTGCGGAACCCTCGTCGAACGCCGGCCGATCCGCCAATGGGTGCTGAAAATCACGGCCTATGCCGACCGCCTTTTGAAAGACGTCGACAAGCTCGAATGGCCCGAAGGCATCAAGGAGATGCAGCGCAATTGGATCGGACGGAGCGAGGGCGTGGAGTTTTCGATGAAGAAGGTGGGCGACCCGTCGAAATCGCTTTCGGTCTACACGACCCGTATCGACACCGTCTACGGCATGACGTACGCCGTCATCGCGGCCGACCATAAGGACGTGTCCGAATGGATTTCCGAGAGCGAACGCGCGGCGTGCGAGGCATATATCGCCGCTTCGAAGTCGAAATCCGACGTCGAGCGGACCGAGTCCAAGGAAAAAACCGGCGTATTCTCCGGGTCGAAGGTCGTCAATCCCTTTGGTGGCGAAGAAATCCCGGTGTACATTGGCGATTACGTGCTCGGTTCGTACGGAACCGGAGCGGTCATGGCCGTTCCCGCGCACGACGAACGCGACTTCGAATTCGCGAAAAAGATGGGGTTGCCCATCAGGCAGAGCGTCGACGTGGGCGAAGAGTTTTCGGATGCCGCATGGAAGCCGGAATACGCCGACGACGGTCTCGTGCTCGACGCGGGCGGAATCCCGTCTTCCGAGGTTCGGAAGGCTTTCGCGAAAAAGGCCGAAGACGAAGGTTTCTGAAAAACCAAGGTCAACTACAAGCTCCGCGACTGGCTCTTTTCCCGTCAGCGGTACTGGGGCGAACCCATTCCGCTCGTGCATTTGGCGCACGAAGATTTGAAAAAGCTTCCGCACGTCGCGTCGCTCTCGGAGGCGACCGAAGCGAATCTCGCCTACATCCTCCGCCGCGATCCGATCGGGAACGAGGCCGTAGCCGGATGTTCGTGCAAGTGCTCCGGAAAAGTCCGCGAACTCGTCATTGGCGGCAAGGTCTTTTCGAAGATCTACGACGGCCTCAATTCCAAAATCGTCTGCGACTACCGGCTCCCGCTCGAACTTCCGGAAGTCAAGAAGTACGAACCGGCCGGCGACGGGCAATCGCCCCTCGCGACGGTGGATTCGTTCGTGAACGTGAAACTCGCGGACAACCTTTCCGGCAAACGCGAAACCAACACCATGCCGCAGTGGGGCGGTTCGTGCTGGTACTATCTCCGGTACATGGATCCGAAGAATCCCGACGCGCCCGTTTCCCGCGAAGCGGCCGATTACTGGGGTTCGGTCGACCAGTACGTCGGCGGGGCCGAACATGCGGTGCTCCACCTGCTCTACGCCCGGTTTTGGCACAAGTTCCTCTTCGATCTGGGCGTCGTCGGGTACGACGAGCCGTTCGCACGGCTCGCGAGCCCGGGACTCATTCTCGGGGCCGACGGCAATAAAATGAGCAAATCGAAGGGGAACGTCGTGAATCCCGACGGCGTGTGTGCCGAATACGGAACCGACACCTTCCGCGTCTACGAAATGAGCATGTCCGATTTCCGCGATCCGGCTCCTTGGAACACCGACGCCATCATCGGTTCGCGCCGGTTCCTCGAAAAGGCGTGGAACGCGTTCGGCGACGACGCGAAACCCGCGGCGGACGACCTGAAGGCCATGAAGCTCCTCCACAAGACCGTAAAGAAGGTGGGCGAAGACATTCCGGCTTTCAAATTCAATACGGCCATCACCGCCATCAACATCCTTTTGAACGAAGGCGTTCCGAAGGATGCCGAGTTCCGCGCCGAATGGAGGGAGAAGGTTGCCGTCCTCCTCCACCCATTCGCCCCGCACTTGGCCGAAGAGCTCTCCGCATCGCTCGGACATGCCGAATCGGTCTACTTCGCCAAATGGCCGGAGTACGACGAGTTCATGCTCGCCGACGACGAGGTGACGATCGCGGTACAGGTCAACGGCAAACTCCGCGGCACCCTTACGGTTTTGAACGGCGTGGCGCAGGAAGAAGTTTCGAGCCTGGCGCGCAACACCCCGGACATTGCCAAGTGGCTCGAGGGCCAGACGCTCGTGCGCGAAATCTTCATTCCGAACAAGCTCTTGAATATCGTGGTTCGGGGGTAGGGAATCCAGGGTGACAACCGATTCCGACACCCTACGCCCCCTCCGTCCGTACGCGGACGTTCGGGAATACCTCCCGAAGATAGTTCGCGAAGGCTTCGAGCTGGGCGGCGTCCGGGCGGTACGTTCCGGAATTGTTGTTGACCCAGATGGTTCCTTCCGCATCCTTCCAGACTTCCCCGGCGAACCGGACGTCGTGGTGGTAGTTGGAAATGAGTACGTGTTTCGAGAGAATCCAATCGGCAATGCGGTTTCCTGCGTGGATTTTCGCGGCCATGAGGCCCGATTTGGAGGCGACGACGTTGTATCTGTTCGGAGTCTCGCCGTCGTGGGTTTCGAACATGTTCCGGATATCGGACTCGGTTTTTCCGGGGAAAACGGACGTCCGGCTTTGTAAGAGCGCGTTTACGCCCGAGACGACGAGTCGGTTGAAAAGGACCGTTTTCTTCAACCGGGTGAACGCCGAAGGGTTTTCCTGCGGAAAAGCGCGAAGCCGTTCCGGGAGGTAGGCGTCGATGTCCGCCCGGTTCTGCTCGAGCGTGAATACCGTATGGGCGCCCCAGGCGAGCCGAAGCGGAACGGCCATCCACGAAGGATTGGAAATCCGGAGGGTCAAATCTTTCGGTCCCGGTTCGATGGAGGATTCCGAAACCGTCCTTTTCGCCTTCGCGGGCCTCTTTCCGTCGGTGCCCGCCTTCTTTTTCGAGAGCCCCTGGAAGAACCGTTTCACATGACGGAAGGGCGTCAGCAGAACCGCCAAGTTCGTTCGGAACGCTTGGTGTTCGAGATACCGTTCGGTCGTTTTGACGTTCTCCGTTCCCAGGAGGGTTTCGTTTACGCGAAGCCCGTATTTCTGAATGGTTCGGAACGCCGAAACCGGGAGGTACAGGCGATCGAGCGGCATTCCGTTTCCGGCGGTGATTCCGGCATCTCCCAATACCCGCATGTTCGCGTTTACGCAGGTCGGCCCACGCTCCCCTTCGTGCCGTTTGGCTGATTCCAGGACGTTTTCCACCTGTTCCGGCGTGAGTCCGCGGAGTATGACGAAAACCCCCGATTGCACGATACCCATGGTGCGTTCGAGGCGGGATTCCCCCCGCCAGCACGATTTCGCGGCGTACCGCACGTGGCGGCCGTTTCCGTCCGGAATGAGAAGGAACACGTTCGGCCGGCCGATTCCGAGAACGACCTCGTCATGTCCGAACAACTTCGCGGCGGATACGACGTCCACGTCGGGGGCCGAAGCCGACGGCGTTTCCTGGACGAAACCGCTCAGATCTTTCAGTTCGACGATTTCCCCGTAGACCGATTGGTACCGCGTGGGCGCGCTCGATCGGTCTACGACGGGGGATTCGGGTGCGTGCATAGCGTGCTCGAGGTGGTGGTAACTTCGGAGGATTGTAGGAAAAGGCGGGAAATGTCAATTCCTGGTTTTATGGTATAATAAAAGTTTTCGATCCCGGCTTCCGCATTTCCCGAAGATTTGACAAAATAATAAATGTAGTTACGGTTTCATTCGAACCCACCATCGAATGAACCATCCGATCGACCGGCTCGTTCCGGATTCCGACCTCGTCGTAGGCAGCCCGCTCCAAACCGAACTGACGGAGCGCGCTCGCGAACGTTTCCATGCCGTAAAAACGTTGTACCGCGTGGTCCGCGAGGATTGCGACCGCGATTTTCGAATGCGGAGCTCCCGGGGCGAACTGGGAGCCCGGGAAGAACTCCGTTCCGGGCAATATCCTCTCGGATGCTGCGACGTCATCATGGGGCACGTATTCCATCGGGTCGATCGAGTCCTCCGGTCCTCCTCGGAACTTCTTCCGGAAGGCATGGTCCATAAAACGGTGTACGGCATTCTTTGAGGCCGGTCCTTTCAGAACGCGGTACAGTACGGGGATTACCTCGTCGACATCGCGTCGGATTCCCTCGGGAACGGGAATTCGGAAAAGGTTTCGTTCGTCCGGACACCGGACGCGCCGTTCGAAAATTTCGACGCCTACGACCGGTATGTCGACGTACTTTGATCGTACTGGGAAAGCAACGTGACGCCGAACGTGTTTTTTCCGGAACTCGCTCCCATGTTTCCGTTCATCGTAATCGACCCGCTCGGGAACAGCCGGTTCGATACCAACCATTTTTCCATCGTGCGAAAGGAATTCCACGAAGGTTTCCCGCGGGCCCGGGAGTTTTTTCGGAACGTCTCGGGTCCGGAAAAGAACTCGGTGAGCGAGGCGGTTCTCGGGTACTTCCGTTCCATTGCCCGGAAATATCCGGACATGCCGATTCTTCGGGTATCCGACGACCCCGCGGACGCTCTTTCCACAATCGATCGGCTCGAATCGGTCGACGACCCCGAAACTTTGGAAACCCGGATTCACGAAATGGGATCCGCGGCCATGCACGTGCTGAACTTCGAGTTCCGGAAACTCTGGAAGACGGGGGTTCCGGCATAATGCCGACTCCCCAAAAAAATCCGTCCGTCACCCCTTCCGCCGTGAACCCTAAAAACGAGAACGCCCATCACTATTGGAACCACCAGTTGCACCGAATCAAGGTGGAAGTGGAAAGGCTTCATTTGGCCATCGACCAATGAGACCGTCAGGCCAGTTTCGAAATCATCCAAACCATCGACGGAACGCTCCAACGGCTTCGATCCTCGCTTCGGGAAAACATGGATCCTCCGAAGAAGTAGGTTTTTGGGCGGGGGCCTAAAATACCAGCACATAAACGGCGGGATTGTCAGCGTTCAATCCCGCCGTTTTTCAGAAATCTTTCACTTTTCGGAGTACGATTCCCAATCGCAGGTATTCTTTCATTCGAAACGCCTATGGAAACCGTCGTCCGAAGCGGGCTTCCCAAGCCCGCGAACCCGGCCCCCGCGCTTTGTCGTCGCGAAACGCTCGTTCGGCAAATCATGGATATCTTGGATGGGTGTTCACACCGGAACGCCCCGGTCTCTCCGCATTCGTTCCAATGTATCGGTACGGAAGAGCTCGCCCGGCTCCATGATTTTCTCACCGAAAAACCCCGTACGCCCGATTTTTCGGAAAACCGCCCGCCCTGCCCCGTCGTCACCCCGCGTCATGGAAGCTTGGCGCGCGGCGACTATAAAAGGGCGATGGCGTCGTACATTTCCCGGTGGGGATACCGGTTTCCGAACGTTCTGGCCGTCGCCGCGTCCGTATTCGAAGCCGTCGCGAACCGCTTGGAGCGCACTTCGTTCGGAACGTCCGGGCGATAGGGGTGCGAAAATCCGCTTGCTTTTTTTCGGGGGAGCGTACCATCTCGGGAGTTGACCGAACGTCGATTTTCCAATGGATCAAAAATTCCCCACGCTCCCCGTCGCGACCCTCGCCTCGTTTCTAGCGGTTTCTTCTCCCCAGGTTTCCGCGATGGACCCGGTACGAACGATTTTGGACGCGCGCAACCGTACGGTGGAACGGTTCGAACGAACGTGTTCCGTTCCGGAGCTTCGGAATGCCTGCCATTCCCTCGAGCTTCGGAGATTGTTCGACGAGCTTGCGGGGAGCGACCCCGCCGCCGTTTCGTTGGATGCCGAAACCGCGGAATCCCATCGGCTCGATTTGGATCGCCGCCTCCGGTCGGAGTGCGTTTCGCGAACGTGCGACCTATCGCGCCCCCAGATCGTCTCGTACGTCGACGTCGGAAAGAACGGGCAGATTTTGTCCGTTTGGTTCCACGATCCATCCCGTCCCGCCGAACGCTACGTTCTCATAGGGGCGAGCCGAGTCTCTACCGGATACCCCGATCCGAAGCCCCGAAATCCTCCCACCGAAACCAAGTTCGCCACCGGAACGGGCGTTTTTACGACCGATCCGAACGCGACCGGAGTGATCGGATACCGTGCCGAAGGTACGAAGAACTCGAAGGGCATCCGCGGATTCGGAGAGCGCGGGAACCGGGTGTACGACGTCGGACCGATGAAGACTAAGCGGGCATGGGACGGTTCGGACATGACCATCCGGTTCATGATCCATTCGACCGACCCGGTTCTCGAATCGAAATTCGGCGAACGCGCTTCGCAAGGGTGTCTGAGAATTCCGAAGACCGTCAACCGGTTTTTCGAGTTTTCCGGAGCGTTCGACGCCGGGTACGCCCCGGTTATCCAATCGAAAACCCGAACCGCTATCGGTCGCGCGGCCGCTGGACTCCTCGGGGCGGACGCCCGATTCCATCCGTTCTCGGGAAGCCTGCTCGTGATAGGGAATTCCGACGATTCCGCCCCCGCAGCGACGGTCGCGTCTTCCCGATAACGCCCGCCGCTTTTCCTTGCCCTCGCGGACGAAACCCGTATAGTTCGCGGGCAATATCCGTTTTTCCACCGTCCGTGCGCGCCGCCCTTTCCGCATACGCTGCCGATCTCCGGGGCATGTCCCGGGATTTCTTCCTTCCCTATCGCCACTTCGTCCATTGGAACGTTTCGAAGGCGGCCATCTTCCTTTCCGTCCTCGCGACCGGAACCCTCGCTTCGCTTCCGTTCGGCCTCGCCATTTTGGCCGTCGTCTGGTACGTCCGGTCGTACCCGTCGGGCGAGGCGACCCGTTCGGTTCTTTCCGGAACGGCCGATTCCCTGGGGGTTTTCCAAGTCGCCGCGCTCGAGAATTTCTGGCCGCTGACCCTCGCGACCCTCTTCCTCATCGGCATCGTCACCGTATATTCGTTCTTCTTCGCGTACGGGTACTACCTTCTCGCGAATTCGTACCGGTCGTACCTCGGGGGGGGCGAGCTCCCCATCCGTTCCATCGGGTATTTCGATCGCCGACGGATCGGAAAATTCCTCGCCGTCGCCGCGTGGACCTCGCTCTTCGTCGGAATTCCCGCCGTCGTCGGCCTTGTCGCCTTCCTCGGCCTCGTCCTCTTCGTCGCGTATTCGGGATACGCCGAAAGCGCCGGAGCGAACGACGTCGTCGGCGCGCTCGTCGCGTTCGTTCTCGGAACTTCCGGAGCGGCGACCCTCTTCGTCGCCTTCCGCACCGGTTTTTCCGGATTTTTCCTCCTTTCCGACGACCGCCCGGGCGTTCCGGCTCGGGAATACGTATCGAAGAGCGTCGCCGCTACGAAGTCGAAATTTTGGAAGGTCGCCTTTCGCCTCCTCCCCTTCGCCTTCGTCCTCGCCTTCGTCACCGGTTTGCTCTCCGGCGTCGAATCGTCGTGGAAGGAGTCCCGCGTTTACGAATCCGCGGTCTTGGCCCGTTCGGAAGCCGGCGGCGCGTATGCCGACGATGCCGCGTTCCTGAAGGAGCGGCTTTCCGACTACCTCGAACCGGGCGACCTTCGCGACGTCGTTGACGTCTTCGCGTCCCACGAAGGCGTAAAAACCGGCATCGATCGGGAATTCTTCCGGACCGTCGCGCCGTATCTCGACCTCTCGGAATTCGACCCGAACGGCGCCGCGTACGAAACGGCGTTCAACGTCGTCTCGTTCCTCCTTCTCGAGGGCGCGTTCCTCATGGTCCTCCTTTCCGCCCATGCGCGGTTCGTCGCTCCCGAAGGAGCGTCGTCCGCCGACGCCCCGAACGCCCCCGCCGCGACTCCGAAGCGCCAACGCGTTCCGAAAGCGGCCGAAGCGAACGCCTCGTCGGGAAAGGCTTCCGGCGGAAACGGCGCGAAGGTTCCGGCCGCAAGGAGGCCGGCCGCTTCGAAGGCGGAAAAAACCCCGGCGAAGAGTCCGGGCGCGAAAACCGCCGTTCGAAAGAGCCCCGGCGCTTCCAAGACTGAAAAAAAGTAGTTCAAAACCCCTCCGCTTGCGGAGGGGTTTTGAACGTCTAGCCTTCGTATTCGGTCTCGGGGAAACGCGGACGACCTACTTCCAAAGCGTTTCGCTCGTCGGCGCGTAACCCTTGGAGATGGAACTTCCGATCATTTTGACGTTGGAGAGCGTGTAGAGCACGTCGTCCAGGTAGAGATTCCGGAGTACGAACGAATCGTTGTAGTTCCAGAGACGGGAAGCGAAGTATTCCCCGTCGGTCGCGTCGGCGTAGCAGTAGCTCGGAACGTAGGTCGAGGTCGGCGGGCAGTATTCGCCTCCGGTGACGAGCTTCTTGCAGACCGGCGTTTCCGGTTTCGCGTAGGTGGCGCACTCTTTCTGTCGTTCGGCGGCGATGTCGCCCTTTTCGATGTGGCTGATCCGCATTTCTTCGGAGATTCCCGCGGGCGTGATCTTGAGGGCGACGGTTCCCTGGAACGCGTCCGGATACCGGTACGGTTCGGTCGGATCGGTCGATTTTTCCATGATCGTAACCGGCAGGAAGAGGAGGTTCTTCTTGGCGTACCAGGTGAAGAGGCGGGGATTGTAGAGCGCTTCGCTCGAAGATCCGGCGCCGCCGAGCACGAGGCTCGAAAGTTTTTTCGGATTCTTTACGTCGGAAACGTCGTAGAGGTCGACCTTGATGCCGCCGTTCTGTACGCCGCCCCACTTGTTCGTGAAGGTATCGTAGCCGAGCCCGATGAGCTTTCCGGGTTCGTACGGGTGGAGGTAGAGCGAGTAGCCCGGCATGACGAGTTCGCCCTCGATTTTCGGATTCTTCGGGTCGGCGAGATCGATGACGAAGAGCGGGTCGGTCTGTTCGAACGTGACGAGGTAGAGCTTGTCGCCGATGAACCGCGACGACCGGAAGGTTTCGCCCGGGGCGACGTTCTTCACGGTTCAAAGCGATTTCATCGAGGCGTCGAGCACGGATACGCGGGTCGACGTTTTTTCGCCGGTTTCGCTCGTGACGATCCGGAAATTGCCGGAGGCGTCTTCGTCCATCGAGTACTGGTTCAGCGGGGTTCCCGGAATGACGCCGGTCGCGACGTATTTGACGGAGGTTCCGCTTAAGGAGAGCCTATGGGCGACCGTTTGGTTGCCGGCGCCCCAGAACGGGAGGATGCAGCGGGCGAAGGGCGGGCACTTCCACGGGGAATCGCTGTAGATCTGCGACGTGAGGTAGAGCGACGAGGGGGTCATCATGATTTCGGCGACGTCCCCGAAGAACACCTGCGTTTTCACGCGCTCGGACGCGTTCTCGAGATTGATGACCGAGAGGGTCGTGAGCGAGGGGGTAAACGAGTACTTTTCCATGGTCTCGTCGCTCGGAAGCACGTATTCGACCGATTCGCACGAACCGGCGTTTCCGGATTCGAGACGGTAGTCGTAGAGCTTTCCGTTCTGTCGGAAGTTGGCTTCCCGGTGGGAGACCTTCGAGAGTTCCACCTTCTTCGGAACGACCTTGCCTACCGAGAAGTCCCGGTCGATCTTCGCGGAATCGAGTTCGAGTTTTTCCGCCCGCATCGGCTTGGCGCCGAGGTAGTACCGGTCGTACGGGAACGAGAAGTGGGCGGTCGAGAGGAGGTAGAGGTACTTTCCGACGCGCCGGGTCTTCGAGACCGATCCGTCGATTTGGTAGTAGCGTTCGATCTTCGGTGCCGAAGGAACGGCAATGTCGTACACGACGACTACCGATTTCTGAGCGCGGTCGTACCAGTAGAAGTGGGGCGACGCGACGTCGGAATATTTTCCCGAGAAGAGGACGAGCTTGCCCGATCCCACGTAGATTTCGGGGTTGTAGTACGAATCGGGAACCTTGATCTTCCGAACGATCGAAACGTTCTCCGGATTCCGAACGTCGGCGATATAGATTTTCCGATCCTTCGAGTTGTAGTAGTAGGCGTATTTTCCGTCGGTTTTGACGATTTCCGATTCGTCGACCCCGGCGATTTGCACGTTGGTTTCGGAATAGTCGGCAGCACCGTCGTCGCTATCGCCGCCCATGCCGGCGGGGGCTCCGGCCGTGGGGGCGACCGCCGATTTTTCGATGGCCGCGTCGCTGGTCACGGCGTCTTCCATCATGACGCCGCCGCGATACAGGATCGGGTACGGCGAAGGATTTTTGCGGTAGTACCGCTCGATGAAGCCCGAGAGCGTGTCTTCCATGTCGGAGCAGCTCGAGAACGTTTTGAGCGAGAAATCCGGAGCCGAAACGTCGTTCGCAGTGGCCGTGCCGGTGCCGGTTTCGGCAGGGTCTTCGAGGTCTTCGAGCGACGTATCGTCTTCGGAATCCAGGCATTTGGGCGTTCCGGATTGGACGCATGCCATCATGGTACACGCGGCGGCGCCGTCGGATCCGACGGAACAGGTATTGCATCCGTCGTAGTACCGTTCGCACGTGCCGAGGTCGACGCCTCCGACGACGAGGGCGTACGCCGGCACGGTGGCCGCGAGACCCACGAGGAGGCCGATGCCTCCGAAAAGGGCGCGTTTCATAGGAAGGGGGGATAGGGGATACGGGGGAATGATAGGAGGGATTCGCCCGGAGTCAAACCCTTGGAAGGAAAGGGACGCTGCCGCCCTTCTCCCGAAGGCATACGAAGGTCCGATTCCGGGCTCTCCGGACATTCAGACGCGCGCCCTTCGAAAAGGTGACGAAAATCTTTCTGGAAATTTTCGCGAAAGGCCGAAAAACCGTTTGACAAAAAGGTTCCGGTACGTATTTTCCGAAAATCCTTTTCCGTATTCCGGAATGGGCCGATTCCAAAAACCGAAACACACACGAAGGAGATTTGCCATGTGCACCGTCACGTGCCTCGAGTCCGTTACCAAGGGGGAAACCGTTACCCGGAACCAAGCCGTCGAAGCGCTCAAACGCGCGCTCCGTCCGCACGGAATCCGCGTGGATCTGACCCGGGTGTTCTCCACTCCCGGAAAATGGCGGGAGCTCCTCGCCATCTACTTCGAGTCGTCATCCGAGCCGGGCTCTCGGAAGTGCTGGTTCGCTCCCAAGCCGGACTTTGCCGACCGGGTGGCCGACGTCGCGCTTCTGGAAGGCTTCCACCTGTTGCCCCCGAAGACGGTTCCGTCCGACGTCGCGGGCGGACTGTCCGTCACTGAAACGGGCAACCCCCAGGATTCTCCGCAGGAGGAATCCGCAACCCCCGATCCGGTCTTCGCACGGGTGTTCGAGGGGTCGCGGTTGCCCGCTTGAACTCCGAATCTTGAAAACCCGTACGTTCCGGGTGCGCCAGTCGCTGCCCGGAACGTACGGTTCTCGATTCGAAAACGCCCCGTTCGGGGCGTTTTTTTTGATTCCGGCGAGGGGAATCGGCGTTTCCGCCGTTCCCGGAAAGGGGGGCGGCTAATCCCCGAATACCTGCACGTAGTAGGTCGTACCGTCTTTCACGACCGCGGCGGCCCCCATCTTCGTCCAGTCGCCGAGCATGTTCGCCCGGTGTCCGCCCGAAAGCGCGAGGCCGGCGATGAGAAAATCCACGCCCACGCTCCCGCCCGCGACGTTTTCGCCGATCGATCCCGAAACGGCGATGCCGGCGCGCGAGGCCGTTCCCGAAATTTTCTGTCCGGAGGAATCGTCGTGCCCGACGTACGCGTGGTCGGCCATGTCGGCCGCCTTGAAGGCGGCGAGGCGGGTAAGCGCGTCGTCCGTCACGATCCGACCGAGGCCCGCACGGGTTCGGAGGGCGTTGACGTACCGGAGCGACGACGCCGAGACGGCCCCGGCATCGGCCGCGGAAACCTCCTTCGAGGTTCCGTCGTATTCGTTCGGAAGGAGCGTCGCGACCGGGGTTCCGTACGTCACGGGGGCGCTGTATGCGGGAAACCCGTTGGAATACATGACTTCGACGACGTACTGGCCGGTCTGCGAGAGGGGAATTTCGAGAATCCGCGCCGCACCGGGCTTGAGGTATCCGTCCGATCCGACCGTTTCGGAGGGGAACCGGTACGTTTCGACCCCGCCCGAAGGCAGGATGAGATAGGCGTCGCTCCGCAGGGGCGTCCGGCCCGAAATCGGAGCCGCGACGACGCGGAGCTTCGAACCGTCGAGCGAATGCGAAACCGGCTCTTTCCGTTCGATTTGGTAGGACGGCGCGAGCGGCATGTCCGCGGAGAATACCCGGACGTCCGACGTGTAGGCGTCCATCGAGAACGGGGTCGACGATTTCGCGGCGTCCACGGTAACCGTCACCGGTTTTTCGGGATCGAACCGCGAGGCTTCCGACGGAAGGAACGCCACGTTCCGCATTCCGAGCTTCACGAGGGGGGGTCTGCCGGGTTGGGAGATCCGGACGGTTTTCAGCGCGTCCGTTCCGAACGCGGAAAGGTCGATGAGGTTCAGGGGGGAAAGGTCGCTCGATTCGCGCCGCTCGAAGCGGATCCCGGTCGACGTGAACGCCGCGTTCGCGACCCGTTCGGCCCCCTGGAGCGCCGATTCCGAGAGGACGTACAACCGTTCGATCCGGTCGGTTGAGAATCCCATGCCCGAGGCGACGACAAGCTCGTATTCCCCGACTTCCGAGAGCGGGTATTCGTACGAAAACCGTCCGTCCGCACCGACGCCGTACGAAAGGGATTCCTTCGCCCCCGAAGGAGCCCTGAGAAAGAGGACGGTATCGGTTTTTCCATCGGTGACGGATCCGCGGACCGAGAGGGTTTCTCCCGGGAGGTAGGTATTGGGAATGCCGTCGTCCAAGCGGATTCCGAGGTGGGCGAACGCGTCCGGCGAATAGGTCCGTTTGACGTATCCGGAGGGCGTCCAACCGAGTTCCGCGACTTTTCCGGACAACTTTCATCGCGAAAGCGGCGCGAGGGCGCGGAACGCGGTCGTCGTGAGATCGGCGATATCCGGGTGCTTCGCGCAATTCGGCCGGTCGTTCGCTTTGACGACGACCGATTTTCCTTCCGCCGAAATCTGGAGGAGCCGGCCCAAGGAAACGGTGCAGCGCGCCGCGCTGTACGCGCTTTGGGTAAACCGGTCGCCCCCGGCGGTTCCGCCGCCTTCGAACGAATCGGCGTAATAGAGGACGTCGGCGTCGACGCCCGGACCGGCGCGGCTTCCCGAAACGGTCGGCTGGGACGAGGCCGCGGACGTCGCTTGGGGCGACGCGGCGACCGATTGCGAGTCTTGGCGGACCGGCGCGGCGACCGACGTGCGGACGCGGCTCGAAACGGTCGAGGCAATCAGCTTCGAAAGCGCCGAATAGGCGCGCGAAAGGTCTTTCGCGGCAGCCGTTTTTACGGCTTTCGACTTCGAGGCGGTCGCCCGATCGAATTTCCGGAACGCCGCGACGAGGTCGGATTCGGCCTTCGCGAGGCGCGAACGTTCGGCGGCGGTGAGATTCGGGATGGCGGCGATTTTTCCGTTGACGTGGGCGCGGATTTTCGAATACGCCGCCGTGACTTTCGAATTCGAAAACGTCGCGGTTTCGAGCGCCGAGGCAGGAACGGCGGACCAAAGCGACGCGACGAGCGCGAGGACGAGGAGGCTCCTTCCGAAAAACGGTCGCATGCGGGGGAAATTTAGGCGGTAAGGATCTCGGTCGAAACGATTTCGGGCGGATTGGCCGGACGGTCTTGGCGGTTACGCGGAAGCTTCGCGATGCGGTCGACGGTATCCTGACCGTCGACGACCTGTCCGAAAATCGAATAATCGCCGTCCAGGTAAGCGGCGTCGCGGCCTTGGACGACGAAGAACTGGCTTCCGTTCGTGTCCGGTCCCGCGTTCGCCATCGAGAGGGTTCCCACGACGTGCGACAGCCGGTCGGACGGCTCGTTTTCGAACTCCCGTCCGAACGCGCTCTTTCCGCCCATGCCGGTTCCGGTAGGGTCTCCGCCCTGAATCATGAAATCGGGAATGACGCGGTGGAAAATGACGCCGTCGTAGTAGCCGTTCCGGCAGTGCGTCAGGAAACTTTCGACCGCCTTCGGGGCGTCTTCGGGAAAGAAGCGGAACGTGATTCCTCCGAGGGAGGTTTCCATTCGGACGAGGGTTTCGCCCGGTTCGACGGGACGCTTCTGGTATTCGGACATGGGAATTCGGGGCTAGGAAAAAAGCCGCCATAGGATACCTCCCTTCCGGTTTCGGGCAAGAAAAAAAGCGGCCGCCGCCGCTTTTCCGACCGTTAAGCCCTTCTCCGGAGGATGCCCGAAAAATACGTTCGAACGACGACGTCCCGTTCGATTTCCCAGTGTTCGCGACAACGTTCGAAAAGCCGTTCCAGAATCGGAAGTTCGGTTTCCCCGGCGTCGTTCCCGACGTAGACGCGCCCTCCGGGTTCGACGATTCGTCGGAGCTCCCGTTCGAGCCCTTCGGAATCGACGGTCGGTTTGGTCGCGACGTTCACGAGGAAAGCGGCGTGCTGCGAACCGTTTCCGACGGGAACGGATTCGGCGTATGCCGGGATTCGGACGACGTTTCCGTTTCCGCCGTCGGGGAAATTTTTCCAGAACCGCATTCACTCGAGAACCCCAAGCGACTCTTCCGCGTTTCTTCGGAGAATGGGCAGAAGTCACGGATCCGCCGTTTCGCGGATTTTTTTTAAAATGTCGGCGTACCGCCGTTCGGCGCGTTCGAGATCTTGTCGGTAGAGGGCTTCGACGTCGCTTTCGAAGAAAACGGGGTCGGCGACCGTGACGCGCGCGCCCAAGCCGGAGAGAATTTCCGCGAGTCCGCCGAACCCGCCGCCGAGGTCGAGGACCCGCCTTTCCCGGAGTTCCGAAGGGTTTTCGATGCCGCACGCGAGAAAAAACGACCGGGGCGAAAGCCCGGGCGAGACCCGCACCTTTTCCCGGATGATTTCGGTTCTCGGGTCTTTCGAAACGGATTCCCGAACCGCGCCCTTCGTGCGTTCGGCCCGCATGGCGGCTAGGGCGAGTTCTTCGGGAACGCATCACGGAACCGCCTCGAGAAGGGCGGTTTCTTCGTCGTCGGGGCGGATTTCTTCCAAACGGTTTCCCATGCCTCCAGTATCTCGTAAAAATCGGTTTTTCGCAAAAAAGCGGAAGGCCCCTTCGGGTCCTCCGCTTTCGGTCTTCGATTCGTTCGTACAAGCGAAAGATGCGCCCCACGCACGGAACGCATCCCTCACCCCTGACATGGTGGCCGTTCGGTGCGATCCAGCATGGTCCCTTACCGGAACGGCCGCAACCATCGTACGGACAAATCTTAAAAATTTCTGAAAAACGGAAAGTTTTTTCGAAAAAAGTCGAAATTCGAACGATTCTTCGGAATTTTCAGAAATCTTTAGGGTTGGCCGGTAACGTATGCACGTCGCTCGTCCCTGTCTCCTTTCGTATGTTGCACGCGCTCGATGAAGGCCGAGTTCGCATTGCCGCTTCGCGGACGAAGCAGAAGGCGGCGGTTTCGAGCCCCGCTTCCGCAAAACGAGCTTCAAAATCCCCCGGTTTTTCCGGGGGGATTTTTGAATCTCATGGTGCAACCAGCAGGGCTCGAACCTGCGACCTCAGCCTTCGCAGGGCTGCGCTCTAATCCAACTGAGCTATGGCTGCGTAAAAACGGCCGAGAAAATATAGCGAAGAAATGAGGTTTTGCAAATCGTCTTCCGATTTTTTCCTACCGTACCGGCGTCGGATCATTCATGGCCCTCGTGAAATCGGAAATCGATTTTATGCGTAGCGCGGCAAGTTCTTCGGATATTTCCGAAGAAGCGTCATGTTGGAAAGCGGTCCATTCCTCCTTGGTAATGGGGGTTCCGGTTCCTTTGGAAAGTTCCTCGACGATTTGCCCTATGCTGCGGACCATGGCTTTTGGCGTTATCTCGGCAATCCGTAGAAATCGAGGCCCTTTTGGTCGACCATCGATTTCGTGATGTAGTTTTTCTTTTTTCCTTTCTTGAAGAATCCTCGCGCGTCGATAATGCCCATTTCGATGAGCGAATCGATGTTTTTGGTGGGGAGTTTCTTCTTGGGAAAATTCTGCTTGTTCTCGTAGTAGCGACGTCGCCGCTTGTAGCTCGTATTCGAGCGGACTTCGCGGTTCTCGTTACCGGTGTACACCTGCGCCGCTTTCTTCTTGTGTTTCGCGAGCTTTCGGGCGGCCGCCTGCTTTTTTACGAGACGGGCGGAGAGTCCGTGGGAGTTGGCCATGGGGGCGTTCTGGAAAATTGGATGGCGCGATTATAGTGGAAAACGTTCGGAGGGCAATGGGGCTCGTTCGTTCGCGCCGCATTCGCGGCTCCGCGAGACGGGCCGGAAGCGAAAGCCCAATCGTTGGCTTTCTAAAAACGCCCCGCGTTTCCCCCTCTCCATTCGCATTCCATTGCCCATTCGTCGCAAATCGTAATACTCCCCCGACTTTTGGTCGGGGGAGTATATGGGTCGTATGGAGCGGGCAATGGGACTCGAACCCACAACAGCCACCATGGCAAGGTGGTACTCTAGCCAATTGAGCTACATCCGCATAGAGGTATGTCTTTCGCTATTTGGAGCGGGGGACCGGGTTCGAACCGGCACACCCGAGGGTTGAAGCCTCAGTACACTCGCTCTTTTATGTTACCCCCGCAAGGGTTTCCTAATTATCGGAAAGCGGGGGCATTGTATGAAAAAATGGAGCGCTGTCAAAACGTCTTTGCGAGTTTTCCCGGGAAGCGTATACTCGGGCCATGGCGAACGAAACGCTCCTCGAAACCATTCTCCGTTCGGCCGCGGCGGATCCGTCCGTCGCGTCGCCGGAATCGCTCAGAAAGCTCGCGAACCGCCTCTCGGGGGAGGCGGGGCTTTCGGGGACCCCTCCGCTCATCGCGCTTTCGGAGCGTTACCGCGCGCTCGTGGCGAAGGGCGAACTCGTCGAAGATTCCCGCATGCTCCGCCTGTTGCGGAAACGGGCGGTTCGGAGTTTGTCCGGCATTTCCGTCATTTCGCTTCTGACGCCGCCGTTCCCGTGCCCGGGAAAGTGCGTGTACTGCCCGGACAATCCGGGACTCCCGAAGAGTTACGTGCCCGGCGAGCCCGCCGTCATGCGCGCCGAATCGAACGCGTTCGACCCCGTGAGGCAGGTATGGAACCGCCTGCGCGCCCTTTCCATTACCGGCCACCGTCCGGAAAAATGCGACGTCCGCATTATCGGCGGAACGTTTTCGTCGTACCCCCGCGAGTTCCGCGAAGCGTTCGTCCGGAACGTCTACGACGCCCATACGCTGTTCGACGACGTCGGTTTCGGCGCGGTACGTATGGAATCGGGGGCCCGGCATTTCGCCTTCGAGTTGCCCGAAAAATTGCCGGAAAATTGGTCCGGAACGCTCGAAGAAGCGATGGACCGAAATTCCCGCGCGAAACGCCGGGTCGTCGGTCTCGCGATCGAAACGCGGCCGGATTCCCTCGACGCCGAAGAAATCGGTTTTCTTCGGAAACTCGGCGTCACCCGGGTGGAGATCGGGTACCAGACCACGGTCGACGAAATCAACCGCGCCACGGGCCGCGGACACGGGAACGCCGAATCGGCGGCTGCCACCAAACTCCTCAAAGATGCCGCATTCAAGGTCGTCGCCCATATGATGCCGAACCTTCCCGGCAGCGACGTCGAGACCGATCGCGCGTCATTCCGCCGCGTATGGGAAGACGCCGCTTTCCGGCCGGACGAAGTGAAAATCTACCCCACGGTCGTCGTCGGAAACAGCGCGCTCGAACGCCTTTGGAAGGCGGGAAAATTCGAACCATACTCCGATTCTGTGCTCGTCCCCCTCATGGCCGACCTCGAAGCCATGATTCCCGAATACGCCCGATTGAACCGCGCGTATCGGGATATTCCGGCTTCCGAAATCCTCGCGGGCTCCAAGATGGCGAACCTCCGCCAGGCGACCGGAGCGTCCGTCGAAGCTTCGGGCGGCGTTCGGAAGGACGTATCCGCCCGAGAGGTGCGCGACCGCCCGGCAAATCCGGATTCCGCCGTACTCGAAACGTTCGAGTACGAAGCCTCGGGCGGCCGCGAGGTCTTTTTTCAGTGGGTCGACCCGACCGACCGGACCCTCTTCTCGCTCCTCCGGTTGCGGATTCCGTCATCGGTTCGGGACGGTTCGGGCCCGGTTCTGCCCGATTTGGAAAACGCCGCCCTTATTCGCGAAATCCACACCTTCGGCGACCAATTGTCGGTGGGGAGCTCGGCCGAAGGCGGCGCGACCCAGCATCGCGGATTCGGTCGGAAACTCGTCGAGGCCGCCTTCGCGTACGTTCGGGCGAATTTTCCCGATATCGGAAAAATTTCGGTCATCTCGGGCGCCGGAGCCCGCGAATACTACCGTTCTCTCGGGTTCGTCTTTTCGGATTCGGGCCACGGGTACATGGAACGGAGCGTTTCGTAACGGCGTCCGAATAAAAAATCCCCCGTCCGAAGACGGGGGGGGAACTCCTCGTGCGTGCAACGGGTCGCCCCCTGCTACGCGAGCGTGTTCACTCTCGTTCCGAGGGAACCGGACTTCGCAAGCGGAAGGCCTCCGGTCCGTTCGTTCGGCCGGGGATTTGTTTTGAGGCTCGATAGCGCTCAACGCCTTGAATATTCCGTCAATGCCTTGGAACACCGCTGGTACGGCCATGTTCGCTCCTTGGTTCGTGTTGGTTTGAAAAGGGTCTCCCGAAATTCGGGAATGACGTGCCGGCATGCTACGGACCTACGATTCTTTTTCAAGCGATTTTTCTCGGTTCCCAAGGGCGTTCGTTTCTCAATTCGTATTGACAAGATATCTTAAATAAGTAAAGAAGAATTATACCACCATAACGCGACATGAAAGCAAATTCCTCTTCTCGAAACGAAGCAAGTCTTTCGGTTCCTTCGCCCGGAAGGTTGGCGCGTTTGAAATCCGCCGTTCTCGCGCGCGTCCCCGGGCGTATCATCCAAGCGCTTTCCATTCGGGCGAAACCGACCCCGCCGCCCCCATCGGACGATGCGAATTGAACCGAACTCGCGAACAAGGTGGCCGATTTGAACGCCAAAATGCGACAACAGGGGCGCTCGCTCTTCGGAGTCGCGGAAGATTCCCTTGACTTCCATTCCCAGTTTCTCGCGGAACGGGAAGGGGGCGATGTTCCCACGTCGCCGGCTCCGACCAATCCGGCCCGTTCCGAAAAATTTCCCGAGGCCTGGAATGTCCGCCCCGAACGGGAACCGGCACATCCGGCGAATCCGAAGAAATCAGCGGAAAGAACCGCCGAGCGGGGAAAGGTTACCATCGATCTCCGTACCGCGGCATTCATCGTCGCCGCCTTCGCTACCGGGCTTTTCGTCGGAAACGGCACATCCGGCGTTTCTGCCGCTCGAAGCGAACTGCAAGACGTAAAAGAGCGGGTCATGCGGCTCGAACAGGAGCGTCGCGAAACGCAGGGGAAAATTTTGAAATCCGGACAAGTAGCCGTTTCCGAAGCACAATTCAGACAGCTCGCGCTCGCGGCCATTTCCCAAGCCGAACAGTCCCTTTCCGAAGCGAGGGAAACGGCGGCGCGGTTACAATCCGAACGCGACGAAATCGCGGCGAAGCTGGCGCAAATTCGGGAGGGGAAGGCGTCACCGGTCCCAAGGGCGGCAGTACGTCCGGTTTCGAGCGTGACGCCGTCCATGGCGTCCCCCGCGAACGCGGCCGCCCCGAAGGCGCGAAAATCGCCCGAAACCGCGGCCGCCAACCGGCTCGCGGACGGACTGAGGGCGTCGGGATCCCTTCCGGAAGGTTCCTACGTGTACGTCGATTCGGTCGGGAACGAAACGGTCGTCACCTACCACGACCAGACCGGATACGGCCGCTATTTCACCTTCGAACGCCCCGAAAACGCGGAAAGGCGGACCGAACGCGGGCTTGCCGATTGGGTCGGAACGCAAATCATGCAATCCCAGAATTGCGAAATCGCGAAACAGTCGCAAGCGCCGGCCGAAGAGTGGCCCAAGTATTGCAAGAAACCGGTCGGAAAAGGCGCGTAGCCGCCGTTCGAATTCAAAAACCGCCCCCGGTTCGGAGGGCGGTTTTTTCGAAATCCGGAGAACCTCGGGGCCGGAAGTTCCGGTTGGGACGTTATCGAAGGGCCGGCCGCTTGGCCGATACCTTTTCTTTCAGGGCGTTTTCGAGCACGTGCGCGGCGAGGAAGACGGATTCCTCGCCCAAGCGGGGGCCGAGAATCTGCAAGCCGACCGGCAGATCCGGGCCGGAGACGTCGTCCGAGGGCTTGGCGTATCCGACCGGAAGCGAGAGTCCCGGGAGTCCCGCGAGCGACGCGTTGACCGTGAAAATGTCCGAAAGGTACATTTTGAGCGGATCGTCGGTCTTTTCGCCGATCTTCCACGCGACCGACGGGGCCGTGGGCGTGAAAATGACGTCGACCTCTTCGAACGCCTTCGCGAAATCGCGCTTGATGAGTTCCCGAACGAGGGAGGCTTTTTTGTAGTAGGCGTCGTAGAAACCGGAGGAGAGGACGAACGAACCGAGCATGATTCGCCGCTGCGCCTCCTTTCCGAATCCTTCCGACCGGTTTTTCGCGATGTCGGCCGGAACGTCGGACGAGTGGCCGAAGCGCAGTCCGTCGTAGCGGGCGAGGTTCGTAGATACTTCCGCGGGCATGACGATGTAATAGACCGCGAGCCCGTATTCGGTATGGGGAAGCGAAATTTCCCTTATTTCGGCGCCGAGTTCGCGGGCTTTCGCGATGGCGGCCTCGATTTCGGCTTTGACTCCCGGTTCGATGCCGTCGATGAAATATTCTTTGGGAATTCCGACCTTCAATCCCCTCAAATCGGTTTTCGACCAAATCGAGGCGTCGACCGAGACTTTTTCGTCGAGGGAAGTGGAATCGAGCGGGTCTTTTCCGGCACTGATTTCGTAGAGGAGGGCTGAATCGCGGACGGTGCGGGTGAAGAACCCCGGGGTATCGAGGCTCGACGCCATCGCGATGATGCCGTAGCGGGAGAGTCGGCCGTAGGTCGGCTTGAATCCTACGACGCCGCACATCGAAGCGGGTTGGCGGATCGACCCGCCCGTGTCGGTTCAGAGCGCGGCGGGCACCATGCCGGAAGCGACCGCGGCGGCGGAACCCGACGAGGAACCCCCCGGAATCCGGGTCGGATCCCACGGGTTTTTCGTAATGCGGAGGGCGCTGTTTTCGCCCGACCCGCCCATGGCGTATTCGTCGAGGTTGAGTTTTCCCATGCTCACGGCACCGGCGGCCTTCAACCGGGCGGTGACCGTCGATTCGTAGGGCGCCACGAAGTTCGTCAGCATCTTCGAGCTTGCGGTAGTTCGGACGCCCTTTTCACAGAAAACGTCCTTCACGCCGACGGGCAATCCGGCGAGCGGGAGCGACGCGCCTTTCGGTTCGAAGCCTTCGGCGACGAGATTGAAAGCCTCGATTTTCGAATCGAGTTCGCGGACGCGTCCGGCGAAATGGGCGAACGCGGCGGCTTGGGTCGTTTCGCCCGATTTGACGGCTTGGGCGAGTTCGGAGAGGGAATCGGTTTCGAAGCGCATGGAAATTCGGAAAAGGTCCGTACGGGGCGGGATTGTAGCCGAAAGGGACGAAAAAGAAAGGCCGACGAACGGCCTTTTCGCGGCAAGCTCCCTTCCCTTGATTTTTTTCGCGCTCCGCGTACCCTTTTCCGAATTACCGCCGTAACCAGCCCTTCATGAAATTCGTCTCCTGGAACGTCAACGGCATCCGCGCCTGCGTGAATAAGGGCCTTCTCGAATATCTCGGAATCGAGAATCCCGACGTCGTCGCGTTCCAAGAGGTGAAGGCGAAGGAAGACCAGAATCCGGCCGCCCTCGAATTCGCCGCGCTCGGGTACCGCACGTACTGGCATGCGGCCGAACGCCCCGGCTATTCGGGAACCGCGGTACTGACGAAAAAGGAGCCGCTTTCGGTTTCCTACGGCATGGGCGGCGTCATCGAAAACGACGACGAAGGACGCGTCACCACGCTCGAATTCGACGATTTCTTTTTCGTGACCGTCTACACGCCGAACGCCAAACGCGAACTCGAACGCCTCGAATACCGCCAACTCTGGGATTCGTTCTTTTTCGACCATTTGAAGCATCTCGAAGAAACCAAGCCGGTAATCGTCTGCGGCGACTTGAACGTCGCCCATAACGACATCGACCTCACGAATCCGGGACCGAACCGCGGAAACGCCGGGTTCACCGACGAAGAGCGCGACGGCTTTCGAAAATTCCTTTCGGGCGGATTCGTCGACACCTTCCGGCACTTCTACCCCGATACTCCCGGGCAGTATACCTGGTGGAGCCACTTCGCCCGCGCCCGCGAACGGAACATCGGTTGGCGCATCGACTATTTCCTCGTGTCCGAATCCCTCGTTCCCCGGTTGGAAAACGCCTTCATCCGGCAAGAAGTCTTCGGTTCCGACCATTGTCCCGTAGGAATCGAAATCTCGTAGTTTCCTTGAAAAACGGAGGCATTCGCGTTCGAACCCGCGATTCTCGCTCCTAAAACATTCGTCCCATGTCCTCCGCACAGAAAGCCATCCGCTTCGCGACCCTCGCGGCCGTAACGCTCGCGATCGTGAAAACGGTCGTCGGACTCATGACCGGAAGCCTCTCCGTTCTCGCGTCGGCCGTCGACTCGCTGCTCGACTTCTTCGTTTCCCTCGTGAACGGGTTCGCGCTCAAGAAGGCGAAAGCCCCCGCCGACGACCGGTTTCGGTACGGGTACGGGAAGGTCGAAGCGCTCGGCGCCCTTTTCGAAGGCCTCCTCGTCGGCGTTTCGTGAGCCGGAATCGGCATTTTCGCCGTTAAGCGCCTCATTTCCGGGGAGGGGCCCGAATCGCTCGGCCCCTCGTTGTACGTCATGCTTTTCTCGATTGCTGTCACGGGGGTGCTCGTATGGCACCTTTCGAAGGTCGCGAAGGCGACGAAGAGCCTCATCGTCGCCTCGGACGCCCTCCACTACAAGACCGACCTCTTTTCGAACGGCGCGGTGCTCGTGGGCGTGATCGCCATGCAGACGACGGGAACCCTCTCCATCGACGCGTACGTATCGCTTTGAGTCGCCGCGTACATCCTTTCGAGCGCGTTCGGCATTTTGAAGGAATCCGTGCTCATGCTGATGGACCACCGGCTCGAAGAGGAGGAGGAAGCCGTTATCCGTGCCGCCATCCAGGCCGAAATCGACGCCGGGAACGCCGAAGGCTTCCACTATCTGAAAACTCGAAAGTCCGGCAGCCTCCGCCATATCGAATTCCATCTCGTGTTCGAGCCCGGAATTTCGCTCTTCGAGGCACACGAAACCGGTGACCGGGTAGAATACGAAATCCGCCGCCGCCTGGGCGACGATACCGAGATACTCGTCCACCTCGATCCGTACGACGACAGCGCGGTGAACGAACGTCGGGCCGTGCCGATACGGAGGCCGGAGAGGTAACGTTGCTTTCCCTTCCGTTTCGAGTATCCTCACCGCATCGTTTCGCAATTCTCCCAACGTGCTCCAAATCGAATCCCTGTCCGTTTCGGTGGAAGGGCGGAGCGTCCTTTCGGATGTTTCGCTTTCCCTCGAATCCGGCAAAACGTACTACCTTCTCGGAAAAAACGGTTCCGGTAAAACCTCGCTCGCACTCGCGCTCGCGGGGCATCCGAAGTACGCGGTCGTTTCGGGCCGCGCCCGCTTGAACGATGCCGATTTGGAAGGAAAAACGCCCGAAGAACGCGCCGCGCTCGGGCTATTCCTTTCCCTTCAGAACGTACCGGAAATCAAGGGGGTCAAAATTTCGGAATACCTCCGGACCGTCCTGAACGCGAAAATCCGCCGGACCGACCCCGACGCCAAACCGATCTCCCCGTTCGTCGCCCGCCGCGCCGTTTCGAAAGAAGCGCTCGCGCTCGGCATTCCGGAATCGTTTCTCGACCGCGATCTCAACGTCGGGTTTTCCGGCGGCGAAAAGCGCCGGCTCGAACTCTTGCAGTGCAAGCTCCTCGACCCGAAATTCGTCATCTTGGACGAAATCGACTCCGGCCTCGACGTCGACGCGTTCAAAGCCGTCGCCGCGGCGCTCGCGGCGCTCCGGTCGCCCGACCGCACCTTTCTCGTCGTCACCCACAATTTCGCCCTCGCCGACTACTTGCCGCCCGACGGCGTCATCGTCCTCTCGGGCGGAAAAACCGTTCGGACGGGCGGGAAGGAAGTGATGGACGAAATCGGGAAGGAAGGGTTCGAAGCGTAAAGAATACGTTCGTACCGAATATCCAATGTCATCGAATTCCCCCAATTCCCGCGAACTCTTCGACGCCCGCGACGACGTGGCGTATGCCCACGTGTCCGGTCCCGGCCTTTCCGAAGAGGTGATTCGGGCGATTTCGGCGTCGCAACGCGAGCCGGAATGGATGCTCGAACTCCGGCTGAAGGCCCTCGCGACCTTCCGGGCGAAGGGCCTGCCCTCGTGGGGGCCCGATCTGTCGGGGCTCGATATCGATGCCATTTCGTACTTCGCCAAGGCCGAAGGATCGGGCGAGAAAAAGAGTTGGGACGACGTTCCCGAAACCATCAAGAACACGTTCGACCGCCTCGGGATTCCCGAGGCCGAAAAACGCATGCTTGCCGGAGTGGGGGCCCAGTACGACAGCGAGGTCGTCTACCACAGCCTGAAAGCGGAACTCGCCGAAATGGGCGTTATTTTCGAGGACATGTCGGTCGCCATCCGAGACCACGAGGACGCCGTCCGTTCGCACTTCATGAAGGCCGTCCCCGTAACCGACCACGCGTTCGCCGCACTCCATGCGGCCGTGTGGAGCGGGGGGACGTTCCTCTTCGTTCCGAAGGGCGTGAAGGTGGAAGAGCCGCTCCAGGCGTATTTCCGCATGAACGTCCGCGCGGGCGGACAGTTCGAACATACGCTCATCATCCTCGAAGACGGGGCCGAATGCCACTACATCGAGGGGTGCAGCGCGCCCAAGTACGGCACCGCGAGCCTCCATGCCGGATGCGTCGAAGTGTACGTGGGAAAGGGCGCGAAGATGCGCTATTCGTCGGTGGAAAACTGGTCGATCGACACGTACAACCTCAATACGAAGCGCGCCATCGTGGAGGAAGACGGCTTTATCGAATGGGTGGGCGGGAATCTCGGATCGGGAACGACCATGCTCTACCCGTGTTCGGTTTTGAAGGGCGACCGTTCGGGCGCCAAGCACCTGGGTATCGCCGTCGCGACCGCCGGACAGAACGCCGATACCGGGGCCAAGGTCATCCATATCGGACGGGGCACGAAGAGCGAGGTCGTTTCGAAATCGATGTCGAAATCCGGCGGCGTTTCCACGTACCGGGGGCTCGTAAAGATCGCGCCCTCGGCCCACGGAGCCGTTTCCCGGGTCGATTGCGACGGACTCGTGCTCGATGCCGGCTCCGTTTCCAACGCGCTGCCGGACATCCGCGTCGACGCTCCCGACGCCACCGTCGCCCACGAGGCGACCGCCGGGAAAATTTCGGAAGCGGCGCTCTTCTACTTGCAGTCGCGAGGACTTTCGGAAGACGACGCCAAGACGATGGTCGTAAACGGCTTCTTGGCGCCGGTGGTTCGGGAGCTTCCCCTCGAATACGCGGCGGAGTTGAACGTGCTGATTGGTATGGAGATGGAAGGGTTTTAGTCGGGGGCGTTTGAAAATCGTCGGCCTTCGCGCTCCGTTCTGCGGTCCGCGCTCACCGTACCAACTCAAGTACGCCTCGCTTGCGGTCCTCGAACGTCGCGCGAATCCCTCGGTTTTGAAACGCCCGGTAGGCCCCGCCGTTTCGTTCGTAAAAATTGTATTTCCCCTGATTTTCCCCATGTCCCCCATTCGAACCGCAGTCCCCTCATCCCTCCCCGGCCTCGTCGTCCGCTCCGGCGAAACTGTCGTGTGCCTCGTGTCGCCCGAAGACGCGGAACGCGGCATTTTGGCCGACGTGCGCGTCGAAGCGGACGCGGCATTCTTCTTTCGTTCGCTCGCGCTCGCCGCGTCGAATATCGCCATTCGGGTCCGTATCGAAGGGGAGGGGGGGAGGTGCGACCTCCGTGCCGCGGTCGTGGGAACGGCGACCGGAAAGAGTTCGCTTGATTTCGATGCCGATTGCCGTGCCGATAGCGCTGCCGCCACCCTCCGAATCGCCGCGTTCGCGCCCGACGGCGCGAACGTCGAAACCCGGGCGTCCGCGTCGGTTGGGGCGTCCTTTCGCGGGTGCGAGGTCGAATCGGTCCAATCCAACGTATTCCTCGGAAACGGCGGACATATTCGCGGCATGCCCGAACTCAAAATCGCGGCGGCCGACGTGAAGGCCCGACACGCGTGCGCCGTCGAGCGCATAAGCGAGGAATCCCTCTTCTTCCTCCGGTCCCGCGGACTTTCCGAGCACGACGCCACGGCCTCGGTGCTCGCGGCGAAAGTGTCCGAGATTTTTTCCGGATTGCCGGAAGGGTTCGTCCACGAGGGCGAAACCCTCTGTGCCCGGGCGATGAAAATGATCGTACCATAACCTTTTTCGGATTCATGGAAACGAACGACCCGACCCTTCGGGAAACGCAGGAAGCGGACTTGGAAACGTATCGGCGTTCCCTTGCCGCGAAAGCGCAACCCCTCGCCGAGGCGACGAATCGCCAAGTTGGCATGCTCATGCGTACCCACGAACCAAAATCCGACCGGAATCCCCAGACTCTTTCGGAGGGGATTCTGAACGGAACCATCCGCCCGGTTCCGTTCGCGGGAGACGATATTTTTTGGAAACATTCCCCAAATCCGAACGTTTTGCCATCGGCAGGGGGGAACGGGAGTACCGATATCGATAAGATCCGCTGGTAGGATTTCGCGCATTCGCCGGAACGTCCGAGTTCTTCCGGAGTTTCGATCTGATTGCAGGATGCATGGCCGCCCCGTTTCGATACCCCGGTTTTTGCGTGGAAAAAGAAAGTATGGTACCGTAGGGTTGGTATTACTTTTTTTTTACCATGACCACCATTCCGAAAAGTTTCGCGTCGGACGACGCTACGAGTCGGGCGAATCAGGAGGCCGTTCTGGCCGAATACGCGTCGTCCGACCTTCCGAAGGACGAAATCGAGGCAGCGCGCTTGCGCATCGCCGCCGAAAGTCAGCAGGAAGCCGAATCCGTAAATCGTCGAGTGGATGCCATTCTTGCGAAATCCCGGGGAAAAACCGCGCAACAGGTTGCGGACGAGGTCGTCGCTCCGGTGACGTATTCGGTTTCCGGTCTCCCCGCCGGACTCTCTCTCGATGCCGCTACCGGAAAAATTTCCGGAATGCCTTCGGCAGCGGGAGCCTTCGAAATCGGCCATTCTCGCGACTCGGCCGAAATCCGCGTCCCCCCATGTTTCCGCGAATTCGTGGAAAATCGAGTGGTAACGGTCGGCAAACGCGTCAGCTTCGTTCTTCCGCAAGCGGACGACCAAGATCGGAGTGAGCGTTTCGAATACTACCTCTCCCTGCCGAGCGGACTGAAGTTCGACCCCGATACCCGCGAGGTCTCCGGAATTTTGGAATTCCCAACGGTATTTTCCGCCGAATACGTCGCCCGGAACGACCGGGGAGAAAGGGCATACGCCACGTTTGAAATCGAAGCCCGATTGCCCGCGGACGACCTGACGTACTCGATTTCCGCCACCGTCGACGGAAAAACCGTCTACGGCGACGATGCTCTCCCGGCCGGACTCCGTTTCGATTCCAAGACCGGCACTATTTCGGGCATTCCGGAAACCTATGCCGACGGAACCCCGTTCGGTTCCGAGGCCGAACTTCACGCCGGTCCCATTTTTATCGGAACGGTCCCTCCCGTTACCGTTCCGGCCGGACGTCCGACCGATATCGTTTTGCCGGAAGCCGTTATCGACGGTAGTCCCGTCGTTTACCGAATCGACGAAGGATCCCTCCCCCCCGGCCTTTCGTTCGATCCCGAAACCCGCCGAATTTCCGGCGTTCCGAAATCGGATGGCGGAAACGCGGCGAAAATCGCCTACGTCGCCATCGATGCCGATGGAAACGCGGCCCGCGTCGACTTTACGATTACCGTCGTCGGATAGCTCCCCGCGCTACCCGGACTATCCATCCGAACCCACCGTATGGGAAATCGGACAAACGGCCAAAGCCCGTCCCCGCTCGGACGGGCTTTCTTTTTGTTCGGAAATCGGCATAATCCCCCGGTTTTCCGAGAGTCCCTTCCTTATGAATCCCCTCAAGCACGATTTCCCCGTCTTCGCGAACAATCCAGGTCTCGCGTACCTCGACAATACCGCGTCCGTCCAGAAGCCGCGCGCGGTCATCGATGCCCTCGTCCGGCTCTACGAACGCGACTACGCGAACATCCACCGGGGCGCCTACGCGCTGTCGGAACGCAGCGAAGTGCTCTACGACCGCTCGAAAGCGGCGGTCGCCCGCCTCATCGGCGCCGCTTCGGGCGCGGAAATCGCGTTCACCTACAATTCGACCTACGCGGCCAATCTGCTCTCGCTCTCTCTCGCGAAGAGCGGATGGCTGAAACGGGGCGATCGCGTGCTCGTTTCGGTGGCCGAACACCATGCCAACGTCGTTCCGTGGCTCGTGCTCAAGGATTGGTTCGGCATCGAAGTGGACTTCTTCGGAATCACGAAGGATTTCGGCATCGACTTCGCCGACTTCGAAGCGAAGCTGACGCCCGACACGAAGGTCGTTTCGGCAACGGCCGCTTCGAACGTGACCGGCGCGGTCTTCGATTTGGCCGAGCTCGGTCGGCGGATCTCCGAAAAACGTGACCGCGACGGGAAAAAGCCGCTCTTCGTCATCGACGGAAGCCAGGGGGTTCCGAATTTCCGAATGGACGTCTCGGAGCTCCGCGCAGATTTTCTCTTTTTCACGGGACACAAAATGATGGCCGAAACCGGTATCGGCGTCCTCTACGGTCGGAAAGACCTGCTTAAGGCCCTCGACCCCGCCATTTCCGGGGGAGGGGCGATCAATTGGGTCAAGAAGGAGGCGTTCGCCCCCGCCGGACTTCCGATGCGGTTCGAGCCGGGAACGCCCAATATCGCGGGAGCCGCGAGCCTGCTTTCGGCCATCGAGTACTTCGAATCGATCGGAGGGTACGCGCGCGTCGAGGAAATCGAACGGCCCCTCATCGCCGAATCGGTCGCCCGGTTCGCCCGGTACGGCGACCACGTCCGACTCATCGGTCCGACCGATCCGGCGAAAAAAGTGGGAATCTTCTCGTTCGGCATCGACGGTTCGCACGTGGGCGACGTCGCCGACGCTTTCGCCGAGAGAAACGTCTGCGTCCGGGCCGGGTACCACTGTGCCGAACCGCTCGCGAACGAACTCGGCATCGAGGGATCCGTCCGCATGAGCCTGTACCTGTACAACGATTCCGCCGATTTGGACGCGTTTTTCGATACGTTGGACGTCATCGTTTCCGGGTAATGGGCATCGCGTTCGCCATCCTTTCGGCCCTTTCCATGTCGGTATCGAACGTCTTCGGAAAACGGGCCGCTTCGTACGGGGGGCTCGTTCCCAGCTTCGTCGTGCAGTACGGAACGGTGTTCGCTCTCTCCGTCATCGCGTTCTCGCTGTTTTCGGACGACGGAATTCCGCTTTCGCTCCGGACGTTGGCGTACGCGGCCGTTCTTGGAACGTTCGGATACGCCGGAATCTTCGCGTACCTCGCCTCTTCGCGAAAGATTCCCATGGGAACGTCGTTGTCGGTCGCGTACGGGTACGTTCCCGTGCTGTTCTTCGTCAACGCGGCCGTATTTCCGGATACCGAGGCGCTTTCGGTTCCCAAACTCGCGTTCGCGGCATCGTTCTTCGCGACGGTCGTAGCCTTCCTCGTGCATTCGAGCCGCACGAAGTCGGCATTTCTCCGGCACGCGTGGATGCCGCTCACGACGCTCGTTTGCTGGACCGCGTATTTCGGGCTTTCCAACTACCTCGTAAAGACCGGATTCACGTCGCCGCTCGGATGCGTCGTGCTGACGGAGGGGTCGATCTTCTCGGTCGCCCTGGCCGCGTTCGCGGTTTGGATTTTTCGGACGAAGCGCGATCGGCCGTCGTCTCGAATTTTCGAAGGGATCGGCGCGAAACCCGTCGCGTTCGGCCTTCTCATGGCGACGTTTCTCGTCATCGGGGCCGGGTGTATGTTCGCGTCGTACGACCTGATCGCGGCGAACGTTACGAATACCGTCGGCCTTTCGACCATCCCCTTCACGTCCGCGCTTTCCGCCGTATTTCTTAAGGAACGGCTTCCGAAATCCGACTGGGCCCTCATTCTGGCCGCCACGGGGTGTTTGGTCGGGTTTTTGTTGGTTCCGTAGGGCGGGTGTCCTTCCCGTTCCATTTTTTCTCCATTTTCACAAAAAAACGAATATAGTTCCCCCATGTCCGAATACTCCGAACTCTTTCTCGAATACGCGAAAAATCCGCCCAACAGGGGGCGGATGGAGAGCGCGACCGTTTCGCACTTCGAAGAAAACCGCACGTGCGGCGATTCTTTGGAGGTCTTTTTGAAGATCGAAGGGGGAAAGATCGTCGATTGTTCCTTCGACGGAAAAACCGCCATCGTCACGACGGCGTGCGCCGCCATGGTAGGTGAGGCCGTCGTCGGCATGGAGGCCGAAACCCCGCTCTCCATGACCTACGACGACGTCCGCGCCATTATCGGGTCGGACGTGTCGCCCCGCCGGAAGCCGGCTTCGTGCCTCGGGCTTCTCGCTATTCGCAACGCGCTCCACAAGTGGAAGGGCGACGGCGTGACGGACGATTTTTCGGACGTGCTGTAAGGGGCGGAAATCGCGAAATCCTCCTCGGATTCCGACAAATCCGAAAAAAATCCGGGCACGCAAAAAACCGGGGAATGGCGTAAAGGAGGAAAGCCAAACCACCGGTTCGAAAAATATGATACGTAAAAAACGGATTTTGTAAAATTTTTTTGCCGGCCTTTTTCGGTACGGCATTCCGCATTCGAAATTCTTTCCGTCTCCGCATTGATTTTTCGGCCGTCCCACGTACCATTCGGCTATGGATACGCCTTTTCTCGCCATTCTCGCGGTTCTCGCCGTCGTTTCCTTTTCGGGAGCGTCGCTTCGATTTCTCCGCAAACGTCGGGATTTTTCGGAAGACGCGATGGCCCTCGGCGCCGGAGCCATGGTGGCCGTCGCGCTCTTGCACGTATTTCCCGAGACCGTCGAAGGGCTTCCGGAATTCGGCGCGGCGGCGTTTTTCGCGGGATTCCTCCTTATCTACCTCGTCGAAAACGTTTGGACGGTCCACGCCTGTGCCGAACACGGATGCCACTACCACCGTCCGTCCCTGGTTTCGTGGTGCTCGATCAGCCTGCATACCCTGTTCGACGGTCTCGCGGTCGGGTCGGCCTACGCGATTGATGGCCGACTCGGCGCTTTGGTATTGACGGGTATCGCCCTCCACCAGATTCCCGTTTCCGCCGCCACCTACGCCCTCATTTCGAAGGGGGGATGGACGAAGCGGACGAAAGCCGCCCTCTTCGGGGCGTTCGCGACGTCGGCGCCCATGGGCGCGGCGTTCGGCGCCTTGGCGGTTCCCGCGCTCGGCGCCGAGGGGCTGTTGCCGTGGGCCCTCGCGCTTTCGGGCGGTACCCTCTTGTACGTGGGGGCTTCCGACCTGCTTCCGACGGTCCATCGCGAATCGTCGAACCGAACCGCCGTAATGGCGCTCTTCGTCCTCGGGGCCGCGGCCGTCGCCCTTTCCGGTTTCTTCGAGTAGGCATGTTCGACGTCCGTTCCGACCGCATCGTCTACGTTCCCGACGGCGTCTCCGCCTACCGTTTCCGCGTCGCCGGGCCTTTGGTCTCGGGAACGGTCCGAATCGTCGATCTTTCCGACCCCGTGTTTCCGGAAGACGAAACCCTTGCCGCCCTTTTGGAAGCCGTTCCGAAAGACGGAATCCTTCATGTCCAGGGAATTTCCCTCGCGTCGTCCCTCGTTCGCATTCGCCGGTTTTACGAGTCGCTCGGGTATTTCGAAGCCGGAACGAACCGTTTCCGCGTTCCGTTCGGAAACGTCCCCGTCACGTTCGGTGCCGACGTGGGGGACGTGGGGTGTGCCGGATTCCCCCCGCCCAAAGGCACGTACGCCGCGAAGGCCGTTCGGTCGGGATTCAATTCGGGCCTTCTCTGCCATCTCCGCCTCCAAATGCCGTCCGAGCGTTCGAACGGCAAGAAAAAAGTCCGAACCCCGCGGCAAGCGGTTTCCGAACTGTTGTTTTCCGAAGGAATGCCTCCGTTTTCGCTCGGTCGGGCGCTCTATTTCAACGCGGTCGAACGGGGAATCGTCGCCGATTTCGAGGAATGGACGATTACGATGCCAGATTCGCGTTCGTAAGGCTCTTGCGCATTTCCTCTTCGAGCTCCGTTTGGAGTTCCTTCATCATGGAGAGGTTTTTGAGCGTCCGCTTCTTTTCGGCCCTCTCGGCTTCCTTGCGAAGGTAGATGACGTACCCGTACACGTAGGGGCCGACGAAGTGCGCGACCGCGGCGAACGCGAGGAAGGCCGCGGCGAAGGCCGCGTCTGAAACCGATGCTCCGGCCGCGGCGGAGAAATCGTAGGAATAGACGGCGGAAGAGATATCCATAGTCTTTGGGGGTTACGGGGTTTCCTTCAATTCGGCGAAGACGATCATGCGGCGGAGGGTCGTTCCAATCGGCCAGCAGGTCATGAGGGAGAGCTCTTTCTTATCTTGGTCGCGGTTTAAAATTTTCACGTCGCCCGGTTTGACGATCTTTTTTTCGCGAACGACGTAGACGAACTTCTTTTGACCGTAGTAGACGGTAATTTCGTCTCCGAAATCGAGATGGTCCATGAGGGCGAAGACGTCGTTGTACTGCCCGGGCATCCAGGGGTAGTTCGACGAATGTCCGAATACGAACGCGTTGCCTTTCTCGCCCGGACGGGACGTTCCCGGGTACCGGACGACGCCTTTTTCGAGCTCCTTCATGAAAATGTTCTCCATATGGTCGAAATCGAATCCGTGACCGGGTTCGACGTCGACGAGCGGGACGTTTTTTCCGATTTTCGGAACGACGATGCGGTTTTCGTAGGGGGCGATGTCGAGATCGACCGAAATGTTCGGTTTGGCGGGAACGAGCTTCGAGGGCGAGAGGACGTTCTCCTTGACGGCGACGTTCGATTCTTTGAGTTTTTCTTTCAAGGATTCGGCTTCGGCCGCGCGTTCGGCTTCCGAGACCGATCCGGATTCGGCTTCGGCCGCATGGGCGGTGATTTCGGACTTTCCGAGAATGTCCCGAACGGCTTCGGCCGAGGCTTTCGCGGCCTCGGGGGAGAGCCAGCTCATCGCGACCGTGGAATAGGCCGAGAAATTCATGACGCCTAAAAGGACGGCGAAAATGGCGGAGGAAACGGCGGCGTACTGAACGAGGAACGAGAGTTTTTCGCGAAGGGGCGACCGGACGGCTTCGACGGTCACGGATGTCGACGGAAATTCGCCGGAAACGCCGTCGGCTTGGATTTCGGTTTCGACGGTGGCCGGAAGGGGCTCGGCCCCGATTTCGCGGATTCCGACGTCCGTCTCGACGGATTGGGCGGCCGCTTCGGCAGCGGCGAGGGGATCGAACGTCTCGACGGATTCGTTCACGACGGTTTCGAGGATGTCAGCGGTATTTTCCGTATTCATGGAAGGATTGGTTTTCGTGTTTGGCGGGCCGGAACGGCGCCTTCGTGCTTCCAGAGTACCCTATCTTTCTTTCGGGTTCAAAAAAACCGCTGGACTTTTCTTTCGAATCGGTCCTGCGGTAATTTTCGAATCTCGGGATTTAGACGGATTCTCGCTTGTTCGCGGCGCGGTACATGTCGGCGACGATGGCGCGTTCGCGGAGCTTGCGCTTGGAAGGCTGGCGCTCGGCGTACGCTTCGGTGCGGAGCTTGTTCGCGGTGCGGGTCTGGAAGAACATCTTCTTGTAGCGCAGAATGAGCTTGTCGTTCGATTCGGCGGCGTTCTTGAGGGCGTATACGATCATGCTTCTATCCCCTTCGACGGGAATCAGGTGTAAAGTGGGCCGATTGTAGCGGAAAGGAGTGGAAAATCAAGGCGATTTGCAGTCCGGATTATTCCGCCATCGCGCCGCGAACGGCCGTCTCGATTTCGTTCCGCAGTTCGACGTTCCCATCGAGGAACGCCTTGGCGTTTTCGCGGCCTTGGCCGAGTTTGGTTTCGCCGTACGAGTAGAAAGCTCCGGACTTCTTGACGATGCCGGTCTCGACGCCCAAATCGAGCGCTTCGCCGGATTTGGAAATGCCTTCGTTGAAGAGGATGTCCATTTCGACTTCCTTGAACGGGGGAGCGACCTTGTTTTTGACGATCTTCACCTTTACGCGGGTTCCGGTCGCCTCCTTGTCGTCGCCCGTGCCGGATTCGATCTTCTCCTTTCGGCGGATGTCGAGTCGCTGGGAGGCGTAGAATTTCAACGCGTTTCCTCCGGTGGTCGTTTCGGGATTGCCGAACATGACGCCGATCTTCATGCGGATTTGGTTGATGAAGATGACGGTCGCGCTCGACTTGGAAATGACGCCCGTAATCTTTCTGAGCGCCTGGCTCATGAGCCGGGCCTGGAGTCCCATGAACGAATCGCCCATGTTCCCTTCGATTTCGGCTTTGGGAACGAGCGCGGCCACGGAGTCGACGACGATGAGGTCGACCGCGCCCGAGCGCACGAGCGCGTCGACGATTTCGAGCGCCTGCTCCCCGTAGTCGGGCTGGGAGATGATGAGGGAATCGAGATCCACCCCGATTTTCCGTGCGTAGGCGGGGTCGAACGCGTGCTCGGCGTCGACGAAGGCGCAGGTTCCGCCGGCTTTCTGGGCTTCGGCGATGGCGTGCAGGGTGAGGGTGGTCTTTCCGGAAGATTCGGGACCGTAGATTTCGACGATGCGGCCTTTGGCGTATCCGCCGCCGAGGGCGGCGTCGAGGGCGATGCCGCCGGACGAGGTGGTTTCGACCTTGATGGATTCATGGTCGCCCAAGCGCATGACGGAGCCGGCGCCGAATTGTTTTTCGATCATTGCGAGCGCCGAAGCGAGCGCCTCTTTCTTGTTATCCATAGGGGTTGGTGGTTAGGGACGCGAACGAATATATACCTCCGTATGGAAATTTCAAATTTTTATATGAACTTTCCATACGTCGGGATGGAAACCGCTACCGGTGGCGGTCGTAGAAGTCTTTCAGCGAAGCTTCGGTCCCGATGCTGACGTTCCGCCCTTTGCAGACGGGACATTCGTAGCGGGGGAGTACCGGGTGGGTTTTGACGGCCTCGACGTTTTTGGAGCAGTCGCGGCAGAAAAACGCGACGTCGCCCCGCTCGGGGTCGAAGTTTTCCCGGCGTTTGCCGAAGGACGGGACGTTAACGAGATCGTTGTAGGACATGGGCGTTTGGAATTCCGGGAGGAGTATACGTCCGGCTTTGCGGTTTCGAAAAGAAAAATCCCGGAAAAAAATCGGAAAAACCGCTCGGACGCCTAGAACAATCCGCCGAAGATTCCCTTGGAATGGTCGTCGCCGAGCCCCTTTTCTTTCGCGATTTCGGTATAAAGGTCGCGCTCTTTCGCGGAGGGCGATTCCGGAATCCGAACCCGGAGCGTCACGACCAAATCGCCCTTTCCGCCGTTCGGGAGCCGGTGGGCGCCCTCTCCTTTGAACCGGACGGCCCTTCCGTGCTGGGATCCGGCCTTGACTTCGATTTCCCGTTCCCCGACGACGGGAATGGAAATTTTTTTCTTGCATCCGAGAACCATTTCCGCCGGATCGAGATCGAGGGCGTAGTGGAGGTCCGCCCCCTCGCGCCGGAGTCCGCGGTCTTCTTCCGGAACCGAAAAATGGAGGTAGAGGTCGCCGTTCCCGTCTTTGCCTTCGTGTCCCTCCCCGCGAAGCTTCACGGTCATGCCGTCTTCGATGCCGGCGGGAACGTCGACCGTTTTTTTCGTCTTGAACACGACGTAGCGTTCGCCTCGGCAATGGCGGCACGGGTGGTTGACGAATTTGCCCGTCCCGTGGCAGCGCGGACAGGACGCCGTTTGTTCCATCGTTCCGAAGACCGTTTGCATCCTCTGGCGAACGCGTCCGCTCCCGCCGCAATCGGGACACGTTTTCGGATCGTGCCCTTTTTCGGCGCCGCTCCCGCCGCAATCGGGACAGACCGTTCGCCGCTCGAAAGAGATCTCTTCGGTTCCGCCCCTGATCGATTTTTCGAAGGGGATCCGGATGCGGATTTCGATGTCCGCTCCCACCTCCCTCCGACGGGCACCGCCGCGCCCGCCGCCGGGAAACCCCCCTCCGAAAAACTGTTCGAAGATTTCGGAAAAATCGAAATCGGCGGAAAAGCCGCCGCCGGGAAACCCTTCGAATCCGGCCGGACCGGTCGTTCCCGTTCGGTCGTAGGCCGCTTTTTTTTGCGGATCGGAAAGGACGGCGTACGCCTCGTTCACCTTTTTGAACTCGGCTTCTTTCGTCTTGTCGCCCTTCGTTCGGTCCGGATGGAGCTCCATCGCTTTTTTCCGATAGGCGCGCTTGATTTCGTCGGCGGAGGCGGTTTTTTGGACGCCGAGCGTCGCGTAGTATTCGTATGCCATGGGATTTTCTTGCACCTACGGTGCCGAGGTGATAATTTTCAAGGGGATTGTATGGAAAAAAAGAGAGGAATCAAGGTTCCGGGGCATTCGAATTGACAAGGGCCCTCGAGTGCGTATAAGACTTCCATGACTCAAACGCTCGAGGCTTCCGGTAAAATCGGGGACGCCATTACGCGAGAACCTTCGTCGGAGCCCGGAACTCCGGGCGTTTTTTCCGACGGTCCCGAAGACGGCGGCGCCGAGCGGGCCGCTTCGGTTTCTTTGGTCGTCGGAGCCCATGCGTCCGCCATCCGCGACCATTCCCGCGCCGCGCTCGAAGCCGCCCTCCGTTCGTCGGAGCCCGAAAGCCTCGAACTCGCCCGAATCGCCCGAACCGTGCTCGAAGCCGCCGAACGGCTGCTCGGATACGCGGAACACGGGAACCTTTCGGACGGACACGAATTCGAACGGTCGGTGGAATGGTTCGTTTCCGAGCTCGAACGCATCGAATCGGAAAGGATTCCCGACGAGGACGAAGCCGGAAGGAGGAACCGGGTCATCCGGAACTCCCTCCGCCTTCTCCGGAACCGCCTCGGAATGGACTACGTCGGAATCTGGATGCCCGTTCCCGGCGAAGGTTCGGAAACGTTCGACCCCTCCCCGTACAAATCGGGCAGCCTTCACGAATCCTCTTCCGAAGAAGTTATCCGAAGCCAGATTTCGGCCGCCATCGCTGCCGAAGGGGGGCTCGCCAAGGCATACCTGGATCCGGGCGATTCCGAAGACGGCGGAATCGACGCCGTCTTCGTATTTCGCGACGTTTCCGGAAAACCCGCCGGATTCCTTTTGTTGGACGATTTCGACGAAGAACGGGACATCGATCCGGAGGAACTCTCCATTTTCATGAACGCGTTCTACCAGCGCCTCCGGTCGTACGTTATCGACGAAATCGCGTTCCTCGCGCATGCGAAGATCGGCGAACTGAACGAAGAACTGACGAGATTGCACCGGGAGTCGCGCGTAGACTCCCTTACCGGCATTCCGAACCGTCGGGGCGGCATGGAGCTTTTCCGCCGGGCTCTCGAATCGGTCCGGAGATCGGAACATCCGAAACCCCTCTGCGTGGGCATGCTCGACATCGACCATTTCAAATCGGTGAACGACACGTACGGTCACGACGTGGGCGACGCCGTATTGAAGGGCGTCGGCGAAATCTTCCGGAAAAAACCGGTTCCGCCCGGAACCAGGGGGTCGTTCTTTCCCCGCGAACTCGACGTGTTCATGCGGATGGGCGGGGAAGAATTCGCCATGGTGTTTCCCGAAACGCCGCTCGACGGCGGAGCGAGGGTCGTTCAAAAAATCATGGCGAAACTCGGGGAACTCCGGTTTCAACCTGGAGAATTCGCCGTAAGCGCGTCCATCGGGGTGGTGGAGGCGACGCCCGAGGATATCGAACGGATGTTCGCGGACGTTCGCCTCGCCATCGACCGCGAACGCTCCGGAGACGATTCCGGCGCCGGAACGGACCGCGCCGGGGAATACGTCGAACCGGCCTTGTCGATCGTTCGGGAAATCCGCCGAGCAAAACCGGAAGAAGTCGACGCCGCTTCGATCGTCATCGCGCTCCTGCTGAAGGGTGCCGACTCGCTCCTGTATAAGGGCAAGAAATGAGGCCGGAACCAGGCCGTCGTCACGAACGTCGCGAACGTTCGGTCGGTCGACGGATCGGTCGAGGAGACGCTTTCCGCTTCCGGGGCATCCAAAATCGAGGACCTTCCTTCCGACGTTATCCGTTCCGTACTGCTGGCCCATTCGACGGTTTCGGTCGTCCCCGGACCGGACAAGGGGAAGGGGGGGTAGCGTTCCGGGCCTTCGGCAATCCGTCCGACCGGAAAATCGCGCCCTTCGAAACCCTTCAATCCGCAACCGAAACTCCGTCCGCCCCGAGCCGACGGAGTTTTTCTTCGGCGCCGCGGTTATATCCCCCGATTTGACCGTCCGACATGACGACCTTGTAGCACGGGTACCGGTCGGGCTCGCGGTTCGACGCGAGCATCGAAGCGACGGCCCGGGGCGACGTTCCGAGTTTCCGCGCCAAATCGCCGTACGTCGCGACGCGCCCGGGGGGAATTTGGAGAAGCAGCTGGAAAAGCGCGGATTTCCGCGTATCTTTCGAGCGAACCGAACCGTTTACCATGTCCGCATCCTACTTGGAACCGTCCGAAAATCGAGGAATTCCGGAGATTCCCCGCCCCTTCCCCAAATACCCGGAAGCAACCGTACGAACCGTCTTCGAAACGGTCGTCGGCGCGAAAGAGGCGCCGTCGGAAGGGGAACGCCGACTGATCGAACGGGCCCGTCGGTACTGTACGCCGCTCCGGTTCTTTCCGGGAATCGCGGCCGTTTGGGTATGCAATTCGCTCTCCATGAACGCCGCCGATGCGGATTCGGACATCGACCTCTTTGTCGAGGCCGACCCCGGCCGCATTTGGACGGCCAGGATGCTCGCGACGGCGTATTTCCAACTCTTGGGCGTCCGCCGCCATGGCGAATGGGTGAAAGGCCGGTTCTGCCTTTCGTTTTTCGCCGTCCGCGGCGCGGATTTTCGGAAGATCGCGATCGAAGACGACGTGTATTTGTACGAATGGAAGCGGAGACTCGTTCCGATCGTTTCCGGCACGAGCGTGCCGGACGGGGGCGCATTCTCGCAATTGGAAGCCGGCAGGGGTTCGAAGGGGGCGTTCGGCGTTCGGCGGGCGGAATTTTTCGGGGCATGCGCCCGCCTCCGCATCGGCGACCTTTTCGAATCCGTTTTCAAACGCCTCTTCCTTTCGAAAACCCTCGCCGAATACGAACGTCTCGGCCGACCTTGGGGCATTCGCGTCGACGACGAGTTTTTAAAATTCCACCCGGAAGATCGGCGGGTGGAATTGCGGGAAAAAGTGCGGGAGGGGTTGGA
Organism: uncultured Candidatus Peribacteria bacterium; assembly: GCA_964540725.1. Classification (GTDB taxonomy): domain Bacteria; phylum Patescibacteriota; class Gracilibacteria; order BD1-5; family UBA2023; genus JANJWP01. The sequence goes on from CAZINU010000002.1 coordinate 136,730, forward strand.
AGGGCACTAGGCCTTGTCCGTTTTCGTCATCGAGAGGGGGGCGTCGCCGAAGAACCGTTCCGCGAGCCGAACGGTATCGCCGAGTTCCTTCCCGGCGACGTTTTCGACGATTGACGCGAGATTGAGCGACTTTCCGCCAATGGCGAGCGAGTACCCGCCCTCCCGGGTTTCCTGAATGGATACCGGAGCGTCTTTCGGAGCGGAGGCGAGGTCGAGCGAGAAGGTTTTCCCACCGATTTCGACGGACGCGGCGCGACGTTTCGTATCGACCGCGACCGCGACGTTCCCGTTCTCGTAGCGCTGTCCGCTTTCGCCTACGTTGAAGAGCTTTCCGAGCGGGGTCTTGTCGAGCCCGGTCGCTTCCATCGCCTTGCTGGCGACCGCTTCGACCGCCTGCTTCGGCCGATCGACGGACGCCATGGCGGTCATGAACCAGCCATCCGATTTTTTGAGGGAGCCGAGCCATCCGGCAATCATGAGAATGAGGCCCGCTATCATTTCGGGGAGTCCGAGTTTCTCGAGCGCGCGTTTGGCGAGTTCGGTATTCGCCTCGACCGTTCGGGCTTCCGAATCGGCCTTCGCTGCCGGAGCCGAGGACGGAAGCGAAAATCCGGAACCTCCTTCCGCCGTTTCCGTTTGGGCGGGGACGGTGCTCGGTTTGGAGCGTTCTTTCTCCACTTGGGCGCGAAGGGCTTGGATGTCGGCCTTCGCCGCGTCGATCGCCTGGAGGGTACGCGCTTGTATTTCCGGATGTTTCGAAAGTGTGGAATGTTTCTCGGCCGTTTTTCGAGTATTTCAAAGATCTTGCTCGAAGGAATCGAGGGTTTCGCGGTATCCCGTAGAATCGAGATCCGCGTCGGTTTTCGTGCCTCGAAGCCTCGCTTGGAGTTCCGAAGAACGTTGCTCCGCTTTTTGAAGCACGGATTTGACGCCGTCGTCGGTGCGCACTTCTTCGGGGAGGTTCCGTTTGAGGTTCGTGAGAATCTCCGGCCCCTTCTCGAGCAGGAGGCGCCGAGCCTCCGTCCGCTCCTTCAGCTCCGCGGTCGCCGAGGCGGTTTCGGTACGAACCTGTCGAACGCCCTCATCCCTCCGATCGGCGCTTGTTTGGGCCTCGGGCGGACGGGTCGCCGACCAGGGGACGGATTTTCCAAACAGAAGATCCCCGGTTTGTTTGGCACCGTCGACGTAGGCGTCGCGAAGTTCTCAGAATACGCTCATGTTCGGAAGGTTAGGTCGTCTCTATTTTGCCCTATTTTTTTACGGGCGTGAAATTTTCGGCGCGTTTTTCCCGATATCCGACGTCGGGCAGGAATTTCCATTCGTGACCGTAGCCGTTTCGGTTCATCGTATGCATCCATTTGTTCAAGCGGCGGAATTCGGCCGCGGTATCGAGCGCGAGGGCGAAGAGGTCGCCGAGCTCGACGGTCCCGCCTTGGAATTCGACGGGCGTCGGATTTTTGAGAAGATCGTTCCAAAGGCCGCGGTTTTTGAATTTTTCAACCGACGGAGCTTTGCCCGACATGACGGCGGCGAGGCAGGCATCGACGAATTTTATCTCGTTCGAACCTTTCCCGAGTTTTTCCACCATTGCGAGCTCGATGACGCCGATCCGGTCGTACAGGCCATTGCGGTATTCTAAAATCGAACGCCCGATCGGAATTTCCCTATTATCCAGGTCGATGAGATCGAAATCGCCCGCCGCCGCCGATTCGGTAGGGCCGATATCCGCGAACGCTTCCGGAATCCGCATGTCCGCGACGAGTCGGCGAAGGTAGTCCGATTCGATGTTTCGGAACGCTTGTTCCGACGAAAGGCCGTTCTCGCGGGCGACGGCGGCGTATTGGGCGACTTCGTAACAGAAATTCATGACGGCCGCAAGAAACATCGGATGCACGGCGTCGTTCATACCCTCTTTGAAGTGTCGTGAAAGAAGGGTTTCGAGCAGTGCCGTTTTATCGGATGTTCGGGATTTTCCAACGGCAGCGAATTTTCACCGTTCCAGAAAAAAATCCGAGATCGTCTGCGCCACCACCGTCGCCGTCCGTTTTTCGAACGCGGAGATTTTCGCATTCCACGCATCCCGGCTCCTCCCCGGAGATTTCGCGGTGTAGTCGACCGGACTTTGCGTTGCGTCGACGTCGGATACCGCGATGGGGCCGAGGAGCAGCAGTTTGACGTTCGCGTCAGTCGCGTCCGCGAGATTCGAGAAATCGAAGGAGGCGGCGGTTCACAGGATCGAATTCGCCCCTTCGCCGAGGCGTCCCGAGAATTGGTCGGGATGCAGGAGCCATGCCCCCTTGTTCATTTTCGCGGCGGAAAGGAGTTTGTCCGCTCCTACGGCCCCGCCGATTCCGAGAAGGGTCGCCAAAAGCATACGTACCCACGGCGGCGCGCCCACGGCGAGCCGCTCGAGCGCCGCGGCCGCGCCGGCGCCTACGCGTCCGCCGGTGAGATGGGCGGTTTCGCGCGCCAGGGCGGCGGCAATTCTCGGAGACGCCGTACCGGCTTGGAAGCCCGCGAAAATCGACAAGTCTTTCACGTAGGATTTCAGGTCGTAATTCGCATTCCGCACGTTCGCGAGAAAGAGCGAATACATTCCGTATTTCAGTGAGCCACCCAATATTTTAGCCCCACGGAGCGCGATATTTCCGGCAAATGATTTGACCGCCTCGTACGTTTCCCGATCGAACGACGGAACGGATGCGCGCGGAATGGCCGAAAGCATTTGCTCGTAGGTCATCGCCGCGAACCGCCGCGCCTGTTGGCCGAGAGGTTCTTTCGTCGAATGGAACATGCCCAAATCTGGCACGTAGGTGATGGCGTGGGTCGAAAGTACGAGGGGGAGTGCGGAACCGAGCACGTCGGTTCCTTTCGGAAATTCGAAAGCCCGCTCCTGGCCGTCGACTCTCATGGAGACGACGGTTTTTCCGTCCCGTTCCAACGTCCGAAGCTCCCCTTGGAAAAAATGTTTCCAGGGGAGCTGTTCGGCGGATTCGCGGGAAGACGGGGCTTCTTGCATGGGAATTAGAGTTTGATTCGAATCGAGCGGACCCATGCGCGAACGAGGTCGTCGACGGTCGTTCCGGCCGCGTCGGCCGCTTTCTTGAGTTCGGCATCGACGGCGGCTTTTCCGCCATTGAAGCTACCGCGGGGGAGTCGTTCGATATTCGCTTCGACGTGGGCACGAACCTTTCCTATTCGGTCGGACAACGAAGCGTCGACGGTTCCGAGGTTCACCCCCTTCGACTGGATGCTCTGGACGAGTTGCTGGACCTTGGCGTCCATATGGGGTTTTTCTTGAACGACGAGCCATCGTTCGAGTTGCGTGAGCTGCTGGGAGAGATTGCCATTTCCGGTCCGTAAGGTCTCTCGGAGGGCCTTTTTCGCATCCGGCGAAAGATTCGGCGCCGCTTCGATTGTTTGAGAAGCGGCCGCGGGTGCCGGAGCGGGTGCCGGAGCGGGTGCCGGAGCGGGTGCCGGAGCGGGTGCCGGAGCGGGTG
>CAZINU010000002.1:140329-159767 GCA_964540725.1 uncultured Candidatus Peribacteria bacterium
CCGGAGTCCGGAGGATGTCGACCGAGAACGGCCCCTTCCCCCGTCCGACCAGACCCTTCATGGCATCGATCGTTCCGCGGAGCTTCGAGAGGATTTCCTGCTCGATCGCGCGTTCGGTCGAAACAGTCCCCTTTTCGATTTGTCCGAGCATTTCCGTCTCGATCTTTCCGAGATTCCTGATTATGCCGTTCAACTCTTTCGGGTCGAGACTTTGTCCGCGATAGTGGCTTTCGGCGTTCCGGATCATTTCCGCAAGTTTTTCCCGAAGATTCTGTTTCTCGGAGAGTTCGAGCTGTGCGCGGGGCGAATTTGCCTCGATCCGGTTCGCAACGGCGGACGCAAGACGCCCTACCGGTTGAACGATTCCGCTTTTAACGACGAGCTTATACGTGCCGGCGCCCGCCAAGACGGTAAGCCCCCCGAAGACGGCCACGTTGATGAACGCGCTGTTGTTCAGTATGCCGTCCACCGCGCCGATGGTCGTTCCGGTAATCTTGATGAGCGGTCCGACGATGGGGAGGGACTTGATATCGCCCCAAATGCCTTCGTCCGGAAATGCGGCGGCGCACTGCGCGTAGACGATGGACGTAACGACCGCGAGTGCGGCGAGCTTGGCCTTGTCGCCGTCCTTCGTATTGTTTACGACGCCCTGAATCCGGTCGAGCATCATCTCGACGTTCTCCCACGATTCCTCGGTAAAACCCGCATTCGCCTTTTCGGCGAGATTTTCCGCGTAGCCTTCGTACGAATTCCACTGTCCCTTGTCGACGAACGCGAGACGCATGGCGCGTTCGAATTTTTCACGTTTGGCATCGTCGTTTCCCCGGGCGCGAAGAACCGCTTTCACGTTGGAAATCTGCCCCTTGATGGCGTTGCGGATTTCCGCAGGCTCGAGTTTGTACGCTTCGCCGAATGCCTGCCCGAGCGGGGAACCGGTGGGAATATCCATGGTTTCGCGAGCATCGAGCGTCGCCTTCCGCAATTCCGAAACCTTGACGGACGTCTCGGCGACGATGCTGTGGGCTTCCCGTTGGAATTTCGCTTCGTCGATAGCCCCGTCGTCCATCTCCTTGGACTTGGCTTCGAGAAACCGGCGGATGCGGTCTTTCAACGCATTCGGAGTTTCGACGTCTTCGTAAGCTTCCATGAGTCCTTCGATCACGTTTTTCGTTTGGGGATAGGCGGCCTTGATGGCCTCCAGGTTGGTGAGCGTTTCTGCCATGGGTATTGGTATGAGGAATTACGAGATGGACGCGAGCGTTTCGAGGACCGTTTTGGCGGAAGCCTTGTCGGCATCCGACAATTGGTCGTTTACGTTCCATTTTTGTACTTTGGCCTTAAGCGCCGGAGCGTCCGCGGAGGCGTTGATGGCGTTTATGAGACCGGCCTTTTTCACGCCGTTCGACCCGAGCGTGAACCAGCCGTCCTTATATCCTTCCGCCGCCTTCAGCGCCTTCGTCTTGAAAGTTTCGGCATTCTGAGCGTCCGGGCTTGCTTCCGGTTTTGCGCCCGTACCCGGTTTTTCCGAACCGTGCGCGTACTTGATGGCGCTTTCGACGGTCTGCTTGTCGAAGAACTTTTCGAATTCGGCCGCGTCTTTTCCGGGATTTTCCTTTTTCCACCTCGTTTCGGCTTGTCCATGGAGATCGACGGCGAGCTTTTTCAGTTCTCCGGAATTGACCGGGGACTGGACCCCGGATTTTTCCGGACTGAGGGATTTGTTCAAATCAGGAACAAGTGGGTCGGTCGCCTTTCTATAAAGGGCGCCGGCGGGGTACTCGAGGAGCGATTTTCGTTCGGTTCCGGCACTCCCCTTGTATTCGAAGGAATAGTCCCGGTATCCCCAGTAGACTTTAACTTTTTCCCAGACGGCACCGGCGGAACCCGCCCAGTCCTTGAGGGCGTCCCATCCGTTTTTCGCCGCTTTCGAAACCGCCTCCCCAGTCCTCGCGCCGGCCGTTCCGGGCGTACCGTTGAACGCGTTGTACGCGAAATCCCAAGCGCCTACGGCCTTCGCGAGGCCGACGCCCGCGACGCCCGCGAGAATTTTCATGAAGAAAGAACCGTGTTCTCCCGTCGTATGCATTCTGAAGATCGAGAGGATGAGCCAGAGACCGCCGGCGACGACGAGCATCGGCCCGCCGCTTTCGATGAGCTTTCCGATGGCCTTTTCCGGACTCTTGAAATCTTCGGCCGTCCATTCGACCTGCGTGGAGTTCGAAAGCTTGTTCAGGGCGTTCGATTGCCGTACTGCGGCGCGTTCGGCCGCCGCGGTAGCGAGACGGGCGTCTTCGGCGGGAAGGTTGACCGATTCGCGGTCGGAAAGGTAGCTCAGCATCCAGGATTTTTCCGCGGACGTGAGGTTCGCGGCGGAGTGGATCTTCTGCTTCTGCATTTCGACGTCTTCACGGGGATTCACGCCCGCCTTCTTTCGAATGGAAGCGGCAATCTGTTCGGGGGTTCCGGCCTTCGGATTTTCCTTCATGGTCAGAAATCCCAATGCGAACCGAACCTCGCTCTCGCCGAGTTTTCCGAGTTCGCCGGTCGCTTCCTGGTCGGCTTTGCCGCCGGGTCCGAACACTTTGATACCGTTTTCGAGGCTGATGCGGGAGCCGTTCGGGAGAACGAACAGCTGGAGAATGGTGATGACCGCATCCCGCTTGGCTTCCGGGGAGAAGTTCGCGCCCTCCTTCTTATAAATTTCGACCGCCTTCGAAAGGGCCTTCGGGTCGCTGCGCATCGTTTCGAACGCGCGCTTCAAATCCTCTGCCGTTTTCTTTGCGACGTCGGCCTGGAGTTCATTCAGCTTGCGCATCTCGTCGCTGACTTCCGCGAGCTTGGCCGCCTTTTTCTCGGGGTCGGTTTCGGATTTGAGCGCGTCGAGACGTTTGCGAATCTCCGCCTTTTGAGCGTCGGCCGCCTTGAGTGCGGACAGTTCCTGTTCGAGCTGTTCCACGGTTTTCGGTGCCGGGGCGGACGTCTTGTCTGCGGATTCTGCTGCTGCCATGATTAGGTTGGTTATTGGCTTTCTTTCTCATCTTGTCATATTCCGGGCGATTGTGCAAAAACCACGATTGACTTTTTTGTAACTGTATTCGGACGGATACGGGAAAACCGAGGTTCGAATGCACGAAAAACGCCGTCCCCAAGCGATTTTCACGGGAACGGCGTTTCGTTTTCGAGATGCCTATTTTTTTATCCTCTCGAGTCGTACGACCGTCTCGATGTGGTGCGTATGGGGGAACATGTCCACCGGCGCGACGTCGGTCAACCGGTAGTCGCCGCTTTCCAGAATGATGGCCAAATCGCGCGCGAGGGTTGCCGGATTGCAGCTGACGTAGACGATCTCCTTCGCGCCGAACGCGAGGAGCGTTTTCGGGGCGTCGGGGTGCATGCCGTCGCGCGGAGGATCCACGATGATGGCGTCGACCGATGAAAAACGTCGGCCTTTCAAAAATTCCTCCGCCTTTCCCGTGAAGAATTCGACGTTCGTCACGCCGTTTCTCGCCGCGTTGCGTTTTCCGTCAGCCGAAGCCTCCGGAACGAGTTCTACCGAAACGACCGAATCGAAGCGCTTCGACAACAGGATGCCGATGGTCCCCGTACCCGCGTAGAGATCGAGGAGGATGCCCCCTTCCGACCGGAGCATCGAGAGTGCGGTGGAATAGAGCTTTTCCGCCCCTTGCGAATTGGTTTGGAAGAAACTCTTCGGATGGATTTCGAATTCCATGCCGAGGAGCGTTTCGACGATCGTGTCGTCTCCGAACACCTTCACGGCTTCGCCCGTGACGATGTCGGCCTTGCCCGTATTTTGAAGCAGGTAGACGGACGTGATTTCCGGAAACGCCGGAACGAGGACTTGCCGGAGGAATATGAGGAACTCGCCCTCTTCCTTTCGGCCGTAGAGGGGATAGTTCGTATTCGCCGAAAACACGAGCATGGCATTTCCGGTCTTTTTCGACTTCCGAACGACGAAGTGGCGCCAGAACCCTTCCTGGGTCTTCGGGTCGTAGGTAGGCAAAAGCGACCGCATCGAATAATCGCGGACCATCCGGAATATTTCGTTGATCCGGTCGTCGGCGAGCACGCAGTAGGAGCAGTCGACGATTCGGTCGAATTCGCCCTGCTTGTGGAAGCCGAACCGGAATTCGTCGTGGACGCCTTCTTTTGCGGAAATGTACTTGCCCCACGAGAATTCGACCTTGTTGCGGTAGCCGAAAATTTCGGGCGACGCGACGATGGGGTGGAACCGCGCGTTTTCGACGTGCGCGCGGAGCGGACGGAGCGCGTCGCGGACTTGGTCTTCCTTGATTTCGAGCTGCTTTTCGTAGCGGATGGGGAGCCATTTGCACCCTCCGTAGACTTGGAAATGCGCGGGGAGGGGGTCCTCGAACGGCGAGGGCGTGACGATGTCCAGAATCTGGGCCTCGAGGTAGCTCTTCTTGGATTTGAGAATCCGGAGATTCGCCACCTGCCCGGGAATCGCTCCGCCCGAAACCATGATCTTTCGGCCGTCGGGCGCGGTAGCGAGGCCTTTTCCGCCGAAGACGAGTTTGTCGATTCGGATATTTTCGAGAATGGGGGAAGATTTCATGTTCCGGGAAAAAAGGCGGGGAACGCCGGGGTTTCCGACGCTCCCCAAAAAGGACGGGAGAATGGCTTAGAATTCGGCGGCGCTGTTGGAGAGCTCGAAGGTTCCGTCCTTCGCGACGAACGCCGTTTCCGAGAGGGTGACGACGGCCGGGGCGGAACCGGTCTTCGCGTATGCGGCGGTCGCGATATCGCTCCCGGCGGGGAGGGTCTTCGGCGTTTTGAACCGGACGTTCAAAAGCAGGATTCCCGGTTCGTTCGAGATTTTGACGATTTCGGCGTCCTTGTCGGTCGAGAAGACGTCCCGAACCTGCACGGATTCCGGATTCCAAAGGAGCGTAGCGCGCACTTCGGTCGCGTCGCGGACTTCGCGTTCCAGTCGAAGTTTGAAAAGGTCGGTTCCGGTTCCGGAGGAAACCGGAACGAGATCGGCCGTCGCCTCGGTCTTCGGACCGCCGGCGAATTCGACCGCGGAAGTTTGGATGCGCGTGCCCGCCTCGGTTCCGAAGAGCGCGGCGTTGACCGACACGGCGAGCGCGAAGGCCGAGGCGACGATGGCGACGTTCTTCTTCGTTACGGCCTTCCGATATTGGTCGAAGTGGTCTTTCATGGGGGCGTTGGATACGTTGGACGCATATTACCGGCGAAAGCCCGGGTGTCAAACGGACAAAAATTTGCCGTCCGTCCCCGACCGGATATCATTACGGGGATTCTTTCACCCGTCCACCCATGCGACTCTTCAAAAAGACCCTCCTCGCGACGGCCGTCCTCGCCGCCGCATTTCTTCCGCAAGCCTTTGCCGAAACCCCCGCCGACATGAAGGGGCAGGCGTTCGGATTGATTGAAAAAATGGTTTCGTCGTACCTTTCGCGCATCGCCGAACTCGAAACCGAGAATGCCCAACTGAAATCGGAACTCGCGACGCTCAAGGCCGGAACGGCCCCTTCCACTCCCGCGGCGGCGATCCCGGTCGCGCCTTCGGCGTCCGCCTCGTCCACCGGCGCCGTCGCGGCGACCGGTTCCGCCGTCAAAACCGGGAATGCGCAGCAGGACGCGCTCATTGCCTCCACGAACGCCCGTCTTCCCGAAATCCTGAAGGAATACGGCCTTGCTGCCGATACCCAGCTCGGATTGTTCGAATTCGTCGACGGCGCGAACGCGTTCTTCATTTCCCTGGATGACGGAAAAAATCCCGAAGGCGTGACCGCGTTCAAAAAGAAGGTGCTGTACTCGTACGATCGGGATTGAAAAACTTCGGTCGCCGGAGTGTTCGACCTCGATTACGCCGCCGGAAAGTACCTGACCGTCTCCGGCTCGAACCCGTATGCCAAATCGACCCGGACCCGCGTAAAAAATCCGTCGTATAAGGGGAAACTTCTCGACGTACCCGCTTCCGCCCCCGCATCCGGAGGGTCGGCGGCCGTCTCCGTTCCGAACGTAAAGGCCTCGATCCCCTCTTCGACCCCGGTCGTTTCGGGCGACGTTACCGCGAAAGACGTGCGCGCCGCCTACGACAAGAACAAGGTGAAGGACGCCGTTTCCCTCGCCGACGCCTACCTCGCCAAGAATCCCGACGACGTCGCGATTCTGACCGTCCGGTACCGGAGCCTCTACATCCTCGGCCGCTACGCCGACGCCCTGAGGGACGTCCAGTCCATCGAACGCCTTCAAGGAAAGCTCGACTGCACCGTCGCGAAAGACGGCGCGTACATCGCGAAAGCCGCCAAGAATTCGGACCTTGCCGCCAAGTACGGCGCCCTCTGCAAATAATTCCCGCATGTACCCCATTTTCGAAACCGACAAGTGCCGGGACCCGGAGCACGTGTTCTGCCCGATTTCCCGTCTCGAAGCCCACGCCATCTGAGTCGTCCGGGAATTGGAGTCGTCCGGCGCCTTACGCCTTCTTTCTCCGGGTGACCGATTCGAAGCGAACGGCGCGAAATTCGAAGTCATCGACCGCCGTAACGTCCGCATAACGCTCGTCGTCGAAGGAGTCGAACGCCAGCCATATTTCCTCTTCTCCGAATCTGACGACGTTTTGTCCCATCACGAGCGGACGAACGAGAGCGCCCTTCTCCGGTCATCGAAACGGGACACCCACCTAACGGTCCGGTTCGGTCGCTTCGAAACCCCTCCGGTTCCGGGTGAAGATCCGAACCATTCCGAATGGTTCGCGATTGACACCGAGAGCGCTTCGATCCAATACGCCGACCACGTTCTCCGGGCTTCCGAGGAAATCGGGGGCGACGCTCCCAAGCGGTTACCAATCCAACTCTTTTGCTCCCTCGTTCGGGATATGGTCGGCGAGTACGAAGACCGGTGCGAAACCCATGGGCTTATCGACCGGTTTCAAGAGAGGGTGGACGTCATCGCTCCCATCCAGTAACGCCGGTTTCCGTTTCGGCATCCGGCTCGAGTCGTCTCCGGAACGGTCTTGGCTTTTCCGGATAGCCGGATTTCGGACGCTTTCGAAAAACGACCGCCGAATCGGCGGTCGTTTTTCTTGTTCGGACGTTTCCTAGTACATCCCCCCCATGCCTCCCATGCCTCCGTGGTCGTGGGCGGGAGCGGGCTCTTCCTTCTTGGGAGCCTCGACGATGAGGGCCTCGGTCGTAAGGAACATGCCGGCCACCGAGATGGCGTTTTCGAGCGCGCTGCGCGCAACCTTTTTCGGGTCGATGATTCCGGCCTTCACGAGGTCGCGGAATTCGTCCTTCGCGGCGTCGTAGCCGTAATTCGGATCCTCGTGGGCGAGAATGTCGGCGACGACGACGGCACCCTCTTTTCCAGCGTTTTCGGCAATCTGGCGAACCGGGTAGGAGAGGGCCCGGGCAACGATGTGGGCGCCGATTTCCTGGTCGCGGTTTTCCATCTTGGCGTTCGCAAGGGCCTTGGCGGCCTTCAGGAGCGCGACGCCGCCTCCGGCCACGACGCCTTCGTCGACGGCGGCCTTGGTAGCGTTAAGGGCGTCTTCGATGCGGAGCTTCTTTTCCTTCATCTCGACCTCGCTCGCGGCGCCGACCTTGATGACGGCGATGCCCCCGGCGAGTTTGGCGAGGCGTTCCTGGAGTTTCTCGCGGTCGTAGTCGGACTTCGTCGCGTCGATTTGGGCCTTGATTTCCTTTACGCGGGCTTCGATCCGGGTTTTGTCGCCGCCGCCTCCGACGATGAGCGTGTCGCCCTTCGTCGCGGTGACGCTCTTCGCCTTTCCGAGGTGTTCGACGGAGGCGTTTTCGAGCTTGTAGCCGAGCTCGTCGGTGATGACGGTGGCACCGGTAAGGACGGCGATGTCTTTCAGCATTTCCTTCTTGCGGTCGCCGAAGCCCGGAGCCTTGACGGCGAGGACGTTCAATACGCCCTTGAGCTTGTTCAGGATGATGCCCGCGAGCGCGTCGCCTTCGACGTCGTCGGCGATGATGACGAGTTCGCGCTTGCCGGTCGAGGCGAGCTGTTCGAGAACCGGAAGGAGGTCCTTCAGCGAGGAAACCTTCTTGTCGGTTACGAGGATGCGCGCGTCTTCGAGGCGGGCCTCCATCTTTTCGGTATCGGAGACCATGTACGGCGAAACGTAGCCGTTGTCGAATTTCATTCCTTCGGTCACCTCGACTTCGAGGCCGAAAGTCTGGCCTTCTTCGACGGTGATGACGCCGTCCTTTCCGACCTTGTCCATCGCGTCGGAAATGATGGCCCCGACTTCGGCGTCTTGCGCCGAAATGGTCGCGACCTGCGCGATTTCGTCTTTGGTGGAGATGTCCTTCGCGTTCTTCGCGAGCTCACTGGAAACGATGTCCCCGGCCTTTTTCATGCCGTTTTTCAGTTCGATGGCGTTGATGCCGGAACGGATTTCGCGAAGCCCTTCCTTCGCCATGGCGTAGGTGAGGAGGGTGGCGGTGGTGGTTCCGTCGCCCGCGGCGTCGTTCGTGCGGGACGCGGCCTCTTTCACGAGCTCGGCGCCCATGTTCTCGATCTTGTTTTCGAGTTCGATTTCTTTGGCGATGGTGACGCCGTCGTTAGTAACCTGCGGCGCGCCGTACCCGCGGGAGAACACGACGTTCCGGCCTTTCGGCCCGATGGTGGCGGTGACGGTTTTTGCGACCTTTTCGATTCCCGCGAACATTTGGAGGCGGGCTTCGTCGCCGAAGTGGATGTGCTTAGCGGACATAGGGATGGGGGTTAAAAATATCAGGGGCGAACCCTCTCAAAAACGAGGATTTCGAGCGACGTTCGAGGAACGGAGTGAGGCGTACTTCGGTTGTACGGCGAACGAGAACCGCAGAACGGAGCTCGAAAGTCGAAGTTTTTCAGAGGGTTATTCGAGCGCGAACGGAACTTCCTTCGCTTCGTACACGCGGTTCGAGAGCGACATGAGCATTCCGGCGCCGTTGGGCGTGGAAACGGTTTCCGAAACGGTAATCGCGTAGAATCCGCCGTTGTAGCGAATCGAGACGATATGTTCGGGGTTCAGGTAGACGGTCTGGCCGTTCGTGAGTTCGAAGGGGAGGAATTCTGCCATGGGGAAGGATACGGAATTACGGGTTCGATTCGAAAGCCTTCCTACGGGGAACGGTTTTCGAATCGAACCGCTCCATTCCGCATCGAAGCGGCGCTTTTAGGATACTTTCGCGAGCACGTACTCGAACGCGACGATTTTGTACTTCGTGCCGTCGACTTCGACTTCGTCGCCGGAGTACTGGCCGGAAAGTACTTTGTCGCCCGGCTTCAAATCGATGGAAGAGACGTTGCCGTCTTTGTCGCGCTTGCCGGGGCCGACGGCGACGACTTCGTACAGGTAGGGCCGTTCTTTGTTGGCCGTTTGCGGAAGCAGGATACCGCTTTTCGTGACGTTTTCGGGTTCGACTCCCTTGAGGAGGACCCGGTCGGAAAGGGGCTGGATCTGCATACGAAAGGAGTAAGGGGATAATGAAAATTTCAAAACCGCCCGTTCGAGCGATTTAGCATGCGTATTATATACGCGCTAATTTCGGAGTCAAGGAATTTCGATGGAAAATTCCCTAACGGCGACGGCGGACGACCTCCGAGGGCGTTATCGGGAGTTTTCCTGCGCGCCTCCCAGCATTGCCCGAAGCATTCCGTTTCCGAACATTTCCGCGTCGTCCCCTCCCGCGGCCGTTCCGGTCTTCCACGCGGCGTCGAATTCCACGAGGCGTTCGTAGAGTTTGAAGACGCGTTCGTATGCCGCGTCGGACAATGGCGGGCGCTTGTCCACTCCCCACGACGATTTCATGCCGAGGATTCCGGCGATTTCGCCTTTTTGAAACCCCGATTTCCTGAGTACGTCCACGTAAAGGGTCTTTCGAATTTCTCCGACGACGATGGGGAGGAGTTTTCGGGGCGATTCGCGTTCCGAGGCACTTGCGAGGAGCGTGAGCGCACGGACGGCGTCGAACGACGCGATGGCGGCGGAGAACTCGAACACGTCGGTTTCGGCGACGGCGGGGAGCGCTTCTTCCGCTTCCGTCTTTCCGATTTTCGCGTCGCCGAACGCGAGCGACAGCCGTTCGACCGCATCGGAAAGGAGCGCGTCGTTCCCGTATGTGCGTTCGACCAATATCCGCCTTCCCGGAACGTCGATGTTCGGAAGCCTATCCATTACGTATTTGGCAGCTCCGTCGGTATCCCAGGCGTCGAACCTTCGGACCGTTCCTTCTTCGGAAAGTCGGACGAAAAGCTTCGATTTCGTGTCGGCGTCCGGCGATACGAACACCGCGACGGTCGATTCGGGAATGGCATTCCAGGAATCCAGGACGGCCGCCTCGATCTTTTCTGCCGCCCCGTCCTTCGGTGCTCCGTCGGAATCTTCGCCCCGATCGGACTTTTTCGCTTTCGCGGAGGGCAGCCCCTCGAAAACGACGAGTCGTTTTTCCACGAAGAACGGAGGGGAGAGCAATTCGGTCGATACCATCTCCGGCGGAAATTTCCCCGCTTCGATCCGAACGGAATTTCCCGCTCCGTACTTGGATTCGAAGAGGCCGATCCATTTCGAAACCGCCTCCCGCATCTTGTGGTGGGAGGTTCCCGTAAACAGTACCAGATTCTTTCGCGGTTCCATTGCCGCCATTCTACCTCGAAAGCAGATATTTCAAGAATTCCGCGTCGCCGCCGTACCCGGCGGCTTCGACCCGGATCTTCCCGTTTCCCACGAACGTGAAATCGCCGCGGGAGTCGAGTTCCAGGAATTTTCGCAAATCGGAAACGGCCGTTCCCGTCGCGAATTCGAAGACGTAGTTTTCGCCCGTCCGCTTCAAAATCGCGACTTTGAGGGCCGTAAGCCGGATTCTCGCTCGAATGAGGAGGAAGAGGTTTTCGGTTTCCGCCGGGAGGGCTTCCGAATTTCCGAACGCGGCACGCGCCGCGTTCAGTTCGGATTCGTCCGAGACCGATTCGAGGGAACGGAAGAAGTGGATCTTGTCGATTTCGCTTTCGAAGAACGCGTCGGGCACGCCGTACGGGATATCGAGTTCGATCTTCGCGTCGGGCACGCGCTTTTTTCCCAAGGAGAGTTCCTCTACCTTCTCTTCGAGCAGCCGGAAATAGAGCGGGAGGCCCGTTTCTTTCGTGCGCCCCGACTGTTTCAGTCCCAGAATTTCGCCCGCTCCGCGGATTTCGAGGTCGCGCAGGCTGATTTCGAATCCGGCTCCCAGGTGCGAATTGCTCGCGATGGCGGCCAGGCGGCGTTTCGCATCGTCGGGCAGGAGCTCTTTGCGGTAGAGGAGGTGGCAGTAGGCTTGCTCGTCCTTTCTTCCGACGCGTCCGCGCAGTTGGTGGAGCGAGGCGAGACCGAATTCGTCGGCTTCGTCGATAACGATGGTATTGGCCCGGAGGAAGTTGACCCCGTTTTCGATGACCGTGGTGGAAAGGAGGATGTCGTACTTGCCGTCTTTGAACTCGAGGATCCGGTCTTCGAGTTCCGTTCCGGGCATCTGTCCGTGCGTTACGGCGATGCGGACGCCCTTCCGCCCCTTCGCGGCGAGCGATTCGCGAATTTCGCGTTCGGCGCGGTCGAGCGTGGCGACCCGGTTATGGAGCACGATGGCCTGCCCGCCCCGGTCGAGTTCGAACGCGAGCGCGCCGCCGACGGCTTCCTCCGTCCATCGGGCGACCGACGTGGCGATCGCCTTCTTTCGGGGCGGAGGAGTCGTGAGGAGCGAAACCTTGCGAATGCCCGAGAGGGCGAGGTTCAAACTTCGGGGGATCGGCGTGGCCGAAAGGGAAAGGACGTCGACGTTTTCGCGCAGGGCCGTGATCTTCTCCTTGTCGAGCACGCCGAACCGGTGTTCCTCGTCCACGACGAGGAGTCAGAGGTCGCGGAACCGCACGTTCCCGGAAAGGAGACGGTGGGTGCCGACGACGACGTCGATTTCCCCGCGCCGGAGCGCGGAGAGGATTTCCCGTTCTTCCCGTTCTTTCGTAAAACGGGTAAGCACGGCGGTACGGATTCAAAACGGGGAAAGGCGTTTGGAGAGCGATTCGGCGTGTTCGTAGGCGAGGACGACCAGGGGCGAAACGAAGGCCGCCTGCCGTCCGGCCGAAACGGCGCGGAACGCCGCGTTCATGGCGACCTCGGTTTTGCCGAATCCCACGTCTCCGGAAAGGAGCCGGTCCATCGGTTCGGTACCTTCCATGTCCGAAAGGATTTCCTCGATCGCCCGGGTTTGGTCGGGGGTATGGACATAGGGGAAAGCCTTCCGGAATTCCGTCTCCCGCTTCGGAAACGCCGGATACGGGGGGCGTTCGGAAATCTTGCGCTTCGCGTAGACGTCCAAAAGTTCCCTCGCGACCTTTTCGGCGTCCGCCTCGGCCCGTTCGACCGCTTTTTTCCATTCGGTTCCGCCGAGTTTCGAGAGCGATGGGGAGTCTTCCCCCAGGTATTTCGATAGCCGGTACGCCTCGGAAAGGGGGACGAAGAGCACGTCCGACCCCGCGTACTCGACCCGGATGAACTCCCGTTCGAACGCCCCGGCTTTCCGTTTTTCGCATCCGCGGAAGGTTCCGACTCCGTAGTCGCGATGGACGACCGCGTCGCCGGGGGAAATCTTCAGGAGCAGGTCCATACGTTCGGCCGCGTTTCCCGTCCGGTTCCGGACGAACAGGGGCGCGAGCACGTCGTCCGAGAGTTCGAAGTCGGTTCCGCCGAGGCCGTTCCCGAGGGAGAAGCTCGGGATTCGCACCCCCTTGGGCGGCGCGACGATCCGAACGTCCGTTCGTCCGTTCCGTTCCGCGAGCGAAAGGAACGCTTCCGGCCGTTTCGACCGGATCGTGAAACGGTTCCGCTTGTCCGAGAGCCACGATGCCATTTCCTCCGCGCTTGCGAATTCCGGCTCGGAGGTCCCCAGGTCGACCGTGTCCTGCCGGCGGATCGCGAGGAGCGACGCGCGCCCCGGATATTCCTTCCCGAGCTCCTCGGCGTACCGGGAGAAATCGGGGTCGTGCAGAAGGACGAACGGGTTCCCGGCCCCCCTCAGGATTTCGGCGGAAAAGCGTTTCGGCGTTTCGGAGAGCATGCCGGAATCCGGAGACGTTTTCCGGTCCGGAATCCGGAGACGTCCGTCCGATTTTCCGGGAATCGCGACCGGATTTCCCGACCGCTCCCGCGTCTTCCCGACCGTTTCGACCGCGGCGTCGAAAAATCCGACCCCGTATTCGCCGTCTTCCAATCGTACGAAGACCGTATCTCCGGCCCGCCGGTACGTACCCGCGGCATCGGAGTGCTCCGAAAATTCGTACCCGAACGCGACGAGGACGTCGACGAACGCGCGTTCGTCGAGCGCCATGCCCGTTTCGAGTCGGAATATCCGCTTCGAAGCGACGTATTCGGAATACCGGTCTTTTTCGAAAAGCCCGTACGTCGCCGCGAACTCGCCCGTTCCGGCGGCGACGAATTCCCACAAGAAGCGTTCGTCCGAAACGACCCGGACCCGCCCGGGGTTCTCCGTCTCCGAAAGGAGGGCGTTCCGTACGTCGGCGAAATTCCGCGCGTCGGAAAACGAATCGAACACGTGGAGGATTTTCGGCCGCTCCCGCGCCAGGACGTCGGAAAAAAAGGATCGGGAAGCGGCGTTTCCCGATCAGCAATAGGCATGTCCTTCTCCGATGGTCTCCATAGGTTTCCGCGAGGGTTTCCGTGAGCCGGTACCGCCGGCGTCCGGATTTTCGGGTAGCCGATTCCGCGAAGCGGTCCGGTTATACCTTCATGATGTCCGCTTCCTTGTGGGCGAGCATGTCGTCGATTTTTTTCGATTCGGCGTCGATGGCCTTTTGAAGGTCCTTTTCCTGCTGGGACACGACGTCTTCCGACACGTCGTCCCCTTGGTTCTTAATCTTCTTCAAGTAGTCGCCGCGGATGTTGCGGATGGCGACTTTGCCTTCTTCCGCCATCTTCTTCGCGAGCTTGGTAAGGTCGCGCCGGCGTTCTTCGGTGAGCGTCGGAATCTTGATGAGGACGGTTTCCCCGTTGTTCTGGGGATTCAAGCCGAGATTGGCTTCCTGGATGGCGCGGTCGATATCCTTGATAAGGGAACGGTCCCACGGTTGGATCGACAGGGTCTGGGCGTCGAGCACGGTCACGCTCGCGACGTTCCGGAGCGGCTGGACCGATCCGTACGCGCTGACGTGGACGCCTTCGACGACGGAAGGATTCGCGCGTCCGACCTGGAGTTTGTTGAATTCGTTGTGGAGGTGGTCCTCGGCCTTTTTCAAATCGGCCGCGAGCGTTTCGAGCATGGAGGTTGGAAAATGGGGTAGGGGATGCGGACCGGATACGGTCCGAACGGGGGGAGTATATTCGAAAAGGACTTTCCGAGCAAAATTTTTGACAACCCCCGGCGAGCGCGTAATATCCGCAAAAGCGCCTATTATCCCCCTTATCCCCGGTCCACTCCTATGAAGGCCCTCTCCTTCTTCGCGGCTCTTGCCGTTTTCGCCGCGACTCCCGCCGCCCTCGCCCTTCCCGGCGACTATAAGGAAATCCAGTGTTCGACGCAGGCGTTCTTCGCCGCCAACGGATGTAATCAGTGCTTCGACGGAGGCAAGGTGACCGTCGGTCAGAAGCTCACCGGCTTCTACGACACTTGGACGAACAAGAACGAAACCGACCAAGTTGCGTACAAGGACGAACAAGCCTACCCTTCCATGGTGAATCTCGGGGGCCCCGGCACTTCCTGGAAAATCGTTCCGAACGATCCGGGTCTCTACTGGAAGTACGGAAACGAAGTCGTCTGGGTCGAATCGCTCTCCGGCTCCGGAAAGATGGAATTCACGCTCGAACCGGGCAAGACCGTCACTTTCATGGAGGCGGACCTCGGAGCGAATTACTCTCTCGAAAAGACCGACAAGAAGGAAGGCCAGTTCGTCGGACTCATGAAGTTCCCAGTCGCGTACCACGATATTTCGGAATCCGGCGTCGAAAGTGCCAAGCAGAACCACGTCGAGTGCGTCGCCTTCGCGTCGAACCAGGCCGTTCCCGCTGCCACCGTTCCGGCCCCGAAGGCCCCAGCTCCCGAAGTGACCAAGGTCAAGACCGGTCCGGAAACGTTCCTCCTCTTCGCCGTCGCCTCCCTTTTGGCATTCGTCTTCGTCGCTTTCCGACGGAAGAACGCGTAAGCCGTTCAGGAAACGTTTTCGAAAACCGGAGTCCCCAGGGCGCTCCGGTTTTTTTGCGTCCGAAAAAAAAGTATGGTAACCTTGCGGGGAATAGCCGTAAAACCTTCCCATGGCAGACACGAATCAATCCGGATCGTTCGATCACTTGGCGCTTCAATGAATCGTCCGCGGCATCGACCAAAACGACGACGGAGCCGTTACGATCGAAGAGCTCCGTAAGAGTTCGGACATCCGCGTCAAAATCTTGATGGACAACCTCCGATCCGCCGCAAAAGAACTCGCGACCGAAGCGAAGCCGGATCCGGAAAAAGTCGCGTCCCTCCGATTTACGGTCGAGCGCCTTTCCGAATTGAAGGTTTTGAAAAACGAGCAGGAACAGGAAATCCGCACGCTCTTCGGTATGGAGATGGCCGAACTCCGCACGCTCGTTTCCCAAATCCGCACCCGTTTGGACGCTTTGAAAGCGGAGGTTCCGAAGCCCACCGCTCCCGTCGCGCCTCCCGTCGCGCCTTCGGAGAAGAGGCCTTCCGCTTTGACCGCCCCCGCCGCCGAGCGCGCTCCGGAGTCTTCCGAATCCCTCGCGAAAAAGCGCGCCTTCTTAACGGCGGACGAATCGCTCTTCCGCACCTCCGAAGGAAAGCGGTCCACCGCCTTCGGTCGCGACCAATTGGCGCTCCTCTTGGGCCGGGGCGACGTCGTGGCTTCGGAAGCCGATTTCGACGCCATGGTCCTGCGCCTTGCCGGAGCCCCGTTGAATTTGGGAGACGCGAAAGCTGCGGAGGCCGTCCGTAAGAAATTCGTCGAGACCGTCTCCCTTCGACTCCGAACGTTCTTGGAACTTTCCCGCAAGGTTCGGATGAGCCTTGACGGGAATGGGGAGAACGGCGGCGGCGGGTTGCTCCATATCCTTCGTGGCGAGGAGCAGGTCTTGGCTGACCGGTTGGTTCGGAAGACCGTGGAACTCGAAGCTCGCGCGAAGGCCGGAACCGAGCCGCCCATGTCTACGAACGACATGATCCAAGCGCTCCAGGGGATCGGCGGAAGCCTCATTCTCGGCCCGATCCATACCGATTGGCGCCGTTCGGACGACATTGTCGGAAAAGAAATCCGGACCGGAGAGAAGGGCGACGTTCTCGGATGGAGGACTTCGGACTCTTCCTCGCACTTGGAATTTCGTGTGTCCCCGGCGCTCCGCATCTTCGGGTTCGCCCTCGGAATCAACCTGGAAGGAAATGCCAATTTCAATGCCCGAGAAGCCGAAATCGTCGGAAAAACGAAGGAAATCCTGAAGGCCTTCGACGACGCGACGTCCCCGGAAACCGGACTTTTGGACGCCTCCAAGGCGGATGCGAAACACACGGCCGATATCGCCGAATTCAATCGGACGGTCGAAGCGTTGGCGGCCGGAATGCCGGCGGACCGCGCAGCGGCCGTTTCCAAGGCCGTCCGCGACGCGTACGCGCTCGAATTCGTTTCGAAGCTCGTCCATGCCGATACCGGCGTCGAGCTGAAGGGCGTGGGCGGAGGACTCACCCTCCTCTTCGGAATCCTCCCCATCCGCGCGTTCTTGAAAGCGAATTTCGAGCGTTTGCAGGCGGGCGTCAAGGCTGGAAATCTGAATTCCCTCGCTTCGTTCGACGCCATTCGAACCGGCAAGAAGAGCTTTGCCGAAATGGGCATTTCGAGGAAAGAAGTCCCGGGACAAGGATTCGAATACGCCATAGATCCGTCCAAGGGGTACGACCTTCAGAACCGCACCGATCTTCCCATCGAAGACGGAAAAATCCGAAGCGCGACGCCGCTCTATTTCCGCCATGCCGCCGTCGTCCCCGACGACTACGTTCCGGGTGCCAAGCTGCGCGAAATCCTCATCGTCAGCGCGAAGCCGATCGGTGCCGACGGATCGGAACTCGAAGGGGCGGACGTTCCGAAGCGCTCCGAGCCCAAAGGGGCGTACGAGGCGGTTTCCGACGAAGCCATGCGGAACGACGTCGCCACGGCTATGAAGGACGTGACGAGCGCCCATATCCGCGAAAACTATACGGGGTTCCAGAAGCTCCAGAGGGCCGTCGCCGACGCCTACCGAACGGGAAAATTCGACGAAGCGTTCAAACTTCTCCCTTCCGTCAAGATTGCCGAACGTTCCGGAACTTCCTTCAAAATCCGCCACCCGTTGGCCGATCTCGCGAAACGTTACGCGGACAGGTCCCCGAAAGAAAAGCGCGAACTTTTGAGCATGGTGCTCCAAGAAACGGCCGGAGACTGGCGCGTACGGCAGTTCGAACGCATTAAGCGCGACCAAGCGGATTTCTCGAATTTTTCGGCGCGTACCGGGTTCTCCGGAAAGCGGTCCGATTTGAAGCTTGCCGATATCGCGTCCGCCTGGGATCACGGAACGACGTTCGATGCCAACCTCTTCGCGAAATCCCCGAAACTTTCCGCACTTTCGGCACGAGATCGGTCGGAAGTCCTCTCGACGCTCAAGACCGCCCGCGACGCGTTCTCCAAGGATCTCGGAAAACTCGACTCCATTCCGACGAGAACCGTGACGAACGCCATCGGGTTCGTCAATTTCCATCAGGTTATTCTCGAGAATCTCGGGAACGGAAAATCGAAAACCCATAAGCGCTTTCAGGACGTCGTGCCCGTAACCGGATCCATCAAGGCGGTCGACGTGGAACCGACGAAATTCGAAAACGCGGCTATCCGCGCCGAACTCGTGGCACGCACGCCCGACTTCGTGCTCGAATCGCTCAGGAATACCGTCAACGAACAGGCGAAATCGGTAGGTGCCGCGCCCGTCGAAACCTTGGACGACGTGCGGAAGCTTCTGCTGAATAACGGAAACAAGGGCGATGGGGCGTTCCGTCCGGATATCGAACTGACGAGCGATCTCGCGTATACCCGGTTCGCCAAGTGCCTGAACGACACGTACCTCCTTCAAAACATCCGGCTCTGCGTGACCGGACCGTCCGGACGGACGACCTGCGACCCGGAAATTCCGGAATTCGTCCCCTCCGATTTGCTCGCCACGACCGGAATTCCGGAAACGTCGGTCGGAAATTTCGGCATCGGCGTTACGACCGCGGGAAAATCGAACGACGGGGGCAATGGAAAATCCGACCATCCGGGGCTCGGCGGTTCTACGACCCCGGGATTCACCCCAGGGGCAAATATGGCTACCCTCCCGAGCTGAGCCCCCTCGTTCTAACGTCCGCAATTGAAATTGACTTTTATGATAATGGTATATATTGTTAATATTTAAACGGTACGCATGACGAAACGGTCCATTTCCATCATTCTCGCCGCACCCCTTCTCGCCACATCGTGCTTCCGTGGCGGAGAAGCTCCGAAGCCGTCCGGAATGGAGCGCTTCCAAAGCGGAATGACCGTTTCGTCCCCGCCGGACCGTTCCGGATTGGTCATTCCCCCCGGCGACCCTGCTGAATTCTAACCTTTCCGCCGCATGAAGTTCCGTCTTCTTCTCTCTGCCTTAGCCGTTTCGGCCTTCGGGGCTAGCCAGGTTGCCGCGCTGAACGTCGAAACGCTCGTCGCGCCGAACACGGATTGCAATGGCGGAACCTTTTCGCTCGATCTGTACGGGTCGACGCAGGGACACCTCCATGATTCGTACAACGCTGTCCGCGAATCGATCGTCTCAGACCTCTCCCGCGTGCAAACGTACGTGAAGGGGGGGAAGGTCAACATTCCGAACGGTTGGATACAGACGACTTCCTACGTTCCGAAACCGGGGCGGTATTACGTCGTATGGAA
The DNA here is from genome assembly GCA_964540725.1 of uncultured Candidatus Peribacteria bacterium. GTDB lineage: Bacteria > Patescibacteriota > Gracilibacteria > BD1-5 > UBA2023 > JANJWP01. The sequence goes on from CAZINU010000002.1 coordinate 159,314, forward strand.
CAATCTCGACAGCGGGTTAAACCTTTCGGCGCTCGTTCCGTCGGACCGCGGCACGGCCGTCGCGCAGGTAACGTACATTATTCGTCGCTCCGTGCTGAACGTTGCTGGGACTTCCGTTTCCGCGTCGTACTACGCGTCCCCATACGTCGCGGGTGCGACGCCTTCTCCGATCGATTACGGAAATCTGAATAAGAAGTTCGACCTCGGTACCGTCTACGAAGACCGGGAATGTTTCAATATCTACCCCCGCTGGTGCGGTGACGGCGTTCTGGATTCGGGTGACGGCGAGCAGTGCGACAACGGCGCGGCCAACGGCACGCCCGGAAATTCCTGCGGCGCGACGTGCGCCCCCGTCGCGCCCCCGTCGGGCCCCGTCTGCGGGAACGGCGTCGTCGAAACCGGCGAGCAGTGCGACAACGGCGCGGCCAACGGCACGCCCGGAAATTCCTGCGGC
>CAZINU010000002.1:159867-181088 GCA_964540725.1 uncultured Candidatus Peribacteria bacterium
GCGACGTGCGCCCCGTCGAGCCCGTCTTCGTCCGGAGGGCCGGCCACCTGTCTTTCGCTCTCGGCTTCGCCGTCGAGTTCCACTACCGGAAACCTGACCAGCACGCTCACGTGCGCACCAACGGTCGTAGCGGGTTCCAATCTTTTTACGATCGATTGCGGGAACGGCCAAACGTTTTCCGGTTCCGCGAATACGGCCACCTGTACGTATTCGTCCGTAGGCACGTATTCCGCCACCTGCCTCGTGAACGCCGAAACGACGCCGGTTTCGGCATGTCGCCAATCGATGACGGTTTCTTTCGTCATCGGCGGAGGAACGTCTTCCAGCGGAGGCCCATCTTCCGGCGGCGGATGAGGCGGCGGATGAGGCGGCGGAGGACCGATCGGCTTTTGCGGCGACGGTGTCATCCAGCAGCCGAACTCTTCCCTTCAAAACGAAATGTGCGACGCCGGATCGAACAACGGAAGGCCCGGGTTCGCCTGTACGACGTCGTGCACGATCGGCTCCACGAACCCCGGAGGAAGCGGAAACGGCATCCACGTTACCACGACGAATCCCGGAAGCCACGGAACGCTCTCGATTGGGGAATACCGCGTCATCGTCGGGAACGGAACCCGCGTATTCTCGGACGCGGACGTCCTTTCGTTCCGATCGAGCTACCCCATCCTCATTACCGGAAAGGATACCTACGTTACGAATGCGTCGCCGATCATTTCCGGAGGGGACGTTTCCCGCGTTATCTCGGAGCCCGAACTCTGCGTCGGTCCCCGGGCTATGCAGATAGGGGTTTCCCGTCTCGTCGAGGATACGTGCTCCATGGTCGGAAGACCGCCGGTCGAAGAGTGTACGTACAAGACCGTTTGGGATTACCACGACGTTCCTTGCCGACCTTCGTACGTTCTCTGGAACGGCACCCAACTCCGAAACTTCAAAGGTCGGACGGCCCCGCTCTCCGCTTCCGAATCGTACCGCGACGTCGCTCCCGGGGAATTCCTCGTGGGAATCCGGTTCCTCCAAGAAGATTTGAAGGTCCGCGTTTCGAAGCCCGCCGTTTCCAATACGACCGGCGGAAACGCATACCTCGCCCGGGCGACCGGCTACGACGTCAACGCCATTGCGTCGAGCTTTCTCGAAAATCTCCGAAACGGCAATTTTACGACGACCGCCACCGTTTCGACGAATCTCGGAACTGACCGGAACCCCTCTTCCGCGACCGCGACGTCCGTTCGCGAAGTCGCTTCCCCGAGAGGGCAAGCCGGAAGCCTGAACGCGGTACGGAGCGCGAATTCGGAAGACCTCTTCGCGTACTCCGAGGCCGATTTCGACGGGCTTCCGAAATTCGGGGACGACGAACGCGTCCGCGTCGTCGCGAACGGAACCGTGACGATCAATTCTCCCTCCGGTTCGTTCGGACTCGGCGGCGTGCGCACGATCGTCATCGAAAACGGAACGCTCCGCATCGAATCGGACATGGCGTATTCCAATGCCGATGCCAGCTACGCGTTCATCGTGAAAAACGGGACGATCGACATCGATCCGAGCGTAACGAAAATCGCCGGCGTCTTCCTCGTGATGAACGGATCGTTCTCGGGAGGGGATTCCGCCGAACGTTTGGCCGTCGACGGAAACCTGTACGGCAACGTCTCATCCCTTGTCGACGCCCGCACCTACGTTCGCGGAACGACGTTCTCTTCCGCCTTGACGACCGGCGTGACGATCAACTATTCTTCCCGCGCGCTCCGCAATCCCCCGCCGCTTTTGACTCAATTCGTCGAGCAGTATTCCATCGGGCGCGTCGCGAGATAGGCGATTCGAAAAAACCTCCGAACCGTTCGGAGGTTTTTTCGTGCGTGCCTACCAGAGTCCGGGAATGAACCGGTACGGAACCTTTCGGACATACTCGGCGTACCCGTTTCCGGCCATCTTCAGGTGGCGTTCTTCGGTGACGGCCCGGAGATAGTAAACGAACGACCAGGCACAGAGCGAGAAGAGGACGCCCGGGAGCAACCTCGGATTCTTCTCGGCGGCGGATATGAGGAACGGAACGGCCCCGATCCACCAGGCGAGGTTTTTCGTAACGTACGCCGGATGTCGGACGATCGCGTACGGGCCGGACGCGACGATTCCCCGGTTCGTCAGGTTGCTCGCCCTGAACCCGAGCGCGACGCTCGCGGCCGCGTAGGCGGCCATGAGGGAAATGACGAGGAAATTCAATATGGCCGTGAGCGTCGGAAAATCCGGGACGACCGGGGTATCCGCCGAATACCACCCTCAAAACGCCATGCCGGAGTACGCATTGAACGGAGGGTAACACGCAAGGCATACGACCCATCCCGCTATGGTCGGGTCGACCGAGACGATCGAATTTCCGAGCCGTTTCCATTCGATGAGGTACCCGAGGGTGAACAGAAGGACGTCCGCAAAGAGAACCGCTTCGAACGCGAATCGGAAAAACGGAATCTCGACGAACGTCCCGATTGAAACGTCCGCACTTACGAACAGGGTGTGGAAGCCGTTCAACATCGAGGCGGCATGTGCCGCGAGCCATTGGATCATGAGTGGCGCGAAGAAGAACTTGAGCGCGAGCGCCCGAACGGATTTTTTCCATTCCCGCCCGAATTTCCTTTCGATGACGCCCAGTATCGCGACTCGTGCCGAACTTTCCTCGTCCGTGAACAGGTAATACGGAACGAGCATTGCCGCATATAGGCAGAGAAGTCCGGAAAAAAGTTCGTCGGTCGAAACCGTGAGGTCGAGAAATCCTATCGAATGAACGTCGGAAAAAAACGACCGGGCGGACGGGAACGCCGTATAGAATCCGTAGGCGCCCAAGAGGAACGCCATCGTGGAAGCGTATTGGAAGAAGAAGGCCTTTCGCATGGCTATTCGATTCGCAGGCCGTAATAGAGCCATTTTTCCCGATTGGACATTCCGGCTGTCCGCGATGCTTCTTTTCGAACGGCCGGAACGATCGTCTTTTCGACGTCGATACGGGCGTAATTCTTCATATCGGCTTCGTTTACCAGAAATACGGCCTCTTCGCCCGGATTTTTCCGATTCTGCGAGGCCTTTGCCGCGCGGTCGAGGTAGGCGTTCGTTTTCACGTAGGCCAGGTATTCCTTTTTCCGCTCGATCGTATCGGCCGTCTTCGCATTCTCCGACACGAGCGCGGAAATGTACGAATTGACTTGGAAATCCCGGTACTTGTAGAGACCGACGAGGTAGATTTCGTACACGATGGCGAGAAGCATCGCGAAGAGGAGGTATTGGTACCGGAGTTGCATGGGCGGCCGTTTTACTTTCCCGGAATTTTCGGGTAGAATGCCGGAAGCATATCGAAAAACGCGATTTCCGCCACTCCCGTTCCATGGTTCCCGCTTTCGTCCGTACCCGCTTGGCCGCCCTCTTCCTCGTCGGAGTTTTTCTCGTCATCGGGGGACTCTTGTTTTTCGAGGCGTCCAGAATTACCGGGACCGATTTTCCCGAAACCGCCCCCTATGTCCTTTGTACCGAGGGAACGACCGTCGTAAAGCGCGCCGAATCGCGTCTCACGGTTCGAAAATCCGAACGGTCCGACGTGTTCGCGGGTGACGAGATACGGACGCTTCCTCATTCGTCAGCGACCGTTTTTTGGGCCGACGGAACGTTCACCCGCCTGGCCGAACGTTCGGGCCTTTCGGTAAACGAATTAACGTCGGATTCCGGGCGTGATTCCGTGGCGGTCGATTTCTCCCTTCTCGAAGGTCGTGCGTGGACCCGGGCTTACCGATATCTGACGGGGGAATCCTTTCTTCGTGCCCGATTCGACGATGGTCGGAAAATTGCCGCCGTACGCGGAACCGCGTTCGTTCTCGATGCCGATGCCGAAACCCTCCGAACCGAATCCCATGCGGTGGACGTAACCGATTCCGCCGGAAAACTCCTCGCGACCGTCCCGGAGGGCGCCGCCGTGGAATTCACCCGCCTGAAGGCCGTTTTGGCGGACGTTGCGAACGACGCGTGGAGGCGTTCGAACCTGCGGGCCGATGCCGAATATTCGGCCGAATACGCGAAGAAAGTCCGGGACCGCCTCCTTCGCGAATATTCCGAAGGCGGTACGCTTGCCGAACGCGTCCGAAAATTCTTCGCTCGCGGCACCGGGACGCCGCCGCTCGCGGTTTCTTTTTCCGGAAATTCGCTCGTCGTTACCGTCTCGACGGGAGCGTTCGCCGATTCGGAATCGCGTCGGGAAACCCTTGCCGTACTTAAACAAGCGTACGCGCTTTCGGCGGTCTTCGACCCCGACGCCGCAACCGTCCTCTCCAAAGAATCCCTTCGCGACGCGATTCTCGATTTGACGCCCGAAGGGAACCGAGCTTCCGTGGCGACCGAATTCGCCCGCCACGAAACCTACGACGCGTGGAGCGCCGCCGCCCATGGCGCCGACGTCGGACGGCTTCGCGATAAAATTCGGGAATACGTCGGCCGCGGCGCGGACGAAAGCGTTCTTCGGATGCTCGAATCGTCCCGAGCCGGAAGCCGTGTCGACCGCTTCAACGACGCGGTCGACCGGGTGCGCGAGAACGTCTTCGAACGACTTTCGTCCTGATCGGTACTCGACCTCCCTTCGGGGGAGGCCGGCGCCGGAATCATGGAGCGCGCGGTCGGACGGCTCGGCACCGGCACGGGAGCGGAGGTTGCCGAATCTTCGGACGACGCATCCGAAACCGGCCTCACCGACCGACTTCGGAATTTCCTTACCCGGTAGGCCATGTCGATGTTTTCCCAATCGGGCATCCGAAAAGCTTTCGAGAATCGGTTTTTCGCCGCCCTGGCGATTTCCGTTCTCGCCCTTTCCATTATTTTCGGCATGAGCCGGGCGTTTCCGGACTTCAATCCGTTCCTCCGAATTTTTACCCTGATGGATCTCGGCGTGCGCGACGCGCTTATCCAGTCGTTTTCCCAAAAAAAGTTTCACAAGGACGTCGTTATCGTCGCCATCGACGACCGTACGCTCTCCGACCGGACGCCCGGACTCGGCCGTTGGCAGGATTTCCGTCGTTCGTACTACGCCGACGTCATTCGGCAACTGAAATCCGACGGTGCCGAAGTCATCGGCGTCGACGTTCTCTTTTCGGAACGCTCGCGGGACGATGACGACCGGACGCTTTCATCGGCCATCCGCGAGGCCGGAAACGTCGTACTCGGGTTCGCGCTCGGTTCCGGAATCCGCTCGCTTCCGGAACTTTCGTCGGCCGCCGCGTCGGAAGGTTTTTTCGACCCGATTATCCACGGCATGAACCTGAAGGCGTATTCCGTCCACCCGGCGGCCCGTTTCGAAGGAACGGTCGTCGAGAGTTTTTCGTTCGCCGTCCTCCGCGAATATCTCGACAGGGCGTCCGGAACCCATACCGAACCCGACGGGGGGCAGTTCTCAACCGATACCGAAGAAAACCGGAACGGCCGACTCTACCTCTTTCAAAAACCGTTTCGGAACGGGGAATATTGGAGGGTTCCGTATGCTTCCCCGGAGGAAAAGGGAAAGGGCATGCTCATCAACTACCTTCCGACCGAAGTACGGTTTCCCCAGATTTCCTTCGCCGACGTGTACGCCGCAGCGAAATCCGGCAAATACGGCGATTACCGCGGCGACATGGTTCGCGGAAAGATCGTGCTTATCGGTTCGACGGCAACGGCCCTGCACGACGAATTTATGACCCCCGTCGGGACGATTCCCGGAATCGTCCTCCATGCCAATGCCATCAATACGGTACTGAACGGCGCCTACCTGATCGAAGCGTCCGAATTTTCCGAGAACGCCATCGTCATTCTCTTGGCGCCGGTTTTTGCCCTCTTCATCATGCACTTCGGAAGCAAGATGTCGCAGGCGTTCTTTTCGGTGGCGGCAGTTCTCATCGCGCTCGCCATCAACGTTCTCGTCTTCGTTCTTTTCAATATCCACCTGAACGGCCCCGTCGAACTTTCGATGCTCGTGTTCGCCATCGCCATGTTCGCGACGGCGTACAAACATTTCATTGAAGAACGCGAAAAACGGCTCTTCCACATGGCTCTCAAGGACTACGTAGCGGAAGATATCGTCAACCTCGTCCTTCAGGACTACGGGCACGAAAAGCTCAGGGGCCGGCGTCGCGAGGTCACCCTTTTCTTTTCGGACATCGCGGGATTCACGACCATTTCCGAGAACATGACGCCGGAAGACCTCGTGCGATTCCTTTCGGTCTATTTGAAAGAGGCGTCCGACATCATCATGGAGGAGCGCGGATTCATCAATAAGTACGAAGGCGATGCCATTATGGCGATTTGGGGAGCTTTCCAAGACGAGGAAGATCCCTTGCAAGCCCACCGGGCCTGCGAATCGGCCTTGCGCCAACAGGAAAAAATCCGCGAACTCAACGTCCGGTTCAAAACCGAGTTCGGATTCGAAATCAGCGTCCGAATGGGAATCAACAAGGGGCCGGCCGTCGTTGGAAACATCGGTTCCGTCGGAAAAAAGGTGGAATTCACGGCTTTGGGCGATACGGTAAACACCGCCTCCCGTTTCGAAGGCATCAACAAACTGTACGGAACGCTCATCTGCGTGGGGGAGGGGGTGCGGGAGAAGACGAAGGACGCCTACGTTTTCCGCCGCCTCGATTCGATTACGGTGAAGGGAAAAGACCGGCCGACCCCCATTTTCGAACTCCTTGGACGCTCCGGCGAAGTTCCGGGAGAAAAGCTCGCGGTCGCGCTCGAATACGAAAAGGCGCTGAATCTTTACGTCGATGGCAATATCGCGCCGGCTCGTGAAATTTTCGAACGCCTCGCGCGCGAATTTTCCGACCCCCCGTCCGAAACCTTCGTGGAGAGGTGTCGGAAATTGGAGCGGGAAGGACTTCCGAAAAACTGGACCGGCGTATACCGGGCAACCGAGAAATAGCTTTCCCTCTGCCAAAAACCCTTTTTTCGAAAAAGTCCGTCCAAAATTTTGACAATTATTAAAATGCGTGTTTTAATAATTTTGTCAGCTGCGACGGAAGGCGTGCCGAAACGCCGATTACAACAAAAACACAGTTTGGTCCGCAAGGATCCCAAATCGTAAAAATACACTCTTCCATGAATCCTGACGGAAAGTCGGGAATCTGGGAACCAGCCCCTCATTCTGGCTAAAAAGAGGCAATCGTGGCAGACGCGTACCGTTTCCCTTCGGCGGGAACCGGGCACACAAGAGAAATCCGTACACAGGCATCGTTTGATCGGTTCATATGCCCAGTGTGTACGGATTTTTCGTGGTTTTCGTTTGAAAAGCTTCGGACTTCGCGTTCCGACTTGCGCGCCTCGCTCGCCGTACGGAAGTACGGCTCCGCTGCGGTGCTCGGTCGTCACGCGAATTCCTCGCTTTTGAAACGAAAACCGGGGTTGGTGAAAGTATTCGGACGGGCTTGTCCCGATCTTACGCGTCCGCCGTCCCTTCGATCGTTCCGCGCATGCCTTCGATGGCCGCGTGCGTCTCGATTTCGGTTTTGAGCTTTTTCGAGTAGATTGCGGAGGTTCCTTTGACGTGGTCGCGGCTCGTGAATATTCCAATGACGAGCCCCTTCGAATCCACGACGGGCAGCACGTTGACGGCGAGGCGGTCCATAATGGCGGAAACCTCCTCCGGCCTGGTTTCGAGCGTAACCGAGAAATCTTTCGCGACTGTCGGAATCTTTCCGAGCGTCGCGTCGAGTTCGGAATTCACGAGCACCGCGCTCGGAACGAGTCCGACGGCGCGGTTTCCTTCGTCGGCGACGACGACGGCGTTGTACCGTTGCCGGAAGACCCGCTGGAGCACGTTCAACGCTTCTTCCACCTGAGTTTCCCGACCGAATACGAGCGGAAGGTCGTCGAACATGATCCGCGTGACCGTTTCGAGGAGCGGATAATTGAAGAGCGCGTCTTTTCCTCGGCGACTCTCCATTTCCGCCATGACCTTGGCGAGGGATTCCTGGGTGTCTTCGATTACCCGTTTAGTGACCTGGCCTTTCTCCAGAAGGAGCGCGAGTTCGAGAATCCGCCGACGGGTGTCGGCGAGAACCGCGTCTTCGATATCGCGCCGGGCCCGTTCGAGCGATATGCCGTTGAAGGAAAGTTCCGATACCGTTTCCGTGGCGGAATCGGATATTCCCGGTTTCGTTTTCGGAAGTTCCGCGGATTTGGCCCGTACGTTCGAATCCGCGCTGGAAGCCCCCTTCTTTCCGAGAAGGGAGTTCGGGGTTTCGAGGAGGCCGTTCGGGTCTTGCGGAATCATATTTTGGAGGTTTCCCCCAGTTTACCACCTTTGGTACCGTTTGCGCAAAGTCCGAGATATTGACAGTCGTCCATTCTATTTATCAATATTCATGCTTGACATTTAAAAACGGGGAATAGAATCCGGTTGCCCGAATTGGGTACAAACACACAAGGAGAAGTCGATGCATGAAAAAGACCAGCATCCGTCCGGTTACGTCACGACCGCCGAAATCAAGGACGCGCAATCCATCCAGGATTTGCTCGCCATCGCCGGCAATCGCCCGTTGAGCGACGCCGCCAAGCGCCTCGCTGCGCATCGCGGCCTCATCGAGGAAGACGCAATCTGATCGCGGACGGTTCCGAGGAAAACCGTCGCGCATGCCGCCCCCGAAAGGGGGCGGTTTTCCGTTCTTGGAACGCGTATGACAAGCGAAACCCCTTTTCCCCGAGGACTCCGGACGGGGCTTGATTTCCGTTCGAAAATCGCTACGATGCACGGCGAACGAATTTTTTCGTAACCAACCCGAGCGCTCCTCGTATGGTCGCACAACCGGACACTTTGTCGAATCTCTCCTCCCTTCGGGCGGCGGTTTGTTAGCGGTCTTATAAGGCTCTCAATAAACGCTCCCGGAAGGGGGCGTTTTCTTTTTAACTCCCTTCCCATGTCCCACCCCATCTCCACCAAGCGCCACTCGCTCGCGCACGTCATGGCCCAAGCGGTCAAAGCCCTCTATCCGGAAGCCAAAATGGCCATCGGCCCGGACATCGAACACGGCTTTTACTACGACTTCGATTTCGGCGACGTCGCCATTAACGACGAATCGCTGAAAGAAATCGAAAAGAAGATGAAGAATCTCATTAAGCAGAATCAGAAATTCGAAGCGTACAAATTGCCCGTCGCCGAGGCCATCGCGTTTTTGAAGTCCAAAAACGAGGACTACAAGGTCGAGATGGCGACCGATTTGGCCGCCAAGGGCGAGACCGAAATCGGATTCTACCGCAATATCGCCCAAAACGGCGCCGAAACCTTCGTCGACATGTGCCGCGGCCCCCACGTGGAGAAAACCGCCGACCTCGACGAGAACGCCTTCAAGCTCGACAAGCTTGCCGGAGCGTACTGGAAGGGCGATGCGGCCAACAAACAGCTCACCCGCATCTACGCCTTTGCCTTCGATACCCGCGAGGAGCTCGACGCGCACTTCCACATGCTCGCCGAAGCCAAGAAGCGCGACCACCGCGTACTCGGACAGAAACTCAAGCTCTTCACCATTTCCCCGCTCGTCGGTTCCGGGTTGCCGCTTATCCAGCCGAACGGCATGGTCGTCCGCAAGGCGATCGAAGAGTACCTCTGGGAACTCCATGCGGACAAGGGCTATCTTCGCGTCTGCACGCCGCACCTCGCCAAGGAAGACCTCTACGTCACGTCCGGCCACGCGGGCCACTACATGGAAGACATGTTCTCGGTCTGGGGGGGCACGAGCAAGGAAAAGTTCTACGTAAAGCCTATGAACTGCCCGCACCACATGCAGATCTTCGCGGACAACCAGTTCTCCTACCGCGACATGCCCATCCGGTACTTCGAACCCGCTACCGTGTACCGCGACGAAAAGACCGGCCAGCTCTCCGGCTTGACCCGCGTCCGCTCCATTACCCAGGACGACGGGCACCTCTTCTGCCGCGCGAGCCAGATTCGCGACGAAGTTTCGACCATCGTGTCCATCATCAAGAGCTTCTACACCACCATGGGCCTCATGGAAGGATACTGGGTATCGCTCTCCGTTCGCGGGGAAGACCGTTCCAAGTACCTCGGAACCGACGACGTGTGGGAAACGGCCGAAACCGCCCTGGAAGAAGCCGCGAAGGAAAACGCCCTCAACTACCGCCGTATCGAAGGCGAGGCCGCGTTCTACGGACCAAAACTCGACTTCATGTTCAAAGACGCCATCGGCCGCGAATGGCAGCTCGCCACCATCCAGTGCGATTTCAACCTTCCGGAACGTTTCGATCTCTCGTTCGTGAACGAAAAGGGCGAAAAGGAGCGTCCCGTCGTCATCCATCGTGCCATCGCCGGTTCCTTGGAGCGGTTCATGGGTATTGCCATCGAGCATTTCGCGGGCGATTTCCCGCTTTGGATGGCTCCCAAGCAGGTCCGTATCCTTCCGGTCTCGGAAAATTTCATGGGATACGCCGACGAGGTCTTCGCCGAATTGAAGAAGGCCGGACTCCGCGCCGAACTCGATTCGTCGTCCGACGGGCTCGGGAAGAAGATTCGCAATGCCGAAACCGACCACGTGAACTACGCGCTCGTCATCGGCGAGAAGGAAATGACCGACAAGACCGTTTCCGTCCGATCGCGCAAAACTGGCGAACAGACGGTCATGCCGGTCGGGGAGTTCGTATCTTCGGCGCTTGCCGAGTGGCACTCCCGAAGCCTGTAAGCGCACGCTAGCGCGTCGAGGCCGCGTTTTTCCTTAATCCGCGGAATCCCCCTTCCGGGTAATTCGGACTATGATTGGGGAATAGGCGGCTTTGGCGGCTGGAAGGGATATGAGCCGTTCATTGTGCCGGGATACGAAGGCCTCCAATATTTCCGTGACGTAGGGGGCGAGAAGGGCGATGTCGTCGTCGAGTACGACCGTCAGTGCGGCCCCGTTCGTTCGGAATTCGAGTCCCGCCGCCGCTTTTTGCGCTCAGCACCCTTCGGCAACCGTTCGGAACGCGAGTTCCGCCGATCTCCGCAATATCCCGTCCGGAACGCCGGAGACGGTTTTCCGTTCGCATATTTTTCCTATGAGCCCATAAGCGGCCGGCGAATCCAGTCGATTCATGAGCCGGTCGAGCTCGGAGAGGCGGATTTTGCCATATTCCGCACCGTGGAAGAGCCGGAGGATCCCGGCTAACGTCGTTTGAAGGAAAAAATCCCCCGGAGTTTCGAGTGCCCGGCGATTGTGCGATTTCGCAAAACTGCCCCATGTCCGCTCGAAAGCCCCGCTCTTCCGTGCGGACATGAGAACGTCCCGTCATCATGCGCGGTACCATTCGAAAAATTGCGTACCCGTGGCGAACGAACGTTTGTCGGGGTCGTAACTTTCCAAGCGTCTGGACGGTTCGCGCCGGACGGAAGCGAGGAATGACGTTTTGTCGTAGGGGCATCCGAGAATTCTTGCGGCTCACGTATGGGTTTCGGGAATCCGGAATCCGCACGTCGCGGAGCGTTCGGCATTCCATTCGGAGGCCATCGCCTTCCATTCGTCGCTCCAATTCCGCGCCCTCGTGAGCCGGTCGGATCTGGACGATTCGTCGAGGCAGAACCACGTACGGATCCCCTCGGCATCGGCGAAGGGCACGAAGGCGCCTTTTCGGAGGTTTTCGTACCGCCGCGCTTCGCCCGAACGTTCGACGGTTTCGCGGGCTCTTTTCGCGGCCGCATTCCGAATGGTCAAAATGGCATCGCTCCGACCGAATGGGGGAATGCCATCGACGCTCGAAGTGTTTTCCGGGCTTTTCGGACGGTCCATGCGCGCTTCGGTAACGGGAATTCGAAGAACGTTCGGGAAATTACGCCGCCTTTCCGCTTCCGTCGCCCACGGCGACTTTGGCATGCCGGACGACGCGTTCGCCCATCCGGTAGCCCTTTTCGAATTCCGCAACGATTTCCCCCTCGTTTCCGGGCATGCGGACGATGGCTTCGTGTCGTGCCGGGTCGAGCGGTTGCCCGATCGATTCGAAGGCGGAGATACCGGCCGATTCGAGCGCCTTGGAAAGGCCCGAGAGCGTGGACTTTACGCCCTCGTAGAGCGGACCGTTCGCGTCGGATTCGGGCGTCCCGGCGATGAGCCGTTCGAGATTGTCGATGGACGGAAGGAACTTCGAAACGAGTTTTTCGGTTACGAACGCCGACATTTCGAGCCGCTCGCGTTCGGTTCGGGCGAGAAGGTTCTTGTAATCGGCCTGCGCCCGGGCGGCGACGTCTTTCAGTTTGGCGATCTCCGTCATGAACGCGTCCAAATCGGCCGAAACGCCGGAATCGTCGGAGCCTGGCGTCGAAGCGCCCACTTCGGAACTGGAAGTTTCGTCGCTCACAGCGTCGGCGTTTCCGGGGGATTCGGGGGCGAGGTCGTTTTCGAGTTCGGTTGTGTCGGTCATGGTTCGTTGGGGTCAAAAGCGGAAAAAGGCCCGGAAGGGCCCCGGGAAATCCGAAGGGATTACTTCTTCGTTACGGCCTTCTTCGCGGATTTTCCGGCGGAGGAAAGTTTTTTCTTCAGAGTCTTGTACGTGTCGTCCAGGTCCTTGCGGAGATCCTTCGCGACTTTTTCGGCCTTCTTCGCGAGTTTCGCCGCGACTTCGTCGGAAGTTTCTTTTCCGGCATCGAGGGCTTCGAGCGCGGATTTCCGGAGGTCTTCGAGGATTTCGGCGCGGCGGGCGTAGAGCGATTCGAGCTCGGCCTTATATTCGTCGCGCTTGGCCTTTCCGGCCTTCGAGAGCGATTTGATCGTCTTTTGCGCCTCTTTCTTGAAATCCGCGATTTCGGCTTCGGCCTTCGTTCGCATTTCGGCGACGCGAGCGCGGTTTTCTTCCGAGAAGAGCGCGGCTTCGGCTTCGGTCCAGAGGTTTTTGTGGATGTCGGCAATCTCCTTCTTGAGCGCTTCGACGTCTTTCGTCTTGCCGTCTTTCCCGAATTTGAGGGCGACGACCATTCCGGCGACGTAGCCGGCGGCGAGGGCGAGAAGTTTTCCGGTTTTCATAGAGGTGGCGGTGAGTGGTAGGCTTTTTGGGATTATACCCATTCCAATTTCCTTCGCAAGCGCCGTTTTTTGCGTCGGAACCGCAAGCGTGGTAGCATGTTCCGGTAAGCCCTTTCCCCATGTACGGAAAATTCGTTTCGCTCATCCAGGACGTCATCGACAACCAGCTCCCGGACCTCCATATCACGACGGGAGTTCCGCCTACCGTCCGCACGCACGACGGCGGTTTGAAGTTGGTCGAATCGTTCGGGGAAATCTCGAAGGACGACGTCTACGACATCATTTCCCACATGCTCGGCGGCAGTACCGAGAATTTCCTCCGGGAGAAGGAATCGGACTTCTCGTACGCCTTCCGCGACCACCGGTTCCGCGTGAACGCCTACCACGACGCCCATGGTCCCGGTATCAGCATGCGCTACATTCCTACCCGAATCCCGACCCCGGAAGAATTGTCCATTCCGAAGGTCGTCCTCGATCTCCTGCACCGCGACCGCGGACTCATTCTGGTAACCGGCCCGACGGGGTCCGGAAAATCGACGACGCTCGCGTCGATGGTCGAATACGTCAACGAACGGTTCAATAAGCACGTCATTACGATTGAGGATCCGATCGAATTCAATTTCGTTTCGAAAAAGTGCCTCATCCACCAGCGGGAGGTCGGCACGCATACCCATTCCTTTCCCCGTGCGATCCGGAGCGCCCTCCGCGAAGACCCCGACGTCATTCTCGTCGGGGAGATGCGCGATCCCGAGACCATCCAAGCCGCCCTTACGCTTGCCGAAACGGGGCACCTCGTCCTGTCGACGCTCCATACGAACGACACCGTCCAGTCCGTCGACCGCATCGTCGACGCGTTTCCGGCCGCCCAACAGGGGCAAGTCCGTACCCAACTCGCCATGAGCCTCTCCGCGGTCATAAGCCAATCCCTCCTTCCCCGGAAGAGCGGAAAGGGGCGGGTTCCGGCCCGCGAGGTGCTCATCAATACCGACGCCGTCCGCTCGGTCATCCAGCGGGGTTTGACGCACCAGCTCTACTCCGTCATCGAACTCGGATCCCAGGACGGCATGATTCTCATGGACCGGTATCTCGAAGGATTGTACATGAAGGGGATCGTCTCGAAGGAAACCTTCTCCAGCCTCGTGCGCGACAAGGATCTCGTGGCCCAGCATAACCGCTAGCACCCATGTCCGAAACCCCCAAGAAGCCCAAAAATCCGGAAACCGCCCGCGACGCGGCATTCTCCCGAAAGGTCGACGCGTTGAAAGCCGACCTCGTTTCGGCCCCGGTTTTCGCGTTTCTCGAAAAATTCGATTCCTTCGTAAAGAAACGGACGAGATCCCTCGCGTCCGGAGAGACGCTCTTCGAACCCGGCGAAGATCCGAATTTCTACGTCGTCGTTTCCGGCGCGCTCAAAATTTCCCGCGTCAATCCGTCCGGCGAAAAGAAGGAAATCGGAAAAGCGTATGCCGGATCGTTTCTCGGCGAAGGAATCCTTTCCGGACGGAACTTAAAGGAGGTCGAAGCCGTAGCGTACGTGCCGACCTCCGTCACCTGCCTGACGAAGGACGATTTCGACCGTCTCGAGCTCCAATCCCCGGAAACGCTCATGCGGCTCTACCGGCATTTGAACGACCGGACCAGTCTCCGCCTTGCCGAAACGGGAAAGGAGCTCGCGCTCCTCTACGAAGCGACGGAGAAGATCGAGTCGTACCGGGAGCGCGGCGAACGGGGCTTCGTCGACGCGGTCGACCTCCTTCGCGATTCCCTCGGACTCGACTACGTCGTCGTCGTCGAGCAGCACCCGGCCGTCCCCGACATGTTCGTTTACAAATACAATACGAAATTCCCCTCGGTCTATCCCGTCAACCAGCGCGTCGGAAGGGAAATCACTCCCGACATGCCCTTCGGGCCCGTCGCCGAACCCTCCGGATTGCTCGGGGTTTTCGAAGGGGATTCCGCGTACGCCCTCGCGGTTCGGAGCGGACAGGAGCTCCGCGGAGTCTTCATTTTGGGAAAAAGGGTCGCCGACTACGTTTTCCGGGATCACGAAATCCGTATCGCCGAACACCTCGCCCCGCTCTTCGCTTCGATGATCGAGGGCAACCACCGCATTGCCGACGAACGGGCCCGGGCGATGATGGCCGGGCGGTAACCCTTGCGGGAAACGCCTCCTTCGGTATATTTACGACCTTACACCATGATTCGAGAAAGTTCCGTGCGACGCACCGTGTTGGAAGTTCGGGTAGACCGTGCCAACGAGAAGGGCGTTTTCGTCGCGGAACAAATCCTGAACATTCTCCACGATACCATCGAAACGAAGAAGGGGTGGTTCGGGAAAACGCATTCGGCTCCCGATTTTTCGTTCGAGGTCGTAAACTCGAAAGGGGTCATCCGCTTCTTTTTCGTCGTTCCCGAAGCGTATGCGGATTTGGTAGAGAACCAGGTGTACGCGCACTATCCGCAGGTCGAAATTTCGCGTGCCGGCGAACATCTTCCCGATCCCGTCCCCCTCGTGTGCGAGGCGTCGCTCGCTTCGGAATACGTAAAACCCGTGAAGATTTATACGGATTTCAAGGAACGCAGCGAAAAGGAGACGGTCGACCCCCTTTCTTCCGTTACGAGCGCCCTTTCCAAGGGGCCGTCCTCCGGAGCCCTCGCCTTCCAAATCGTCTTCCGCCCCTTGCACGACGAACAGTGGAAGCATCCGAAAACGGTCGCCATCCTGTCGGGCAAGTATCCGAAATTCGTGAAGAAGCTCCTGCTTTCCCCAATTTCGCCGATTCTGAAGGCGATTGGCCTTCCGTTCTATTTCCTCGGAAAATTCGTCTTCCTCGTCATTCACGGTTCCCATGCCGACGAACATGCCGCCGCGCACTCGGAGGAAGGCAAGAAATCGCCGCTCGAGGAAAAGCTGAAGAGCTTCGGGTACGCGGTATCCCTCCGCATCGCGGCGTATGCCGAAAACGAAGAAGTTGCCAAGGCGTCCCTCCGGGAAGCCGCGACCTCGCTCAAGATTTTCGCCCGTCCGGAATCCAACGCGTTCAAGGTGTCGGCTCCCGTCCGGGACGCCCATGGCGTCTTCGCCGACCGGGCCAATTCGTCGGGGGTCGTGCTCAATTCCGCCGAACTCGCCGGCCTCGTCCATCTTCCCACCCTCTACGTGAAAACGCCGGGCATCAACTGGGTGACGACGAAGAAATTCGAACCGCCCGCCAATCTGCCGCTCATCGCCGACCATGACGACGCGACCCCGGTCGGAACGACGAATTTCCGCGGAACCGCCCGCGCGTTCGGCATCCTTCCGAACGATCGGCGCCGCCACGCGTACGTCATAGGAAAGACGGGTATGGGTAAGTCGACCCTGCTCGAAAACATGATCTACGACGACATCATGAAGGGGCGGGGCGTGGGCGTCATCGACCCTCACGGCGACTTGGCCGAAACCATCCTTTCGTCGATTCCGAAGTCGCGCACGAACGACGTCATCCTCTTCGACCCGGGAGACTACCGGTACCCCATCGCGTTCAACATGCTCGAGCAGGTGAGCCCGGAACTCCGGCCCATCGTCGCGTCGGGATTCGTCTCGATCTTCAAGAAGATCTTCGGCGATTCGTGGGGTCCGCGTCTCGAACACATCATGCGCAATACCGTGATGACGCTCCTCGAGATTCCGGATACGACCATGATGTCGATTCCGCACATGCTGACGATGAAGTCGTACCGGCAGAAGATCGTCGGAAAGCTCAAAGATCCCAATCTCGTACGCTTTTGGCAGAACGAATTCGACGCGATGGAGGGCAAGCAGCAGGTCGAAGCGGCCGGACCGATCCTAAACAAGGTCGGACAGTTCCTTTCGAGTTCGCTTTTGCGGAACATTCTCGGGCAGCCGAAGAATCCGTTCTCGCTCCGGTGGGTGATGGACAATAAGAAGATTTTCATCGTGAACCTCTCCAAGGGGCGTATCGGGGAAGACTCGTCGGCCCTTCTCGGCGCCATGATGGTGACGAAATTCCAAATCGACGCCATGACCCGCGCCGACATTCCGGAGCGCGACCGCGTGGACTTCTACCTCTACGTGGACGAATTTCAGAACTTCGCTACCGACGCCTTCGCCACCATCCTCTCGGAAGCCCGGAAATACAAGCTCAATCTCGTCATGGCCAACCAGTACGTCGAACAGATGAGCGAGGCCGTCCAGGGCGCGGTATTCGGCAACGTGGGAACGACCGTCGCATTCCAAGTCGGCCACCACGACGCCACCGTCCTTTCCGAAATCATGGACGAAGAAGTCGTTACCGCTAACGACCTTCAGAATCTTCGCAAGTACGATATTTATACCAAACTTTTGATCGACGGAATGCCGTCCCCGGTATTTTCCGCCACGACCTTCGCCCCCATCCGCGACCGGGTCGAAATTACCGAGCAGAAGCGCGACGTCATTTTGAAAGTCAGCCGCGAAAAGTATTCGAAACCGGTCGATTTGGTCGAAAAGAAGATTCTCGAATTCAATTTGAAGGTCGTGGAGGACGAGAAGAAATTGAAAAAGGCGGAAGAAGACTACAAAGAGCGCATGAAGGAGGAAAAGAAGAAAAAGGCCCTGGCCGAGAAGGCCGGCACGGAGGGTGGCGCGGCTTCCGCTCCCGTCAAGAAGGACTAAGATTGCAAACCATCGGAAAATCGGTATAATTTTCCCCGAAACATCCCGCCCCATGGCAGAAGACCAGATCTCTACCCACGTCTCGCCCACCGTCCCGGCCGCTACGAGCGCTCCGGTCATTTCCGAAGCGCTTTCGGGCGTGCTTTCGCGCACGAACCGGGCGGTAGGGGAAGTCGTGGATCTGGAATCCGTCCAAGCCCAGGAGGTGGGCGTTTGGGCCCTTTTGCGCGCGGGCAACGTCCTTCGATGGTTCCGTTCCGGCGTTACGTCGGACGAAGTGGCCGAGTACGCCGCCATCGTCGACGCGATGGTCGAAGGGCGCCGCCGGATCATGGAAGCCGCGAACGACGCGTCGTTCTCCCCGAGCGCGGCATCGTCGGCTCGGGAGGACGGAATTCGACAAGCCGCGTAACCCCTTTTCCGCGCATGGGCGGCCGGAACGTCCACATTCTGTGCTGAGGTCCCGGAAACGAGCGGGAAGTCTCGCTCGTTTCCGGTGAAAACCTTGCCCGGTCCGCCCTGGAGGCGGGCTTTTCCGTTCGTAAGACCGTCGTTACGGAGCGGGGGACGTGGCAGTCCGACGGCGTTGAGCGGAACGAGGCGGAAGGACTCCGGATTCTCGCGGAATCGGGCGACCTCGCGTTTTCCGCCATCCATGGCGAATACGGCGAGGACGGGCTCCTGGCCTCGCTCCTCGAATCGCGGAACGTTCCGTTCGTCGGTTCGCGCGCCGATTCGATGCGCGTGACGATCGATAAGGATCAGACTGCCCGCCGCCTCGTGGAATTCGGAATTCCGGTTCCGGAGGGGCGGGTCGTTACCGACGCTGCCACGTTCGATTTCGCCTCCGTCCGGTACCCGGCCATCGTCAAGCCGAACGACGAAGGGTCGAGCGTTTCGCTGGCTAAAGTTTTCGAGGAAACCGCCTTACGGGACGTGCTCGCCCGCGAGTTCGCCGTTCGAAGGGGCATGCTCGTGCAGGAGTTCGTGTCCGGAAGGGAATTCACCTGCGCGGTCGTCGATTTCGGGAGCGGCGACGAACCCCTCGTTCCGAGCGAAATCGTACTGACGAAGGGGGATTTGTTCGACTACGATGCGAAATACCTTCCGGGAGGCTGTATCGAAACGACCCCGGCGGACGTTCCGCCCGAACTTTCCGACCGCATTCGCTCGCTCGCCCTTTCCGTCCATCGGGCGTGCGGATGTCGGGACGTCTCGCGAACCGACATGATTTTGGACGCCTCGTGACGCCTCGTCGTACTCGAAATCAACGCGATTCCCGGAATGACGGGAACGAGCTTTCTTCCCGCACAACTGGGGGCGGTCGGCCGGTCGCTTCGCGATTTCGTCGCCGCGATGGTTCGGAAATACGGGTAACCCCGCCGGTTTCCCAAAAGTGACGGGAATTCCGTTTCCGGGTTTCGTTTCCGTATTTTTTTCGCTATACTCCGATTTTCCTTTTCGGAATTCCACCATGCCCATTCAAACATTCGAAGCGACCCTCGCATCGTCCCGAGCGCTTACGCACGACGTGTTCGAGTCGGTCTTCCGTCCCTCCGTTCCCGTCGACCCCAAGGCCGGGGAATACGTCATGTTCGACCTCGCCCCCGGCGTCAAGCGCGCCTACAGTCTGGCGTTTTCGAATTCGGACGGCACGTTCGGACTCATCGTCAAACGCGTTCCGGACGGAAGGGGGAGTCCGGTCCTTTGCGATCTTCCGGTGGGCGGAACGCTTAAGACCATGGGGCCCATGGGGCACTTCGTCCTGCGCGAAACCGACGTGCCGAAGTGCTTCGTCGGAACCGGCACCGGATTCGCCCCCCTCTATTTCCAACTGAGGAAATCCGCCGAACTCGGCCTGAAGAGTCCCATGCGGCTCGTATTCGGAGTCCGCGAGGCGAGGGACGTCTTCTACGATGCCGAAATCCGCGAGCTCGGCACGAAATTTTCCGATTTCTCCTTCGACCGGTACGTAAGCCGCGAAGACGTTCCCGGAACGTCGAAGGGGTACGTGACCGAATTTTTCACGGCGGAAAACGTCGCCAAGTACGCCGAATTCTACCTCTGCGGATCCCCGGCCATGGTCAAAGACGCGCGGGCTCGGCTGGACGGGCTCGGAATTCCGAAGGACCGCGTATTCTTCGAACAGTTCTAAGTATCACTTTTTTGTGGACGAAAGGGGAAAACGGCCGTCCGACGAGGGGTCGGGCGACCGTTTTCCGCGTCGGAATTCCTTCCGAAGAATTCTCGGCAGTATGTTGGACACTTCAGTTTGACAAAACGTATTTTTTAGTATTGTAATACCGCCGTTCCTGAAAGGAGGAACTATGAGACAAATATTTTTGTCCCCGGAGTTCCAACTCTACTCGCCGTTCTTCTTCGTCGCCGTTAGCATCCTTATCGTCCTGGTTCTGCTTCTGGTCGTTGGCGTGGGATTTCTGGTGGTGAGGGCTGGGGAGGCAAAGAACGAAGCATTAAGTCGAGAATTGTTGGAGAAATTTCTGTATGAAGTCGAAAATGGAGGTGATGCCGTGAAACAAATCGATGGTGGTACGATGTTCAAACAGGCGCTCCAGGGCATAGTGCCTCAGGGTGCTTCGGGAAATCAACAAGCGCAAATCACGCTTTTGACGAGCATCATGCAAAGGCAGGCCGGACAAGCAACGGGCCTCGTCCAGAAGATGCAGCGCCTCGCGCTGATACAGGCGGCTTCCGCCGATATGGCCGTCGGACAACAAATGGTCGAAACCGTGGACGCCCATATCGGTCAAGCCCAAGGGCGGTTCGATAGCGACGCTCCGGTCTATGAGGCCACCGCACTCGGTAACTCCGCTCCGGTTCCGGACGGTTCGGGCGAGCCCCTTCCGACTGCCGGACAGTCCGCGGAAGCGGACGCCCAAGAGATCGAAGCTCCGGCGCAAGACGCTCCCCAACCCGCCGCTCCCGTCCAACCGGAACCGCCGACGGACGTTCCGATTTCGGACGAACCATCGGCCGACGGTCCCGAGAGCGCCGAATCGCCGCCCTCTTCGGACAATGTCGAAACGGCGCCGTCCGAGTCCGATGTCGTCGTGGGCCCGGAGGTCGGCGATGCGGTCGAATACGCCGAAGTCGTCGACGCCGTAGTCGCGGGCGCGGCCGAAGTTCCCGCTTCGGTCGCGGAAGATGCCGGCGATGCGGCCGAATCCGCCGCTTCGCCCATCATCGTTCCGCCCGAAACCGAAACCCCGATTTCGGAAAACGACGCGGTGATGGCATTGCTCCGGAAAGCCGGGTGCGTCAAGCATATCCTGAGCGGAAGCGGTCTTGATCCGAAGACCTTCGTCCTCCAGGAATTGCCCCGCCCACTCTTCGACCGAATGCTCCAAACGTTCGAAGAGAAGTCCACCACGACCATTGGGAATACGAGGGTGGCAACGACGGAAGACATGCAGATCTTCGAACTCTTGCGTCAGCATGCTGCCGAACGCAATGGGGCGAAGCATCCGTAACGACCCGTCAACCGGGGCCGCGGAAAGAAAGATTCAAGAATAAAAGCGGACACTTTTAAGGGAATAGTTCGGTAATGGCGA
>CAZINU010000003.1:0-24328 GCA_964540725.1 uncultured Candidatus Peribacteria bacterium
CGTTCACGACCGCCACTTTCTCGAAGACCTTGGGGTCGGAAGCGTCGATGACGTGGAGCAGAAGATCGGATTCGGTAGAGTCTTCGAGCGTCGAAGAGAACGCGGCGATCAGGTCGGGCGGAAGGTCGCGGATGAATCCGATCGTGTCGTTTACGAGAATTTCGGTTCCGCGGGCTGAAGTGGCGGTCCAATCGGCCTCGGCGACCGAGCCGGCGGCCGGAGTTTCCGGCGGTACGTACATTTTCCCCACCGACGTGCCGAGCGTGGCGAAGAGCTTGTTTTCGGCAAGCACGCCCTTGTGCGTGAGCGCGTTCATGAGCGTGGATTTCCCCGCGTTGGTATATCCGACGATGCCGACGGTAGGCAATCCTACGCGCTTTCGATGCTTCCGGTGTTCTGCGCGGACTTTTTCGTAGGTCTTCAAACGTTCCTTAATGTCTTCGGTTTTCTCGCGTAGGTGCCGTTTCATGATTTCGGTATTCGTTTCGCCGATTCCGCGAGCGCCGGAGGCTCCGCCCTTCGATCCCCCGCCCTGGCGCGAGAGCTCCATTCCCATTCCGAAAATGCGCGGCCCCATGTGCTTAATCGACGCGAGTTCGATTTGGAGGCGCGATTCCGGGGAGTCCGCATGGAGCGCGAAAATTTTCAGAATGAGGTCGACGCGGTCCCACGCCTTCATTTTGGACTTCTTTTTTCGGAGTTCTTCGTTCACCTTGTAAATCTGCGCGGGCTTGAGAATGTTGCCGATAACCAGGAGTTCGGCCCCGAGTTCTTCCCCTGCGGCGACGAGCTCTTCGAGTTTTCCGGTTCCGACGTACGTGGAATAGTCCGGCGAATCGCGTTTCTGAACGCGCTTGACCACGGTAATGCCCCCGTAGGTCGAAACGAGGGATTCGAGTTCGGCCATGCGGGCGTCCAAGTCTTCCTTCGGGGTGTCGCGGGGAGCGATATCGACGATGACGGTTTTCATGGAAGGCATTATTGCCGTTTTCCGAGTTTCTTCAACGTTTCGTCGAAACTTTCCCGGTTTTTTCCATTTGACTCCCCCCGATTTTCCGCTATCTTCTTCCCCGAAGTCATCGCGCCCGCCTTACCGAATGCGTTCTTCCCTTGGCGGGGGCGGATTTTTTCGTATTTTCCTAAAAATCCTTCCCTATGGCGAAGAAGCAGGCGACGGAAACCGCGGTGAAGAAGGCTCCGGCCGAGAAGCGCGCGGCGACCAATCCGGCCGATATCGGCGCGGTCTACGAGGTGAAGGGGCGGTACTTCTTCACCGACGACCGTTCCATCATCGAACTGCCGAACCTTATCGAAGTCCAACTGGACAGCTACCGCGATTTCCTCACGCACAAGCTCGACAAGGCCTTCAAGGAGACCTTCCCCATCCAGGACTTCTCGGGAGAGAAGATCGACATCCACTACAAGGGATTCACGCTCGACGAGCCCAAGCATTCGGTGGCCGACGCCAAGCGCAAGAACCTCAACTTCGAAGCGCCCCTCAAGGTGCGTCTCGAAATGCTCAACAAGGAGTCCGGCGAAATCAAGGAGCAGGACGTCTATATGGGCGGACTCCCCCTCATGACCGACAAGGGTACGTTCATCGTCAACGGCGTCGAACGCGTCATCGTCAACCAGGTCATCCGTTCGACCGGTATGTTCTTCGTGCCCGATCAGAAGAATTCCGACGGCTACGCCATGAAGATCATCCCCCAAAAGGGTTCGTGGTTCGAGGTCGAAATCGAAAGGAAGGGCGTTATCAACGTGAAGATCGACAAGAAGCGCAAGATTCCGGTTTCGGTCCTCCTCCGCGCCTACGGGCTCGAATCCGACGCCGACATCATCGGCGCGTTCAAGGCCAATAAGGAATTCGTCTCGAAGTACGTCGGTCCGACCGTCGAAAAAGACAAGACGAAGACCCGCATGGAAGCCCTCTACGCCATCTACAAACTCCTGCGTCCGGGCGATCTCGGAACCGACGAGCGCGTCTCCGAACTGTTCCGAACGACCTTCTTCGACGTCAAGAAATTCGAACTCGGCGAAGTCGCCCGCATCAAGACCGACCGGAAGCTCGGCCGGAAAGAAAGCAAGTACGACGAAGAAAGCCGGTTCCTCTCGAAGGAGGATTTGATCGACGGTCTCAAGTACCTCCTCTCGCTCATGGAGGAGCTTCCCGGATACCGCTCGGACGACATCGACCACCTCGAAAACCGCCGCGTCCGCTCGGTAGGAGAGCTCGTCTACGACAAGCTCAAGGTCGGTCTCGCCCGCATGGAAAAGATCGCGAAGGACCGCATGACCATCATCGAACTCGATTCCGACGTCATGCCCGGAACCTTCATCAACTCCCGCCCGGTCGTCGCCGTATTGAAGGAATTCTTCGGAACGTCCCAGCTTTCGCAGTTCATGGACCAATCCAACCCGCTCTCCGAACTCGCCCATAAGCGGCGCGTCACGGCGCTCGGTACCGGCGGTCTCACCCGCGAACGCGCGAGCTTCGAAGTCCGCGACGTCCACCCGACCCAATACGGACGCATCTGTCCCATCGCCACGCCGGAAGGGCCGAACATCGGTCTCGTATTGCACCTCTCCACGTTCGCCCGCGTCGACAAGTACGGGTTCATCACCACGCCGTTCCGCAAGGTCGGCCACGTCGTGAAGAACGACGGAAAGGCGGCCGTAAACCGCATCACCCTCTCCGATATCGTCGACGAGAAGGGGAAGGTCGTCGTGGAAGAAAAGACCCTCATCACGGCCGAAATCGCCGAAAAAATCAAGAAGGCGGTAAAATCCGACGAAATCGAAGTCCGCGGATTCCTGACGCCCGACTACGAATACTTCGACGCCTACCAGGAGCGCGACCTCGTCATCGCGGAAGCGAATTCCCCCTTCGACGAATTCGGCAACTTCGCCGAAACCCGCATCTCGGCCCGCAAGAATTCGGAAGCGACCATCGAATACGTCCGCGAAATCACCCACGCCGACGTTTCGCCGAAGCAGATCATGAGCGAATCCACGTCGCTCGTTCCGTTCCTCGAACACGACGACGCGACCCGTGCGGAAATGGGAACGAACATGATGCGCCAGGCCGTTCCGCTCGTACGGTCGGAAGCTCCGGTCGTCGGTACCGGTACCGAACGCATGATCGCGGAAGGGTCCGGCTACGTCGTCAAGGCCGAAGAGCCCGGAGAAATCATCGGCGTCGACGCCAAACACATCTCCGTGCTCTACGATTCCGGCCGCAAGGCGCTCTACGAACTCCGTACGTTCGAACGGTCGAACCACGACATGATCATCCACCAGAAGCCCCTGGTATCGACCGGAGACCGCATCGAAGAGGGTGACATCCTGGCGGACGGACAGTCCATCGAAAACGGCGAACTCGCGCTCGGACGCAACCTCCTTGTCGCGTACATGCCGTGGGGCGGGTACAACTTCGAAGACGCCATCGTCATCTCTTCCCGCGTCATGCAGGAAGACTACTACACCTCGGTCCACATCAACGAATACGTCATGGACGTCCGCGAGACCAAGCTCGGCCCCGAACAGACGACCAACGACATTCCGAACGTTTCCTCGAACAAGCTCAAGGATCTCGACGCCGAAGGTATCGTCCGCATCGGCGCGTACGTCATGGGCGGCGACATCCTCGTCGGTAAGGTCACTCCGAAGGGGGAAATCGAACTCTCCCCGGAAGAACGCCTCCTCCGTGCTATCTTCGGCGACAAGTCGAAGGACGTGAAGGACTCTTCCCTCGTCATGCCTTCGGGATCGGGCGGAAAAGTCATCGGCGTCCACGTGCTCCGGCGCGAGGAAGGCGACAACCTCCCCACCGGCGTCTTCATGCAAGTAAAGGTCTACGTAGCCCAGACCCGCAAAATCGAAGTCGGCGACAAGATGGCCGGACGTCACGGAAACAAGGGCATCGTTTCGCGCATCGCCCCGATTGAAGACATGCCGTTCCTCGCGGACGGAACTCCGGTCGACATCATCCTCAATCCGCTCGGCGTCATCTCGCGTATGAACATCGGGCAGATTCTCGAGGCCCACATGGGAATTGCCGCGCGCAAGCTCGGCATCAAGGTCGCGACCCCCATCCTGAACGGAATCGACGTAGAAACCATCGGCGACCTCATGGAAAAAGCCGGGCTTCCCCGCGACGGAAAGGTCCAACTCTTCGACGGACGCACCGGCGACCCGTTCAAAGAAAAGACCATGGTCGGCGTCAAGTACATGCTGAAACTCCACCACCTGGTCGAAGACAAGATCCACGCCCGCTCGGTCGGCCCCTACTCCATGGTTACCCAACAACCGCTCGGAGGAAAGGCTCAGAACGGAGGCCAGCGTCTCGGAGAAATGGAAGTCTGGGCCCTCGAAGGATACGGCGCCGCCAACATCCTCCAGGAAATGCTCACGATCAAGTCCGACGACATTAACGGACGCGCGCAAAGCTACGAGGCCATCGTGAAGGGCAAACGCATCCGCCGCCCGAACATGCCGGAATCGTTCAACGTCCTCCTTCGGGAACTCCAAGCGCTCAACCTCAAGATCGACCTGCTCGAAAAGGAGGAACTCGACCGCGAAGAAGGAGAACAGCTCGAACGCTACGCGGAGCTCGAAAAACTCGAAGGGCAGTTCGACGTGGAAGTCGATCTCTCGGCCGACGAAGGCAAGGGAACCGAATCCACCGAGAAGATTGCCGTCGAAGAAGAGGCCTAATCCCCTCCTCTGCCGCTCCGATCCCCTAATATCCTCCACCCATGTTCCCGGATAAGAATCTCGATACCTTCCTTTCCGACAAGATCACCGACTACTCCCAGATCGGCAAATACGCCGGAAAGCGCGACATTACGGCCGGAAAAACCCTCGACAACCTCGCGGGCATCTCCATCGGACTCTCTTCGAAGGAAGAGGTCCGGGCCTTGTCGTACGGGGAAGTCCTCATCTCCGAAACCATCAACTACCGCACCCAGCGTCCCGAACGCGGCGGTCTCTTCTGCGAGCAGATCTTCGGCCCCCGCAAGAACTACGAATGCGCCTGCGGAAAATACAAGCGCATCCGCTACAAGGGCGTCGTCTGCGAACGCTGCGGCGTCGAAGTAACGACCTCCCAGGTCCGCCGCCAGCGCACCGGCCACATCGAACTCGCGGCTCCGGTCGTGCACATCTGGTACCTCAAGTCGGTCCCCTCCCGCATCGGCCTCCTTTTGGACATTTCCATCAAGAAGCTCGAGCAGGTCATCTACTTCGCGTCCTACCTCGTGACCGACGTCTACGAAGACAAGCGCGAACAGGCCGTCACCGACCTCGACCACGCCTACAAGTCGTCCAAGGTCGAACTCCAGAAGAAGATCCAAAGCCAGCTCTCCGAGGCCGCGCTCCAGGTCGAAGAAAAGAAGCTCGCCAAGAAGGCCTACGCCGAACTCGAAGCCGCCCTCGTCGGCCAAATCGACGAGCTCGACGCCGAGTACGAACGGCTGAAGGACCTTTTGAAAAATCTCAAGGTTTCGACCGTCATCGGCGAACTCGACTACCGCATCCTCTACGATAAGTTCCCCCACGTTTTCAAGGGCGGAACGGGTGCCGAACACGTTCGCACCCTCCTTGAGCGCATCGACCTCCGGAAATTCATCTCCGACCACCAGACCGAACTCAAGACGGCTCCGAAGTCGAAACAGAAGAAGATTCTCCAGAAGCTCAAGCTCGCCTCGAGCCTCTTCAAGTCGAACCAGCGTCCCGAAAATTTCGTCCTCGAAGCCCTCCAAATCCTTCCGCCGGACCTTCGTCCGATGATCCAGCTCGACGGCGGACGCTTCGCTTCTTCTGACCTGAACGATCTTTACCGCCGCGTCATCAACCGCAACAACCGCCTCCGCAAGCTCATGGAGCTCGGCGCGCCGGAAGTCATCTTGAAGAACGAAAAGCGCATGCTGCAAGAAGCGGTCGACATGCTCCTCAACGGAGACGTCCGCTCCAACCGTCCGGGCTATACCACGGCGACCAAGAAGAAGCTCAAGTCGCTCGCCGACATCCTGAAGGGAAAACAGGGGCGCTTCCGCCAGAACCTCCTCGGAAAGCGCGTCGACTACTCCGGACGCAGCGTCATCGTCGTCGGTCCGAACCTCAAGATGAACGAATGCGGACTTCCGAAGGCCATGGCCCTCGTCCTCTTCCGTCCGTTCGTCATCGGTCGCCTCATCGAAAAGGAAATGGCGTACAACGTAAAGCACGCCGAAAAGATCATCGAAGAAAAGGGCAAGGAAGTGTGGGACGCCCTCGACGAAGTCATCGAAGGCAAGCACGTCCTCCTGAACCGCGCCCCGACGCTCCACCGTCTCGGTATCCAGGCGTTCAAGCCGGTCCTCATCGAAGGAAAGGCCATCCAACTCCACCCGCTCTGCTGTACCGCCTTCAACGCGGACTTCGACGGAGACCAAATGGCCGTCCACCTTCCGCTCACGATGGAAGCCCAGGACGAAGCGGCCAACCTCATGGTCACGTCCAAGAACATGCTCAATCCGTCCAACGGCGAACCGATCGTCGCTCCGGCGCAGGACATGATTCTCGGATGCTACTACCTCACCAAGCAGAATCCGGGCGAATCCAAGCACGCGTTCGCCGACGGCTACGACGCGACCCACGCCTACGAAGCCGGGGTCA
This sequence comes from uncultured Candidatus Peribacteria bacterium, assembly GCA_964540725.1. Lineage (GTDB taxonomy): Bacteria > Patescibacteriota > Gracilibacteria > BD1-5 > UBA2023 > JANJWP01. Next base: position 6,658 of record CAZINU010000003.1, read on the forward strand.
TCACCCTCCACGACCCCATCAAGCTCCGCATTAACGGCAGCCTCGTCGAAACCACCTACGGCCGATACCTCTTCAACGACATCGTTCCGGCCGAACTCGGCTACGTGAACGAAACGCTCAAGAAGAGCGCGCTCAAAAAACTCCTTTCCCGCTCGTTCAACCTCCTCGGATCCGAAGAGACCGCCTTCTTCGCCGACCGGATCAAGAACATGGGGTACAAGTACGCCACCGTTTCGGGCCTCTCCGTCTCGAAGGACGACATGGTTACGCCGGACAACAAGTCCGACCTCGTCCGCGAAGGGGAAGAGCGTATCAAGGAAATCGGCAAGAAGTTCTGGCACGGGTACCTCACCGAACGCGAGCGCTACGAACAGTCCATCAAGGTTTGGTCGAACATCAAGGGGCGCATCGAAGACGAAATGAAGCAGTACTACGAGGCGAAGAATCCGATCTTCAACATGATCGACTCCGGCGCCCGCGGTAACTGGGGAAACGTGACCCAGCTCTGCGGAATGAAGGGGCTCGTGGCCTCGCCTTCCGGAAAGATCATCGAACTTCCGATCAAGGCGAACTACAAGGAAGGCCTCTCCGTTCTCGAATACTTCATCAACACCCACTCCGGACGCAAGGGAAAGGCCGACACGGCCCTCAAGACCGCACAATCCGGATACCTCACCCGCCGTCTGGTCGACGCTTCGCAGAACGTCATCGTCCGCGAACACGACTGCGGTACCCACCACTACGAAGAAATCACGCGCGAAACCTCGAAATCGGTCTTCCGCGAATCGTTCGAGGATAAGATCTTCGGAAAATTTCTCGCGAAGGACGTCGTGGTCGGCAAGAAGGCCCTCTTCGAAGCCGGAACCCTGATCGACCGGGAAGTGCTCGCCGTCCTTTCGGACGCGAAGGTCGAATCGGTCTGCGTCCGCTCGATCCTCACCTGCGAAACCGAGGAAGGCGTCTGCCAGCGGTGCTACGGTCTCGACTTGGGTCAGAACGCCCTCGTAACCGAAGGAACCCCGGTCGGCATCATCGCCGCGCAATCCATCGGAGAACCCGGAACCCAGCTCACGATGCGGACGTTCCACTCCGGATGAGTCGTGAAGGAAGGGGGCGACATTACCCAGGGTCTGACCCGCGTCGAAGAACTCTTCGAAGCCCGCATTCCCAAGTACCAGGCCCTCATCTCCGAAATCGCGGGCGAGGTCAGCCTTATCCGCTACGAAGGTCGCGAGGCGATCATTACCGTTCAGGCCGACAATATCGAATCGGCCGAATATTACCTCCCCGACGATACCTTCAAGGTTACGGTCAAGAAGGGCGACAAGGTTACCGAAAAGCAGATTCTCGCCAAGTCCAAGGAAACCAAGGGCAAGGTCGTCAGCACGAAGGAGGGTATCGTCGAACGCGTGACCGACAACTCCGTCGTCGTCCGCGACGAAGCTCCGCGTTCCATCGACTACGTCGTCGAATCGGGCAAGAACCTCTTCGTCCGCGAGGGCGACCGCGTCAAGGTGGGCGAAAAGCTTACCGAAGGCCACATCGACCTCCACCGGCTCATGGAGCTCGCCGACCCCGTCGAGACCCAGCTCTACATCGTCAACGAAATCAAGGAAATCTACTCCTCGCAGGGACAAACGGTGAATTCGAAGCATATCGAACTCATCGTCCGGCAGATGTTCTCCAAGGTGAAAATCACCAACGCCGGAGACTCCTCGTTCTTCCCCGGCGACATCGTCGACATTATCGGGTTCAAGAAGGAAAACCGCGCGCTCGGCGAAAACGGGGGCCGCGAAGCCATCGGAACCCGCCTCCTCCTCGGTCTTACGAAGATTTCGCTCTTCACCGAATCGTGGCTTTCCGCCGCTTCCTTCCAGGAAACCGTCCGCGTACTCGTCGACGCGTCCACCGCGAAGAAAATCGACAAGCTCGACGGACTCAAAGAAAACGTCATTATCGGACGCCTCATTCCGACCCTCCAGTACTTCGAGAACAACCGCGACGTCGGCGAATTCTTCGGAGGCGAAGGCGAAGAAGAACCGTTCGGCGAATTCGAATCGCCCTACTCCCGCGCCAAGCGCGAAGAGCTCCAGGCCGAATACGAACGCATGATGGCAGCGTAATGGCCATTCACGGAACCGTCACCGAAAAATCTTCCACCCATCAAAAAATCCCCGTTCGGGGATTTTTTGATGGGTGGATCGTGAGCGGAGTCGTAATGAAAGGATACGGGGTGTGACGTGATTATGACGACCTTAATCGTACCACTGAAATCCATGCCTGCTATGCCCTCTCCATACGAAGGAGTCCTGTCGAAAAGGACCGAAATGCCGGGAACGTTACGAGATATAGTCCGACCATGACGAGTTCGTACTTAACGAAATATCCGCCCCACGTGTCGGCGTCCAAAAACTCCAGTTGCGAGGGATTCGCCATAACGAGGAAATAATTCGACTCTATTCCGAAAGCCCCAAGCGCGAAATTCACGAGAACATGGAAAACTATGATGGCTTGGCTCCATCCGACCAAGCGGAGAAACGAGATTCGGAACTTCGCCCCATACAACATGATCAGGGCCATAACGCCAATAATTCCGAGCGTCTTACGGGCGAAAAAGAAAAACAGGAATGCGTAAAATTCTGGGTGGGACTGATCCAAGAGCATTGGGTACAGCAATGAAATCGGAATGAACGCGAGCACGTGGAAAGCGCCGATTTCGAAGCATACGCGGTTTCCGAATGCCATAGCCAGCATGACCGCATACAATCCGACCGTACAGTGGTAGAGCGGAAGGGAGTATCCGATATCGAACGGTTGGCCGGCAATGCCGTAGGAGTGGACGTACGCGGCGATTTCAAGAACGATCATGATAGCCAATATCCCGCGCCCAAACCGGATATCCAATTGGAATTTCCGGAATGCAACGTACGCTGCCGTGATTGAAATGGCGGAAAATACCATGCCGAGCACGTGCGGAAAACTGAAGTACGGGAGCATTGTCCTTTTTATAGTTAATCGCGATACAGTTCGCCGATACGGTCAGACAATCCGCGAGTAAGGAATTCCCCCACCTTATATCCAAGTTCCCGCTCTTTGCCAGTGGGAACTTCCGCGGCCGACAATATCCAATCCCGCCAATTCGCGGGAATCGCGAGGAATTCCGGATCATGACGAAGCGTCGTGAGTACGGTCCGGAATTCGGAGCCGAACGATATTCCCCGAGCGTATGCGTCCGCCCTGAAGAAAAATGACAACCCCCTCTCGGTACGTTCACGCTGAAAATCTCCGAGCGTTTGAACCATTCCAATCCGTTGATATTTCCGTTCATACCCTTTGGGAATCGGCATTTCGGCATCCAACACCTCGGAAACCGGGATCGGCGGATCGAAACGGGTCATTACTTCGGTTTTTCCATCAAATCCGTCACGGTATTCGGAATGGCATCTCAAAACGTATCCGCCAGCCTTCTTGAGGCGCAAGAGCATAGCGATGGATCCTCTGGGAATCGGATTCGCCGGAGATGATTCCGTCAGACGTCTCGTTCCTTCCGGATACAGGAGAACCGGATCACCTTTTGCGATCCGGGATGACAGGGCGGACATAGCCAACCCCGAGAGATTGCGAAATTGCGGATCGAGATGGAATTCTTTATTCGATATGGTCGGAATCGACCGTACGCAAAGAAGGGCAAGCGCATTTACAAGGCGGTATGCCGGATTTTTCCGGGGCGAAAATAGTCCGATCCTAAGTATCGCATGAAGCCGGTCGTACAACTCGGGAGACGCAAGAAAGACCGAGTATCCGTGAATGATCGGTTCAAGGGATTCCGGACCGTGAAGCCCTACGAACATGACTGGAATATTTCGCCCCATCATGTCCGTAGCCGCCCGAACGTTCTCGGTACCGGATACGCGCAGACGGTAATCCCGAAGGACAAAGGGAATGACGGAATGGAACAGTTCATTCGGCGTCAAGCTTGAATCGGGAATCACCGATTCCCCATGCTCCCGAGCGGACGAAAATACCGACTCCGCATTAACTCGGAGAATATCGGAAGCTTTCGCAGCTACGGTCCACGCCAGTCGTGCGGACAAAAGAACCCTCCCCCTTTCGACCGGGAGACGAGTACGGTCTTTAGATCCTTCAAAACTGACGAGCGACATGCGACACTACCGACAATCCACCGTTCCGGCAATCGAGTATCCGATACTGGTGGATGCCGCGCTTCCGCCTTCGGTGACCGTCAAATCCACCTGATTGGCGGTACAAGTTTTAGAGAAGTAATCGATATCGTTGCTCGGATCGCTATTGTTCGATAATACGAAACTCGTCAGAACGTTCCCAGCGGCATCAAGACACTTGATATCATAGTTCAAATCTTCCGTCCACACGTCGAATGAGAAATTCACGTTCTTGGTGTTATCGGGGTGGTCATATGCAAAATGTACGGACCCTCCGGCATTCGTGGCGGTCGTTTCATAAGCGGATCAGCTGATCGGCTCGCACGCGGCAACGCATGCGTTCGGACAATCCCCACCGCAGTCAATGCCGGTTTCGGTACCGTTTTGCGTTCCGTCGACGCACGACGCGGGCAGGGTCGACGGAGCGATCGGGGTCGGCGCGCTACACGTGCACGGTTCGGAGGCAAGCTGGAGTTCTATTCATCCTTCCTTCTGACAAAGTTTGAAGCCACTGGAATCGCTTGGTGCCAACCCCGTCGAAACGGGCGGGGTTTCGGGTGACCAGTAACAATTGAGCGGGGAATCCAGGGGACCGAAACATACCAGCCCCTGCCCTACCGACACCGAGCCGTCGGAAGAAGCGTACGAACGGTCGAATTGCAGGTACCATGCCGATGCGCCGCTTAAGGAGAAGGCCCGATTCGGGAGCCGGAAGTACGACTCCGAACTGCGCGCGCCCTGTTGGAGTGACGGACTGAACGACAGCGGCTGGGTTTCCAAGGGAGTCATTTCGATGTCTCGTATCGCGAAGCCGATTTCCACTCTCGACGATCCGGATTCCCCATTATGAAATTTGGCCCACACCCCCGGACCGTGCCAATATCCCCCTTCCTCGATAGCATCCGTGACGTCACAAGAGCCTGAAGGGGCACTCGTATAGAACGCCGTCGGCAGCTCGATTTGGATACCGTGCGTAACCATGACTTTCCGATCTCCGAGTCCGACCGTGCCGGCGATTTTTTTATACCGGCGAACGATTTCCCCCGATTTCTCCCGACATGCGGAATTGGCGGCCACGACTTCGAACGTTCCGGTTCCGGTTATGGACGTTCCATCCTTCGAATATGCCGGCCACTCGACTTCGTCGGCGGAAAGGAGGGCGGCCGTAAGCAAGTAGGTATCGTAGACGCCCTTGTTCCCCGATACGATGGGCCCCATATTGGAGGTTCCGTAGAACTGGGAATAGAGCGAAAGGAAAAATACCTTGCATTTTTCCATGTTCGACCCCTGGCACGCCGGAAAGGCGGAGAAGGCCGAGTCCATTTGACTCCAAATGCTTTCGGTAATGATGGGGTCCCAGAGCGATCCTCCCGCAACGGCGCCATTGAAGTGAACGACGGTCTCGGAAGATTTCTGCGCGGAGCAAGTGGCGACGGGCGCCGTTCCGCACGCCCCGTCATACGGGCTGCCGGAATAATCGCCCGAAGGACAATTGTCCATGGGAAGTTCGCAGCGCTTGTCCGTCGCGTTCCACGTAGCGCCGGGAGCGCACTTGTACCGGCACGTTCCGGCCGTCGTATCGTACGAAGTCGTAAGAGTCGAAGGCGACCACGAACCAGAGGTCGCGCTCGTTCCCGCCCACGTCTGAGTACCGTATGAGAGCGTGTTCCAAACGGTATTACGAAGGTCGAGGGCGGGCGGAATCGGACAAATCGGATTCTGTACCCGTGCCGTACACGTACCTCCGGTCGTTCCAGGCGTCGGAACGTAATTCGTCCAGCACGTCGGCAGGCAGAGCGTGGATCCGTTTTCAACGATGGGGAAAGGTCCGGTCGGAGACGATGGGAACGAGTTGTAGTTGCCGGTAGGGGAATACTTGAACTGCGCGTATTTGACCGACGAGGTTGCCTTGGCAGGAGTCGTACAATTCGTTTGTTTCGTCACGAGGGTCGCCCGATCGTCGAAACGCCACGCGTTCGGTCCGGCGGCTTCGGGAGTACCCGGATCGAAGAGAATGGCGAGCGTTCCTCCTTGCACGCACTTCGCGGCCGAACCCGTCAACCCGTTCCATACGAGCCCGTTCTTACAGGTCCAATCGCAGGAATCCGTATTCGGCATGGGGCCAAGACCATCGCACGTGTACCCGGTAAACTTTCCGGTCGTGGGATTGATTCCGGCGGGTGAAATCCACTCGGCGTTTCCGGATGCGGGAAGTCCCCCGCCCTTCGGGGCGCTCGTCGTGCACGTATAGGTCGCGCCCGAAAAGACCGTGCATTTCGAGCACGAATCGGTCGAAACGTCCGCGCCGAAGGGGTCGGTCGTTGCGATATTTCCGGAGACGGCGTAGTTTTTCCATTCCTTCTCCGCCGGTTCGTCGGTCATACCCCCGACGAAACAGGAAGACGGGGCATTTCCCAAATCGGCCGCCTTGCTGGCATCGCCCGAGATTCCAAGTTTCGGAAGCGCGTTATCGATTTTTACGAACAAGCCCGAGCCCCCTCCGTTGTACTCAGAGGAATTGGCGGAAAGGGTTTTTCCGTCCGAATTCGATCGGGCATTGTCCTTCGCCGTCACTTTGACGTAATTCTTTCCTTCAACGAGACAATCGTCGAGCGAACCGCCGTTCGCCAATTTCGTCAGCAACGACGGCATGCCGGAACCCGGAGCCCCTCCGTTGCTCGTAGAGAGTTGATTGTAGTAGAGCCGAATGCCACGGAACCCCGATTTTACGCCATTGGCGGAAGTCGTGCTCGCCACGACCGAAGCGACGTCCGTAGCGAAAGAGTACGTTCCGGAGCATTTGCCGATTTCGACGACGATTTCCGAAATGCCGGAAACGTCGTCGATGGAAATTTCGATCCCCTCGAGCAAATCGGGATTGGCCGAAACGGAACGTCCGGGCGGCGTTCTCGTATGGGTCGTTTTATTCTTGTAGTACGTGCACCCCGGAAGCGTCGGATTGGAAGACGTTCCATAGCCCGAACCGCGATACTTCGAAAGATTACACCAATTGTTCTGGTCGGAATCGAACATGGGAGCGTTCAAAACCTGAATGGAAGGGCCGGAATCGTCGGCAGTGGCATACCGACCTTCGACGGTACAAGAAGCCTGGGCCGAAACCGAACTGTTTGCTACTCCCGCCGGAGAACACCCGGTCGTAGACGACCGTACGGGAGTGCTTCCGAGTTGGTCGAACGAGACGATGCAATTATCGGTTTTCGTCGCGGAATTGCATTCGCCGCTCTTTCCACCCTGAAGTAACGTAAGGGAAGGTCCGTCAATACAACTGACCGTCGAGCCGGAAGTCGGGGGCGTATGGTTCGTTCCGTTCGTAGAGCGGCTGCATTGTTCTCCCGAATCAACGCCCAGGATTCGCGAATACCCGGACGAGCCGAACGAAGGGCTCGCCCCGTTATAGAGATAGTTCGTAAATACGTTCGAGGTCGTTCCGTAGGTGTAATGGTAATACACTTTACATCTTGTACACGTCCGAGAAACGTAGGTAGAATTATTGCATGTACAAGTGTTGGGGGTTGCGGGACTTCACCCTATGCAACCGGTTGGCGTCGACAGGCAAGGAGTTCATGGGGTAGAATTATTGCATGTACAAGTGTTGGGCGTCCAGCCTCCGCATTCGTACTGTTCGGTTTGCTTGCAATACGTATCCGTACATCCGTAACTATAGTACGAATACGTCGGGGAACTGGACGTATTGCACGTATTCGAAGTATTGTAGTAACCCTCCTTTATCGTCCCCGGAACCACCCCCGCCTCCGCAACCGACACGGAAAAGACCGAGGCGATGGCAAGCATGGCGGCGATTCGCCCGATACGGGGGCGTATTCCGAACAATCGAAATGCGGACATGGGAACTGCGGGTTAATTTACGGATTTGAACAACGCGCTCGGACTCGAATTCCAGCGGGTATCGCGCTCGATAATGAGCGGGTACGGGCGGTACGCGGGGTCGGTAACGGTTCGGAGCCCTTCTGCGGGAACGGTGGTATTCGTCCATGTCATACCACCGGAACGCTTGGCTCGATCGGCACCGTCGGGGTGGTACGGAACCTTGACAGTATCGGCCGGGTTACCCGTATAGAACGAGAGGGGCGATTCCTGGAAACGGCGGAGGTAGATAAGGTCGAATATTTGCGCGATGTCGGGATTGCAATTTTCCACGATGTACGGACATTCGGGCGGAGTATTCCTCGACCCCTTGATATTGTTAAGGCTGAGCAAGCTTCCCATAATATGGAGCTGGTTCCGAAGGCGGCGGTCGGTAGCGTTTTGTTCGGCATAGAGAACGTTTTCCGAAGACTTGTACGATACGACCGGCCCCTGCGCGAATACGAACGCGTCGAGATTGGTAATGTCCGGATTGACGAACACCCACCCCTTCTTGTTTGCGGCCGTCGGTTCCGGATCGTTCGGATCGATGGAGAGATTGGAAAGTCCGGAATCGGCCATCGCGCCGATGAAGAACTGCCCGCCCGTCTGGTTTCCCATGGAATCCAGGGTCGTTACGTTCGATTCGACGGAGAGCGAACCGTCTACGACGATGATCGAACGACGGGATGAGACGGAACATTTTCCACTGCAATTCAAAACGGCATTTCCCCGAATGAACGAGATTTTTTCGCCGTCCGCCTCGATAGTGCAGTTGACGGACGGTCCCGATGCCGCATTCAGGAAGGCTTGGTCGACCGTGCCGCCGGAACACCACTTCTTCGCTCCGGACGTATCGCCGGAATCCTTCAAACCGGCCGAGAGCAGGGCGACGTTCCTCTTAATGCTCGTGACGAGATCGAACCGCTTGAGCTCTTGTCCAACCAAGATGCTGGCAACCGATCATCCGGTATCGGTCGTCACGGTATTGTATTGGTTCGTCAATCCGGTGACGACGATATCGGCCAATCCGGTCGGCACGGCGGACGAAGAATCTCCGCCAACCGTATACGAATTGGAGAAATAATTCCGGGTTTGGTCGTACTGCCCGAATTCGCTCGACCCTGACGCGTCCCAAATATTGCGACCGACCGACGGTATCCGAATCGTTTGGGTACCTACGCGGTACGTAATGGCGGAAACGAATCCTTGTCGGATTTTCGCCTTGTCGTAGGTTTTTCCGGGAATGGCAGACATGAGCGTTTCCGCACTGAAGCCGTTTGTCGGGGCGGATTCGAAATCGAACGGGACGTACGTGCTCGAAGCTCCGTTACCGTTGGGAAAAATCGTCAAAGAATCGGACGACGTGTACCTTGCTCCGCCGTTGATGGCGTATTGTCGCGAAGCGTCCCCCGTGGGACGGACGGCATAATTGAGAACGCCCGGTTGTTCGTCTTTGTCCGTATCGTAGGCGACAAGATGCTTTTCGTGGACGTTGTATTCCCCGTACGCGCGACCGGTGTCGAGCTTGTAGAGCTTCTTGTAGTGTTGGGAATACTGTCCGTCGATAAGAAGCCTGAGCCCTACGAGCCCGTACGCGTACGGGGATGCGAATTCGAGCGAGACGCGGCGGTTCGGAAGGTTCGAGAAAGACTCCGCGGTCGCGGAGTTGAAGCTGACCTTTCCATACCGGGACGTATCCACCGTAACGTTCTTGAATCCTCCGGTTTCCCCGAGTCCGCCCAAGTCGACCGTTACGAAATTACCGGTATTTCCCGCCGACGTGACGGCGGGCGCGAAGTACCCGATACGGTCGGTTCCAGTCTTCGGATACGTCATCCCGGCAGGGGCATTCACGAGATTGCCGCGTGCGGAAATCGACAACAGGCGGAGGACCGCGTCGGAAGAAACGTACGGGTATGCGCCGTTCGTGGGAACTCCGGACGCGAGGGAGAGCGCGTACGTTCCGTTGGGGTTGGAATTTTTTTCCCGCATCGTAACGGTACCATCATCGTTCAGGTCCGAACGCGGAACGGACGAATCGTTGTCGGTTTCGAGGTCCGAGACTTCCGCGAGACGGCTACCGGCACCGACATTGCGCAGCAAATCGGAATACAGGCCGTTATGGAACTCGACCGACGTTTCGATCCTCTTTATCGGCGTATTGCCATTTTCCTCCGAAACGACGGGGATGACGCGATTACCGTTGGCGTCTTTAAGGGAATAGGACAGTTTGTACGAGTCGAACCCATTCGCGAATATCCTTCCGTCGCCGTTTCCGCGGGCGTTGGCATGGGGAACGAGGGAGAGGTTCGATTGGGTACGGTCGAGTACGTTCGCGACGACCCGGAAATCGAGCGTGGGCGAGAGGCAATTTCCTACGAGGTCGCACGCGCCGGAAACTCCGGCGGCTCCGACGTACTTGGCCGAATACCGGCGGTACGTTCCGTTGGAAACGAGATCGTTCACGCCGCCCGCGTCAACGAGACGAAAATCCCTCGGTTTCGAGCCGGAATTCACGAACCGGTTGGGGAAAACGAGAAAATCGTCGAATACGGTTCGGTTCGCTTCGTTTTCGATTTGCAATTTCAATCCTCCGGTCGTATCGATTCCGGCATTCGCGAGTTCGGGCGCCGTCGCCGAGCCGATTCCCGTATCATTCAGCACGTACGAGAGCGGAAGCGAAGGCTGCGCCGCAATGAAGCGGGAAACGCCGCCCGACTCGGGCACGTACGAAGGATATGCGGTCTGATCGTAGACGGTTTCCCCGTCGGCGAAGGAAAGAAGTTTTTCCATAGCGCCCCGTTCGGAGGGGGCGAGGCCGTTGTCGCCCATATTCGGCTTCTTGTTGTCGCGTACCGCATAGAACGCGGTTTCCGAGTAGTTTCCGCTGAAAGGGGATCCGTCCGGACCGACGGTTTTATCGTAGAGGCGGAGTTTGTAGATTTTTTGGGTATTTTGGCCGGTCGAATCGCCATTATCGGTCAATTGTGCGGTCGAAAACGCCATCGCAAGACTTCCGTACGACCCGCGCGAGAGGGGGTTTCCGGAAGTCGTCAGGAGCTCGAACGCGTTCGTATCGGAAATGAGCGGACCGGAATACCCGCCCGGAACGGACGAAGAGGCTGACGATTTCAGGAACGATCCGAACGTGTCCGAATAGGTCGGATTTAGCGAGAACGGACTCGAAGCGCCCAGTCAAGAGAGCGTATTCTGAAAATAGAACGCGTGGAGATTCGAACGCGGAAACCCGCGGGGGCTTACCGTTTGGGTAGAGTAGCTGGCGATGACGGGATTCGCAAAACCGTCTCCGGACGTTCCGGCCGTCGACGTATCGTTCCGGACGACCGAACCGCCGATTCCGACGCGCGGCAAGGCCGGATCGTAGTGCGTGTACGCCGTGCTCTCGGAAATGGCCGCCGTATTCGGAAGCGCGAGTTGCGGGGCCGTTCGGTCGATTTTGTACGTAACTTTGAAATACGAAGTATTGTCCGCATAGTCGGTAATGAATACCCGAACGGTCAACACTCCCTCGCCTTCAATTTTGAATTTTCCACCCGTGACGCCCGAAAGGAGGCTTACGAGCGTGGAAACGGCACTGTCGGTCGTTTTGTCGGTACGGGTACCGGCGAGGGCGGAAAGGCTGGTTTCCGCTCCGGCATTCCCCGTTCGGTAATCGACGCCGTTATATTTCACGACGCCATCGCCGTCGGCCCCCTTGTGGAAGGTGCCGAGTTCGCAATCGCGACCCCACTTTTCCTTAAATTCGGTTCCGGCTTCGTTTCGGCGGGGCGAACACCATTCGAGGCTGTAGGCCTGCCATTTAACGCCGGAAGAAAGAGGAACGACCGCGGCGGCGTGCGCGGCGGGCAATGCCCAAGAAAGCCCCCAAGCGGAGGCTGCCGTCGCGATTCGAACGAAGGTTTTGAGGGCGTTCATACCGGAGGGGGTATGGGGTAATGCGTATTGGTTTTTCGTCTTGTCCGGATTTTTTACGTCGACGTTGGCGAGATTCGCGTCGCCGTTATTTTTTCGACGCTTCCGAATTCGGAACGTCCCCGCACATCTTCGCGACGTACGGATAGAATTCGTTTTTGGAATCGAGCGTTTTTTTCGTAGCCGAATAACTTCCGCATACGCTCCAAACGGGATTTTCGATTTGCGAACCGGCAATGATGACTAAAATGTCGGGCTCGGTAAGTTCGATACCCTGTTTTTGAAGGAAGCGCTTTATTTCGGAGAGACCTTCGAACAGCTTCGGAACGGTACTGACGTTCTTGGAAATGAGGTAGTTGATGAACAATCGGCGATCGAAAAGCGTTTTCTTCCCGCCTTTCGTGTCCAGTTGGGTTTGAAGGTTCTCGGACGTCAGCTCCGAAAGTTTCGAGACGCGGGCGCGTTCTTTTGCCTCGGCTTCGATTCGGGCGGGAGAATTCTCGGGCGAAGCCTGGGTCGGAGCGGGAGATTCGGCGCCCCCGTTCGGAGAGGGCGTGCCGACGCCAGCCTTTCCGGAGTCTTCTTTTCCGAAGCAGGAGGCGAGAAGGAGGGCGGAAGCGAACGTTACGAGCGTAAGTTTGATCGGTTTCATAAGCGAAGCGTAAAAGGGGTGTTACCCGTTCGGGTTAGTAGGAAGGAAGGCAGAGTTTTTCGAGCTTCATGACGAAGCCGTCGCCGAAATTCCGACTCGCGGTCGACGAAGATCCATATGAATCGTGCCCGTAGTTGGAATAGAGGTTTTTAGCATCATTCCGGATAATGACGGCAGTATCCCGGTTATTCGTTCCCGCATACTCGCTATTGAATTGTCCTTTAATCGACAACGAATTCACGGAATCGAAGTACAACCGCCATCCGTCGCTCGTAACGGCACGGTACTGACAATCGAGATCGAACGCCCCCTTGTCGGAGGCGCTTACTTTCTCCCACCCGACAACGTACCGTTTTCCGGAAAGATTTCCGGCATCGGAGCCCGGATAGATGGAAATGCCTCCGCTGAATCCCCTGAAGGAAAGGGAATCGTCGCCGCCGGAATCCTTCGGGTTAAACAAAATCATTCCGAGCGCTTCGCGATCGGTCGAGGGGTTCGTATTGGTTGCGTACGAACCCCAATATCCCTTGGTTCCGTCGTAAAAGCCGATGAACGGGGTTTTGCTGATACCACCGGCGTTGTATCCGAGGCCGATGCTGCCGATGACTCCGCCGGTCTTCCCTCCGATTGCCACTTCGCTCGCGTCCGCGCTCCACATGAACGGGGTTTTATTTCGGGGCCAGTCCCCCAAATTCCTATAGGCGGTTCCGAGAATGCAGATGACCGAATTCCACTTGTCCGAGGTGGCGACATCGCCGTGCTCTCCGAAAAGGTTCAAATCGATCGATCCGCACTTGGTGGGATATTGATCGACGTTCTGCCATGCGACCGCGGTCGCGGAAAAAGCGAAAATGCCCGCGAGCGCGGCACCTGCGAGCGCGAGCGGACGCTTTCCGAAACGGAAAGAATTCATACCGGAAAAGGTTACGGGAATGGCCGATTTCGGACATTTCGCGGAGCATGGTATCGCGGTTTTTAACCCCTGTCAAGAAAAAATGGCGAAGTGTCGCCGATACCTTTCTGAAAAATCCGTATTCTGAATTGATTTTTTCATCTCCCGGGATATTCTCCGAATCGACTTATTCCGGAACTCCCCTTCCCCATGGCCCAAGAAGAAAAGAAGACCCAGCGGAAAAAATTCTCCGCCGCCGTCAACTTCTACCTGACCGACGCGCAAAAAAGGAAAATCGAGTTCATTCTCGAACAGAAGGGGCAGAGCTTGACGGATTTCCTCAGAACCCACGTTCAGACGACCATTGAGAAGTACGAGGACAAGAACGGAGCCATCAACGTATACCAGACGTACATCGTCTAGCTTTCGCCGCCCCCCTCCCGCGGGAGCGCAAGAACCTGGCAGGGCGATTAGGCCGATACGGCCAATATTCCTCTCGACACGACGCCTTTCCGGTAATAGTAGGAAAGGTCGGTTTCCGCGAGAATCTTCAAAAAGTCCCCCACGAAGACGGGATTCAAATCGCGGGCGAACACGGCGAGCAGGTGGAGCGACTGTTCGATCGGGGTAAGGTTGGAGAACAGGGTATGGAAGTCGTCATGAATTCCGCGGTCGATGCGACGGAGGTTCTGCGGATGGTTCGTGCCTCACCGGCTCTTCGGGACGATGTGGTGCGGATTTTTGGAGAAGACGTTCGGACGTTTTTCGAAACGCTTCTCTTGGAAACGTCTCCATCCGACCAAAATGGTACCTTCGGCATCGAGCTCGGCTACTCTCGAAATTTGCACGCGTTGGACGGACTCCGGATCCAAATAATAATAACCCGGATCGGAATCCGACAGGACGCGGAGGACGTCCGATTTGAATTCCTTCGTAAGCGCGAGGGAGTTGAAACCGTTCAGCCGGGCAATCGCATGGTGCGGCAAGTGCGCCCCGAAAAGGCGATCGCAGGCGGTAAGGACTTTCCGGGTTATCGGAATGGCCGGTTCGACGGAAACGGACACCGACGGACGGACCCGGTTCGGCGGTGTTCCGGACGGAATGGTACGATGGTATTCGGAACGTTTTTGGGAATCGGGAAGAACGAGGGGCGACATGGTTCCGAAAGGAAGAATTGCGGACTCTGGACGGATTCACTTATAGCGAATGAAATTCACTTGTCAAACTTTACGAAAAATGCGCATTCGCATTTGACTCTCCGCATTTTTCGGATAAGGTGTCGCCACTCGTCAGCGCGAACCGAATCGGCTTCCGAAAACCGGAGCCGAAAAGGACTCCAGGTCCGCCCGTTTCCCGCGAAGGCCCCAAAAGGCCCCTTGGAATATCTTCGAACCGAGAACGTCCCCCCGGGGCGTTCGAGCGGTTCCACGAATGCCCGAGAGCACGAGGCTATCTCCCTCCCCTCTTTTTTTCATGCTGTTTACGGAATTTCCTTTTAATAAGTGGATCCTCGCGTCCCTCGAGAAGAACGGATACGCGGAACCGACCAAAATCCAAGAAGAAGTCATTAAGGCGGTATTCGAAGACAAGAACGTCGTCGGGCAATCGCAGACCGGAACCGGAAAAACCGCCGCGTTCGTGCTCCCTCTCCTTCAGAAGGTCAACAGCCGCGTTCGCAAGCCCCAGGCCCTCATCCTCGCCCCCACCCGCGAACTCGCGAACCAAATCCGCGAAGAAGTCGTAAAGCTCTCCGAAGGCATGTTCGTCCGGTCGACCGCGCTCTACGGGGGAACCAATATCCGCCCCCAGCGCGAAATCCTTTCGAAGGGGCCGCAGATCGTCGTCGCCACCCCGGGGCGTCTCATCGACCTCATCGATCGGAAATTCATCGACGTTTCGAACGTCGAATACTTCGTATTGGACGAAGTCGACCGCATGCTCGACATGGGATTCATCGACGATATCGACTACGTTTGGTCGAAACTGCCGAACGTCAAGCAGTCGATGACCTTTTCGGCCACCATCCCGACCGAAGTCGGAAACCTCATTTCCAAGTACGTCGGCGAAGGGTACGAGCATATCAAGGCTACCCCGCAATCGGTCACCGTCGACCGCATCGACCACGCGTTCATCGAGGTCAACCACTTGGAGAAATTCGACCTCCTGAAGAAGTACCTGGCCGACCACCCCGGCGCGAAGACCATCGTCTTCACCCGAACGAAGAGCGAAACCGAACACCTCGCCCGCATCCTCCAGGAAAACGGCATTACCGCCGACTTCCTCCACGGGGATCTCGAACAGCGCCAGCGCAACCGCGCGCTCAAGCGGTTCCAAACCGGCGAAATCTCCACGTTCATCACGACCGACGTCGCCGCGCGCGGACTCAATATGAACAACATCGACCTCGTCGTGAACTACCACGTCCCGGAAGATCCGGAATCCTACGTCCACCGCATCGGCCGAACGGGCCGCGCCGGGGCCGAAGGAAAGGCGATCATGTTCGTCTCGGAAGCCGAACGGCTCTTCTTGAAGAATATCGAAAAACGCAATAAGATCCGCATCAAGCAGGTCAACCGGGAGGGGGCCGAGGTCGTCCGACCGGAAGAATCGCACCAGGGCCACCAATCCAAGCACGGAGGCCGCGGCCGCTGGCGCTCCGACAAGCCCCGCTACCGCGCGCCCCAGAGCCGCGAAAGCGGATTCGGAAACGACGCTTCGCGTGGGCGGAACGGTGGCGGATACCAAGGCGGCGGAGGTCGCCGGGGCGGATTCGGCGGCGGACGTGGCGGCGAAAACCGGAACGGAGGGTTCCATGGCCGTTCCGAAGGCGCTGCCTTCCAAGGCGGCGAGGGCGGCAGCGCCCCGAAGAAGCCTTCTTCCGACGACGGGTACTCGATTTTCGGGTAACGAAACGTCTGCGGAACCTTCCGTTTGAAAACCCCCGGCTCATGCCGGGGGTTTTCAATGAACCTAACGAGGCTCGGAACGATTGCCCGAAGAACGGTGCCCTTATGCGGGGGGGGTAGCGGCAGTGTCCGGAGCGGCCGGAGCGGCCGACCGCGCGGGCATGAAATTACCGGAAGAAATGAACTCCGGAATCCGGAGCACCGGTATCGATCGTTCCGGCGGAAGCCGTGTATGAATCGGCCGGGATTCCGAAGAAAGAGAGATTCCGCACTCCGGCTTCGAAAGCGGAACTGCCCGAAGCGAACCTCAATCAAGAACTCGTCGAGTATGCTGGGTAACTCGCGAATTTTGGATCGGCAGACTTATCGGAGGCCGCCGGCGAGTATCCGGACCAATCGGACGCGGAATTCCCCCACGAGACGTTCCCGCCCCTCTCCGCCGGCTGGACGGCGGCGTACGAAGGGTTGAAGTAGGCCCCGTCCGTACCGTACGCGAAGACGTTGTTCTGGAGGCGGTAGAGGGAATTGCCGTAGCTGTCGTACAGGCCGTACCGGGAACCGACGACGGTGTTGTGGGCGAATTCGACGGAACCGCTCTGCGCATTGCAATGGATCCCGTAGGATCCGCCGACGACGACGTTGTTGTACGCCTTCGAGCCGACGGCGGAAAGCCGTATCCCGAAACCGACGGACGAAGGAGGCCGAAGCGTGAAATTCCGGACGACGCTCCCGACCGCGGGGCCGCTGACGCCGACGACGTTCGAAATCCAGGTGATTTCGGTCGTCGCCGGGTCCTCGCCGACGAGCGAGACCATGGGGGTGGCGAGCGTCAGGGTTTCCGCGTACGAGCCGGACGCCACGCGGACGACGGTTCCGGGAGGCGCGGCAGAAAGCGCGGACGCGATCGTGAGTTTGGGATTCGAAGGCGAAAGCCCGTCGTCGGAATCGTTGCCGGACTTCGCGACGTACAGGGTCCGGAGGGCCGACGAGAGGAAATGCGCGCCCGAATCGGGGGAACCGGCATCGGGGGAACCCGAAGCGAGGACGGACGAGGAGGCCGGAATCCCGAACGACGCGAGGGAGCCGACGGCCGCGCCGACGGCCGGGGAATCCGGAAGGAATCGGAGGGGGTGCGAGGGGTCGAATCGGATTTCCGAGGAACGGTCGGAGGCCGCCGGCGAGTATCCGGACCAATCGGACGCGGAATTCCCCCACGAGA
>CAZINU010000003.1:24428-78818 GCA_964540725.1 uncultured Candidatus Peribacteria bacterium
TAGCTGTCGTACAGGCCGTACCGGGAACCGACGACGGTGTTGTGGGCGAATTCGATACCGCACCCCAAACATGACACATATGCCCCGCACGATCCTCCAAGTATCACGTTATTGAACGCTTTCGAACTCGGGGCGCGAAAATAGATTCCGTACCCCGAGGCACGTACGGTAAAATTTCGTACGGTAAAATTATTCGAAGCGGTCGTTCCGTAAATAGCGTTGCCGGTCGCGGGAAATACGACGGTCGTCCCCGGGTCCTCCCCGTACAATGTCACCCCGGACTGCGATACGGTGACGTTCTCGCGGTAGACGCCGGCTTCCACGAAGACGGTCTTGCCGATAAGGGCGGATCCGAGGGACATGGCCTTGCCGATGGTCGCGTACGGCGCCGCCTGGGAGCCGTTCCCGGCCGAGTCGCTGCCGCGGGAGGCGGAGACGACGTAGTCGGGGACGAAGGGGAACGTGCGGACGTCGAAGGAATCGGAGGCGGAACCGACGGAGAGTACGGCGGAGGCGGTCTCGCCGGCGGGGGCGGAGGCGGCGAGCCAGACTTCGAGGACGTCGCCGTCCGAAACGGGGGCCGAGACCGGGGAGCCCGGGGCGGCGGTCCCGACAGTTTCCCCGTTCTTGCGGAGCGTGCCGGCCGAGAGCGAGGCCGTCGCGGATTTTCCGTCGCCCATTCAGGAAACCGCCACGGAACCGGAATACGACTGCCATGAAACGGCGTACCAGACGTCGGCGAAGGAGAACTGGGAGGGGATTCCGGGGTTTTCCGGTTCGGGTTCGGGGGTTTCCGGATTCCCGGATTCCGGCGGGAGCGAGGTCGGGACGGACCCTTCGGAACCGTCGGAGACGGCCTCCCCGGTTTCCGGGTCCCGGATGAGGCCCGACACGGCGCCGGAGGCGGACTGTTCGGGCGTCGGGGGCGGGAAGTTCCCCTCGACGACGACGGTGCCGTCCTTGGCCGTTCAGGCGCCCTGGGAGTACGAGACGGTGACGGAAACGCCGGCGCCGACCGGCTTGACGTGCTCGGCGTACGCGAGCGCGAAGCCGGCTTCGGAGGCGGCGGAGGCGGCGGGGACGGCGGACGGGGCGGAGGAGAGGCGGAAGGAATCCGGATTCAGCCGGAGGGACTTCCAGTCCGGGAGTCCGGCGGTGTAGTTCGTGCCGGGGACGTTCCAGTTCCCGCCGGAGAGGGCGACGGGGGCGCCGTCGAAGAAGACCGTCCCGGTGAGGGCGGCGGCGGGGTCGTGGACGACGTACCGGCGCGGGGTCGTCCCTTCGACGGCGGCTTCGGAGGCGATCGCGGACATGACGGTCCGGAGGTTCGTGCGGACGGCGGCCTTCGAGGCTTCCGCCGTATGTTCGGCGTACGAGAGGAAGCCGACGGCGGCCAGGATCGCGAGGACGGTGACCACGACGACGAGCTCGGTGAGGGTGAAGGCGGAGCGGGCGCGGGGGTTCCGGAGTGGGAAATGGAAGTTCGGCATGGGAGGCGGCTGGTATGGGGAAGAAAAACCGTTGAACGTGAAACGGGGCCTTAAAACGAAATCCGTTAAAAATACGAACACAGTATATTGATTCCTATTTCTAGGCAAGAGCCAAATCAATTCTCCGTAACCCGATTCCCCTATCTCCCCAAAACCTCCAACTTCACCTCGACCTTCGACTTCCCGCGGCGGCTGTCGGTCGATTCGATTTCGAGCAGGTAGCTGCCGACGGCGAAATCTTTCGCCTCGTTCACCGCGACCGTAAAATCGTTTCCCGCGCCGAGAATTTTCCAAAGCTTTCCGTCGAGGTACAGGTTGTTCGCGACGATTTCGCCGGAATCGGCGACGGCGAACCGCAGATTGAAAAACTGGTCCTGGTACACCGAAACGGAACCGTCGGGCGGGTTCTGGACGGAAATGACCGGCAGATCGTTGTCGGTCGCGAAACGGACCGTGGCGTCGGTTTTGCCGGAATATCCGTACCGGTCGACCGCGACGACCGAGAGCGTATGTTCGCCCAAGAACTCGGAACCGAAGTCGAATTGGGCGTTTCGGTAGGTTCCGGACGTTTTTTCGCCTTCGATCGCCACTTCCTTGAAAAGCTCGCCGTCGCGAAGGAACTTGAGTTTGGCCACGGCGTACTGCGACTCGTAGGAAACTTCGACCAAATTCGGCCCGAGCGGACGGACGACGCCGTCGGAGAGGTTCGAGGAGACCCGGACGGAACTCGTTCCTTTTCCCGGCCGTTCGCAAATTTCGTCACGGTAGTTCGAGACGATATTGCCGCCTGCTTCGAGGAAGTACGAAGCCCCGGCTTCGGAGGCGGCCCAAGAACGGACGGCCGGCAACCATTCTTTCTGGTACGACTCGACGATGGGGTCGATATTCACGACGTACCCCTTTTTCACGGCGTCGGGCGGCGTGGCTTTGGTAACCTTGCCGTTACAGAGGGAATCGACTTCGATTTCCTCCATCGAGTTTTCGTACTGCGTGGGTTTGACCGCGAAGATGGAGGAAACCCGGTATTTTTCGGGCGTCTTCTGACTCGCGAGTTTGCCGGAGATGGCGCTGATGGTCGCCGAATAGACGCTCTCGGGCTTTTTGAAGGATTCCTTCGGAAGGTTCGCGTGGGCGAATTCCATGAAATCGTGCCAGATGGGGGCCGCGCAATTCAATCCGTCGCACGTTCCCTTCGTTTCGGTTCCGTCGACGTTCCCCGCCCATACGACCGTCGTGATTTGCGGCGTGTATCCGGCCGTCCAGAGGTCTCGGGGGAGAATCTTCTTTTCTTTCCCAACGCTGACGTCCTTGTTGGAGGTTCCGGTCTTTGCGGCGACCGGCCGGTCTTTCAGCGTGAGGACGTTGTTCCAAAACGAGCTGGGGCGGCTCGACGCGTCGGAAAGGATAACCGAAAGAATGTACGACGCCGCGTCGGAAAACACGTAGCTGCCGTTTTTTTCCACGTACCGGTCGATGACGTTGCCTTTCCGGTCTTCGATACGGAGGATGGGCGTCACGTCTTTCTTCCATCCGCCGTTCGCGAAGACGGAGTATGCCTCCATGAGTTCGAGGGGCTTGAGTTCGCCGGTTCCGATTGCGAGCGGGGCGCCGTACATGCCGTCTTCCCGAAGGGAGAGGATGCCGAGGGAGCGGGCGAATTTTACCACGCTCTCTTCCCCGCCCGCGACCGAAAACATCTTGATGGCCGGAATGTTGCGGGAATAGTCGAGCGCCGTCCGGATCTTCATTTTTCCCATGAATTTCCGATCGTAGTTGTCGGGATCCCATTTTCCGAATTTCGTTTCGACGTCGTACACGGGGGTGTCGGGCGAAATGGCCTCCTTGGAAATGGCGAGCGCGTAGACGATGGGCTTGAAACTCGATCCCGGCTGGCGCTTGGCAGTGACCATGTTCACGTTTCCCCCGTTCGTTTCGTCGAAGTAGTCGGGGCCTCCGACCATGGCGAGGATTTGTCCGGTACGGTTGTCCATGGAAACGAGCGCGGCGGATTTGGCGCCGTATTTGTCGCGGTTGGTCGCGACCTGTTTCTTGACGACGTCTTCGGCCTTTTCCTGAAGGACCGGGTCGATGGTGGTATAGATCTTCAGTCCCCCCTGGGCTTCGAAGTCCTTTCCGAATTTCGCTTCGAGATAGTCTTTGACGTAGAAGACGAAGTGCGGAAACCGGATATTTTCGCTCGCGCGGCGAAACTGGAAATCGATGCCGCCGACGACGGCGCCCTTCCATTCTTCCGCCGTAATTTTCCCGTCTTCGAGCATGCGGCCGGCGACGAAGTCCTTGCGTCCGGTGTTGTATTCGAGGTAGGCGGCCTTCCCCTGGACGGAACCGGAAGCGGAAACGGCTCACGAGGCCGACGTTCCGGTTTGCGAAAGGTTTCCCGAACCGGAAACGGCATGTTCGGGGGATATCCGAATATCGTTCAGGAGGCTCAAGAGATCGGAGTACGAAATCTTCGCGCAACCGCCGTCGATCCGGTATGCGCGCTTGAGCTTTCCTTGGTCGAGTCCGCACACCTTGGCCGTATCGGGCGACGCGCGTTCGACGGAAAGGTTCGTGACGAACGATTTGAACGCGTCCACGTGGGGGGCGTATTCCTTCAAGCGATCCTGGGTATCGAGGTAGGTCGGCTCCTTCTCCCCTCCTTCCGAATACGCGTACAGGTATCCCATGAGTCGGTCGCGGTGCGAATAGGGCGAATAGTACGTCGGCCCCTTCGGGATCGAAGCGAGGATCGTCGCGCCGAGTACCCCCACGTCCTTCGCGGATTTTCCGAAGTAGGTCTTCGCCGCCTCTTCCACGCCGTAGGCGTTGTTTCCGAAGGAAATCTTGTTCAGGTAGAGTTCGAGGATCTTTTCCTTGGAGTACTTGGAATTCAGGCGGTACGACAGGTAGACCTCCTTCATCTTCCGTTCCAAGGAGCGCTCGTTCGAAAGAAAGGTATTCTTAATGAGCTGCTGGGAAATGGTCGACGTCCCCTGGATGCGTTCGGTCTTTCCGAACGCGAAATTGAGACCGGAACGGATGAGCCCCTTGAGATCGACTCCGGGGTTCTCGAAGAATGTCTTGTCTTCGGCCGCGACGATGGCTTCGCGGATTTTGGGCGAAATGCCCTCGTAGGAAACGTACGTGCGCTTTTCTTCGTCGTAGAGCTTGTAGAGCTCGCCGCCGTTGCGATCGTAGATGACGGTGCTTTCGGGAAGGACGTCGCGTTCGATTTCCTCGATGGCGGGAAGCGAATGGAAGTACGCGAAATACACGGCGACCATCGCCAAAACGGCGAAGATTCCGGCGGTGGCGGCGACGTAGGCGACGAGATAGCGGGCCTTTCCTTCGGAGCGGAGCGCCTTGGGGAGCATGCGCTTCGAAAGTTCGCGGAACGAGCGTTTTTTCGCGATCAGACGGGTGTGGAACGAGGAACGGTTTCCTGACGGAATCGGCATGGGAATGATGGTAAGGGGAATCGGATTTCTGAAAGCGCGCGCCGGCGGGGACGACCCTTTTCGGACGATCGCCCGGACGGGCTCCGCGGACTACCGGAAGAAGAGCGCGTGATCGGGTCCGAGTACGACCTCGACCTTCGGGCCGGGCGTTTTGGCGTACTTGGAAGCGGGAACGGGAACGGGATCGGAAAACGTGAACATCGAGAGCGCCTGGGCGGTGGCCGATTCGGGGTCAAACCCCGTTTTCGATTCGGTATCCCAGGGAATGAGGACGGTCGTCCTTTCGTACGGATCCTTGGTCTGACCGACGGAATCCTTTTCGGGAACGTTGAATCCGAATTTTTTCAAGAAGAGCGCGGTTCGGACGGCGACGCCGGACTGCTTCGTGGAATTGACGACGTTTATCTCGAAATTCTCCAGGAACATCCGGGGATAATTGAAGGCGAGGTTCGCGAAGCGCTGAATGTCGCGGTATTCGTCCACGTTCTCGGCCGTCGCGCCGTCGGGCAAAAGCACGCTCGCCCCGCCGAACAGATCGCGGGCCGGCGTATAGAGGAGCCCTCCGCGGTCGCAGGTGGAAATCGACTGGAAGCACGAGTCGTTCAAATTGAACGAAAGGATGTTTTCGGACGGGAGGTCGCGGGCGAAGAGCGCGAGCGCGGCCATTTCTTCGAACGACAGGTCGGTTTTGAGGTGGCTGGATACGGATCCGTAGAGCGCCTTGATTTTCAGCGGATTGGAGAGGGTTCCGAGCGAGAAGAGCTTTTCCTTAATGGCCCGGACGAGCATCTGCTGCCGAAGGGAACGGTCGAAGTCGCTCGTCGAATGGCGGGAACGGGCGTATTTCAGCGCGGTTTCGCCGTCGAACGTCTGAATGCCCTTCTTGACCTTGAACGTCGTGTACCCCCAATTGCCGTCCGGATACGCCGTATCGGTCAAATCTTCGGGAACGTCGACCTGAACGCCGCCCAGTACGTTCACGAAATCGGAAAATCCGGCGAAGTCGACGTTCACGTAGCGGTCGACGCGTTCCCCCGTGATTTCCCGGACTTTTTCGGCAAGCATCCCCATCGACGCGACGGCGTTGCCCGGGTTTTTCGAGAGCGCCCGGGAATAGACTTCGTTGAACTTCCCCCTCCCCCCCGTGGGATATTCGACGTAGAGGTCGCGGGGGATCGAAAGCATGGAAACGGTCTTCGTCTTCCGGTTCACGCTGGCGAGAATGACGGTATCGGTCAATTCCGGGCCGTCGTGGGCCTCGCCGCCAACGCCGGTGAGGAGGATGTTCACCTTTTCGGGAACGTCGTCCTCGGAAGCGCCGCCGCCAAGCCCCCCGAACGCCGAAAAACTCGAAAACGGGAGATTGATGGAAATGTCGGACGCCCGCGCGAGGACGGCGGCCCCGACGAGAAGCACTACGAGAACGGCGAACGTGCCGAGAAGGCCGGCGGAAAGGGCGTTGCGGAATCGGACGGCATCGTACGCGTCGCGTACGTTCTTGATCTTCGTTTTCTTGAAATGCACGGGAAAATCGGAAACTCCGGAATACTTTGGAGGGATTATAAAAACGGACGGGAGAATGGCAAGCCGGGGTGGTCCGTTTTTTGACTTTCCGACATCGCCGTCTGAAAAATGTGCAAAACTTCTGAAATGCTTTCAATTAAGGATTTTCGATTGTCAAGCAAATACGTCAAGAGGGCGGCGGCTTTGATTTGACAACAAAGGCGAAAACCGTACTTTTACCGCGAACAAAAACCCATACCCCGATTCCTTACGAGTTTCTGACAGTGTCGGACATCCATGCGGACGCGGCGTTCCAACATGTACCCGTGCTCCTCGAAGAAGCCGTTTCTTCCCTTCATCTCGAGAAAAACCGGCCAATCGTCGCCGTGGATGCGACCCTCGGGCTCTGAGGCCATACGAAGGAAATACTTCGAAGGCTCCCCTCCGGGAGTACGTACGTCGGTTTCGACCGGGACCCCCGCAACCTCACGGACGCGGAATCGAGGCTCCTCCGCGATATCGCCGAATGTTCGGAGCGCGACGTAACCGTCGATTTCGTAAACGCGGACTTCCGAACCCTCGGAACCGCCCTCACAGACCTCGGCATCTCCGGAATCGACGCGATCCTTTACGACTACGGCGTTTCGAGCGCCCACTACGACGACTCCGAGCGCGGCTTCTCCTTCCGCGCGGACGGCCCCCTCGACATGCGGTTCGACCGCACGTCCGACGGAATGACCGCCGCCGATTTGGTCAACCGCCGGGAAGAGCGCGAACTCTTCAAACTCCTCCAGGAGTACGGGGAAGAACCGAAGGCCTTCTTCATCGCGAAAGAGCTCGTTGCCAGGCGCAAGGCCAAACCGTTCGAAACGACCGGCGAACTCCTTTCGGCCATCGAAGCCTCCAGCTTCGACCCGAAATCCAAGGTCCGGGTCTTCCAAGCCCTCCGAATCGCCGTGAACGACGAATTCGGATCCATCGAGGAATCCCTCCGGGACGCCGTTCGGCTCCTGAATCCGGAAGGCCGGCTCGCCGCCATTACCTTCCACTCGCTCGAAGACCGCCTCGTAAAGACCGTCCTCAAAAGCTACGAGCGCGACGTTCCCGATCCGCTCACCGGACGCCCTCTCGAAAAAGCCCAACTGAAACGGGTCTTCAAAAAGCCCGTCGAACCTACCGAAGAAGAAGTACGGACGAACCCACGTTCGCGAAGCGCCAAGCTCCGCGTGGCAGAAAAAATCCGATAATCCCTTCTTTCCCGCATGAACGCCAATCTCCTCGTCATGAAAAAAGGAAACGTCCCGTTCTTCTCGTCGCGCAAGACGAGTCGGGAAAACTTCCGCCTTTCGTTTACGGAGACCTACGTTCTCGCTCTCGGGCTTATCGGCATTCTCGGCATCTACTACGTGTTCATGCTGAACGTCAATGCCACCAAGGGGTACAACGTCCGCAACCTCGAAATCGAGCGCCGCAATTTGTCGTTCGAACAGAACCTGCTCAACATCCGCATCGCCGAAGCCGAATCCCTTTCCACGATTTCCTCGAATTCTTCCATCGAACGGATGGAGGCGATCGAAGCGCCGAAGTATCTCGTGATGAAGGATTCGTTTTTGACCATGAAAAAGTAAACCGCGGAAAAGTTCGCTCTTCGCGTTCGAATTTCCGTTCCGCCCCTCGCCGTACCACCGAGTACGGCTCGGTTGCGGTACTCAATCCTCACGCGAATAGCTTCCTTTTGCGCGGTTTACCCTTCAAAGCCCGCCCTTCTCGAACTTCGCGCAAACGTCCCACGGGAATTCCGTTTCCGCCATGGAACGCTTTCGGAAAACGGAAAGAACGATGGAATTCGCGCGAAAGCGAGCGCCGAGCGGAGACGTACTCCTCGGTACGGCGAGCGAGGCGCGGAGAATTGAGCGCGAATTGCGAAGTTATTTCCGTTTTCCGTATGCCCGAATCGCTTCGACGACTCTCCGAACTCATTGCTTTCCTCCCCGGAATCGGGGACAAGACCGCCACGAAGCTGACGTTCTTTTTGTTGAAAGCGAACGCTTCGTACTTGAAGGAACTCTCGGAACGGATTTCGAAGATTCAAACCGAAATCGGCGAATGCCCCACGTGCTTTTCGATGACCGACGCGGACGGCCGCGAGTGCGCCATTTGTCGGGATTCCGGGCGCGACAACGGGGAACTCTGCGTCGTGGAAGACTTTCTCGATTTGGTCGCCATCGAGCGGCTCGGCATCTTCCACGGCCGGTACCACGTACTCGGCGGAGCCGTCTCCCCCCTGCATGGGAAAATGCCGTCGGACCTCCGCATGAAAGAACTCTTCGACCGAATCGCGCGGGGCGGCGCCTACGAAATCATTCTCGCGACGAACCCGAAC
Source organism: uncultured Candidatus Peribacteria bacterium (assembly GCA_964540725.1). GTDB lineage: Bacteria > Patescibacteriota > Gracilibacteria > BD1-5 > UBA2023 > JANJWP01. The sequence continues at coordinate 33,266 of CAZINU010000003.1, forward strand.
ATCGAGGGCGAAGCGACCGCGCTCTACGTCAAGGAGCAACTCAAGGGCTGGGACGTGAAAATATCGCGACTCTCCCGAGGGCTCCCGAACGCCGGATATATCGAACACGCGGACGACCTGACGCTCATCAACGCGTTCCGGGGAAGAAAGTAGCCGTATCCTTTTCGCATGCCCCCTTCCGTTAAAATCCATCCGTCCTGGCACGAAGCGCTGCGGCACGAATTCGAATCGCCGTATTTCGCCGAGCTTGCCGCGTTCGTCAAAGCGGAATACGCCTCGGGCGCGTGCTTTCCGGCCGGAGGAAACATTTTCAAAGCCTTCGACCTTACCCCCTTCGACGCGGTCAAGGTCGTCATTCTCGGACAAGACCCGTACCATACGCCGGGGGCGGCCATGGGACTTTCGTTTTCGGTTCCGAACGGCTCGAAGGCGCAACCGAGCCTGAAAAACATTTTCAAAGAATTGAGCTCCGACCTCGGAATCGACCGGACGGAAACCGATTTGACCGATTGGGCGGAGCAGGGCATCCTCCTTCTCAACAGCGTTCTGACCGTCCGGTCCGGACAACCGGCTTCGCACCGGGAGAAAGGGTGGGAACGGTTTACCGACGCGGCCATAAAAGCCCTGTCGGACCGGCGCGAACACGTGGTCTTCGTACTCTGGGGCAACTACGCCATCGGAAAACTCCCGCTTATCGACACGGCGAAGCACGTAGTCATACGATCCCCCCACCCCTCCCCGTTTTCGGCCCATTCGGGATTTTTCGGTTCGAAACCCTTCTCGAAGGCAAACGCGGCGCTCGAGAAGTGGGGAATCCAAGGCGTCGAATGGAAGTAATTCCGATGCTTGACAATTTCTATTTGACAAGTCTTTTATTCGTATAAAATTCGAAGTGGGTACGCGATCCGTCTCAAAACCAGACGACACCGCGTGCGGGATCATTCAAACTTTTCGTTCCGGCACGACCGGAGAAGGAGCAAACGATGAAACGGCTCATGCTTGCCCTTGTGGCATTAGTTATTCTCTCGGGCTGCGGCAGTAACGGCGTTCGTCCTTCGGACGTCGGCATGGTGACGGGCGCCATCGTCGGGGCCGCCATCACGAAAAACCCCTGGAAAGGGGCCGTCGTCGGCGGCATCGTCGGTTCCATGGCCGGCGGCGCGCTCGAGGGCGGCAACCAAGGGGGACAAGACCCCTACGGCTCCCCCTATGAACGCTGCCGTGACGACTCCGTCCAGCGCCGTCGGAACGGACAAGTCATTTCCGACGAAGGTACGACACGCTGCCGTTCCGAATACGTACGGCCACGGCCGCACTACCGCCAATCCCCGGATGATCCGGATGCCGTCGGCGAAAACGCCGACCTTCCGCCCATCTGACCCGAAAGTCCGAAAAGGAGGACTCGAAACCCCGCTTAGGCGGGGTTTTTTCGCTCGGAAACACCCGATAGGGCGAGGGCGGCCATTGCCCACTCCCCCACCCCGGGCGTATGGAGGCATCACAGAATCAGGAATATTCCGAGCGTCTCGCGAGCGGACGGTTCGGGATATTTTCGCAGGGCGGCCAGTAATCCGACGAAGAGCGCGAGGGCGAACGGAATGCCGAATGCGGCGGCAACGTCGAGAAACGCGAAATGCCCTCTGCCGATGGGGGCGCCGATCGGAACGTACCGGTCGAGGTCGGCGCTCCGACGCTCCGAGAATATCCGTTCCACGGCTCCGGCACCGTCGCCCAAGAGCCGCGTTTTCGGATTCTCCGCCACGGATACGGCCAAATCGCGGACAATGAACGCGCGCGTCTGAAGGGAGAGGATTTTTTCGGGCACGAGAACGGGAAGGGCGGCGAGGGCGAATACGCCCATGCCGAGCAAAATCTCGAACCGGTATTTTCAAACGACCCCCCGGGTGGCGCCCAGAATCCGGAAAGCCGTGAACGCGAGAGCGACGGCGAGTCCGCTTACGCTTCCGGAAAGGGCGGTAACGACGAGAAGGCCGGCGACGGCGGGGAACCGCGTCCACCGACCTTCCAAACCGAATGCCACGGGCAAACAGAGCGCCGCGAAAAACGCGAGCGAATTCGGATTTCCGAACGTTCCGAACGCCCGGACGGCGCCGTTCCAGTCGGGAATCGCGAGCGATGCCGAGAGCGGATCGGCGGAAACGGCCTGAAGGACGGAATACGGTACGTTGGCGCAGAGGAATCCGAAGAGGATCGCCCGGAGCGCGGCCCTCCGTTCCCTGGCCGGATACGAAGCGAACACGAGAGCGAGAGCTGAGAGGGCGGCGAACGCGGAAACGGAATACGCCTCTCACCGCAGGACGTCCGAAACGGCATCCGAACCGTTTACGAGCCCCGAGAAAAGGAACGAACCGACTCCCCCGAGAAGCCAAAACCGCCAAAAGACCTTTCGGAACCGGGACGGTTTTTCCGCCCGTTCCGAGGAATCCGAAACGTCCCGGTCTCCGACGGCGTTCCGAAAAATTCCGAGCGTTCGGCAAACGACGGGTCGAAGCTGCGCGACGATTGAACGGAAGCGGATCGCGAGGAACCATGCGGCCCCAAGCAGTACGTACGCGATTCGGGCGCCTTCGTAGAGCGATACCCCCTTCGGCAACGGAAACCCGAAGAATGCCGGCCATCCGGCGAATACGACGGGGAGGAAGAACGCGTACGCGGCGAGCATGCTATGCCGAATATCCTTCGACGACCTCAGCCAAATCGCCGTCTTCGTCGAATACGAACGAGAAATCGATTTTTTCGCCGCGAATGACGGACGGGAGCCAGTACGGATCGTCCTGCCACATGTCGTCATACGGAATATCGTCTTCTTTGAACCATTTCGGCCGCATTTCCTCGGTTTCGACGGGTTCCGGGCCGGAATACCCGCGCGCCGAAAATACGTGGACTTCCTGGTTCCATTCGGGCTTCGCTTCGAACGCGAACGAGAGGGTTCCGTGGGATTCCAAGGAGCCTGCGGGAACGGAAACGCCGGTTTCTTCGAGGAGTTCGCGCGAAGCCGCTTCGGGAACCGTCTCGCCCGCTTCGACCTTTCCGCCGGCGCCGTTCCACTTCCCTTCTCAGAATCCCCGCTTCTTCATGGCGAGAAGGATTTCGCCCTTCGGATTGAAGACGAACACGAGCGTAGCTTGGCGCATGGGGGGGGAAACAAGGATACGCACGGAGCGTATCCTTTTTCGGAGGGTTGGCAAATCGGAGGACGGGATTTTTCGGAAAGGCCGTCGGAATGCGGGCGCCCTATTCCCCCATTCGGAAATATCCGCCCGATCCTTCCGCCGCCTCCTCGAAAATCGCGATAACGTCCCAGGCGAAGGGGGCGCCGAGTTCGCGGCGAGCCTTGGAAACCCCCGTCCATTCGATACCGAACGGACCTTCCAGGTCGGAAAGGCAATCGGCGAGAGCGTCCAGGTTCCGTCCGAAATACTCGGGAAATTCGAAGATGCGGGCAACTTCGTCGTAGAACGATTCGGAATCGGAGAATTTCGACGAATCGAGCGCGAAAATTCGTACGGAAGGTTTCATGGAACGGAAAATTATCGCGGAAAACAAACCTTGTCGGGAACGGGCCGGACCGTGGGATCGGTTTCGATGCGTATCGATTCGCCCAAGAATTTCGGGCCGGTCCCGGCTATGGCGAGATCGAACAGCGCGGCGACGCGGGCGGGCACTTCCCGAAAATACGTTCCGGGAGCGGATTCGAACGGAACGTCCGGCGCGACGTACGCCACGACGTCGGCACCGATCCCGGAAGCGAGGAAAATGGCGCGTTCCGCCTGAAACCCCTGGGTCACGACGGTGAACTCCGACTGGCCGAACACGAGCTTGGCCCGATAGACCGAATCGAGGGTGCGGAATCCCGCGTAATCGAGGATGATGCGTTCCGGCGGAACGCCCTCGTCCATCAGGGCGAGTTGCATGGAACGGGCTTCGTTGTAGTCGGCGGAGGAATTGTCGCCCGAAACGAGGAGACAGTCGACCTTTCCCGATTTGTACAATTCGGAAGCGGCCACGATACGCCCCCAGAAAAACGCGTTCGGACCGCCCGACGGGGCGTATTGGGAAGTTCCGAATACGAGCGCGACGCTCCGTTTGGGAACGGAGCCGATCTCGGCATGCATCCGACCGTATGCGACGATTTCGGGAAGCGCGTATGCCGAAACCGAAAACGCGGCGAAAACGAAGGCGGCCCACGCGAAAAGGCGAACGAGCCGGGCACGGTTGGTTCGGACGGTTTCGGAAGCCTGGCGAAGGACGGAAACGATTTCCAAGATTGCGGGAACTGAAAAGGCTGCGGGAAGCATACCGAAATCGCTGCGGGAGGCAAGGGCAGGGATTCTGCCCGAAAAAATGGAACGTCGCCGGGTTTTCGCTATAATGCGCCGGTTCCCAATCCTCATGCCCATGCCCACGTCCGCGAAAAACCTGAACGAATTCCGAAACGAGCTCCTCGAAACGGTCTTAAAAACCCGCGATTCGGTTCGGAGCCGGCGCGAAAAGCGCGGGTACGTCGAAAAGGCCGATTTCATCGGCCTCATCAGGAGTTCCGTCGGGGACGCGGTTCTTCCGGGCAACCCGGGTGCCCGTCTCTCGTCGTTCGAAATCCAATTCGTCGAACGCGCCCAATTCGGAGCCGACGTCACCTTCCGATCGACCGAATGCATCAAGGCCGACAAGAACGCCTACCTTTCCGAAATCTGCCCGGCGGTCGTCCGAATCCTCCAAACGGCGGAAAGGGGCGGTCATCCGCTCTTCGAATCCGTCGAGCAGAAGGGCATCTACGTGAATGCCCGGCTTTCGAACGCCTTTCTGTTTTCCGCCCTCTCCGCCATCGAATCCCAAGGGGAGAAATTCGGGGAGAGTTCGATCGGGCGGGGACGCGACGTCGTAATCGACTACTCTTCGCCCAACGCCGCGAAACACTTGCACGCGGGCCATATCCGTTCGACCATTATCGGCCACGTCCTCGGAAACCTCTCGGAAGCGGTAGGACATACCGTCCACCGCGTCAATTACCTGAACGACTGGGGCGGCATGGGATTCCTTCTGGAAGGACTCTCGCGGCGGCGCGGCGACGTAGGGAACTACGAAAACCGCAACGACCTGCTCTTCGAAATCTATTCGTCGTTCCGAAAAGCCCAGAAATTCAGCGCCTCGGCCGAGGCGTTCGACGCTCTAACCGACGCCGACCGGAACGATCTCTTCCCCCTGTTCGGGGACGTGGAAGATTTCGACGTTCTCTCCGAGGCGTACGCCGATTTCAAACGAAAATCCGACGCCCGGTTCGCGGCGCTCGAGGCGTGAGACGACGCCGAATTCGCCGCGTGGCGCGAAATCGTCAAGTGGAGTATGGAGGATTTCGAGCGTTTCTACGACCTGTTCGGCATTCACCAAGATTACCTGACCGGCGAGAGCCTCTACGCCGGACTCGGAAAAACCCTCGTGGAATCGGCGGTACGGTCCGGCGATGCCGTTTGGTTCGACCGGCCCCGCGCCGATGCCGAAATCGCGGAACTCCGGGCCATGCGGGACCGGTGAAAACTCACCGAAGATTCGTGCGCGAAGCTCGTCGAAGAAGTCGAGGCCGATATCGGCGGGTGCGTTATCGAGCTTTCGAACCGGGAACGTTACGTCGTGCTCAAAGGCAACGAAAGTACGATCTACGCCACCCGCGACCTGGCCGCCATCAAGCACCGTTCGGAAGTGTTCCACCCGGTCAAAATCGCCTACGAGGTGGGGCAAGAGCAGCAAGACCACTTCCAAAAACTCTTCGAATCCGCCCGAAAACTCGGATTCGGCGAAGGTATCGAACTCTCGCACGTCTACCACGGATACTACGTGAGCGAAGAGACGAAGAAAAAGTTCTCCAGCCGCGAAGGGGCCGCGAACATCATGGGGCTTCTCACCCGCACGCTCTCGGAATTCGGCGCCAAATACCGCCTCGAAAGCGGATACCCGGAAGAAGAACAACGCCGTATCAGCGCGGCGCTCGGAATCGGGTCGCTCATTTTCAACGACCTGAAGCGCGACAAAAAATCGCCCATCGCGCTTTCGTCCGATTTCGGAAAAATGATCCGCCAATTCGAAGAATCGGGCGGCGCGTACGTCATCTACGCGTCCTGCCGGGCGAAAAGCATCGTCCGGAAGTACGGGAAGGCCGTTCCGGCGATTTCCGGATGCGGCGCGTCGGATTTCGTCGATCAGGAAATCGATCTCATGAAAAAACTTCTCGAGTTCCCCGACGTCGTCGAACGGGCGGCCGCGAACGACGATCCGGTGCGGATTACCGAATACCTTCTGAAACTCTCCGCGCTCTATAACGCGTACTATCATGCCGTTCCCGTGCTGAAGAGCGAAAACGCGGGGGCTCGCGTCGCTCTCGCCGCGGCCGTGGCGCGGGTTATCGACAACGGGCTCCGGCTGTTGCATATGGAGCCGCTCGAAAGGATTTAAACCTCCCGAACGTAAAAACGCCCCGATTTCCCATTTGGGGCGTTTTTTGTGTGGGAAACGGGAATCGGAAAACCGTTGCGCGAATTTCGAAAATATGGGAAAATGGCCCGGAATCCTTTTTTCATGTCCGAATTTTCGCGTTCGAACGAAATTCCCGAGGATCGTTTGCCAATGCCGGCCAGCGATTCGAATGTTCCCGAATCCGTTCGGGGGGTTTCGACGACGCGCGAATCGGATACGGAAACGCCCGACCCGCTCGGGCGGAAGCGCGAACGCTTCGAATCTTCCCACGGCGCGTACCTGACGAACCTCTCCGACCGACTCGGAAACGACCGGGACCAGCTCGTTTCGCTCATAGCCCGGGAATCGATGTTCGACCCCCGGGCGAAACACCGCGAAGGGTCGGCCGGTCTTACGCAACTTACGAGCGTCGCGTTCGACGACCTGAAAGTCGGGGGATCCGGCCGTGCCGCGAAGTATTCCCGGCTCTTCCGAAAACTCGACGGCATGCTTCCTCCGAACGCTCCGGCAGCGCTTCGATCGCTCGTGGGCATGTCGGCGGGACGGGAAAACGGAAGTGCCGCGAAGTGGAATCAGGCGGTCTCGAACCTTCGTTCGAACATGCTCGACCCCGTCGTGAATCTGACCGTCGGTTCGGTGCTCCTTTCGGGCATGCGCGACGACTTCGAGGCGACCGTCGCGAATCCGACCGAACGCGACAAGCGCCGCGCGCATTCGATGCTCGCGGCGCTCGAGCACCCGAAGAACCTTCGGAGGATCTGCGCCGCCATGCGGGAGCTCGGCCACGTGGGCGCCGCCTCGGCGCCGGAAACCGTCGTCGCGGGCATCCGGGCAATTCGCGAGGGAATCGGCAGCCCCGAATCGAAAACTCCCCTCCCCCGGGAATTCGCCGATTTCCTCGCCCTTCGCCGGTATAACGGAAACATGTCGCCGGAGGCCGCCGGACTCCGGCACCGGGACGTTTACGCCGCGATCGTCCTCTTTTCCGGACGAATAGAGGCCGCAAGGCGTTCGGAAAAAATGGCGGCTTCGGGCGAGACCGGAAAAGCCGCTCCGCGAGGGGCGACGAACCTTCCGCCTCCGAACGGAGCGCCTGCGGAATTGGAAATCCAGCCCCAAAACGGTCGGGTCGCCATGCGGCCAGGAGTCGCGTCGCCGGAACCCCCGAGAACCGAACGGGTCGCCATGCGGCCGTACGAAGAAGCATTTTCCGAAACAGCGTAACGAAACGTTCGAATGGCCGAAAAAGATACCTCGCCCCCCCGACCCCGAAAAACGCCCGAAACGCCGGACGGCGTTTTCGCGAACCCGGACGACGCGTACGCCGCCCGTTCGGAAAAAATGGCGCGCGCCCGGGAGAATTTCGAACGCAACAAGAACGCCTTCCTTGCCGGAATCTCCGAGAGCGCCGAAGGATCGGCGGAACGCGTTGCGGCCTGGGTCCGGTGCGTCGTCGGCAACCATTGCGATCGGGCGGAAACGGCCCTCAAGGCATCGACGGAACTCTCGACGTTACGACTGGAAACGAAGCGTCCCTCGAAAAAAAGCGACCTTTCGGGCGTGCGCGCCACCCGCCCCTACGTCGGATCGGGGTCAATGAGCCGCCTGCTTCTCTTCGGAACGAACGACGACATCGTCCGAACGGCCGGAACCTTCGTATCGAAGGCCGACCGGGTGAACTGGGAAACCATTTCGAACCTTCCGCCGGAAAAACGGGAACGGAACCCGTACTACCAAAAGCTCGTCGCGACGCGCGGAAAGTCCATCGAGATTCCCCCGGAACACCCCATCGACTTCGGCCGGAACCTTCGGGAACTTTGGGAATTGAAGATCCGGCGGTACGGAGACCGGAACCCCGCCATTCGGGAATTCTACGAAACGCGCATTCGACCGTTCAGCCAAAAGTCGACCGAATGGAAACGGATGGAACTCGCGGAATACGAGGCGGGCATCACCCGGGACATTGCGGAAATCCGCTCGCTCATCGGAACTTCCGAGGATTTCAAACGGAAAATCGGAAAGGCGTACGGACTGAAGACCGAGCGGGAACTCCGCCTCGCCACGAAGCTCTACGAACATATCGGCGCGAAGGAACTCATCACCCTTTCGACCACCGAAATCATGGACGCGACCGCCGGGGAATTCAACCTCCAGATGCTCGACGCGATTCTGAAGAACGGAGGTGTCGAATATCTGATGCACGTTCCCGCGCTGGGCGACCCCTACGTTTCCTACGGCCCCTACCAACACACGAAATATTCCGTCGGCGGGCGGGTTTCCGAAGGCAAGACCCCCGGAGCGCAGATGGCCGACAAGGCGTTTACGGGAGGGGTCGTCATGCGGGCTCCGAAGGGCGGCGACGTGACGATCGAGAACCTCCCCGTCTCGCTCCACCATAAGGCCGCCTACCTGCTCACGCTCCAGAACGTCGCCATGACGGTGCGAATGATGCCGGAAACCTACCAACGAACCGAAACCCGGTTCGTAGCGACGTTCGACAAGCGCGGAAAGCCGAAGAAGCAGGCCGTGAAACGCGAAATCGTCCGACATCCGCTCCGCAACATGGAACACGTGCTTTCGGAGAATCCGGAATTCGCGGCGTCGATCGTGATGCAGTACTTCGCCGCGGCCCACAACAAGCCGCAAGACGCGTACTACGGACTTCTCGACTGGCTCGAAGCGTACGAAAAGAAGGGGCTCGCCGGAGCCGGCCCCCGACTCAAGCCGTACATCGACGAAGCCGTCGCCCCCACCGCTGCCGAAAACGCCGAACGGGCGAAGAAGAACTACGAAGCGGCGGTCACGGCTTCCGGCGGAAAGCTCGGAAAGCTGGAGGGGCGGGACAAGGCGGCGTAAAAACCCCTACCGTACGGGCGGCCGGGCGCCTTTTGACCGTTCGCGGCATTTCGGCTACAATACGAACGTATCTTCGCAGTTTTCTCCCATGTCTGCCATATCCCTCGCCTCCGCATTGCCGGAGAACGACTCGTCCGAATCCCTTATGACGGCCGAAATCGCGGCCCAAACCCCGGCGACGGCCGAAATCGAAGCCGAAGCCTCGGGCCGGAAAGCCGCGAGAAGGGCACGGGCCGCGATGTCCACCGTCGTCGAACGAACGTCGCTCGCCCTCGCCACGATCGCGACGGGCACGGCGCTCATGGCCGGAAACCCCGCCGCCGCGAAGGGGTTGGAAAGCCCGTATGAGCCGGTGGCGGCGAACGGGGGCGCGGAGCTGGTCTTGAAAGAAGATCCGGCGAGGAATGCGGAAATCAAAACCATCATGGAGCGGTATAAGCAGGGGGCCGAATTCGAAAAAATCGCCTCGATGCCCGCGGAGCAGCGACGAAAGATTATGGAATACTACGCCCGAGGGCGCGAAGCGGGGGTGAAAGACCGGTTGCTCGCGACGGGAATGGGATCGATCGTTTCCGGATACGGAGATATCGAAGCCGTTCGCGTATTCGTGAGCGAATATCAAAAAACGGGAAAAATGGGGAAATATCTTCCCATGCCCTATCTCAGCTTTTCGAACGCGGCCGAGAAATTCCCCGAGGCGGCCGTCTTGTTCGCGGGCGAACTTGAAGCGACGAAGAAGATGGAGGCACAGATTCGGTCGATTTTGGAAGCGATAACGCAGGACGCCGCGAAACGGGCGGATGCCGACCGGCAAGCATCGGCGGACGCCGCGAAACGGGCGGATGCCGACCGGCAAGCATCGGCGGACGCCGCGAAACGGGCGGATGCCGACCGGCAAGCATCGGCGGACTTGCGAAAGCGGATCGAATTCTTAGATGGCCTTCTCAAAGGAATGCGATAGTTTTTGCGTCAGAATCAAGAATGTGACAAAATGGAGCGGTATTCCGTTCCATTTTGTATGTCGGAAAGCGAACGACCGCTCGGTTCGGTCCCCGAAGTACCGAACCCGAACCCCAAAGTTTCCGCCCGACCAGCCGAACATCCGGGCGTTTCGGCGTCGGTTTCGTTCGTAGAGACGAATTTCGGCGATTTGCCCACAGAGGACAAACGAGATATGAAGTTCGACGAATGTTGCGCATTTCTTCGGGCGAACCCGGGGGCTGCCGATCTTTTTTCGCGTACGATCGAACACTGCCGAAAAGCCGGAAGCGATTCGAAGCTCGCGACCGAATGCCAGGACGGACTCCCCGTTTCGACTTCCGACGTATCGAAATTGGCGGAAAAATTCGAGCTCGCCAAAAGCGGCGAAGCGGCGGAATCGGAGGAACGGCGGGCGGAAATCGAACGGCAACAGCGAGGAACGGAGGAACGGCGGGCGGAAATCGAACGGCAACAGCGAGGAACGGAGGAACGGCGGGCGGAAATCGAACGGCAACAGCGAGGAACGAACCAAAAAGAATTCCTCGAAAAAATCCAATCCGTTCGAACTCGCCTCGCCCAATATCCGGATCTCGCCGCGAAATACGAAACGAAGCTCGCCGATTTGGAATCGGGAAAACTCGATCCCTTGAAACCCGAGGCGAAGGCATTTGCCCGCGAATTCCTGGCGGATATACGACAAAAACTCACCTCCGCCCGCACTTCCAACGCCGACACCCGCCAGGCCGAAGAAGATCTCCGCTTCTTCGCGGCCCAATTCCACTCCCTCGGCCTTATCGACGGCAAGGAGCTCGACGCCATCCTCCGCGACGCCGTGCCGAAGCCGCCCCTCCGGGGTCAGGCGGACGACGCGCGTTTCCGGGCGACCGAAGGGTTCCGGAAGGCCGATGCCGACACGTTCGTCGCGTTCGACCGAAAAGACGCCCAAGGTCGGGCCTTCGACGAAATCGTCCGCAGACACCCGGACGGAAGTCTCTCCAAGACCATCGTCTCGCCCTCTTCGGGCTACTCACTCGAAATTCCGGTGGGAAACGACGTGCTTCCCGACGTGCGCCAGGAGACCGAACTGAACGAAAAGCTCGACGACGTCAACCGCCGAAGCGCTCGCGTGGCCGAATGGCGCTACGATCTGAAAGATCTCGAAGCCCTTCGGGAACGCGAGAAATCGGGTACGGCCCTCTCGGAGGACGAATCGAAGCGCCTCGACGAGCTCTCGAAATTCGAAAAGGCCCTGAAGGGCCGCGGCATCGACGGCGACGCGGGGCTCGAACTCCTCGAAAAAACCCAGCTCGAACCCGCCCGCAAAGACCTCGAAGCCCGGCTGTCCGAACTGAAGGCCCGCGCCGCGGAAGGCGCGAACCGCGCGCCGCTCGCCCGCGCGGACCGCGAAGCCCTCGGGCGCGACACCATCGCGTTCTTCGATTCCATCGGGCTGACGGATTTTCGCCGTTCGGACGTCGAACGCCTGCTCGAACGCTTTACCGCCTCCAAGGACGCCTGCGAAAACGGCGTTCCTTCGGATTTCGAAACCCTCTTGGCGCGAAAAAACGACGCGGCACGCGAATTCCGGCAATTCGTCGCGGAGCGTTTGGGCGGCGCCGAAGGCGACTACTTCGATTTCTCGAACGTTCCGCCGACCTTGAAGCGCCTGAAAAGCGACGGCACGCCCTTGAACCTGCGGTCGGAATTCCTCGTCCGAGGCCTTTGCCGCGACGACGGAACGATCGATTGGAAGAAGGCGTAGCGGCTACGGTATCGCCCATACCCTCCCCCCTTCCACCCGGAACCGGGCGTCGGCGCGATTGGCAATCGCCGCGTCGTGGGTGATGGCGAGAATCGATATGCCCGTCTCGCCGCGAAGCTCGCCGACCAAATCCATAATTCGGTCGGCGTTTTTCCGATCGAGGTTCCCGGTAGGTTCGTCCATGAAGAGATAGGGAACGTCCGCTACGAACGCCCGCGCAATGGCGAGCCGTTGGCGTTCGCCGCCCGAAAGTTCGAACGGGTACCGCCGCTCTTTGCCGGAAAGCCCGACCCGACCGAGAATGGCTTCGGTATCGAATCGGCGTTCGAGGGCGTTCAGATCGACGGGCAGATCGACGTTCTCTTCGACGGTCAGGCTCGGAACGAGGTGGAAGTCCTGAAAAACGAAGGCGACGTTTCGTCCCCTCCACCGAGTTCGCATATCTTCTTCCATGGCGGACACTTCGATACCGTCGACGAGCACCCTTCCGGCATTCGGTACGTCGATGCCGGCCGTCAGGTTCAAAAGCGTGCTTTTTCCCGAGCCCGAAGGCCCGACGATGGCGTAGAACGCGCCGTCGGGGAGGGTGAAATCGGCGGATTCGAGCACCGATACGACCTCGTCGCCGGAGCGGTAGGTTTTCGAAACGGATTCGAGACGGATCATACGGGACGGACGGTTATCGAAAGACGGGAACGTTCCGAAGAGGGGGGCGCCGCGACGTTTCGTCACGGGAAAATTCGTTGCCGGAAGAACGGTCGAAACGGAGGGTTGCCGTTTCCGATCTCGAACCTTTCGCTATTCGACCCGGAATTCGCCCTGGTACATGCGCATGCCGCAACCGAACCAGATTTTTTTCGCTTCGGCGGGCGTTTCGAATTCGAACACGTTCTCGCCGGAATCGAGGAGTTTTCGGATTCCGAAATCGGGAACGGAGAAATCGGACGCGCAGGTAAACGGATTTTCGGAAACGACGGTCAACCGAATTTTCCGCCCCTTCGGGAGCGTAAGCGACGACGGGGAATATCCGCGGCCATCCTGAACGATGCGCGCCTCGAAGACGTCGGCCGCGGCGACGGGGGATTCGGCGGAAAGCGAGCCGGTTCCGGACGAGACGGCGGCCGGAGCGGGGGAATGGGATACCAGGTGGAACGAATTCCATGCCGAAGCGGCGGCGATGGCGGAAAAGGCGAGAATGAGCCATCCGGAAACCCGGAGGACCGATTTCCTCCCCTCCCCTTCCCACGCGGCGAAGGCGCCGAGCAGCGCGAGGCCCGGGAGCGTACCGATCGCGAAGGCGAGCATGGCGAGCGCGCCGAAGACGCTCTCGCCCGACCGGGCGACCGCGAGTTCCATGGCGAGCGTGAATCCGCACGGAAGGAGGATCGTCATCGCCCCGAGCGCGAACGGCCCGGCGGACGCGCGGGAAGCGTTCGACGAAAAGGGAAGGTGGAACGCTTTCAAGGTCGGGAACCATCCGACGAGCGCGAGGCCGAGACGGAACAACACGAGGGCGGTAATCGCCGTCATGGCCGCGAAGAAGGCGTCGGAATCGGCGATGGCGGATCCGGCCGACGCGAGGGCGAACCCCGCGGCCGAAAACGCGGCAACCCGACCGAGATGAAAAAACGCGTGCACGTCGAACGCGGGTTTTCCGGCGCCGCGGCGGTCGGCCGAAAGGGCGAGCGCGATACCGCCGACCGTAGCCATGCACGTGGAAAATCCGGCGGCGAGGCCGGTAAGGAGCCCCATGGCCACGAGGCCGTGCCCGACGAACAGGTCGGTTCCGGCGCCGATGAGGCCCGAGAGGGCGGGAGACGCGGCCAACACCGCGGAAGAAAGGGCGATTCCGAGTACCGTATCACGGACGAGGACGGAATCGGGACGATGGAGGAATTTCATACCCCTACTCTACGAGCAAACCTTCTTTTCGCAAGAATTCGAAAACGGTTTCGGTTACGACGGCGTAGCCCCGGGCGTTCGGATGAATGCCGTCGCCCTGGTTCAGTTCCGGATTTCTCGCGACGCCTTCGAGCAGGAACGGCAGAAACGGGATATCCTCGGATTCGGCCACGCGTTCGTAAACGGCGCGAAAATCCCGGACGTAGTCGGGGCCGAGGTTGAAGGGCATGCGCATGCCGACGAGCACGACCTTCTTTCCGGAACTCCGGATCTTCGAAACGGCGGCGCGGAGGTTGCGCTCCAAATCGTCCGTCGGGAGCGTTTGGAGGCCGTCGTTCGCCCCGATACATAAAAGGACGAGGTCGGCCGTTTGCCCTTCGAGCGCCCAGTCGAGGCGTTCGAGGAGACCGGCGGAGGTTTCGCCGGAAACTCCGGCGTTCGTGACCCGATACCGGAATCCTTCGGAACGCAGCTTCGCTTCGAGCTGCGCCGGATACGACGATTCGGGCGGAACCCCGAGACCGGCGGTCAGCGAATCGCCGAGCGCGAGGATGGTCCGTTCGGAACCGGCGGTTCGCGATTCGGAGATTTGCGGGGAATCGGCGCGGCCGCAGGAGGCGAGCAGCACGGCGGAGGCGGCAAAAAGTACGAGGGCGCGCATGGCGGGAGCGTTACGGGATGATATTCGGCGGAGAACTTTCGGAAAATCCGGCGCTACGCGCCCGTTTCGGGAAGGTTCCGAGCGAAGAGCGGATGACGTCGGGATATGCCGAAATACGCGATGGGAACGGCTATGAGAAACAGGGCGGAGGCGGCGAGATACGTCCAAAACCCGTGAAGGTTTCCAAACGGAGCCGCAATGCCGTAGAGAGTCCCGGCCAATACGGGGCCGAACACGCTCGCGAGACTCATGGCGGAACCGTTCAATCCGAGCGCTTTTCCCGAGTGCTTGGGAGCCATCCGCGAAACGAGGGCGGACGACGCGACGTTCAGACTGCCGAATCCCACCGGAAACAGCATGACGTAGAACGGGACGGCCGCGAAAATCGGATTAATCGCGAACGCGGCGAAAGCGAACGTCATCACCGCGAGTCCAAACAGCATCATCCCCTTTTCCAACAGTACTTTTCGCAGCGGACCTATGAGAAACCCCTGAAACACGATGCTCGCGAGACCGACGCAACCGAGAAAATATCCGACGACTTTCTGATCGACGCCGAACCGGTCCGGCACGATGAGACCGAACGTGGACTGCATGCCGGAAAATCCGAAGGCCGCGACGAAGGCGACCAGGTAGACGGGGAATAATTCCTTCCACGGAAAATCCGGAAGTTCGAAGGGGCGCGATTCCCCTTCCCCGTGCCCGTGCCGTTTCGTTTCGGGCAATACGAGCGCAATGAGAACGAAATCGACGAGGAGCGCGGCGGCGGAAAACAATCCGACCGCCTGGAGTCCGAGGGACGAGAGCATGCCCCCGATCACCGGCCCCAAAGAAAAACCGAGACCGAACGTCGCGCCGATCATCCCCATTTTAGCGGCCCGTTCTTTCGGTTCGAACAAATCGCCGACGTACGCCTGGGTCACGGGGAATCCCCCGCCCGAAAGCCCGGAAAGAAGCCGTCCGAGCAAGAAGAGCGAAAGGCTTTCCGAAAGGCCGAACAGCGCGTATCAAACCACGCCGACGGCCGACGTGAAGAGGAGCGTCCGCTTTCGTCCGATTCGGTCGGAAAGCGATCCGAACGCCATTCCCCCGATAAGCATGCCGACCGAAAAGAGCGAGAACGCGACGCCGTTGGCGACCGATGCCGGGTCGGCTGCGAACCGTTCGAAAAATCCGATGACGGAAGCTCCGACCGGATCGGAAACGGCGAGCGCGGGAGACGCGGCAAAATCCCGCATGATCTTCGGCAAGATGGGAATGATCATGCCCATCCCGAACACGTCGAGGAAGGCGGTAAGGAGCAGGACGTTGAACGCGGCGGATTTCATGGACTACGACCGGTCTTTTATCGCAAGGAAGTACAGCGTCGGAAGCACGAGGAGCGTGAAGAACGTGGAAGCCGCAAGCCCGAATATGATGGAAAGTCCGAGCGACGTCCACGTGGGATTCGAGAACGTGAGCGGAATCATTCCGAGAATCGTGCAAACCGACGTCAGGAAGACCGGTTCGAGACGCGACTTCCCCCCGTCGATGACGGATTCGTGGAACGGAATGCCCTCTTTCCGGTTCAAATTGATCTTGTCGAAGAGGATGATACCGTTACGGACGACGATGCCGAAGAGCGCGACGAGGCCGATGAGCCCCGGGAACGAGAGCGGTTGTCCGAATATGGTCAACCCGACGAACACGCCGATAAGCGAGAGCGGAATGGTTACGAGCACCATGACGGACTGCTTGTACGAGTCGAAGAGGATAACGAGGGTCGCGACGATGAAGAACATGCCGAACACGAGGGCGATAAGGAGGGATTGGACCGATTTCGCGTTTTCTTCGTTCGCTCCGCCCGTAATGAATTCGTACCCGGAAGGCAGGACGTAATTCTTGTTCTTTTCGCCGAAGGCCATGAAAATCTGCTTTCCGGTCACTCCGTTCGCGGCGGCGGCCGAAACGGTCACGACGCGCTTTTGGTCGATGCGGGAAATCGAGAAAACCGACGGATGGAATTCGGTGGCGATGACGTCGCGAAGGTAGACGTCCTGGCCGATCTGGTTTTTGATTTTCAGGTCGCCTATCCGGTCGAGACGTTCGACCGATCCGGTTTCGTAGCGGGTTCGAACGGCGATTTCGTTATTTCCCCGATAGATGGTCGTGGCGTCGGCACCGTCGACGGCGTTCTTCAGAAACGAGGAAACCTGGGGGAGGCTCAGGTTCCGAACGGCCAATTTGGCGGGATCGAGCGAAAACCGTACCTCAAGCGGCAGGGGTTTCCGGGACGTTTCGATATTGATTGCCCCGGGAATCGTCGAAAGCACGTTCTTGACGTCGAGGGCGATTCGGTCGAGCGTCGCGAAATCGGGTCCGGCGATTTGCAGTTCGAAGTCGGCTCCGGAAGGGGGGCCTCCGGCCAATTCGATAACCGACACCTTCGCCTCGCGGATCGTTTCCACGTTTTTCCGAAGCCGCTCGGCAATGGAGATGGACGATTCTTTCCGTCCGTATTCCTTTTTCAGGAGATTGATGGAAATGCCCGCGAAGTTCGATCCCGAAGTTCCGCCACCGGACGTTTTTCCTACGGCGATTTGGGACCCGATTTCGGTCGTGAAGTTCTTGATCTCCTTTTCGTGGACGAGCATCTCCTCGACCTTTCGGACGATATCCGACGTCTCTTCGAGCCTCGTTCCGGCTTCGGCTTCGATATTGATAAACAAGAGGTCTTGGTCGGTTTTCGGAAAGAAGTCGCTCTTCAGGATTCCCGTTACGGGGAGCATGAGGGCGGCGAAAAAGAGGGCGGCGGTCATGCGGAGGAACCGCTTGGCCTTCTTCCGGTCGGCCAGAATGCGTTCGATCGTCCGTCCGTACGCCTCTTCGAGCGGGTGGATGGAAAAGAATCCGTGATTCAGGTACTGCGACCATTTGGAATTCTTTTCCTCCTTCCCCGTACTCGTAAAGATAACGGCGAGCGCGGGGTTGATGGTCAAAGCGACCACGAGGGACGCGAGAAGCGTGACGGTAATGACGAACGGGATGGAAAAGATGAATTTTCCCATGATGCCGGTCATGAACAGCATGGCCGAAAATATCCACACGACCGTGAGGGTCGTGGACGTCAGCACCTGCTTGTAATCCCGGAGCACGAGGAGGGCGGCTTCGCGCGCCGTGAATTTTCCCGTATTGTAGTACTGGTTGAACGCGGAGATGACGACGATGGCATCGTCCACGAGGAGTCCGAGCGAGAGAATGAGCGCGAACATCGAAAGGAAATTCAGCGTTTGCCCCATGGCAGCCATGACCGCGAACGTAATGAGGAACACGAGCGGCACGGCGGCTCCGGCCACGAGGGCCTCCTTTACGCCGATAATGAGGAAGAGCGTTATGAACACGAGCACGACGGTAATGGCCCCGTCGCGAATCAGATGGTGGAGGTCCAGCTTGATGCGTTCGGATTGGTCGAGTACCGTCGTAACGGTCAGGTCGCTCGGAAGCGCGCCGGATTCGAAGAGGCGTTTCATGGCGGCGTCACCCTCGGTCACGAGATTGACGATCGAACCTCCGCGCTTCTTCACGACGCCGAGCGTCACGGCCGACAAGGGCTCGCTCCCGTTATCCGAAAGTCTCGAGATGACCGTTCGCTTTTTCGCGACTTCCCGAACGTCGGCAATGTCGGAGAGCTTCACGATACCCGAATTCCCCGTCTTGGATACGACGAGGTCGCGAAGGGAATCGATGGAATAATACCGTCCGTCGATCGTAAGCGAGTGGGTGTACGAACCGATGTCGTAGCTGCCGACGGGAATGGTGAAATTCAACGCGGCGAGCGTCGAATTGACGCCTTGGAGGGTGAGCCCGTACGCGTCGAGCTTCTTCGGATCGACGAAAACGCCGAATTCGGTTTCGTCGCCTCCGGAAATCGTCACCTCGGAAACGAGCGAGTTCTTTTCGAGTTCCTCTTGAATTTTTTCCGCGTATTTCCGAAGCGCGAAACCGTCGTATTTTCCGGAAATCGAGAACGTCCAGATGGGCGTGTCGTCGAACGAAACTTCCCGAACGACCGGCTCTTTGGCGTCGGCGGGCAATTTCGGTTTTACGAAGTCGGCCTTGTCCTTCAAATCGCGCATGGCGTCGGCGGTATCGACGTCCGACTTGAACTGCACGACGATGACCGACACCGAATTCATGGAGGTCGACGTCATGGTATCGATGCCCTTGATCTTCGAAATCTCCTTTTCGAGTTTCTTCGTAACGAGGTCTTCCATGACTTCGGGGCTGGCACCCGGAAGCACGACGGAAACCGTTCCGATACCGATATTCACTTCGGGATTCGATTCGAGCGGCAACGACTTCAGTCCTAAAAGTCCGGCAATGGAAATAATGGCGATAAGAAGGAACATGAACCGTTTCCGGTCCAAAAAGAACGCGAAGGGGGAGTCGTTCAATTTCGGATCGAACGTAAGCTTCTCCAGGTAGGCAGATTGGCTGGAATGGGGAACGGCCCCTCCCCCTTTCGGATTGCGAGCGTGTTTCATGAAAAATGGGTTCGGTACTAACGTTCTTCCACGACGTCGGCGTCGGCAAGTTTCAGGGCTCCGTCGGTTACGACCCGGTCACCCTCCGAAAGTCCGGAAAGAATTTCGACGCCCTCACCGTTCTTCCGGCCGATTTTGACCGGACGGGATTTGGCACGACCTTCGGAATCGACCACGTAGACGAGGAATTCGCCTTGGGTCGGCGCTGCCACGAGTGCCGAAAACGGAACGGCGAGACTTGGGACGTCCCCCCTCTTTCGGGTAAGGTACGCGTCGGCGAAATCGCCCAAGTTCCAGAGTTTCTTCGCGGCATCGACGTCTTCGATATCCGCTTCCACGCGGAACATGCGGCTCTGGGGATCGGCCGACGGCGAAAGGAGGGAAACGGAACCGGTCAGGGAAACGGAATCCTTTTCGAGGCGGACGACCGTACCGATGGAGATGCCGGATACGGTATCGGAATCGACCTCGAGACGGACGATGCGTCCGGAATCGTCCCCAAGCGAAAACGTCGGGGTCCCCGGGGCGACGAGCGAACCGATTTCCACGTTCTTGGAAAGGATGACGCCATCGAACGGCGCCTTAATCTGCCCATTGTCGAATTGGATCTTCGCCAGATCGCGCTGCCCCTTCGTTCCGTCGAGTTGGCTCTTTACGGAAGTCAATTGCGCCTGGAGTTTCGCCCTGGCGCTCTCGTAGGCCGTTTCGGCGGCGCGCACCGCGTTATCGGCGGCGTCGCGGGCGCTGCGGGCCGAAACGACGGCGCTCTCGACCTGGTTCGCGGTTACCGTACGGCTCCCCGAAATGCCGTCGAGGCTGGAAACGCGTCCCGCTTCGGCATTGGCGAGATTCGTTTCGGCGATGCCGAGCGCGGTTTCGTACGACGCGCGGTTCGTGGAAATTTGGGTCTCGGTCGACGCGAGGGAATTCGTGACGTCGTCGAGGGAATTTTGCAGGGACACCAAGCTCGAAAGGGTTCCGAGAACGGCCGACTGCTTAGTCGCGGCGACCGTTTTCATGGCGTCGAGGGTCGCCTGGGGGAGCTGTCCGGCAACGATGGAGGCGTCGAGGGTCGCGACCAATGCCGAGGACAGTTCGGCGGCGGCTTCGGCCATCGAACGGGCGTCCGCGAGGTTTTTTCCGGCGTCCGCCCCCGTTTTCCAATCGGAGGCCGAAAGGTCGTCGTACTTTTTTTTCGCGATTCCGAAGGCGTTCTCGGCCCGCGTTTTCGTCGTCGAATCCTTCGCGCCGAGGTACGTTTCGTAGGAATCGTTCCCGGTGCGGTTGCGTTCGGTAATGCCGAGAACGGTGTCGGCGTGGGTCAATGCGGAATCGACCGTCACGAGCGCGCTCGTGACGGTCGTCACCGCCTGACTCTCCAATCACGCTTTCCGATCCCGAAGCGATTTGAGCGACGCGACGGAATTGGCTTCGAAATTTTCGAGCGTGAGTTTCGCGTTATCGCGCGCCTTCTTGGCGAGCTCCACGGAAATGCCCGAGGTCTTTTCGGCGTTCGCTTCCTGGGTTTTCACGGCGTCGAGCTGCGATTCGGCCAGTTTCAGCTGTTTTTCGGTGGAGGCGTAGACGTTGTCGCGGGCGGTCTTCGCGTTTTCGAGCGCGATTTTCGCGTTTTCGAGATCCTTTTCGACGGATTCCCGGGTCAGCTGGTACGAAGCTTCGGCGTTGGAGTACGCGTTCGAGGCGGAAGTGAACGTGGCGAGAAGGGGGTTCGTCGAAAAATCGACCGTCGCGAGCACTTGGCCGGCACGGACGCGTTCCCCGACGGAAACCGAAATCGTCCGGATAACGCCGGATACCTGGGCGGAAACCGCCGTCTCTTTTCGGGCGGCGATTTTTCCAAGAAGCTTGGAATTTTCGGAGAAAACCCCGGCCTCGATTCGGGCGGTTTTCACGTATTTGGGTTCGACGGCGGGAGCCTGGACGGCCTCTTCGCCCTTCCCGCACGAGGCGAGAAGGATCGGGAGGACGAGCGCGGCAGCAAGGGGACGAGGGGTTCGCATACGGGGGGATTGGAAAAAATTATTCGGCCGTTTCTTCGCGGAACATGGCCTTCACGGCATCCATTTCTCGGCGCATGTATTCCATGAGAAGCTCCATGTCGTCGGTCTTTACCATTCAGACGGCCTTGCCGTGCTTGGTAATGACGACGAGGTTATCGCCCGATTCGATGCCGAGAAGCTCGCGGACGTCCTTGGGAATGACGACCTGCCCCTTCGAACCGACGATGACGCTTCCGTGCATGCGGATTCCGCATTCCGGCCGGCACTCCGGAGAGACGGACGTATCGCTCATAATTGAATGATTGGTAATACAAGTATGAAAAGTATAACCGACAATCTTCGCGAATCAAGCGTTTTGAAAGAACGTCCGGTTCCGGTTGATTTTGAGGGCAAGGCGGGTATAAAGAACGGGTTATTCGCCCATCCGAAGTTTTTCGATTACCCCCTAACGGCATTGCCCCTTCAAAAACGAGCAGTCCGCGCGACGGCCGAGGACCGACGTGAGACGTACTCCGCAGTACGGCGAACGAGGACCGGAGGACGGAACGCGGAATCCGAAGTTTTTCAAGGGGCGCAGGATTATGAACCATCTCGCCCCTCTCCTCTCCTACCTGTTGGTCGCGTTCCTGCTGACCTTCGTGCTCATCCCGCCCTATCTCCGCTTTCTCTGGAAATACCGGCTCGGTAAAACGATTCGCGAAGAAGCGCTCGTAGGAAAGGCGACCGAATTCGCGAAACTCCACAAGGACAAGGCCGGAACCCCGACGATGGGGGGCGGGGTCATCCTTCTTTCGATCAGCATACTGGTCGCGGCGTCGATCGTGCTCGTCGCCCTCGCGCCGCTCTGGCAGGAATACCTCGGCATTACCGTTCGGTTCTCGCTCTGGAACCGCAACGAAACCTACCTCGCCCTCTTCACGCTCGCCTCCGTCGGAATGATCGGTCTCGTGGACGACTACCTGAACGTTCGGGGCATCGGTCGGACGAAGGGGCTGTCCGGGCGGGTAAAAATGGTATTGCTCCTTCTTTTCTGAGCCATCGGGGCCTACTGGTTCCATTTCAAGCTCGGGCGTTCGGGGTTGGATATCCCCCTCTTCGGCATGGTCGACGTGGGCTATCTCTATCTCCCGTTCTTCGTATTCGTCATCGTCGCCATGGCGAACGCCGTAAACGTGACGGACGGGTTGGACGGGCTCGCGGGAGGCCTTCTCCTTATGAATTACGCCGTCTACGCGTTCATTTGCTATTCGAAAGGGCTCTTCATCCTTTCCGCCCTCTGCCTCCTCATCGTCGGCGGACTTATCGCGTTCCTTTGGTTCAATATCAAGCCCGCGAAATTCTACATGGGCGACATCGGTTCGCTCGCGCTCGGGGCCAACCTCGCCATTATGGCGCTCATGACCGATACCCTGCTGACGCTCCTCATCATTTCGGGCGTCTACGTTCTCGAAATCGTTTCGGTCATTATCCAGATAACGTCCAAAAAACTCCGGAACGGGAAAAAGGTGTTCCGCATCGCGCCCTTCCACCACCACCTGGAAGCGCTCGGGTGGGCGGAAGAAACCGTCGTCATGCGGTTTTGGCTCGTCGGCATGGTGCTCTCGGCGGTCGGGCTCGTCGTCGCGCTCGTGCGCTAATTCCCGATTTCCTTTTTCGGGCGGCGGTTTTTCAATCGCCGCTTTTTTGACGGTTCGGAAAAAATATGGGAACATGGGAGCGTACTATTCGTAAACGCGAACCCATGGCCGAAAAGATGAACCGAGCGCCGGACCTTACGAAAGAGCAGGCTGCCGCCATCGAAAGCACCGAAGACCTCGTTCGGGAATCGATTAAGAACGGAAGCCTGAACGCCGCCGAAGGAGGCGAAATCATGAAACGCTTCAATGCCGAGAAGGCGGAAATTTCGCAAGAAGCGCGAGACGGACTTTTAAAACTCGCGACGCACTTCAAATGGTTCGGAATCGTTCGGAAATTGGAGTCCGCTCCGGTTCCGGCGACGCGGACGGAGCAGCCGGCTCCGGCCGAGAGCAAGCCGGCGGCGGCTTCCGCCGACCGAGATGCCATGATGCGCATTGCCCAAGGCGGCCAATCCGTTCCCGGGTTCACAGCAAGTCCGGCCGCCCCGATCGCACCCGCGACCGCAGTTCCCGATGCCGGAAAAGTCACGCCCGTCGACGTAACGAAACCGGCACCTACGGCCAAACCGGCCGAAACTCCGGCCGCATCAAGCGCCGCGGTGGAAAAAGCGGAAAAAGATATCAAGACGATCGACGCCGCCATTATCGAATTGAAGTCGATGCTCGAAGACGGTATCGACGTCGAAGAAACCAAACGCGTAACGAAGATTCTCGCCGACATGCAGGACGCGAAGCTTCTCGGCAACAAGCCCCTCTCCCTGAAGGGCATTACGGCCGAACAGCTCGCGAACCAGCTCGTCTCGCGTCTCGAGAAGACGAGGGGCGTCCTCGAAAAGGACGTCGCCGAAGACCGGGAGAAAAAGGATGCCGCGAAGAAAGCGGCGGAAGAAAAACGCGCCGAAGCTGAAAAACGCGCGGCGGAGGCCGAGGCTCGCGAAATTGAGAAGCGCGAAGCCGAGAAGCGCGCGACGGAAGCGAAGAAGGCCGCCGAAGCGGCGGCTCGCGAAAAGGAACTTGCGGACAAATACGTCGCTCTCGGAACGGCCGTCATTACTTCCAAGACATTCGACGTTCGCCAAGAAGTCGTCGCCTACCTCAATTCGAAAGCAACGTCGGTCGAAGACCGCGTCGCGACCGACGATATCAAGAAAGAAGTCGCGGCCGGAAACGAATTGAAAAACCACGTTTCCGACTACAAGCTCGTCCGCGATACGAACGGAACCGCCACCTACGAGTTCGTGCTCGATCCGGACGGCATGGATTCGTTCGACCGCGGCGAGAAAAAAACCGTTCCGGTTACCCCGGACATGAAACCGGAAGCGCTCGTACAAGCCCTCCGTTCGTCCCTCGTAGACGCCTATAAAAAGCAGATCGACCGACGGCTCGCGCAGTAGTCCGTAAAAACCCCGAACGGAAATTGCCGCGATCGTAACGAGAAAAAACGGATTCCCCTTGAAAAATCTCCGAACAAGGAGTACCGTTTCCGTCGGAATTCCGCCATCCGTTTCCTTTACCGCTATGGAAACCAGACCTCCCCCTTATTGGCCGCTCGGTTGGACGGTTAAGGACGTGGAACGCCAAATCGCCGAATCGAAGGGAAAACCGGGAAAAGATCCCCGAGAAACGACGAAGGCCCGCACAAACCGGATACTCGCGCACCGGACGGCGATTTCCCCGAGCGGGAGATAGTTACCCGACCATATTCCGCAATTCCTCAAGCCCGATGGCCGCCACGCCGAGCAATCGGGCTTTTTCGAGCTTCGATCCGGCATCCGTTCCGACGACGAGATAGTCGAGTTTGGCCGATACGGAGGAACGCACTTCTCCGCCCGCCGCCTCGATTTCGGCATGGATGTCGTCGCGGGAAACCCCTTCGAAACTTCCGGTCACGCAGAACGATTTTCCGGAAAGCGGACCCGCGCCCGGAATCGAAACGGCCGGGAGTTCGGGAACGAGAACGGCGAAGAGCGGTTCGAGCGCGTCGCGGTTTTCCTCGAAGTACGAAACGACGCTTTCCGCGGTACTCGGACCGACGTCGGGAATCGTTTGGAGTTCTTCGGGCGACAATTCCGCACAAACGGCCAGCACGTCGGCCCCGTTCGCGCGGGTCGCGCCGGGAACGGACGGAATGGAAGATTCGGGGAACGCCCCCCCTTCCCCGCCCGGAACGTCGCCGAAAAGCGACGGCTGTTCCGAACGGACGCTCCGGCCGATTTCGCCCGGATTCGCCGGAATCCGGAGGGGTTCGGGGATTTTTCCGGCAACGTACGCGGCGAGCGTTTTGGCCGTCTTTCGCCCGACCTCGGGAATTCCGAGCGCGACGAACAATCGGGAGAGCTCCATGGACCGGCTCCGGTCGATTTCGGAAAGCAGGTTGTCGGTTTTCTTCGTCTCGAACCCTTCGAGTTCGAGAATTTCGGCACGGCGGTTCGAAAGGCGGTATACGGAGGCGAAATCGGTCAAAAATCCGCGTTCGAGAAAGAGCGCGATGCCCTTTTCGCCGAGTCCTTCGATGTTCGCGGCATGCTTGCTCGCGAAGGTTTTGAGCGATCCGGACGTTTGGGCCGGACATTCCGCCCGGTTCGGGCAGTAGACCGCGACCTTCCCTTCGTCCTTCTTGAGCTCCGCACCGCAGCTCGGGCACGCCTTCGGAACTTCGACGACGCGTTCGTTTCCGGTTCGGAGTTCCGGAATGCTCGAAACGACCTCCGGAATGACTTCGCCGGCCCGAATGACGAACACGTAATCGCCGATTCGGACGTCTTTCGCGGCCAATTCTTCATAGTTATGGAGCGTCGCGCGACGAACCGTGACGCCGGTGACGTTCACCGCCTCCAAATGCGCCACGGGGGTCACGGCACCGCTGCGTCCGACGGAATGTTCGACGTCGAGAACGCGGGTACGGACGTGTTCCTGCGGAAATTTGTACGCGATGGCGTAGCGGGGATGGTGCTCGGTGGTTCAGAGTTCGCGCCAAAGGGACAGGTCGTCGAGCTTTACGACGAGACCGTCGATATCGAACGGAAATCGGGGGCGGTCGGCCGTCAATTTCGCCACTTCCGCCAAGAGCGATTCGAGATCTTGAGCGAAAAAGACGTACGGGGAAACGGAGAATCCCCAGTCGGCGAGAGCGTCGACGTACTCCCGGTACGTTCGGATGGCGCGGCTTTTGGCGGAAAATTCGGACCCCTTCGGGATTCCGTCGTTCGAAGGCACGGCCGGCAGTTCGAAAAATGCGCCGTCCGCTACGGCGTTTTCGAACGTCGGGACGCTGTACGCGAAAAATTCGAGCCCCCGCTTCTCGGTGACGCGGTAATCCAGCTGGCGAAGGCTTCCGGACGCCGCGTTGCGCGGATTCGCGAAAAGCTTCTCCCCGGAAAGGAGCCGTTCCTCGTTCGTTCGGCGAAAGGCTTCGTGCGGCATGACGACTTCGCCGCGGATTTCGATATCGCCCGCGAACGGAATCGATTTGGGAACGTTCGCGATCGTGAGCGCGTTCACGGTGACGTCTTCGCCCTCGACGCCGTTTCCCCGGGTCAGGGCCCGAACGAGGCGTCCGCCGGAATACGAAATCGAAATTCCGAGCCCGTCGAACTTGAGCTCCGCGACGTAGGCGAGCGGAGCGTCCGTTTTTAAGACGTTTCGGATACGTCCTTCGAACGCGGCGAGATCGTCGGCATCGTACGTATTGTCGAGGGAAATCATCGGATGCGCGTGCCGCCCTTTCTCGAATTGCCGGGATAGCAACACGTCGATGCGCGACGTCGGGGATTCGGCATCGTATTCGCCGTACCGGTTTTCAAACGCCTGGAGGAGCTTGAAAAGCCGGTCGTACTCGACGTCGGAAATGACCGGGGCCGATTCGACGTAATAAAGCCGGTTATGTTCGCGCAAGAGGTCCCGGAGTTCCGGAATATCCCCCCGACCGAGCGCTTCGGGATCGGAGAGGATTTCGGCCGTTCGGGCGGCGGGATGCTGGAAAAACGTTTGGGCCATGCGGAGGGTAAAATCGGAAGTCGGACGTCGTCAGCGAAACGGCGGACGGTCCCGGGCATTACGCGGACGAAGGTTCGGCGGACGGGGAACGGGGCCGGAGGGGGGGCGGAGGAATCGGCTCTTTCGCGAACGCGCGGGTGACGTACCCGTACGAAAACGCCAAATACAGGAACACGACGGCGTTCCACCCGTACGTTACCGAAACGTCGAAAGCCGCATGAAGGAAGAGCGAGAACGCGAAGGCGGCGAAGACGGTTTTGACGGCGCGCCATCCGGCCGAACCGACGCGAAGCGACCGAGCGAGGCCGACCGAGACGACGACCGCGCAAAAAACGTGGATGACGACCGAAAAAAACGATCTCGACGCGAGGGTCGAGAAGAACCCGTCACCGGTTCCGTTCGCGATGGCGAAGAGATAGAGCGCGTTCTCCGCGAAAGCGAAACCGAGCCCCGCGAAGGCGGCGTACAACGGCGCTTTCAGGGCGAGGGATTCGGGATCGGTCGAAGAAAAGGACGCGAGGTGCTTCCCTCCTTCCTCGACGGCCGCGACGACGAAGTACGCGAGGGCGACGGAGGCGAAACCGGCCAAGGCCGCCCCGGCGATGGCGATTTCCCGTCCTCCGGCCTGTGGCGAAGGGGCGATTGCGAGGAGGGCGGCAAAAACCGGAACGGAGAGAAAGACGGCAAAAAGGCTTCGGAGATAGGGGCGGACGTTTCGGAAAATCTCGGCCGAACGCAGGAGGAATCCGGCAAGGAATACGAGCGCGGCCGTCATGGACAGGAACACCCCCAAGCCGAACGCTCCGGAAAAACCTCCGGCGCGCGAAGCGACGGAACGGAAAACGTTGGAGCCGGAAAGCGAGAGGAAATCGAGCATTTCGGGCATGAACGCGACCGGAACGACCGCGACCGCTCCGGCGAACGCACCGAACAAAAACCGACGGGCGTTGAAACGGTCGGCATCCATGTACGAAAAAGCGTACCCCCACAAAACGATGGGAATCGCCGCTCCGAAAAAAGCCGCCGTCGCCGCAAGCACGCTATTTGCGGTTACGGAAAATTTCGTATTCGCCGAATCGGAATACGGACGAATCGCCGCCTCCCGGCTTGGACGCGTCCTTTACCGCCTTCGAGAGCAGGAGGAGGTTCGCTCCGGCGAGAATGAGGAGGACGCCGATGACGTAGGCGATGATTTCGGGCGCCGCGATGACGACGATTCCGAAGAATACGAGGGAAAAACCGACGAACGACATGGAAAAGACGGTTAGGAAACGCTTTCGACCTTCTCTACGACCGCGCCGAGGGAACGGATTTTTCCGACGATATCCTCGTACCCGCGCTCGATGTACTCGACGTTCGTAATGCGGGTCTCGCCCTCGGCGACGAGGCCCGCGAGAATCATGGCGACTCCGGCCCGGAGGTCCCACGAGGAAACCGTGGTTCCGCGAAGGCGGGTTTTTCCGAACACGAGGGCTTCGTGAGGATTCATCAGCGCGACGTGCCCCTTCATTTTTTCGATTTCGACGAGCCAATTCAGGCGCCCTTCGAACATGATTTCCTGAATCCGGCTCACGCCTTCGCACTGGGTCATGAGAATGGCGAAGGGCGACTGGAGATCGGTGGGGAATCCCGGAAACACGTTCGTCTGCATTTTGACCGCTTTGAGCGAATCGACGCTCCGGTACACGCGGAGGGTGTCGTTCCCCAAATCCTCGAATTTCACTCCGGCCTCCCGGCACTTTCCCAGGAAACTCCGAAGATCGTTCTGCCGGGCGTTCCGGATATCGAGGAAATCCTTCGAGGCGATCGCTCCCAAGATGACGAAGGTTCCGGATTCGATGTAATCGGAAATGACGTCGAATTCGGCGGTTTCGAGGAGCGACGGGACGCCGTCGATTTCGATCGTGTGGTCGTACCGGACGGTAATATTCGCCCCGTGGGCGTTCAGAAAGGCCACCAAGTTCATGACGTGGGGCTCGATGGCGGAAAGGACGAGGCGGGTTTTTCCGTTTCGGAGCACGGAAGCCATGATAAGGTTTTCGGTCGCGGTCACGGCGAATCCCATACCGATTTCGAGATCGCCGGAGACGGCCTTTCCGGAAAGCCGGACGCCGGAATCGGAATCGTGGACCCGATAGCCGAGCGAAGAGAGTCCTCCGGTATGTTCGCCGATGGGCCGCTTGCCGATATTGCACCCGCCCGGATACGGAATTTCGACGCTCCCGAAACGTTCGAGCATGGCGGGAACGAGCAGGATGCTCGCGCGGATCTTTTTTACGAGATCTTGGCGCATTCCGGAATCGGACATGGCCGACGTGTCGGTCTTCAGTACGCCGTTTTCGAACGAAACGGCCACCCCGAGGCTTTCGACGATTTGGAGGAACGTCCGGACGTCGCCGATATCGGGAACGTTCCGGAGCGTCGCGTTACGAAACAGGAGCGCGGCAGCGATCATGGGAAGCGCGGCGTTCTTGGAGCCGGAAATGGAAACGGTTCCGGAGACGGTCTGGGTACCGGGAATTGCGAGCATGGAAAATTACGGTAAATGCCGAAGGGCGGCGATATTGAAGGCGTAGTCCATTTTCAGCGGACCGAGAATGCCGACGTAGGCTTCTTCCCCGCCGATTTCGGTCTTCTTGACGACCATGGCGGACGATTCGAGTTCGGGGATGAGGTTTTCTTCCCCGATGAACACGTTGACCCGGCTCTGCGAGGTAAAATCGAGACTTCGGAACACTTCGAGAAAGCGGTGCTTGTCCTCCAGAACCTTGATGACCCGGTACGCCTCGGCGGTGCCGATTTCCGGAACGGCCCGTTCGAGGTATTCGGCAATGCCGAGGTAATAGCTCGCGGCCAATTTCGGAACGCAGGCGAAGGTGATTTCTTTCGTCACTTTCGTCAAACGCGCGACGAGGGCGTAAAGGTCGTCGTCGAGGCGTTCGGCTTCGCTTCGCGCCTGGAGGGCGTTTTCGGCCTCGATGAACTGGGCCCCCATGTGCTCCATGAGGTAATCGACGAATACCCGGATCCCCCGGGGGGTCGGAAGGCGGCCGGCGGAGTTGTAGGGCTGGTAGACCAATCCCATCTTCTCGAGCGCGGCCATATCGTTTCGAACGGTCGCCGAAGAAACGCCCATCTCGTATTTCTTGAGAAGGGATTTCGAGCCGGTCACGTCGCCGGTTTTCAGGTATTCCTCGACGACGATTTTGAGAATCTGGACCTTTCGGAGATCGATGCGCTTCATGGGGAAGTTTTTCGTGAATCCGTGCGGATTGTAGCCGAAAGGAAGGCGGAGTCAAAGCGGAGCGGGGGCGCGGAACCGGGAAGTTCCGAATATTCGATTGACATGCGGACTCCCTTGACCATAATCCGCTCGGCATTTTTGCCCGCAACACAAAAGGGGAACCATCATGAAGTGGCTGGCAGTCAGCCTTCCGAGAGGAAAAACGAAGAGGAAACAAGCCTTTCGGACGTTCAGTTCCGAGGGGAACGTCT
The DNA here is from genome assembly GCA_964540725.1 of uncultured Candidatus Peribacteria bacterium. Taxonomy (GTDB): domain Bacteria; phylum Patescibacteriota; class Gracilibacteria; order BD1-5; family UBA2023; genus JANJWP01. The sequence goes on from CAZINU010000003.1 coordinate 63,589, forward strand.
TCCTCCTCCTGCCGAAGTACCGCCTTGCCCATCTTGGCGCAAACCGGGAAAAATTCGTGGAACGGCTCAAAACCCTGTCCGATTTGCCGTTCGAACGGCAAATGTCCCACGCGCAAGCGAGGGCGATGGGGCGGGTCGTTCCGATCGATAAAAACGGCGTTCCGATGTGCCGATGGAATGAAAAAGGCATTCCCGAGCACGATTGGACCGCCGCGACGGCCTTCGTCGTCATCGATCCGGCCATTCCCGACAAGTTCGGGCGGACGATTCCCCACCCCGGAGTCGCGCCCAGCGCGTACCTTCTTCCCATCCGGTAACGTCCGAACGGGATCCGAGCCTCCATTCGGAGGCTTTTTCGTTTGCCCGGACGGAAAACATGGGGTAATATGGGCCCGTACGAAATTACGATCCAGCATGCGCATACCTAACGCCGGAGCATCCGGCCATGTCGCCCCCGGCGACGAGCCGTCCGTCCGCGAACGGGGCTTTCCCGAGTACGAACTCGGAGCCCTTGCGGCTCTCGTAACGGTATCCCGCGATCGGAAGGCGCCCTGGGAGCGCGTCACGGATATCGCCAATTCCCTCATCCGCTCGGCGCTCGCGTCCGGCAATTGGGAAGCGCTCGACAAACTCCTGTCGGAGACTTTCGAGTACGCCGATCCCGAAAAGGCTCCCGGACTCGACGACCGGGAAGAAACGGCCCAATCGGGAAAATACGCGGAGCGTGTCCGGCTTCCCGAATGGATTCGGGCCTACGTCCGGATTTTCCTGTCGCAAAAAAAGGCCGTGACCCTCTACGCGCAGAAACGTCCGGCATACCTCTCGGATCCGGATTTCCTCTCTTTCTACGACCGGATACGCGAACTCCCAAGAAAGGAGGGCGGCACCTCCGTTCCGAAGCGGGCACTCGCCGTAAAATTCCTTCTGGATGCGGCGCGCCTTTTGGAACGGGAAATCTCCGAATCGGCCCCGATCGTCACCCGGACGCCGGCGTTCTTCCTGCTTTTGAACGTATACGAAACCCTCCACGCGGTCGGCGTCCGTCCGGAGTTCGCCAATTCCGGCCTCGTCAACGCCAGCTATTTCGACCTGGTCCAACTGCTTTTGGAACGGTTTCCCGCCGAAGATTTTCCGGACGTGTACGAATATTTGGCGGAGTACCGGCTTTCGCACGACGAAGCGGACTACCTTTCCGTACTGACGAGCCGGATCGAAACCGAAGGAGAAATGGATCGGATCGTCGAAAACGGAAAAATCCGACAGCGGGCGATCGACGCTACGATGCGGCGCGTCCGGAGCGCGGTTCCCGGTCCCCACTCGTAAAAACCGTCCGTCCGGATCGAAAGCCCGGCCCGCGTCCGGAGCGCCCGGTTCCCGATGTCGGATCCGCAATCGCGGCGACCGTCTTGCGGCGGATTGGGGCGGAAAATTCCCCTACCCCAGGAAATCCCGCGGCTTCGATCCGTTCGCCTCGCTCACCATTCCCATTTTTTCCAAAATATCCATCACGCGGGCGGCTCGGGAATACCCGAGGCCCATGTGGCGCTGGAGCATCGAGGTGGACGCCTTTCCTTTGGAGCGGAAAAATTCGATGGCGTCGTTGAGGACTTTCGGATCCTCCTCCATTCCCCCGCCGTCGATGACCCCGCCCTCGAAGTTCGATTTCTCGCCTTCGACCACGGTCGGATCGTAGAGGTCTTCGAGCATTTCGGGGTCGATCGTGAGCTTGATGTGATGGACGACCGATTCGACCTCTTCGGTACTGACGTACATGCCCTGAATGCGGTCGGGGGCCATCGAACCGACGGGGCTGTAGAGCATGTCGCCCATGCCGAGGAGATCTTCGGCGCCCTGGCGGTCGAGGATAGTGCGCGAATCGACGAGCGACGCGACGGTAAAGGCGATTCGGGAGGGGATGTTCGCCTTGATGAGCCCCGTAATGACGTCGACGGAAGGACGCTGGGTCGCGACGACCAAGTGCATGCCGGCCGCGCGCCCCATCTGCGCGATGCGGTTGATGGCGCCTTCGATTTCTTTTTTATTTCCGCTCATCATGAAGTCGGCGAGTTCGTCGATAATCACGATGATGGCGGGAAGCCGCTCTTTTTTTCCGACCTTGGCGTTGTATTCGGCCAAGTTTCGAACCCGGTTCGTCTTGAATACGTCGTACCGGCGAATCATTTCGGCAACCCCCCACTTGAGGGAATTGAGCGCCTTGTCGGCATCGCTGATGACCGGCGTGAGCAGGTGCGGAATCCCGTCGTACACCCCGAGTTCGACCCGCTTCGGGTCGATCATGATCATACGGAGGTCGGACGGCGTATTCTTATAGAGGAGCGAGAGGATGAGCCCGTTCATTCCGACCGATTTTCCGGAGCCGGTCTGTCCGGCGATGAGGAGGTGCGGCATCTTGGCCATGTCGCCCACGACGATGTCGCCGGACAGGTCTTTTCCGAGCGCGAACGCGAGCTTCGACTTGTGTTCGGTGAAGTGGCGGTGTTCGAGCGCTTCGCGGATGCCGACGATGTCCCGCCGGTCGTTCGGCACCTCGATACCGACGAGTCCGACCCCGGGAATGGGCGCCTGGATGCGGATGGATTTCGCCTTGAGCGCGAGCGTCAGGTCCTTTTTCAATCCTTCGATCTTCGAGAGCCGCACCCCGTCGGCCGGATCGAGCCGGTATTGCACGACCGTCGGCCCGACCTTCTCGCCGGCCATGTGCACGTTGATTCCGAACTGCAGGAGCGTCTCTTGGATGAGGAGGGATTTTTCGCGGATTTCGGATTCGCTCACGGCGCTTCCGTGTTTCACTTCGGACAAAAGCGACGTCTTCGGAAAATCCCAATTCCCGAAATCGGGCGCCCCTTTGGAATGGTCGGGCCTTTTCGGCGACTCCGGAATCCCCTTCCCCTCTTCCGCCGTGCCGAACATGGCGCCGAAAAGCCCCTTCGAAGCGGGTTTTTTGGTTTCGATCGGAATGTGGCGTTCGGCGTTCGAGAGCGAGAGCTGGGGGGCGGGCTTGGATTCGGCGCGTTTCTCGCGCTCGCGCTCTTTTCGGATCTTTTCGAGCTCGGCCTCGATTTCCTTCCGCTTGGTTTCGTACTCGGCCTTCAGCTTCTTGTCGTTTCTCGAAACGGGCTCGTCGCGTTCTTCGCTCCGGAAATCGCGCACCGCACCCTTGACGGTCTCGACCGAGGGGAGCTTGGAATGGAGGTGGGACAATACTTTCCGGTACGAGATTCGAAGCGTCAGGTAGAGGGAAACGAGGAGCGCTCCGACAAAAAACAGTATGGCCGGAACGTCGCCGAAAAGGTCCTTTACGAGGCCGTACGAATCGAACAGCCCGTTCGCTCGGGAAAAATCCCACCGCTCCGAGAGAGAAGCGACGGAAATCCAAAAAAGCAGGAGTCCGAAGAAGCGGGCGGAGTTCCATGCCAGCCGCCCGAAGATGATTCCCACGGCGACGAGCGCGACGATGGGAACGAAAAACGCCTTGTAGAATTCCCCGAGGAGGGAGCGGAGGGCCGATTCGATCATTCCGCCGACGAGCGAAGACGATTCGCCGAAAAAGACGATGGCCGCCACGAACAGGAGAAACCATCAGAATACGATGCTGCGGAATTCCCGGCCGACGCCGGAGGTCTGGGATTTTTTCTTTCGGGACATGGACGGTTCTCCAATATTCGGTCTCGCGCGATTATATCCCGAAGGAAGCCGAAATCAAAGGGAAGGAAGGGTTTTCGGGGGCGATTCCGCCGGACGGGACGAATCGGACGTTCGGATGCTTGATTTCGGGGTCGAAGCGGGTATAAACGGAGCGCGTCGGTTTCCGGATTTCCCGGGTACGCCGGAAAATCCCTTCGAAGCCCGGCCAACCCGGAACCGAAGATCGGAAACGCTCCCCTTTCTTTTCCATCATGCTCAAATTCATCGAATTCCTCCGCTCCCGCCCATCGGACGCGACCATCCGTTCGGTTCGCGCCCTTTTCGGCCTTTCCCTTGGCGCGCTCTTCGTTCTGGCCGCGCCCGATTACGCCCTGCCCTTCGCTTCCGCCCTCGGCGAGCCGGGCGCCACGTACGCGGAATACGCGCTCGGGGCCCTCGCGGTCCTTCCCGGAGCCGTGGCGATGGCCGGATGGTGTGCTATGAAGCGTTCGCACGTTCGGCGCGCGCAAATCGCCGGAGCGGTCTTCCTCTTCGCGCTCTCGTTCTCCGTTACCGACACCCGCCCCGTTCCGGAAGTCGCCCGAGAACCGGAAACGGGCACTTTGAGCGCCTCCGAATTGGCAGGGGCGCCGGAACAAACCTCCGCCCCCGCCGGAATCGACGTCGCCTTCTGGCTCGGTCTCCTCGGCTGGCTTCCGCTCCTCTCCGGAATGACCGGAAAAATGGTTACGGAAAAATGCCTGAAGTACGGCGAGACGATTCAGAAAATCCGAGTCTAGCGCCACGTCTCGGAGACCGGATTCCGCCATCCGTGGGGTGGCGGTTTTTCGTTCGCGTCCGAAAGTCCCCGCCCGCACCCGGGAAAATGCGGATTCCGGCGGCGGCCCGATTGACGTTTCGGTTTTTCGGGATATAAACTCCCCGAGGCCCCGAGGCCTCCGAAAACACACCCCACTTCATACGAAAAGGAGATTTCCCGTGACAACGTCCACCAAGCACTTCTTGGCGGCCGCGGCGGGATTCCTCCTGCTCGGCCTCCTTTGGTCGCAATTCGGCCAAAGCATTCTCTTTTGGCAAGCGTCGCTCTCGTCGCAATGGCGGTTCGCCACGGCCTTCGCCGTCGGAGTGTTCGTTTGGCACGCGACCGGATTCGACGATGCCGTGTTGTTCGCCGGAAACCTCTCGGCAGCAAACACCGCGTCGAAACGCGCACTGACCCACCTGGGACTCTACGCGTCCGTTCTCGTCATGGCGGCGGTCACCTACGTGGGAGGCGCCGTCGTCGCCGAGTGGATCCGGCAATTCCGCTGGATTATCGTCGCCGCGCTTCTCGCGGTCGCCTGGAATACGTTTCCGGACGGACATTGGCTGAAAGCCTTCGTCTCGCGACTTCGGGGAAACGGTCCGGACCGAACGGAAACGACCGGGGAACCGGACGGGAGCGACCGGACTTCCGGCATATACGCACGGTTCGCCGCCAATCCGTTCGTCCTGCAGTTCGTGACCTTCACCATGAGTTCGTCGGACGACTACGTCGCCAATACCGCCGCCGTCATGGTGTTGTCGGACGAAACGTCGCGGATCGCCCTCCTCGCGGGCGTATTCTTCGGCGCCGTCTCGATGGCCTGGCTGGTCCACCGGTACCACGAGCGGATCATTCCACACGACGCTCCGGCCGTACGCGCATGGATATTCGTTGCCATCGCGACGGTCATCGCCCTTTCCTGAGACCCCCGAAACGGGGTCTCTTTTTTGTTTCCGAAAGGCTCCCGCGCCGCACGTCCGGGAGATCGGAATCCACCCCCCTCCGAAACGGACGCGCGTTTTCTTCGTTTCCCGAACGTTTTTTCGAAAAGCGCAAGCCGAAAACGTTGAAAGAGCGGGAACGAAGTGGTACCATAATTTCGTACGTCCCAACGATTCTTATGCCGAGAAAAAAGGAGACTCCCCAAACGGATACGGCGCCCTCGATCAGCGAGGACGCGATTCTCGCGAAGGTGAATGCTTCCGACAGCCTGTCGGATCCCAATACCGGAACCCTTTCGCTCTCGAGCATCCGGCACTTCGTCCTTCAGGAAGACGCCGAAGAGCGGCAACTCCTTCAGAAAACCGACGCGTTCCTTCGGGAAGAGCTTCACGGAACCGACCATGGGACGGAACGGCGGCTAACGGCCCTTTTTTACGCGATCGTTACGAAGACCCGCCTGTTTTCGCTCGAAACCCCCGAAATGCGGAGATTGTTCCGAAGTTTCGTCGACGAAATGGAGGAACAGATCGTTACGGTTACGCACGGGCAGATTGCCGACGACGTTTCGAAGGGCATACGGCAGCGTGGCATGTTCGGATATCTTCGGACCGCCTTCGAAAACGTCGAACTCCGGCTTCGGCTCCTGGAAAATCGGGTACACATCAACCAAGTTCGGGCATTCCTGTATCTGTGCGAATACTACGTCCACTTCCTCGAACGCACGTACAAAAACCTTTCCATGTCCGAACGCGTCATGGAACTCTACGTCGTCCGGATGGACATCCGAAGGCACCACCTGTTCTTCGAGCGGAAATTCGGGGGATGGTTCGGAATGGCCCTCTTCCGAAGCATCTCAACCTATGGAACGAGCTTCGGGCGCCTCGCCATCACCTGCTTCCTTTCGGTCGCGCTCTTCGCGAGCGTCTACTGGATGGCCGACTTCTTCGCCCCCTCGAATGCCCGGATGATCGCGGATCTGACCGACTATTCGAGCTACTTCTTCAATTCCCTCGTCACGATTTCCGGCCTCGGAATCGACGCGAGCCCGCAAACGGCGCTCCAGCGCTTCGCGATGGGGGTCAACACGCTCTACGGCATGGTCGTATTCGGCATGCTCTTCAACGTCATTTCCACGAAGCTTTCGATGAACAACTAGTCGTCGAGCCATCGAACCGAAACGCCTCCGGAGCCCTGGCGCACGCCTTAAAAAACCGCCCGTTCCGGGCGGTTTTCCGTTTCGGAAGGACGTTTTAGAAGACGTGCTTCGATTCGAGGTTCGCGATACGGTCCTCCAGGGGCGGGTGGCTCGAAAGGAGGGCGAGAAACGGGGTTTTCGTGGAAATCTTGAAAGCGGCGAGCTTCCCGTCGTCGAGAGTTTCGGTCGTTTCGTGCACGGAGCGCAACCGCTTCAGCGCCGCGATCATTTTTTCGCGGCCGAGGAATCGGGCGGATCCTTCGTCGGCACGGTATTCGCGATGCCGGGAGAACCACGACACCACGAACGAAGCGAGGATGCCGAGAACGATTTCGAGCACGATGACGGAAAGGTAGTACCCCCATCCGCGTTCCTCGCTTTTGAAGATGGCCTTATCGACGAATCCGCCGATAACGCGCGCGAAGAAGATGACGAACGCGTTCATGACGCCCTGGACGAGGGCCATGGTCACCATGTCGCCGTTCGCGACGTGCGCCATTTCGTGACCGACCACCCCCTCGATTTCTTCGGGGGACATGGCCCGAAGGAGTCCGGTGGAAACGGCGACCAGGGAGGAATTTTTCGTCGCTCCGGTCGCGAAGGCGTTCGGGTCGTCGGATTCGTAGATGCCAACCTCGGGCATCGCGATGCCGCTGTCGCGCGCGATACGGGCGACGGTGGCGTAGACGAGCTGCTCCTTGGGGGCATAGTCCATCAAGCGCTCTTCGGACATGATCTCGATTCCGTACGCGGTTTTCGCCATCCATTTGGAAATCCACAAACTGACGAAAGCTCCGAGAAACCCGTACACGAGAGCGAAAAGGGCGAGCGGAGCGTATCATCCGGCCATGGCCGAAACGGGAACTCCGAAATACCGTTCGAGAACGAACGACACCGCCGTGATAACGACGATGACGGCGATGTTCGTAGCGAAGAACAGGGCGAAACGTGTGAGTATCTGCATAGAAAAGGCCGTTACGGATAACGGCCGATTATACCCTTGGCGGGAAAAAATCAAGGATTGAACGGAAAAAGCGCGGGGGCGGGAACCTTATCCGTGGGAGCATCCCGAACAGCCGGATCCGCAAGCGTCGGACGAACAGCCGGACGCGGTATCGGAACCGAAGATCGAAGCGAATACCGACACGAGCTCGGAAACCTCGGGGACCGTTCCCTCGAAGATCATGTCGCGGAAATCGATGGAGTCTTCCTCGATGCAGAGCGCCGGAAGCGCGGATATGCCGAGCTCGGCCTTATAAGCCTCGTCGTCGGTCGTCTCAACGCGGACGAAGTCATTCAACGAAAGTTCGGAAAGGGCCTTCGAAACGGAATCTTCCAAAGTTTTGAGGTCGGCTCCGGAGCCGACGAGCTTGACGAGCATGGGAAGGATGGAGAAGGAAAAGGTCCGGTTTCGAATTCTTGGACGCCCTCCCGGAAGGGGGGGCGGAGAATTCGGCCGGACCTCGGATTTTTTCGAACTCGCGCGACTACTCGGCCTTGGGAGCTTCGGCGGCGGGAGCGGCTTCAGCAGCGGGAGCGGCCTCTTCTTCGGCGTCGCGGTTCGGCTTCGCGGTATGGGCGGCGACGACGGCTTCGGTAGCCGGAGTAAGGATTTCGAACTTCGGGTAGTTGCCGGCGATGTCGGAAACGTGGATGATGTCGCCCACCTTCTGAAGGGAGGAGATATCGACTTCGATGGCGTCGACGAGATCCGAGGGGAGGACCTTAACGTCAATTTGGTGAAGATTGAGTTCGACGAGCGCGCCTTCGACGGCGGCCTGGGACTGTCCGACCAGGTGGACCGGAACGGCGACGTGAATCTTCTCCTTCGCGCTCACCGCGAAGAAGTCGATATGGAGGAAGTCTCCGGAAACCGGGTGTTTCTGAACTTCGTGAATGAGGACGGTATGCTTCTTTCCTTCGACGGAAAGTTCGACGAGGTGGGTGTGGCCGCCCTTGCGGAACGTGCGGAGGAATTCGGAATTCGGAACCGAAACGTGGATCGGTGCGAGCTTGTGGCCGTAGACGACGGCGGGCACCATTTTTTCCGACCGGATGGCGGAGGTTTTTACGGACGTGTCGCGGAGAACGCCGTTCAGAGCGAGTTTTTCCATGGAATCGCGCGGAAAGGGGAAAGAAAAAAGACCGTGGGATTGTATGGGAAGTGTCCGGAAAAGCAAATCGATTTTCCCTCTCGGAACCGACCCCCCTCGGATACCCCGGACGAACGTGATTATTGCCCGGATGCAAGACGTTCCACCAACATCTCCCGGACGCCGATTTTATCGCGGAGGAATTTGATGTCTTTCTGGGAAAGGATCGAAACGATGAGCTTGTCGTTGTATTCGAGGCGGTCTTCGAAATCTTGCTGGCTCATGGCCGCGTATTTGATCTTGCGCCCGAAGAACGCCCGCTCCAGGAAGTTGTTAAATTCGATACGGTCGATTTCGCCGATGATGAAAATGTCGACGATGCGGTTGGACGGGGTCGAAAGCAGGTCTTTCAACCCTTCGGAGACGGTCACGAGGGAAACCGTCTTCCGCCCTTTGAAGAACTCCTCGATCGGACCGATCGGATCGTAGTTCTTCAGGAATATCTCGGTAATTTCCGGATAGATCGGGCAGTGGCGGTTCAGGAAGTAGACCTTCTTCTTGTTCTCCTCCTTCGAACGGAGAATTCCCAAGTCTTCCAGATTCATGAGTTCGCGGCGGACGGAATTGATCTGTTCGTCCAAATCCCGGCAAAGTTCGCGGATGAAAAATCCCGTCTTCCCGTTTCCGGAGACGTTCTCGATTACGAATTTTTCCAATATCTTCGTTCGGGATTTCGAACCGAAGAGCTTGGCGAGCTGCATGGACATGGTAGGGTCGATTAGGGCGGAGTATAGCGGAAAACGAACGGGAATCAAATTGCGGACGCTCGAAAACCGCACCGTGATGGGGCGAAGAAGGAAAATCGAACAAAAAAGTTGTATTTCTACAGAACTACATATAGTGCCTTTTAATCCAATTTGGTAACTACATATAGTTTATTGGATTTCACTTCCACAACGGATAGTGATGAAAAAATCCGTTATTTCTCTTATTTCGGAGCGTAAGCTCCCTAAGCCAGGACCGTATGGCCATCTACAAGATTCGGAAGCGGAACGGCACCATCGTCACCTTCGAGCGCCAAAAAATCGAAAACGCGCTGAAGAAAGCGATCGAAGCCGTCGACGGAACGGACTTTTCCCGTGTGTCGGAAATGACGGATAAAATCATCTCGATCGCGGAAACCAAGACCGGGGGCGGAATTCCGGACGTCGAAACTGTCCAGGATTCCGTGGAGGAAGTCCTGATCAAGGAGGGGCACGACACCGTCGCCAAAGCGTACATCCTCTACCGTGAAAAACGCAACGAGGCGCGCGCCGACCGAAAGGTCGTCGTCGAGGTTGGAAAAACCATGGACGACTATCTCGGCAATCTCGATTGGCGAATCAACGAAAACGCCAACATCGGGTACTCGATCGGCGGACTCATACTGAAGAATTCCGAAAAGATCACGGCCAACTACTGGCTTTCCCACATTTACCCGGCGGAAGTGGGAAACATCCATCGCAACGGCGACGTCCACATTCACGATCTCGGCATGTTCACGGGATACTGCGCCGGATGGAGCCTCCGCGCGCTCCTCGAAGAAGGGTTCAACGGAGTTCCGAACAAGATCGAATCCTCTCCTCCGAAGAACCTCCAATCCGCCGTCAACCAGATGGTGAACTTCATCGGAGTGCTTCAGAACGAGTGGGCCGGAGCGCAGGCGTTCTCGAGCTTCGACACCTATCTCGCCCCCTTCGTACACAAGTACCGGAAAGAAACCGAGGCCGACGTCCGCGAATACGGAATGTCGTTCCCGAATCCGGAAGCCGAGAAGGCGTACGTCGACGACAAGGTCTACAAGTACGTCCAGCAGAACCTGCAGAACTTCATCTTCGGCATGAATACGCCGTCGCGTTGGGGAACGCAGACCCCCTTTTCCAACATCACCCTCGACTGGGTATGTCCGGAAGACCTGCGCGACAAAGCCCTTCACCTGGGAGGGTACGACGCCGGCACGTACGAGAAGAAATTCGGGGAACTCCAGGAAGAAATGGACCTCATCAACCGGGTTCTGATCGAGCTCTATACGGCCGGGGACGCGAAGGGGCGGGTCTTTACCTTCCCCATCCCGACGTACAACATTACCGAGGACTTCCCCTGGGACCACCCCAATACGATTCCCCTCTTCGAAATGACGGCCAAATACGGATTGCCGTATTTTCAGAACTTCATCGGCTCGCAGTACAAGCGGGTGCGCGGCGCGGACGGAAACGTTCGGATGGTTCCGAACGAAGGCGCGTACAAGCCGGGCGCGGTCCGGTCGATGTGCTGCCGGCTCCAGCTCGACCTGCGCGAGCTCCTGAAGCGCGGCGGCGGCCTCTTCGGATCGGCGGAAATGACCGGTTCCATCGGCGTCGTCACGCTGAACATGGCCCGGATCGGTTACCTTTTCAAGGGCGACGCCGATGGGTTCAAGCACCGAGTACGGCACCTCATGGACCTCTCGAAGGCATCGCTCGAAATCAAGCGCAAGGTCATTTCGGACTGGCGCGACCGCGGACTGTATCCGTATACCAAGCGGTATCTCCCTTCGTTCCGCAGCCACTTCTCGACGATTGGGCTCAACGGCATGAACGAAGCCATCATGAATTTCACGAACGGGAAAGAAAACATTTCGACCGAGTGGGGCATGGCGTTCGCGACCGAAATTCTCGACTACATGCGCGAAATTCTCAAGGAATACCAAGAAGAGACCGGCAATCTCTATAACCTCGAAGCGACGCCGGCGGAAGGAACGACCTACCGCTTTGCGAAAGAAGATCAGAAACAGCTTCCGGGAATCATCCAATCGGGCACTCCGGAGAATCCGTACTATACGAACTCCACGCAACTTCCGGTCGAATTCACCGACGACGCGTTCGAAGCGCTCGAATACCAGAACGACCTCCAGTGCAAATACACGGGCGGAACGGTCCTCCACCTCTACATGGGCGAGCGCATTACCGACGCGGAGGCGTGCAAGTCGCTCGTAAAGAAGGTGCTTTCGAACTACCAGCTCCCCTATATCACCATCACCCCGACGTTCTCCATTTGCCCGAAGCACGGGTACGTCGCCGGCGAACACGACTACTGCCCGAAGTGCGACGCGGAATCGGGATACTCGGGCGGACAAGCGTTCGATATCGAAACCCGGGCCAAACACACCTCGGACGAGCGGAAACTCGAAGCCATGAAGGCGGCGTAGAACGCCGGAGACGCTCCCTTATTATCCCCTCCCCCTTTCCCCGATATGTACGAAGTCTTCTTCGCTCCGGACGGACGCGAAATCAAGCGCACCCGGTGCGAAATCTACACCCGCGTCATGGGTTACCACCGGCCGGTCAGCTTCTTCAATAACGGCAAGAAGTCGGAATTCTACTCCCGCACGTACTTCAGCGAATGCGCGAGCGCGAACTCCGAATTCGTCGGAGCCTACTCGGCATAGCGCCGAGCAAAAACGGAACGGGAATTCTTCCCGTTCCGTTTTTCGAAAGATTCGAATATCATGTCCGGGATTCCGAAATCCCGCCCTCGCGAAACGTCGGCGAATCCGAACGCCTCCGTCCCGATTTCCTTTTCATGCCATTCCCATGCGCCTCTCCTGAGTCCAGAAACTGACGCTCGTCGATTACCCGGGCAAAACCGCGTGCATCGTATTCCTTCCCGGTTGCGGGCTTCGGTGCAAGTATTGCCACAATCCGGAATTCGTCCTTCCGGAACGGATTTCCATGATAAGCGATTCGTTCATCCCCCTGGAGCCGTTCTTCCGATTCCTCGATACCCGGAAAGGAAAGCTCGACGGCGTGTCGATTTGCGGCGGCGAACCGACCATGCATCGGGACTTGCCGGATTTCGTCCGGAAAATCAAAGAGCACGGATTCCTCGTAAAACTCGATACGAACGGGCATAATCCCGAAATGGTCGCGTCATTGGCGAAAGAAGGCCTCGTCGATTATTTCGCGGTCGACGTAAAGCAAACGGCCGACCGGTACGCGACGCTCTGCGGCGAACGCGCCGATGCCTCGAAGGTGGCCGAAACTGCCCGAATCGTCATGGCTTCGGGAGCGGACTACGAATTTCGGACGACCGTCTCCAAGGGCGAACACTCGGAAGCCGACGTCGAGGCGATCGCGAGGTCGATTTCCGGAGCGAGGCGGTACTTCCTCCAGAACTTCCGGCATCCCGGGCAAGGACACATGATAGACCCCCATTTCCACGGACATCCGTTTTCCAGACCGGAACTCGAACGTCTTGCCGGCATTGCGAGAAAGTACGTGAAAGAAGTGGGAATTCGGGAGTAGCCGCCAAACGTCCGGAACAAACTCCGAACTTGCGTTCGGAGTTTTTATTGACTAAAAACGTATATTCATTATAAAAATGATCGGACACACTACGAAGGAGACAGTGCCATGAAAAGACAAAAGGATCCCCACGCACGGGCCGAAAAACTGCGCCAATGGTTCAGTATCGGGTTCGAACCCTGGGCCAAGGGCGGGACATTCACCGGGAAGATCGTCGAAACCCAAGGGCGCGAGCTCGGCGACGCTCCTGACGGAACGGCCGGGAACCCTACCCTCCTGGTCGACATTGACCTTCCCGCGAGTGGCGGAATCATTTCGTTGCCATTCCATATGGAGCTCCGCATCAGCTCGCCGATCGTTCCGATCGGGCCGTATCAAGAAGTGCGGCTCTCCCGGGTAATGCACGATCCGACGGGCGAAGCGAAACCCGGAAGGGAAAAGGTCCTGCAGCCGATCGGATCCGAACCCCTCGATGCCCTTCCCGAATACCTGAGCCTCCTGCCCCCGCAAGTGCTCGACGGGTGGGAATCCGCGTATCGGGAGAATCCGACGGCCTATCAGGCGCTCGACCCCATCTTCGCGCTCTTCGGCGAAGCTCGGGCCCGGCATGCCGAAATCGCCCAATACTTGTCGGCAGACGACGATCGCGCGTAATTCGTCGCACGCGCCAATCCTCGCCCCCGTCCACGGACGGGGGCTTTCTTATAAAAAAATCCGCAGGTGACTGCGGATTTTTCGGTAACGTCGATTCGACGCTATGCCGCCGGAGCGTGTTTCTCGAAGTACGCCTTCGCTTCGGCGAGTTTCTTCAAAACGGCATCGTCGTCTCCGGCCGAGAGTTCCTTGGGCGAAACTTTGAGCGTGAAATCGCCCTTATACCCGGCGTCACGAAGCTTGATAAGAAGGCTTTCAAGCGGCGCGTCCCCCCTTCCGGGAAGCAGGTCGGTCTTTCCGCCCGACCGGTCGGAAAGGAGTACGTTGACGATGGTATTGCCGAGATTGGTAAACGTTTTCATAAGATCGACCCCGGTTTCCGGGTCGACGTTCGAAACGTGGAGGGTCGTTTTTCCCGTGAGCTTCTTGATGGACGAGAGCGTCGCGTCCTTATATTCGGGAATGAAAAAGAGAATGGTCTTCGGTTCGACGTTGACGACCGAGAAAATCAGGTCTTTTCGGCTTGCGGCAACCTTCGGAAGGTCTTCGTTGAACCACGTTCCGTCCTTGTCGAGCCGGTGGGGAGGATAGAAATTGACCGCCTTCGCGCCCACCGCCGCCGCGAAATCGGCAACCCGGACGATCGCGTCGGCATCCATTTTCCGTTCGTAGGCCGTCACGGCGACGACGGGAAGGCCGAATTCTTCCGACAGACCGGAAACGTACGCGGCGTTTTCGGTATCGAAATTCGTCGGATCCAAATCCAGGCACACGCCCTCGAACGCCGCGGCTTTCGCGAGCTGGAAGATTTTGTGCAATCCGTATCCTTTGAGGGACGCCGTGGAGAGGAGAAACATGCGGGGTCGTTAGTTTCCGCCATTATACCGGATTCGACGGACGAATGCAAAAAACGAACGGTCGGGGAAACGGTTTGGAAAAACGTACCGCTACTTGCCTTGGATATAGTTCTGAACGTCCTTGGACGTAACGTTTCTGAATTCCTCGATTCCAGAATTCCTAGCCGCTTCGGCGATTTGCTCGTTACTGATAACCTTGCCTTCGTTCCGGAGATTCTGTACGGCTTCCTTTGCGGCATCGGCGGTCGGATTGGCCACGTTATTGAATTGTCGGCCAATATCCCTGAATCAAGCGTTGACCTCTTCTTGAGAATAGGTATTCGTTCTTGCGGAGGACGAGGGGGAAGGCGGTCTGGAGGAAGATTGTCCCGCCGAATTCGTCGAGCCGTTCGAGGATTGGTAACCGTCCATATACCCGCTCACGTCGGAATCGGTAACGGAGGTTTCGCCACTCGCCCGGATGGCTGCTCAAACCTCTCCATCGGTCAGACCCGAAGTCCTTTGTCCGTTAACGTAGTCCGCCATTTCGGAATGCCTTTGAGCGTCGTTCAACGCCTTGTTCGCTTGGAGTTGCCGGTACTTCTCAAGCGCCGCCTGTTGGCGAACGGCCGAGGCTTGCTGTTTCGCGGAAATCACGGCCGCGGGGACGCCTCATGCGGCCGACGTCGCGCTGACGGTATCCCGGATGGTTCCGAG
>CAZINU010000004.1:0-77348 GCA_964540725.1 uncultured Candidatus Peribacteria bacterium
AAAAATCGTCGAGTTCAAAAGTTCCGAGGAATTCTTCGCCATTCTCGACGCGGCAATCGCTGCGGCGAAGTAAGGGGAAATGGTGTTGACAAAACGACTCCTTGCTTTATAAGAGACGTAAGGAGTCGTTTTTTTTACGCATTCGGAACATGGGGGGGATAAGGAACGCGGACGATTGTCCGGAAACGCTCGGAGCGGACGCCGCGGACGTTCGCGGGACGTTCATGCCCGTACACGGACACGATTATTCGGGCTTCGATCCGAACATTCTCCGGTTCGGAACGGCGGCGCCGGAATACGCGCGGTTCCAAAAAGGGGTACGGATGAACGCGGTCGCCGAATCGGTCGGCCGCATTTTGTCCGATCGTTCCGGGGATGGGCGGAAGCGGTTCCTCCGGGCGTTCCAGACGTACGTTCACAGGCTTGACGCTTCGGAATTGCGCGCGTTCGGATTCGACGTCAGCCGACCCGAGGTGCTGGAGGGCATGGCATACGCCCTTCTCGAAAAACGGAGCCTGCGCGCCTCGGCGGAAGTTGCCGCTATCCGGAGCGCGCATGCGGATCCGGAGCCGTTTTGGGAGCCGTATCTCGAAAATTTCGCCACGTGAATCGAGGAAATGCAGGTTCGGGACGAGGCCGACCCCAAAGCCTGGGACTCGGCGCTCTACGCTATCAGCCTCCTTTCCGATTGTTTGATTACCCGAGAGACGCTCGTGGGCAATACGAGCGGCCGGGAATGCTACCTTCGCGGACGGTTCGCCGAGTGGAATCTCGACCAGGAGGGGGTGGGCGATTTGGAGGGCGCGGCGCTCGCGTACCGCGACGGTATCCTTCGGGACAATCCCGCGTGCGTCGTATCCCTGGCGAACCTTCTTTTTCGAACGGGAAATCCCGAAGAAGGGTTGCGAATGCTCGAAGAGGGATGGAAGGAATTCCAGGAAACGGACATACTTTCCGAACTCGCCCGCCGCTCCCATGAGATGGGGAGAGGACCCGCTTCCATGCGGTATTTCCGAATCTACGTTCAGTCGGTAACCGAGGGTGCCCTCGTCCTTCCGGAAATCGACGATCTTTCCTTTCCTCGTGACCTCGTTACCATCAGCCGTTTCATGGCGTACCGGGAAATCTCCGGGAATACCGCTTCGTTGGACAAGGCGTTGTCCGATCGGGCGGAGACATGGATTCGGAATGAATTCGAAACCTTCGTAGCCGCGCAGGAGCGCGGGGAAATCCCGTTCGACGACGATGCGTTCGAATATCGGCTCTCGCTCCTCCAATTCGGCGCCATCGAGCTGTCGCTCAAGGATTTCGCGCTTCGGTATTTGGCCGAAATCGCCGCGCTCTTGCCGGATCCGAACGACGGGGAGGCGAATTCGGAAACGAAGGACGTTCTGTTCGCCGTCTTGAGTGAAATCTATTCGCCCTACGCCGAAGCCGTCGCCGCCGTCGCCGAGAGGGCAGGGGTGGAGCACATAGAGGATTTTCTCCGCTCGAGCGTTCGGCGGATCGCGTATCGAGAATCCGAGCAATCCACGACGGACGCGTTTGCCAAAATCCGCCAAGAATCCGGAATCGCCTTTACGAGCCTTCAGGACGCTATCGGGGTTCCGCTTTCGGCACTCTGTTACCGGTTCGGTTCGGTAGACGACGAAGACGTGCTCGGTACCGTCTCCGATCTTTCCAAACGCCTGACGGAGGCCGACGATTCGCACGAAACCGGTATCGAAAGCGACCCGCTCGTCGACGCCGCCGCCTTTTTCCTTCGCGATCGGGAGAACGAAACCCGGAAATTCGAAATGCTTCCGAGCGTCGTGACCGAATGGTACTGGGCACTCCGGGAGGAGGTTTCGAACGGGCATTCCCAGTCCGAAATCCGTTCCGTCATCATGCATGCCCGGTACGGTACCTCCGGAATTTCGGGTTCCGTTCCGGAACGGCTCGCCCTTCTTTTCCTCGTGGAAACGCTCCTTTCGGAAACGAAGCTCAGCGACGAAGCCTTGGATGGAGTGTTGGACGCCGCCATCAGCCATTGCCGCCAAAAGGACGTCGTGCCGCTCTCGCGGATCCTTTTGACTTACGGATTACCCATGGAAGCGGTATTCGTCGCCCTCGCGACCCCATCCCTCCCGCCCGAAGCGTTCCGGAGCGTCCTGCTCGCAGTCGCGACGTTCCCGGATTCCGCCGAGGACGTCGTTGGAGAGTTGTCAACATGGTCCGAGCGATTCGGAATCGGGTTCGAAGGCGTGCTCGAGTTCGCGTTGTCCGAGGCGCGGCGGACTTCCGGACTTCCGGATTCTTTTTCCGTCGCTATCGGAAACGTCGCCCTCGCGATCGAATTTTTCTGAGAAGGAATCCGCGCGGCGATGGAATCGTATCTCCGTGCCGACGCTTTGGGCGATTCCGATGCCGCGGGACTTATCGCGAGGGCGAAATCGCGTCTCGGGGAACATGCCGAAGCCATTCGGTATGCCCGCAAGGCCTACGAGGCCGGAAACCTCTTCATGGCGGCCGATTTGGCGCGGTTCCACATGGCCGCGGGCAACCGGAAAGAGGCGTTCGAGTGGGTCCTGCAGTGCGAACGGCTCGAACTGTACGAAGCTGCGTCGATTCGGGGCGAATGGCTGCTGTCTGGAAACCGTTCCGAATGTCTCGAGGGATTCCGTTTCCTCTCCGGTCGACACCTTTTTCCGTACGGCAGCGGGTTGTCCGATCCGGTATTGGAGGCCGGAATCGCGCTCGCGCTCCCGGAGGCTTCCAAGGATTCCGGCGCCGCCCTCGCGTTTGCACACGGAGGCTCGCCCGTCGATCTTCTCTCCGCGTTCCGATTCCTTGCCGCTGTCGAAGCGGACGGACGTTGGAACGATGACGCGTCGGTTCCGAAAGGACTCGTTCTCGGGTACTGGACGAATCTCGCGACGGCCCTTGAGGTCGGAAAATTCCGGAACGACGTCATCGGAATGCTTTCTTCCCACATCCATGCGGACGCCCTCGCCGACTTTCTCTCCGACCCGCCGGATTCGGAAGACGCGTGACGGCATGTCGACGACGCGTCCGTACTGGTCGCCGAGTTCTCCGCATTCCGTCAATTGCTCGGGGTTTCCGGAGACGCGTGGGTTTCGGAAATTTCCGGGAATGTCGAATTTTTTTCCGAGCTCGCCCGAATTTTCCGAGCGGCCGAACGGGCGTTCCGGTCGGTTCCCGGCGGGGCTGCCGACGCTGTCGGCTGCCTGGCCGAAGCGAGGGCCATAGAAACCGTCCTCGGGATTGCCGATCCGATCGAATCCCGAATTTACGAGGAACCCTCTTCCGTCCATTAGCACGCCCCCATGTCCATCGCGTCCTGCGGAACCCCCTTGTCCGACGAAGCGTTCGCTTCCGGTCCCCGCTGAATTCCCGCGGTTCCGGAAAAAATCCTTCCGGACGTCGCAATCCCCGACGTTTCCACTCGGGACGGGCTTTCGCATTCGCTTTCCGATAAATCCGCCGCCGAAATCGTCCGAATTCTCGGATGTCCTTCGTGAATCGAGCGGTTCGGACCCCCGTCGTCAACCATTCCTTCTTTCGTCGACGATTTTTCCGCCGTTTCGCCCGAGCGGGCGTACGGCCTTTGTTCGGAAGCTTGGAAAACTTTTTCGATTCCCGCACTTCTTCCGAGGCTCGTTTCCCTTGCCTGCAAAAATGGAAAACCCGCCGAAGCCGTTTCTTACGCGAGAATTGCCCGCATGCTCGGGGAAACGGTCGACCCTTTCGAAATCCTTTCCGCCATGCCGGTTCCGGAGGGGATTCCCATTTTCGAATCCGTCCTCTCCGATGCGATTACGGAAGATCCGTTCGACGTTCCTTGGGTGTCCGACGTCATGAGGGCAAGGGTTCTTTCGGCGCTTCGGAGACGCTCGGACGCTTTCGCGGAAAGCCTCGCGGAACGTTTGGACCGGCTCCAGTTTTGAGCGTTGACGCTTTTGGACACGGGAGAATTCGCTGCGTACGTGGACGAGCTCCACGCTCTCGCCTCATCGGGCGGGGACGACGTTCTTCTTTCCCATGCCCTTGCCTCCTTTCCGTCGGTAGCGAAGGAATATCTTCGATCGGTACGCGCGGATGTTTCGGAGTCGGAAAACGAACCGTACTACCTCCGGAAAGCGTACCGCTGCCGTCTCATGCACGCCGCCGACCATTTTTCCCAACCGGAGAACTTTTCGATTCTGCGAAAACTCGCCGCGTTCCACTCCCTTTTGGGCGACGACGAATTCGCCGCCGTCGTCGCCGGATACGCCGATGGGGGAGAAAACATTCTCCGTTTCTACGAGGCGCTCCCGGACGGCCTTCGGGGATACCGTTCCGAACTTCTCGAATATGCGTCCCTTTCGTATGGGGGAGCGCACTATCCGCGCCTTTTTTCCCGGGCTCTCAGGCTTTCCTTGCCGGTCCGCCTTCCGGATTTCCGCATTGCCGCGCTTGTTATCGTCGATTCGCTCGCGGCCGGCATCGATTTCTGAGAGGTCGTCCCGGTATTGGAACGCCAGATATCCCGGGTTTCCGATTCCAGGGCGGCATTTCTCATCGCGTCCGCCCTTGTCGCCAGGGGAGTTCCATCCATGGCCGTCCGATGGTTGGATTTCTGCGACCCGAAGGATTCGGAAGTCTTATCGCTCCGCCTTCGGATCGTTTCGGAAATGCGCGACGCGACGCTTTCGGCCGGAACGGTCGAATTCCTGTGTCGCGGAGCCCCCGTTACGCGGCCGCAGCCGGAATACGCCCTTTCCCGCGTACGTGCCGCCGCTCGGAGCATCGTCGATCCGGCCGTATCGCACGAAATGGTCGGCGATGCGGAAACGGCGTTCGGAAGCCCCTCGAACGCGTTGGAATCGTATTGGGAGGCTGCCGAGAACGGAAACGACGACGCGCTTTGGAAGGCCGGACGTCTCGCGTTCGCCATGGAAAATTGGGAAATGGCGAAGGAAGCGTACGGACGGCTTCGACACGCGGGCATTGGAACGTGGCCGTCCGCCGCCCTCTGTCTCATCGCCCTCCGGGAAGGGGATCGGTCGTCCGCGGATCGATACGCCTTCGAAATGGATCCGAAGGATCCGGAAAACGTTCCGGTCATCGCGGAATACCACTGCGTTCCGGGAAACGTTCGGGAAATGTTCGCCGGAATCCTGCTCCTTGCGGATCTTCCAGTCGGATCCGTCCGCTCCGTTCCTTCCGAAATCCGTCGCGAATACGAAAAATTCGCCGAAACGTTCGCCGGGAACGTTCCGAATTTTTCGGATTGGCACGCCGTTCCGAAGTCCGAAGACGGGTTTTGGGAGCGGCTCGCCCTTTTGCGAGCCCTTCCGATCGTGCTCGAGAGCTCCGTTTCGGATGCCGTCGCCTATGTTCGGTACCTCGAATCGGCGTTTGCGGCCGGATGGAAAAATCCGGCAATCGGCGCGGCGGTCTTTCCCGTGTTTTGCGAAATGGTCGCGCAGTACCATGGCCCGAAGTACGCGGGCGCGTATTCCCAAGCGGGTTCCCATGAGGCGCGGAGGAACGTAATGGCACAGCTGTTCCTGTGCGAAGCGCACGCGCTCGTCGATATCTTCAGGCCGCCCATGGCCGCTCCGCCGCCGATTAAGGACGAGTACGTCCACTTGCTCCTACGCATCGCCGACGTTTGCCGAATCCTCGTCCCGGAGGGGGAGGCGATATTTCGGGAAGCCATCGCGACTTTCGCGTCCCCCGGCCTTTCGTCCGGTTACGTCCATCCGCCCGTGACGGCATAATTCCGTTCGGGAATCTTTTTCGGGCCGTTCGGATTTCGACGGAGCTTCCTTCCGGTTGCGTTCCGTCCGGTATCCCGTATACTTCCTCCGTGCCGCCACGGGCCCGTTTTCGCGAAAACCCGCACCGAGTTTTCCCGCCGGTTCGGATTTTTGCGAAAAAACCGTCCGCGCACGTTTTTTCACCCACCTTTGTATGATTCCCGGACTTTCCGACTCGAACGTCGCCCTTAAGCGCGCCGTTTCGAAGACGTACTCGATCGGCGGCAAGAACCTCACGTTCGAATCCGGCCGCCTCGCCCTCCTCGCGAACGGTTCGGCCGTCGTGCGCGACGAAGACGGCAACTACCTCCTCACGACCGCCGGACTGAAAGAAGACGCGAACCCCGCCGCCTCGTTCTTCCCGCTTACGGTCGAGTTCCAAGAGAAGTACTACGCCGCCGGAAAGATCGGCGGAAACCGCTTCATGAAGCGCGAAGGCCGCCCGAGCGAAAACGCCGTCCTCAATTCCCGCATCATCGACCGCCCCATCCGTCCGATGTTCCCGAAAGGGGTATTGAACGAAGTGCAGGTCATCTCCACCATCCTCTCGTCTTCCGGAACCTCCGACTACGGGTTCCACGGCATTACCGGCGCGTCGCTCGCCCTCCAGCTCGCGGGCGCCGTCGAATTCGAAGGTCCCGTGTCCGGCGTCCGCATCGCCCTTACCGATTCCGGTTTCGTCTTCGACCCGTCGTTCGACGTTCTCGAAAAGGCCAAGCTCGACCTCACCGTCGCCGGAACGTCCGATGCCGTCACCATGGTCGAATCGCAGGGGCTCGAAGCCGACGACGCGACCATGCTCGCCGCGTTCGAATTCGCCCACGCCCTCATTCGCGAACTCTGCGCCGCCCAGGCCGATTTCGTGGCCGAATACCGAAAAACCCACGCGATTCCGGAATTCCGCTTCACGGTCCGCGAAACCGACCCGGAACTCGAATCGTTCGTACTTTCGACCGTTACCGACGAGCTCGTCGCCCCCCTCTTCAATACCGGAAAATCCGAATTCCACGACCGCCTTCACGAACTCGAAGACGCGGTATTGGAGAAATTCGGCATGGAGGCGTACGCCGAAAAAGCGTCCGCCGATCCGGCCCTCGCTCCGGTAAACGCGGTCGAGGCCGAAATCCGCGAACACGTCTACGGCGCCGTGAAAAAGAAAATGCGGTCCAAGGTACTCTCCACCCGCGTCCGTTTGGACGGACGTTCCCCGGACGAAGTACGCAAGGTTCGGGCCGAATGCGGCCTCCTTCCCCGGGTGCACGGCAGCGTGCTCTTCGAACGCGGCATCACCCAGGCGCTTTCGATTACCACGCTCGGCGGCCCCGGCGACATCCAAATCGTCGACGACATGTTCGAGGAGGATACCAAGCGGTACATCCACCACTACAACTTCCCCCCGTATTCCGTCGGCGAAGTCAAACCCCTCCGCGGCGTCGGACGGCGCGAAATCGGCCACGGCCGCCTCGCCGAAAAGGCGCTCGAACCGGTCTTGCCGCCCCTCGAATCCTTCCCGTACTTCATTCGCGTCGTTTCCGAAATCACGACCTGTAACGGCTCTTCGTCGATGGCGTCCGTTTGCGGATCTTCGCTTTCCCTCATGGATGCGGGCGTCCCCATTCGCGCCATGGTCGCGGGCGTCGCCATGGGCATGGTGTACGACGACGACACCGGCAAGTACGAAATCCTTTCCGACATCCAGGCGCAGGAAGACTTCCTCGGCGACCTCGACTTCAAGATCGCGGCGACCGAGCGGGGCATCACCGCGCTCCAAATGGACTGCAAAATCGCCGGATTGAAACTCGAAGTCATTCGGAACGTCCTTGCTCAGGCGAAAGGCGCGCTCGGATACATCCGCGGAGAAATGCAAAGGGAACTCGCCGCGCCGCGCCCGGAACTTTCTCCGCACGCGCCGTCCATCCTCTCGCTTACCATTCCGGTCGACCGCATTCGCGAGGTCATCGGGAAAGGCGGAGAAACCGTCCAGAAAATCTGCCGCGACTTCTCGGTCGAAGTGGATATCAAGGACGACGGTTTCATTTCCATTACGGCAAAGAATCAAGAAAACGGCCAGAACGCGCTCCAATTCATCCGCGATCTCCTGAAGGAGGTCGAAGTGGGCGAAATTCTCGACGGAAAGGTCGTGAAAATCTTGGACGGCGTAGGCGCCATCGTCGAACTCGGCAAGCAGTCGGGCATGATCCACATCTCCAAAATCGCGAAGGAACGGGTCGAACGCATCGAATCCTACGTGAACGTCGGCGACCAGGTCAAGGTCAAAGTCCTCTCCGTCGATAAGGAGAAGGGGCGGATCGGGCTCGAACGGATCGCTCCGTAAAACCGTCCGATCCCGGGCGGTGCCAGATATTTTCCGTACTTCGGAGCCCTATGGCGAAGATCTTCCGTTTCGATCCTTCCGGAAAAAATTCCCTGCCCGAGAGTCGGGAGGGGGATTCCGGCGGTTCGTCGGAACGGTCGGCTGCCGATATTGAAGCCTTCGCACGCGAGAAGGAACTGCTCGAAGACGCCCTCGCTCTCGATTTGATCAATCGGGTCCACGCGAGGACCATTCGGAATCTCCGCGAATCCATGCGGGGTATTTCCGATTTCGAATACCTCCGTCGGCTCGTGGCGTACCTTTGTCAAAAAGAAGCTTCGCAATTTCTTTTCGAAGCGAAACGGACCAACCTTTCGTCGTACCGGGAGATTCCCGCACACGTCGCCGAGCGGGTCGGGAGGCTTGGCATGGAAGAGTGTTCCGAACTCCTTCGTCTCGTCCGTCCGGACGAAGTGGATGAGGCGGACGACGGCTCCGTTCCGAGCTTCGTCATCGCCCAAAGATGACTGCTCGCCGCCGCCCTTATCGATCGGAAAAACGCGCTCATCGCGGAGAAATTTCCCGATTTGGCGAAAAGGCTGTTTCCGAAAAGGGGGGCGGACCGGTAATTGGCAGCCGGAAAGGAAATCGAAAAAAGGCGACCGATGGGCCGCCCGGGGTGGTTCGTCGTTATACGGGAACGGTGATAGTCCCTTGGATGCCGTATTGGAAATAATCCACGACCTTCCCTGCGACGAGAAGGAATACGCCAAAGCTGACATCGCGCATCGTGGCCGTACCCTTTCTGTCCGCGTAGGCTCCTTCGTAGTAGTCCCATTCCGGATGGTCGATAGTCGTGATTTCGACGGCCGCATGAGGCACTACGTTCCCTTTGCAGTTGGTGACAACGACGGTTGCCATGATTCTCTCCTTGCTTCGTTTTTCACTTTGCGGAATTTTGTTCCGCCGCGAGATTTGTTTTTCGACGAATTCCGAAGAAGATAGCCTCCTTGAAAAGTTTCGTTACCGTCCTTATATCCCCCAGGAAAAAAATGTCAACCCCCAAACCAACATTCGCGTTCGCCCTCGGTCGCGAATTCAAACTCTCGGTCGCGGAGATCGCTTCCGTATGCCCGGGTTGCCGATTCGTTTCCGTCGATCCGAAGCTCGCCGTCATCGAATGACCCGGGAAGGACGAAATCGTGGATATCTTCCGGAAGCTCGGCGGATCCGTCCGGGTGTTCGAGGTGTTCGGACCTACCTCCGTTTCCGAATTCCAGCGTCGCTCGACGCAGTACCTCCGATCGAAAACGGAAGGGCGGGAAGGCAAGCATTCGTTCGCTCTCGCGTCGGTGGGGGCCGATTTGGAGCTCTTCGAAATCGGGCTTCGAGTGAAACGGGACCTTAAAAACGACCATGCGTCCGTCCGGCTCTGCAACACCGAGAACCGAACCATTAACGCCGCGTCGTTCAAGAAGGACCGGCTTTCGGAATCCGGTCTCGAATGCGCGTACCTCGAATTTTCGGGGCACGGGCACTTCGCGGTAACGCTCGCCTGCCAAGACGTCGACGCGTTCGCCGCCCGCGATTTGGGAAAAGGGCGCGACATGGTCGTGGGAATGCTGCCGCCGAAACTTGCCCGAACCATGGTCAACCTGGCCTCCGGAAGCGGGAACGCCGCCGTCTACGACCCGTTCTGCGGACTCGGGACGGTACTCATCGAAGCGGCCGATCTCGGATTCCGGAAGCTTTTCGGCTCCGACATCGAACCCCGGATGGAAGCGTCCACCCGCCAGGCCCTCGCCGCCGTTCGCGAAAAACCCCCCGCCTCCTTCGAATTTGCCGTCTCTACGCTCGACGCCCGAAAAGTCGCCACGAATCGGGCGGCGCTCGAAAATTCCGTCATCGTGACCGAAGGATACTTGGGCGAGATCATGGGAAAAAGGACGGTCACGCCCGAAAAAATCGCCGAACAAAAGCGCCACCTCGTTTCCATCTACCGAGACTTTTTCCGCGGACTCCGCAGCTCCGGGTTCCGGAATTCCATCGTCATGTGCCTGCCTTTCTGGGACCAGGGCGGAACGTTCTCCTTTTTCGAAGAGTTTTACGAAATTCTGAAAGAGTTCGGATACTACTCGGAAAAACTCCTTCCGGAGCGGGTCGGCGTATTCCCGACGAAATTCGGAAGCCTCCTCTATCGTCGGACGGACCAGACCGTCGGACGGGAAATCGTTCGAATTATTCCGGGGTACTCGTTCGACCTCGCCGGCTCCGCCCCCAAGTTCGAAAAAAAATTCGGAACCCCGAAGCATTCCGAATCTTTCAAGAAGCGTCCGCCCGAACGGCCTACGGAGTTTCCGAAACGCCGATCGAAATAACCTCCCAATCGTCGCGTCCCCCCCCGGATTTCCGGATGCGGATCACGATTTCCGGATCCCGCCCTCCGTCGTACGTCCTTTGGAACGCGTTCGAAAAATCGGCGGCTCCGCCGATGATGCGGTCCAAAACCTGGGCAAGCCTCCCCGATCAGGGAATCATCCCGTCTTTCGTGAGAATCCGGAACTCCAGCTCCGTTTCCTTTTTCCATCCGGGAGCCCGGTTCGAAAGGATCCGTCCGAGTTCGTTCTCGAGCGCCTTCCGTTCGCGTTCTACGGTTCCGACGGCTTCGCGCAGTTCCGCGGTCTTCGCGCGGGCCCGGAGTTTTTGCAACTCCCGGGCGGTCATGATTTCGGTTCGGAGCCGGGCCGTGACCTCCGATTCCAGATTCTCGTCCTCGAAAAAAGCGAGCATCCGGTCGGACGCCTCCATGGCCTGCCGGTTCGAAATAACCCGGAGTCGCTCGTCGACGCCGGTATTGGGATCGGGAATGTCGAGGAACTCCGTCGGGGGCATGGGCGTCGGTTTCGGTTAGCTTCCGGATTTCATACGGTCTTGGAGTCCGACGTCGGCTTTTCGCATCTTCTCCTGGCTCGCCGCCGTCTGGATCGCCCGAAGCCGTTCCTTCAATCCGCCGATTTCCTGGCCGATTGCCCCTTCGAGCGCGCGGACTTCGTTCGAAATCATCTGGTTGTACTCCGCTACGCGCCGGGCGAGGATTTCGTCGGCGGTGCCCATGGCCCGGTCGGCCATGCCGTTCTGTTCTTTCGCCGTCCGATTGAACGTCTTCGCGATATCGGCCGCGCCTTCCGTGACCGTGTCGACCAGTTGGCGCATGTCGGCCTGGGAAATGAACGGGAGTTTTTCGGCCGGAATGTCTTTTCGGAGGGCTTGTTCGATGGCCGATTTCTCCGCTGCCGCGCTTTTGGCGTCGGCGAGTTTCGGTCCGACTTCGTCGAGTCCGACTTTGGAATCGACCTTGAGGTATTCTGCCATGGGATGGGGGGTTACGCGAGGGTTTGAAGGAGTTCGGTACCGGACTTTTCGGTCGCGAAGGTTTCCACGGTTTCCGAAAATTTCCGACCTTCTTTCACGAGCCGTTTTTCGGCCTCTTCCGCCCGTTGCCGGATTTCGTCGACGCTTCGGGCGATTTCGACGACGAACCGGTCGAAGAGTTCCGGATCGCGGATTTCCGCCGCCATTTCGACGATTTCCCGCATTTCGTCCAACGGGAGGGATACCGTGTCCGACAACGCGTACAGGGAGTCGAGCATGGCGATGATTTGCCGAAGCTTCCACATCCGTTCGAAGTCTTCGGCGTTTTCGGGGGTCGGGTTCATGAAAAGGAAGATACCCGGGTATTTCATCACGTTTTCGCTTCCGTGTCAAAAAACGGCACGTCCCCGAAACTTTCCCGCCAGTCCTTCACGAAATCTCCAGATTCCGAAGTTGACAACGGAAAAAAGTATAGGAAAATCCCATCCAAGAAAACCAAAATCCATATATCGTAGCCATATTCCCCATGGACGCCCACGTATTCCATACGCCCATCGCGGCGAGCCGCCCGATTCGGGGTACCGTCGCCGTCGGACACCGACCTTCGCATGCCGTCGTCGAGCGCGAATACCATCCGGAAGGAAGCCACATTTCTTCCGACCGTTTCGCCATCAAGCTCTCGCACCTCGGGCAAGCGTACCTGATCCAAGGTACGTACCACGCTTCCGTCGAGCGCTCGTTCTCGGACGGTTCGGCCTACGCCGCGTTCGTCGACCGGGTGAACGTCGACCGCATCTACCTCTATCGGAACGGTTCGTATTCGTTCGTACCGGTTTCGAAGAGCGTCCGCGACCTTCTTTCCCGCCGGGTGCTCGACATTCTTTCCGACCCCCGTCACAACCCGAGCCTTTCCGACCGGATTTCCGCGTAGATTCGGCGTCCGCGTTCGGCGGATCGTCCGTCCGCGAACCGGGAATCCTTGATTTTTCGGCATTCTCCGTACTATGTCCAGGCCGTTTCCTTCCGGAAATCGGCCTTTCCTTTTGTTTTCGGAAAGATTTTCGCCCCTGTAGTTCAGCGGATAGAACAAGGCACTCCTAAGGCTTAGACACAAGTTCGATTCTTGTCGGGGGCACCAGTCTTCTTTAAAAACGCGAACTCCTTCGTTGATGGAAAAAAATTCGCCCACCGTACCAGCACGTACGACTCGCTAGAATTTTTTTCCATCGCCTCGGATTTCATCGTTTTAAAAGGAAGACGGAACTTCTTGAAAACCGTCGGCCTTCGGGCTCCGTTCTGCGCTTCGCGCTCACCGTACCGGCACGTACGACTCGCTTGCGATGCTCGAACGTCGCCCGAATTCCTCGCGTTTGAAAGGTTTCCGACGATTCCGGCCCGTTGCCGAATCTCTCGGTTTTGAGAAAGTTTCTCTTGAAAGGAGGACTGAATTTTCCGAAAACCGTCGGCCTCCGCGTTCACCGCAACAATACTTCCAACACTTCCGAATGGATCCCGCGTCTCTCCTGTTTTTCTGCTTCCTCGTAGTTCTTTCGGCCTTCTTCTCGTGAACTGAAATTGCCCTCATGACCGTTTCGAAACACGCGATAGGGGGGTACGTCAAAGCGGGAAAACTGGGCGCCAAGTCCCTCGCGAGGATTAAAGAAAAAAATGACCGGCTCCTGATCGTCATCCTGATCGGAAATAATTTGGTCAATGTCGGGGCCTCCGCGCTCGCGACCGTCGGTGCTTTGAAGATTGCCGAATCCCTCCGTCTTCCCGGCGAGTACGGAATCGCCCTCGCGACCGGAGCGGTTACGCTCATTCTCCTGTTTTTCGGGGAAATTACTCCGAAATCGATCGCTTCGAAGTACGCCGGTGCCGTAGCCCTCGCCGTAGCGCCCGCATACGAATTCCTCATGACGGTCCTCTTGCCCCTGACCGTCGTTATCGAATGGTTCATCCGCGGAATTCATAAACTCTTCCGAACCCATTCCGACGGACAAAAGATGTCCGCTGAAGAGCTCGAGGCCTTCTTGGAAATTTCCCATGAGAGCGGAGCCGTGGAGACACACGAGCACAAGAAAATACGGGGGATTCTCGACCTCTCCGAAACGGAAGCCGCTTCGGTCATGACTCCTCGCGTAAAAGTGGAATTCGTCGGATTCGACGCGACCGTCGACGAAGCGGTGGAAACGCTTTTGGCCGCTTCGCACAGCCGCCTTCCCGTTTCCGGAAAGGATACCGATGACGTCGACTACGTCGTCACGCTCCGGGAAGTCGTCGGTTGGCAGAAGGCCGGACTCGGGAGTGCGCGCCTTAATCAGCTCGAACTCGAAAAAATCATCAAAATTCCGCTTACGAAGCCGCTCGACCAGTTATTCGAAACGTTTCAGAAATCCCGAAAACACATCGCGCTCGTCATGGACGAGTACGGCGGCGTCGCCGGGGTCGTAACCCTCGAGGACGTCGTCGAAGAGGTGTTCGGTGACATTAAGGACGAAAAAGACCGTGAAGAGGTGTACGTCCGTCGCATGGGCGACGGTTCCGTCCGCGTCAAGGGCGACGTGACGGTCGAAGATGCGTTCGAGCCTTTCGGTCGCGTCGATCTCGCTTCCCTCGGAATCGACGAGTACGAAAACGAAACCGTTTCCTATCTCGTCATTTCCTTGCTCGGAGCCTTTCCTAACCAGGGTGAAACCATACGGCTTTCTCCTTCGGACGACGGATGCACCTTCGAACTGACCGTGGAAGGAATCGACGACAATGCCGTAACGGATGTCCGTTTAATACGGACGTGCGAGCCAGAAAACGGCCGCTCCAACCGATAGTCGGTCGGACTTTGTCCGAACAAACAGCCCGCCGTTTTTCCGTCTCGCGTTCTCGGAAAAAACGGATATACTCCGCCAACTTCCGTTCCAAATTTTCGAAATGCTTCCCCGAATCACTATCGTCGGCCGCCCCAACGTGGGAAAATCGAGCCTCTTCAACGCGCTCTCCGGCCACCGTATCGCTATCGTGTCCGATATCGAGAACACGACCCGCGACATCTTGGAGTACGCCGTCCGCGATTCCGAACACGGCCTTACGTACGTCATGGCCGACTCCGGCGGCCTTGCCTTCGGTACCGACGACGAAATTCTGAAAGACGTCCGAAAGCGCGTAGAGGCGTCCGTCGCGCAGAGCGACCTTATTTTGTTCGTGCTCGAATACGATCGCGCCACGACCTTCGACGACGAAATCGCGAAACTGCTCCGCAAGAGCGGCAAGCCCGTGTTCGTCATTCCCAATAAGGCCGATAATGCCGACCGATTGCGGGAAGCCTATGCCATGGCGAAGTACGGATTCGACGAAACCCTGCCGGCGTCGGTACTGCATGGTCGCGGACTGTTCGAAATCCGCGCGAAGATCGCGGAATTCCTCCGTGCCAAAGGTCTCGCCGTGAGCGAGCCCGAATACGATGCCGAAACTTTGAAGCTTGCCATCATCGGCCGCCCCAACGTAGGAAAATCGAGCCTCGTCAACGCGCTCGCCGAGGAAGACCGCGTCATGGTTCGCGATATGCCGGGAACGACCCGCGACGCCATCGACACCGAAATCGAATTCGACGGCAAGAAGGTCGTTCTCATCGATACGGCGGGCATCCGCCGGGCCGGCAAAATCGGTATCGGGAACATCGAAGACTGGAGCGTCCTCCGGAGCGAACGCTCCATCGAACGCGCCGACGTCGCCGTTATCGTGCTCGACGCGTCCGAAGGCGTGACCGGACAAGACCAGGCCATCATCGGCAAAGCCATCGAGGCGAAACGGGGACTCATTCTCGTGTTCAACAAGTGGGACAAAGTACTCGCCACCCGTCCGCCGGACGTTTCTCCGGAGCAGCTCATGGAACGCTCGGCGCGCTACGCGAAGAACCAGCTGCAATTCTGCGATTACGCCGAGATGCTCTTCGTGAGCGCGGCGGAAGGCAAGCGCATCGATCGGATCCTCGAACTCTCCCTCGCCATCAAGGCCGAGCGCCAAAAGCGGGTGAAAACGGCCGTCTTCAACGAATTTCTCGAACAGTCGGTCCTTCAGCACGCGCCGACCGGAAACCGCAAATCCCACAAACCGAAAATCTACTACGGCTCCCAGGTCGACGTCGATCCGCCCCGGTTCGTCATTTCGGTCAACAACGCCGGCCACTTCCACTTTTCGTACGTCCGGTATCTCGAAAACCGCATCCGCGAATTCTTCGGATTCGCGGGTACGCCCGTCGAAATCGAACTCAAGGGCCGCGAGAGCATCTTCAAGAAGGGCGGAGGACTCAAAGAGCCCGAAGAACTCGCCGCCATGAAGGCCAAGCGCCAAATCGAACGGACCGAAACGAACGCTCGCGCCAAGCGCGCGAAACGGGGGAAGTAGCGAACCGCCCCAGGTTGCCGATTTCGGGAAAGGATTCCGGCGAATCCGGTCCGAACTTGTCCCGAACGGTGCCGTCCGGAGTTCCCTTGGGATACGAAAAAACTTCCGGTCTTCCGGAAGTTTTTTCGTCGGGGCGCGTCCGTGATTCGCCGGCGCGGATACGGATCCGGCCAAAAGGCTAGTCCGGAAGTTTTTTCAGAATTTCCGCCAAAGCCTGCCGCGCCTGGGTCGTATCGGGAAATTCGTTCCTTTCGGTTTCTTCCATGGCGAGAATCTCCAAGGTCGCGTCGTATTGTCGCTTCATGAATTCGGCATCGTCCCGCCCCTGTCGCCAATCGAAGACGATGGGCGAATGGCATCGGAAGCCGCAATTTTCGAGCATGATGGCGAAGGCGAGGAGGGCGTCGCGGATACGTCGGGCGCTTGCGGGCGGTCGGATTTCGAATCCGAAACTGCCGATACGGCGGGTTTGGAGAAGCTCCTGCTCCACGAAAACCCGGTCGATCAACCCCCGCACCCGTGCCCGTTGGAGCCGGTGCATGAGCGCGGGTTTCGGTTCCTGCCAACCTCCGGAAACGACAATTTTCCGATTTTCGGCCGTTCGGGCGCCCGGCGGAACGGCTTCGAAGGTAAGTTCGATCTTCGGTACCCCTTCGTCTTCGGCAATCCATCCGATCCCGTAGCACTGGGTATCCGGGTCGGAGAGCGCCGCGTTAAGAAATTCGTCCGGAAACAGGCCCGTAATGGCGCGCGACCAAATCGAAACCTTTCCCGGCCCGGTCGAGACGAGTCGGTTCGGCGGCACGGGAGGCATCGGCGGACTATTTTTCACGGGTGACGGCTTGAAGGCGTTCGTAGCTGGTACGGGTTCGGTCGAGGTTCCGATCGGCGAGTTCGCGGTAGAAGGCTTTGCCCGTACGTTCGTAGGAACGGAGGCTCTTGAAATATTCGCCGAGCTCGTACGTGAAATATTCGAGCTCGTTTACCGTATCGGCGAACTGGTAGGACGACATGCGTCCGTCCCAAACGCGGACGAGAGCTTCGTTTTTGACCGCTTCGAGAAACTTCGCGGCGTCGCGGTATTTTTTCCGGTTCGCTTCGGTCCTGAACGGAACGGTCGGGAGCGCGAGGCGTTCCATGCGGGATTCCTCCGAAGGGGCGCCCGCGATTTCGTCCAAGAAGAACGCGGCGCCGGCCGACGGCGTTGAAAGAACCGCGAAAACGGCTATGATGCCCAGAGAAATCCGTTTCATGATTCGGATTGGATGAGAGAGGTATTAGATACTTTAATAAGTACCAAATTGAAATTGTCAATAAAAAACGTCCGAATTTCGCGCGAAACGGCCGCTCCGGCCGCCTTCCTTCTGACCGCCCTCTTTGCCGTTTGGTGGCTTTCCGGCGCTGCCGACGCGTTCTCGAGCCTCTTCGCGTTTTTGGCGTATTCGGCATTATTCTTTCTGCTTCGAGCCGCGTACGGCGCCGCGTTCTCCAGGGGGATCCCGAGTTTCCGGGAATTCTTCCCCTCGTTCGTCCGCGTTACCGGTCGGGGATTCGCGCTCGTATTCGCCGCCATCGCGACGTTCGCCGTCTACGAAAACGAAATCGCGCCCGCGGAGCTTCCCGCCTACGTGCTGTCGAACGGCGAAAAGACCGTCGTGTTCCGCCCCATGGCCCATATCGCGTCCCCGCGGTACTACGCCGAGGTCAAGCGCGAACTTTCCGAGGCCCGTAACGGGGGGTATGCGCTGTTCTACGAAGGCGTCCGCCCCGGAACGCCCGAAAACACCGCCCGGTTCAACGCGCTCCTCGGCCTCGAATTTTCCAAGGAACTCTATCCCGCCATGTCCAAACTCTACGGACTCGTTCCGCAGGACACCCGCGCCATCGTGGGCGAGTTCGCGGAGGGCGACGTCAACGCCGACGTTTCCATCGACGACATCATCGCCGCTTACGACCGGAAGTTCGGTTCCGGAGCCTCCGATTCGAAGCCGAAGTCCGAATCTCCCTCCGGCATCCGCGACGTCGCGAAGGATTTCTCGGAATACGCAGATTCGCTCTCTTCCCGCGAACTCGCCCTCATTCGCTACGTCAACCGCGGCATCATGTCGTTCGTCATCAAGAACCGCGGCGCGGCCGACGCGGTTGCCGAAGGTGCCGGGAATGCCGACCTTTTTTCAGTCATTCTCCACGACCGCAACGAAGTCATCGCCCGCGAAATCCTCAGCTCCGACCGTTCTAAAATCTACGCCACCTACGGCCTCCTCCACTTCGACGGCGTCTTCGATTTGTTACAGGAGGCCGATCCGAAGTGGAAGGTGACGATTTCCGATCGGAAGCTGTACCCCACCGTTCCATAACGCCCGATTCCGCCCGAATCGCCGCCCCGCCGACCGAAATGCCCGGCCCCGCCGCTTGCGTTTCCCGGAAAAACCGCTACCATCCCGTATCCCTTTTCCGTTCCCATGAAGAAAAAACCCGATTCCAAGAAACCGTCCGAATCCCGAGTCAAAAGCCCTCTTGGCGGCATGGGCGTCCGTCCTCCGAAGATCCGCCGTCCGAACCCGCTCGTTGGGCTCTTTTTGGTCGCGCTTGGCGTTTCCGTGGCGTATTCGTTTTTCGCGTCGCCCGTCCGGGAGGACGTGAACGACAAGGCCGCCCTCTCCGAAGTCGTTGCCAAATACCATTCGGGCACGTACGAGGAGGTCGTCGTCCAAGGGGCCACGCTCCTTGCCAGGAAGCCCGCGAAGGAGAGCGTCGTCGGCGATCGGGTCGTGAAAACGGTCGAGGTCGACAAGGTGCTCCTGCCTCCGAACGACGGCCTGACCGATCTCGGGTTCAACGACCGTTCGGTCGCGACCAAGGTGACCGTAAAAGAAGATTTTTGGAGCGGTACGATGGGCGAACTCATTCCCACGCTCGTCGCGGCGGTCATCTTCCTCGTGCTCGCCGTCGTCATTTTTTCGAAATTTTCGCAAGGGGGCGCCAACCCCATGGCCTTCATCAAGTCGCGGGCCCGCGTGTACGACCCCAAGGCGAAGGACAAGGTCACGTTCGCCGACGTCGCCGGTTCCGAAGAAGAGAAGGAAGACCTTTCGGAAGTCGTCGATTTCTTGAAGAATCCGAAGAAGTACAAGGATTTGGGCGCGAAGATTCCCCGTGGCATCCTTATGGCCGGTCCTCCGGGAACGGGAAAAACCCTCCTCGCCCGCGCGGTCGCCGGAGAAGCCGCCGTTCCGTTCTTTTCGATTTCGGGTTCCGAATTCGTCGAAATGTTCGTCGGCGTGGGCGCCGCCCGCGTGCGCGACTTGTTCCGCGAAGCGAAGGAAAAGGCCCCGTCGATCATCTTCATCGACGAAATCGACGCTATCGGCAAGCGCCGCTCTCCCGGAATCGGGGGCGGGCACGACGAGCGCGAGCAGACCCTCAACCAGATTCTGACCGAAATGGACGGGTTCGACAACGACACGAGCGTCATCGTGCTGGCGGCCACCAACCGGGCCGACGTGCTTGACAAGGCGCTCTTGCGCCCCGGACGCTTCGACCGGAAGGTCGTCATCAATCTGCCGAACCTCGAAGACCGCGTGAAGATCCTCGAAGTCCACGCCAAGGGCAAGCCCCTCGACCGCGACGTCGACCTCAAGCGCGTCGCCTCGAGCACCGTCGGATTCTCGGGCGCCGATTTGGGCAACCTTCTGAACGAAGCCGCCATCCTCGCCGGAAAGCGCTCGTCGAAGACCGTCACGGCCGAAATGATTCAGAAGTCCATCGAAAAGGTCGTCATGGGCAATACGAAAAAGTCGCTCCGCATGACCGAATTGGAAAAGAAAATCACCGCCTACCACGAAGTCGGGCACGCCATCGTCGGAAAAATGCTGCCCAACGTCGACCCCGTCCACAAGATTTCGATTATCCCGCGCGGAAGCGCCGGCGGCGTTACGTGGTTTTTGCCCGAGAAAGACCGCACCTACGTCTCGAAAGCCAAGTACTTGGACGAACTCGCCCGCAACTACGGCGGCCGCGCGGCCGAAGAGGTGTTCTTCGGCGCCGACAACGTCACTACCGGCGCGTCTTCCGATATCGAGCACGCGACCGAAGTGGCCCGCGCCATGGTCATGCGTTACGGATTCGACGAGGAACTCGGTCCCGAAAACTTCGCTGCGGAACAGGTGGCGGGCAATTACCTCGGCGCCGAAGGTTCCGGGAAGATCGTCTCGGAACGCACGCAGGAAAAGATTGACGAAAAGGTCCGCGAAATCCTCAAGGGCGCCTATGTCCGCGCTCGCGACATCATTCTGGCGAACCGCGACCTCCACGAAAAGATCGCGATCGACCTTTTGGAAAAAGAAGAAATGCTCCGCGAGGAATTCGACGCCTACTTCGAAGGCGTCGCAGGGGTTCCGGAGAAGGCGGTGGGGTAGGGGCCGAAGGCTCCGCCCTTGGCGCTAGAAGTCTTGATGGTCGGAAACTTTGTACACCGAAAATACCGTTCCTTCGAAAAATCCGAACGCGCGGTATTTTTGATTGATCCGAAATTGGTAGATTTCGGCCGCTTTCGGCCTTCGGAGTTTGAAATCGAATTTCTGGGGATTTCCTCACATCATCAATCGTTTCGCCTTTACGTACTGCTCGGTAAGTTGGCGCGATTCAAGATAGCGAACCACGGTATCGGATTCGCGAATTTGGGTAATTTTCCGCATGCCCCTAGAGATTTTTCCAAGAATTCGCCGGAGCTTTTTTCGCCGCTTCCAACTCCTCTTCGAGTTCGGTTTCGAGGCGGTACTGCAAAAGAACGCGGACGAGTTCGTCCATGTCGCGGAAATGCGTTTGGGGAAGCCGCACGGGACGGTCAATCGTAAGGGTGGTCATATGCGTGGCGATAAAAATGGATTGATGCGATGATATCCAAGGAAAATGCATGACAAAAGAAATTTTCCGGAAAAACTTCGAAAAAAGCGTTTTTCGCAAAAATCTTCCGACGATATCCGGCACCTCGGATACGCAAATATACGCGAACGTAAATGTCCATATCTAGACGTTTGGCACTTTTTGCATGCTCGCTCATAAAGTAAAAATCCCTTCGCAAAGCCACGTATGGAAACAATCTTAAAAATTTCTGAAAAACGCCCTCCAATTTTCGGCGAATTCTTTGACAGGGGGAAAAAGAGAAACTACGATGGGCGGAATTATTCGTTTTCCCCGTCGCCCATGCCGAGACTTTTCCGTATCTCCCCAATTGTTCCGGTTTTGCTCGTCACGGCGTTCGCCGCGTCGTGCTCGGTGCGGTCGCCGTTTTCGACCGACCGAAGCTCCGACGACCGCTCCTCCGCCGCCTCGCGGCGTTCGGCCGAATCGGTCGTGGCCGAAGAATCGCCCGAGTTCCTCGAAGGCGCCCGAAAGGTCGACTACGCCCCCACGTTCTCGGGGTTCGCGCTTGCGCCGTTCGAAACGGGCTCCTCCGCCACGTTCTCGGGCGGCGTTTTAATGGTTGGAAAATCGTCGTTCACCGGTTCGCTCGTCCGGCTCCAGGGCGTTGAAATCGGCCCGGACGGCAAGGGCGGATGGACGTGCCGAAGCGAAGCGTCTTTCGTGCCGCCGGAATCCCAAAGCGGCGCGAGCGCCGTTGCCGTTCCTTTAAAAACCGCCCCCGCGATCTTCGTTCCCGGCTTTTCGAAAATGCGGCTGCTCGGAAAAACCTACGCCTACGCGCCCGAAAATCTTTCCGCCTACGGCAACGTCTTCGATATCGACGCGTTCGTTACGGCCGACGGTACGGCGTACGTATTGGAATTCGAGAACGCCAAAGAGAAGGCTTCCAGAAAAGAAACGCTGGACGAATACGAACGGAAGGTGCGCGAAGTGAAGGAACGGTATCCGGCCGACCCGGCAGTTGCCAACCGCCTGATCGACGCGCTGAACGATGCGTACGGAATCGACGCCACGAAGTTTTAAACCGGTTTCCTAACCCCTTTTCCCATGAAACGTTTCGCGCTCTCCGCGATTGTCGGACTCGTCGCCTTCTCGGTTCCGGCCGCATTCGCCGCGCCGAGCATGGAAGACTACACCTACGTCGACTGCCATAACGGCCAAGACTCCACGGCCGTTCCCTTCGACCATACCAAGCCGTACAGCACGCTCAAGGCGGCTATCGAGGGCAGCATCAACCATATCAACGCGAATTGGAACATTCCCGCCAACGCCCAAGCGGTGCTTTCGAAGCGGTTCGTCATCAAGGCGAAAGCGCTCTGCGTGTTCGACGGGTACGGGGCGAACGGAATCCGGCTGAATTTTTGAAACGGAAACGTGTATCACAATGATCTTTTCATTACTTCCGACGATACCGCAAAACCGTTCTGAATCCGTGGATACTATTTTTACGATTCCCAGATTGACGGGTACGCGAATCCTCGTTGAATAACCTTTGACTCGACGTATTTCATGGGAAGTTCCGCGGCGGCCGGAAATTCGTATTTCCGAATAAATTCGAACGGAATCGGCATTTCGAATAGCGTCATTACGATGGGGTCATCGCCCATGTTCCAACAGCAGACTTGGAAATACCCCTACTGCAACGTTTCTTGGTGCGCGTACGCCCCGAATCCCGCGAATGCGAAAATCTCCAACTCCCTCATCCGCATTACCGGAAACCAGAATGCCGACACGAACTTCCTCATGCCGGGTTCCATCGAGAATTCGAAAATCGAGTTTACCGTTCCGAACGGGGCGAACGGAAAACTCATTCTGAATGCCGACGGAAGCAATTTCCTCAACCTCATCAAATCCACCCGCTTCGACCTGGGAGGCAAGAACGTCCACGTGAACGTCGACGTCGTAAACAGCCAATTCACGAACTTCGGCACCTTTACGGCCGCCGGAGGTTGGAACGTCTTCACGAACAACACCGTGCTCCAAATGCCCGGGCTCCTTACGGTGAACAATTGGTACTACGCGTACAACAACGTCTTCGCGCCGTACGGGATTGCCGATTCGTCCGACCCGAACAACGAGCGGCGGAACCTCCAGACGCCCGCGCAGACCGGCGGCGTTGGGTGGAGGTACCGCAAGGCCCTCGGCACCTACCTCGAGCAGAATTTCACCGACGCCACCCTCCGCAACGAAGCCGCGCCCGGAAGCGCTTCCGGCGAAACGTTCACGCCGACGTACCCGATCTTCCAATAGTAATCCTTACCGTTTTCCCCGTGCTTCCGACTCGGATTTTTCGACCGACGAAAGCCTTTCTGGCCGCCTTCTTGGCGATGGGATTCCTTTCGGTGAGCGTCGTTTCCGCCAACCCGGCGGTGTGAGGCCGCGCAGCTTGGAACGAATGGGACGGAAGCAGCCGTTCGGTCGTGCTGGATATCGACGCCCAGAAACGGACGGATTTGTCACTCCCTCCGGATTCGTACGTCGTTGCTATTTTCCGTGACGAAGGCATCGTGTACCAACGGTGGGATGCCGGAACGTCCATGTCCGTATGCATATACAGGGATTCGGCTACGGGCGCCGAACGGACGCTTTTTTCGGACGGATGGCTGTCGTCGTTCGATCCCGAAACCGGAAACTACACGTATTCCGTATGGGGCGACGGCATGAGTCGCACGTACCGCGCAAACGTTGAAACGGACGTCGCGCCCACTCTCGTGCTCGCGGAGCCGAATGCATGAATCCAACAGTATTCCTCCGATCTCTCCCATGCGCTTATAAATCGGTACGATCCATTGACTGGATCGAACTCCATATATCTCAGGAACCTCGCTACCGGCTCGGAACGGCTCCTCGGTCCCTCGTATTCCGATTCGCCCGAATACTATTGGAACGCTTTCTTCGCCTTCTTCGGCGGATCGAACGACACCGTTGTCCGCATCGCTCGGGAATATCGAAAAAGCGACTGGACGCTCTCAGCACACTCGGGCGCCATTCTCGACGCGACGGATCCTTCGGCCATTTCCGAGAGTCCGGCACCCATGAATTTCGGCCCCTACGGGTACTATGTCGGGTATAAGGGGAATCGGCATTTCTATGTCGTTTATGACGAAAATTGGAACTCTTCCACCCATACCTATTCTGACGGCACCGACTCGGTCGTATTGGATGTGGGGAAATACCTCATGTCCGATTGACAAACCGGCCGTATGCCATGATACGGCGATATTGTCGCCTACTCGTACTGGGATTCCGCATCGTCGAAAAACGTCGTGGAATGGATGAACGTCGCCACTTCGGCTACGGGTTCGATCGTTGACGGATGGGTGGACTCCAAAGCCCTCTCCCTCCGCCCTTGGAAAGACCCGTACGACCCCCTCGTCTTCTCGAACCCCATCGGGTGGTATTCGCCGCAGGCGTCGAATCCGGACGGAACGGCGTTCGAAAACGTCGCGTATTCGGGCGTGCTCGGAACCGCTCTCGCGGCCGAATCGATTCCCTCGTGGACGGGCGGCGTATTCGAATCGGGTGCCGGCCCCATGGGCGCGTACGCCACCATGGCCGCGGTTCCCGAATGGGCCGCTACGGCGTTCTCGTTCGAGGGTGGCAGCATCGGCTCGTACGGATTCCGGGCCGAGTGGCTTCCGGCGTTCGCCTCCGAGGGATTCGCGTCCGCCGGTACGCTCGTAGGATCGTTTGGGATTCCTTCGGCATCGTGGCCGGAGTTCGGCTCCGGAACGTTCCTCGCGGAAGTTTCGGCCCCGGTGGGAAGCTTTGGCGCGCCGCTTTCGAGCGTTCCCCACTGGTCGGAATACCAATTCTCCCGCCTCGCCTCCCAAACCCCCGCCTCCGCCGCGCCGTTCTCCGGCACCGGCGGCGAATCCGTCCTCGCCGCCCGCGACGGCAACGGCGACGTCCTCGCCGAGGCCCAGGCGCCGGACAAGGACCTCATGGACCCCGTCGACCCCGCCACCGGCGACTTCCTGTACGAAAACGCCTTCCTCCGGCTCGCCGGAGGCCGCGAACCCTTCGAATTCTCGCTCTCGTACCGCTCCTCCGCCGGGTACGACGGCGCCTCCGGCCATGACTGGATCCACCCGTTCGAGCGCAAAATCCTCCCCGCCGCCGACGGTTCCGCCAAATACTCCGACGGCGAGGGCGGAACCTGGACCTTCGCCGCCTCCGGCACCGGGTACGCCCGGTCGGAAGCGCTGAAGGCCGGGCTCTCCCGCACCGGCTCCGGCGGGTGGCTCCTCTCGATGCGGAACGGCCGGACGGAAACGTTCGACCCCGACGGCCTCCTCGAAACCGTCGCCGACCCCGACGGCGTCCTCTTCTCGCTTTCGCGCGACCGGTACGGCAACCTCGCCTCCGTCGCGGATTCCCTGGGGCGCGTCGTCCGCTTCGAGAACGGCCAGGACGGCCGCGTCGCGAAGGTTTCCGACCCCCTCGGCCGCGAAGTCCGGCTCTCGTACGCCTCGCAAACCGGCGCGGCGGCGACGCCCGGCGACCTCGTCTCGGTCTCCCTGTGGTACGGCACGGGCGCCGAAAAAACCGTCTCCTTCGGGTACGGCACGGGCGCGCACGACCTCCACAAGATCGTTTCGCTCACCGATTCCAAGGGGCAGGAATACGTAACCAACGGGTACGGCGCCGACGGCCGCGTCGCCTGGCAGCGGTACGGAGAAGGCACGGGGTTCTACTCGTACGTCCTTTGAAGCGTCCACGAAGACGATACGCCCGAATCCGCCGGCACCGGCCCCGTCGTCGGCGCGTACGTGGAAAAAACCGTCGTCACCGACCGCCGCGGCAACGTGACCGAATACGCGTATTCCCGCGCCGGCGCCCCGCTTTCGCGCACCGAACTCGGGTACGGCTCCGGAACCCTCGCCACGTCGTGGGCGTACGGCGCCGACGGCCGCGTCGCCTCGGAAACCCGGCCCGACGGAAGTTCGACCCTGTATTCGTACGACCGAGACGGCAACGTCTCCGAAGAGCGCCTCCGTTCGTCCGACCCCGCCGACGCCGACGTCGTCGTCCGGTACGGATGGGATTCCGAAGGCCGCCTCGCGGAAAAAACCGCCCCCGACGGTTCCCGGACGCTCTACTCGTACGACGCTTCCGGCCGCCCGACGTCGGTGGTCGCGGCCGCCGTCCGCCTCTCCGCGACCGGTTCCGCCGACCTCGGAACTTCCTTTTCGTACTCCGGCGGCTACCTCTCCGCGAAAACCCTCCCGGACGGCTCGCGGACGGAGTATTCGTACTCCGGCGGACTGCTCGCGGAAGTTACGGATTCCCTCGGAACCCTCCGCTACGCGTACGACGCCGCCGGCAACCCGACGGCGGTCACGGACGCGGAAGGGAACGTTACCCGCTCCGAATTCGACGCCTTCGGCCGCGTCGTGAAAACCGTTTCCCCGGAAGGCCTCGAAACCCGCTACTCGTACGACGCCAACGACAACCGGATACGGACCGAACGCTCCGCCGGCCCCGGAAAAACGGCCGCGACCCGCGCGGCGTTCGGCCTGCTCGACGAAGTCCTGTCGGAGGAATCCGACCTTTCGGAAACCCTCACGGGCGCCCTCGAGACGCGGTACGACGCCAACGGGGAAGTCGCCGAACGCCTCCTCCCGTCCGGCGTCCGCGAGAAGTTCCTCCGCGACCCCGCCGGCCGCGTCACCGAACGCCGCCTCGTCCCCGCCGACGCCTCGGAAGACGCCGTCGCCCGGTACTCGTATTCCGGCGGCCTCCTGGCGGAAGAAACCGACCCCCTCGGCCGGAAAACGGAATACCGGTACGACGGCTTCGGCCGGCTTTCTGCGGAAATCTCGCCCCTCGGCACCGAAACCCGGTACTCGTACGGGCCCTCCGGCAAACCCGTCCGCACCGACGTCCTCGACGCTTCCGGCGCCCTCGTCGCCCGATCGGAATCCGAATACGGTTCCGGCGGCCTCCTCCTCGTCGTCCGGTCCGCGGCGGTGGAAAACGGCGCCCCGGCCGGGGGAGCCCTCGAAACCCGTTATTCGTACGGCCCCCTCGGAAGGAAAACGGAAGAAACCGCCCCGGGAGGGGGCAAGACCCGCTACGCGTACTCCGGAAGCCTCCTCGCTTCCGTCACGGACGCGACGTGAAACCGCGCGGAATACCGGTACGACAAACGCGGCCTCGTTACCGAAACCCTTACCGTCTGAACCGACGGCACGGTCCTCGCCACCCGCCACGCGTACGACCGCGACGGCCGCAAGACGGAGGAAACCGCCCCGGACGGCGGAATTACCCGGTACGGATACGGCCCCCTCGGCGACCTCGCCTCCGTCACCGGCCCCGAAGGAAACCGCACCGAATTCCTCCGCGACTTCCGCGGCCTCGCCACGGCCGAAACCGACGCCCTGGGCGGAACCGTTTCCGCCGGGTACCGCGCGGACGGCAACCGCGTTTCCCTCTCGGACGCGGAAGGAAAAACGACTGCGTACGCCTTCGACGGCTTCGGAAGGGAAAAAACCGAAACCCTCCCGGACGGCTCGGAGTACCGAACCCGGTACGACCTCGCGGGCAACGCCGTGGAAACCGAGGACCCGGCCGGCAACCGCGTGACCCTGGAATACGACGCGGAAAACCGCCTCGTCCGCAGAACCGCCCGAACCGCTTCCGGAACCGTCGGACCCGCGTGGGAAAGTTTCTCGTACGGCCCGCTCGGCGAACTGCTCGAAGCGCGGGATTCGGACGGCAACGCCGTGGCGTTCTCGTACGACGGGTTCGGAAGGAAGGAGGCTGAAACCCAAAACGGGAAAACCGTCTCGTACGCGTACGGAAACGACGGGCGGATTTCCTCCGAAACCCTCCCGTCCGGAAGGGTCCTGGATTACGCCCGGGACGCCCTCGGGCGCCCGACGGGCATGGCGGAAGGTTCCGGCCAATCCGCCCGGACCCTCGCCCAATACCAGTATTCCGGCCCCTTCCCGTCCGGAACCCTCCTCGGCAACGGGACGGCCGAATCGCGCCTGTACCAAAACGGAAGGCCCGCCGCCCTCGCGCTCTCCGTGCCCGGAAGCCAGGCCCCCCTCCGCGCGTACTCGTACGCGTACGACCGGAATTCCAACCCCCTCTCCGACGGGGAGGGCGGGTACGCGTACGACGCCCTCTCCCGCCTCTCGTCCGCCGGATACGGGACGGAATCGGAATCCTTCGCGTACGACCGCGCGGGCAACCGGACCGTCCGGACGTCCACGGGAACGGAAACCGGAACCGCGGACTACGCGCGGA
Source organism: uncultured Candidatus Peribacteria bacterium (assembly GCA_964540725.1). Lineage (GTDB taxonomy): Bacteria > Patescibacteriota > Gracilibacteria > BD1-5 > UBA2023 > JANJWP01. Next base: position 28,075 of record CAZINU010000004.1, read on the forward strand.
ACCCGCTCGACCAGTACCCGGAAATCGCCCGAACCCTCTCCGGAGGAACCCAGACCGGCTCGTACCGCTTCGACCCCAACGGAAACCTCGTCGAAACCGACCGGCTCGTCCTCGAGTACGACTGGCATAGCCGCCTGAGGAAGGTTACGGAGAAGGAATGGACCGAAACGGGAAGCCTCGGGCCGCGAATCCCGGAGGCGTATTTCCTGGGATCGGAGACGGGGAGCGGTTCGGAAACGGGCACGGGAACCGGCACCGGAAGCGGCGCCGAACCCCCGCCGGATTCCGGCAGCGGCAGCGGCACGGGAACCGGGGAAACTTCGACCGGGACGGTCCTTCCCCCCGATACCGGAACGTGAGCCGGAACGTGAACGTGAACGGAAACCGGGTCGGGCTCCGAAACTTGAACGTGAACGGCGGAAACCGGGACGTGAGCCTGAACCGGAAGCGGGGCGGAGATCCCGCCGGAAACGGGCGCCGGTACGCAATCCAGCACCTGAACCGGAACGGGCGGAACCTCGTCCGGGACCGGGGAAACCTCGTCGGGAAGCTTTTCCGGCACCGGAACCTTCTCCATCTTCCACCCCGCCCGAATCCTCGCCGAATACGCGTACGACCCGCTCGGCCGCAGGATTTCCAAAACCACCGAGAATGCCGTCACCAAATGGCGCTACTCCGGTGAAAAAATCGTCCAAGAGACGGTCGAGACCCCCGTCGGACAACTCCTCCGTACCTCCGAATTCGCGTACGGCCCCGACGGGGACGACGTCGTCGCCGAGTTCCGTACGGAGAACGGGAATCCCGAGGAAACCCGCTACTTCCTCAAGGACCGCCTCTGAAGTACCGTCGCGGTCACCGACGGCTCCGGAAGCGTGCTCGAAGAATACCGCTACGACCCCTTCGGCAAGACGTACCGGAAAACCGCGGAAGGAACGTGGGAAGCCCTGAAGCCCGGACGGCAGACCGCCACCGACCGGCTCTACACCGGCCGCGAACGCGATCCCGAAACCGGCCTCTACCATTACCGCGCCCGGACGTACTCCCCGGAACTTTGAAGGTTCCTGCAGAGGGATCCGGTAGGCACCGCGGACCAATTGAACCGGTACGCGTACGTGGGGAACAACCCGATGGTGGCGACGGACCCGAGCGGGATGGTCATCAAGCAGATGGTCAGGGGCGGCGTCGAAGGCGACTTCGTCGAGAATCCCACCGTATGGAACGACGTCGGCAACGCCGCCGTCGGGTTCGTCCCGGTCGCCGGCAACGCCGCCGGAATCCGCGATTCGGCCGCCGGGCTTTCCCGCTGCGAATGATTCGGGGACTGCGCCCTCGCCGCCGGCGACACGGCCCTCAACCTCGTCCCCGGGAAGAAGGGGGCGCAGGGGGTTTGGAAGTTGGGCCGAAGGGCATCACCCATCGTAAAGGAACAAATCCATCATTTCCTTACGAATAAAAGTAAAAGATTTACTCCCGAATTTGTAAAAATCGTATCAAAATACGATTTAAAATTAGATGAATCTTGGAATAAAGGGGCAATGGAGCATTTATGACGACACGTCGAGGATTATCACACCATGATGCTTTATCAGGTTAGGCGCATAGACGCCGTTGCTCGAGGATCTCAAAAAATATTCTTAAAAGAATTTGAGGCAATCAAGAAAAGCGTTATGGATAATCCAGATATACTTTATAAGAAGGGATGGTGACGCTAGCCTATTATACTTGTAATGCATAACTGACATCATGACGTTCTTTTCTTTTGTACAAATGGATCCTCCTAAAAATTCGGGAGCGATGCTCCCGAAGGATCATAAAGTCTTCCAAGATTTTTGATGGGGCGAATACGATCTTGTTTGCGGAAAAAAGATTGAAAACTGGAATGATAGAAATGTTGCATTTTTTGAGCGAGATGGAGAAAAATCTAATTTATCTGAAGATTATTTGGGTACCACGTTACCTTGTCCTGTGATTTCTCGAAAATTTAAGGAATTACTCGAGAGGGAAAGAATTGAAAACATTCAATTCTTTCCAATTCGTATCGAAAATTTTAATAACCCTTCCGATATTTTCGAAGCCGAATATTTCATCGTGAATATCCTTGACGTTGTCGTCGGTGCTATTGACAAAAAAAAATCTATTTCTGACTGAATCGGGTGATTTTTGAAAAAAACCCTTATTGAAAAAAAAATCAGCGGACACGATTGGTTTAGATTGTTCGAAGACCCTTTTCAGGACATTATTTCCGAACGAATAAAAAGACTGTTCGAAGATAACTGTTCAGCATACGTTAAATTCTCTCGTATTATGGTCGTGGAACATTGAGATTAATTTTAGATCCTTGAAGAAACCCGCTACTTCCTCAAGGACCGCCTATGAAGCGTCGTCGCCGTGACTGACGGAACCGGGAACGTCGTCGAAGAGTACCGCTACGACCCCCTCGGCAAGACGTACCGGAAAACCGCGGAAGGGGCGTGGGAAGTTCTCAAACCGGGACAACGAGCCGCCACCGACCGGCTCTACACGGGAAGGGAACGCGACGCGGAGACGGGACTCTACCATTACCGCGCCCGGACGTATTCCCCGGAACTCGGAAGGTTCCTGCAACGCGACCCAATAGGCACCGCGGACCAGATTAACCGGTACGCGTACGTCGGGAACAACCCGATGGTGGCGACGGATCCGAGCGGGATGGTTATCAAACAGATGGTCAGGGGCGGCGTCGAAGGCGACTTCGTCGAGAACCCCGCCGTATGGAACGACGTCGGCAACGCCGCCATGACGGAAGGGAACGGTCCGTCCTTGAAGGACATCGCCCACAAAACCCCCTCCGAATCGGTTCGGAGGGGGTTTTCAATATTCTTTCTACATCTTCATCCACCCGTTCGCAACGGCCATGATGCCGTTCAAAACTAAGAGGATGCCGAGCGCTTTGAAAAGTTCCTTGTCGTTCATTCGATGATGGACGACGTTTCCGACCTTCAACCCCAGCAGTAACCCCGTGAATCCGGCCAATGCTTGAAGCAGTATGCCGGGAACGACGATGCCAGCGAGCAGGAAAGTGATCATCCGGATGTTTCCCTGGATCATGAAGATGAGGGAGAGCGTTCCGCGAATCTGGCTCTTATTCAGTTCCCGATTCGACAAGTAGATGACGTACGGGGGTCCGCCGGTTCCGAAAGCGCCGCTGATGGCCCCGCCGGCGAATCCGGCGACCGGAGCCCATTTCGGGCTGAGGGTCTTGACGACCTTCCAACCGAGAACGTGCTGCAATCCGAAGGCGGCGATGACGACGCCCACCATGATGAGCAATGCGGATTGCGGCAGTTTCACGAGGAGGAAAATGCCGATGGGCAAGCCGAGCAAACTTCCGAGAATCAGGGACTTGAATTCCGGCCAGACGATATCCGTTTTTCCTATCCGACTGAGGATGATATTGGCCAGTGCTTCCAGCAGGAGCATGAGAATGACGACCTGGTGGAAGGGGAGGTAAATGGCCAACAATGGGGTAGCTATGAGCGAAGAACCGAATCCGGTCGCGGCCCGAATGAAGAAACAGACGAACGCGATGAGTCCGGTAGCGAGTAATTGTTCCATACGCCATTAGCAGCCACTCACCTCCCAAGCGTCATTCGCTGGGAGCGTCTCGGTGACGAATCTTGCGACTCGCTCCCTGAGCCTTTCGTTTCCTCTCGGTCTTTCGTCCGCCGACGTCGGTCTTCCGAGGGCTTCCGGTTTTCTTCCGCTCGGATCCGGGAGATGTCTCGGAAACTGTCCTTCGTATGTCGTCATATCGTGTGCGTCCATACTCTGAAAAAGGAAAAAAATAAATGCATTTAACAAATGCATACGTAGTATAAACCAAATGGCAATAAGAATCCAAACGTTTTGTTTTTTCTTCTGTTTTTCCGTTTTTTTCTTCCCGTTGGAACGTATCGTCCCGGGCGTAACCCCGTGATTATGCGCCTCTTCGGCTTTTCCTCGCTCCCGAACGTTCGCCTTCCCGTCGCGGCGTCCGTTCTCGCGGCGTCCGCCATGCCCGCTTCCGCGGCGTTTTTCTTTTCCGAAGCGCTGCCGAACACGGCCGACGACGCGCTCCTCGAATACGTAGTCGTCGCTTCCGATTCGTGCGTGCCCGAAAGCCTTTCCGGATACGCGCTTTCCGACGCCTCCGGAAAATCGTTCACGTTCGGCCCCGGCGACGCGTTCGTTTCGACCGGAACCTTGAAAATTGGCCGGAACGTCACGAAAATCACGCTCAATAACGAGAACGAATCGCTCTTCCTTCGAAACCCGGCATGAATCCTCGTCGATACGTTTTCGTACGCTACGAGCGTGAAAGGGGCGCCGATTTTCCGGGTTCCCGAAATTCCGTATCCGGCGTGCTTTCCGACGGAAAGCTTTGGCGTACCGGAAAATTCCGGCCAGTCGGACGGTTCGGAAGATTCGCCGACGCCGGACGAAACGCTGTCCGAACCGGAGGTCGTGCCCGAAGAAGGCGCGTCCGTTCCCGGGGAAGGGGGAGCCGAAGAATCGGCCGATTCTTCCAGCAGTACCGATTCCGATGGGACCGGCGAATCCGAAGCGTCGGAAGATCCGGAATCCGAAACGGGGGCGACCGTGCCGGATTCTTCGGAGACCGACCCCGGAACGCCCGCTCTTCTATCTTCCGCTCCCTCCGAAGACCCTCTCGGATCTTTCGAGAATTCGACCGGGAGCGTTTCGCCGGAGGCGTTGTCGTGAGCGTCGTACGCCGAAGGGGAGTCGCTCTCCGCCGTACCTTCCCTCCGGACCGAAGGCGTTTCGGATATCCGGGCGACTCCCGAATTCCTTGCCGTCGTCGATTCCGATAGCGACGGACGGTTCGATCGGTTGGACATAGCGTATTCCGAATCCGTCACGGGAACCGTAACCCTCTCGGGCATCTTTCTTTTTTCGGCGACCGGCGGACTCTTCGAATCCAAGGTCGCGACCGCGACCGGGTTTTTCCGGTCGGCGTCGGCGTCCGGTTCGGTGCTCTCCCTTTCGCTCTCGGGCCCGACGCTCGCGAAACCGTCGCTTCGCGTCGATGCGTCCACGTCGAGCGAACTCCGGCTGAAATCCACTGCCGACTTCTGACTCCGAACGCTTGCCTCCGGCCTTCCGGTCGCCCCCTTCGCGCTGACGACCTCGTTCGATGCGTATTCGAAAGACCGGGTATCGTTCGTTCCGCCGCCCCCGCCGCCCCCGGCAAGGGTGGAATACGTGGCCGTTCCGTCCGGCACTTCCTCGACAATCCCTTCCGTCACCTCGTCGGAACCGGCGTCCGCAAACATTTCGAAGGCGTCGAAGCCCCCGAAGGCGTCGAAAACGGCCGCGCTCGGCAAGGCGAAAGTTCCGGCGAAAAATTCGGCAAAAGCCCCGTCGGTCGGCGGCCCGAAACCCCCGAAACCCGCGCCGACGGAAAAATCGGCCGCCCCACCCAAGGTGGCGGAAGGCGTCGCCGTCGTTCCTTCCCAGGGCGTCGACCTTCTTCCGGACGGCACGTACCGCTACGAGTGCTTCTCGAAAACGTCGTGCCCGGTTTCGCTGAAAGTCGAAAACGCCCCGAAGGGCGGATACTGGCAGTTCTCCGACGGGCGCAAGCGTTTCGGCAATTCGACCGGAACCCTCGGGAAAGGCTTCGCCACCTACCGGCTCCGCTACGTGGCGCCCTCTTCCGGGCGGGATACGGAAATCCCCGTCCTTCTCTCGGTCGTTCCGGCAGCGGAAGCGACTGCGGAAAACGTCTCTTCCCAAGCGAAGGCGGTTTCGAAGGCCCTTGCGGCATCCAAGAGTTCCGCCACGTCGTCCGGGACGAAAAAGACGTCCTCCGGTACGGCGTCGAAAACGTCGAAACTTCCGTCGTCCGAATCCAAGGAACTCTCGGGCTCGGGCGCCTGAGCGGCGGTCGGTTCGAAAAAGTCGCCGACCCTCCGTCCGCCCGGGGTCGAACCGTCCCGCGATTCGTTCGCGCTCGCCCTTATCGCGGTTTCGCTCGTTTCCCTCGGGCTTCTCGCCGGCGGATGGATCGGTTCGAGACTCTTTCCGATTCCGGGCGAGCCGGTCGAGCGCGCCTAAACGCGCCCTTCCTTTTTCGCCCGCAGGAAATTGAACAGGCAACGGAAGATGGCTTCTTCGAACGACGCGAGGAGGGCCGATTCGATGACGCACACGGTGTCGGTTTCGATATCGACGATGGCGACCCGGTCGGCGTAGATGATCTTTTGGAAATTCTGCTTGAAGGGAAAGGGGGCGGGAAGGGCGACCAAATCGCGCCCGACTTTTTCCGTGGCGATTTTCGCCAGGTCCTCGTTCGTAATGACCATCCGTTCGATGCGTTTTTCGTCGCGCAGCCGGTGGTACGCGCCGAGGTTCCCGATTTTGTCGCGCTTTTCCGCCCGCGACGAATATCGGAAGTAGATGCCGTTTTTCGGAAGAATCTCGGCAACTTCGGTATAGAGCGCGACCGAGGCGTTCGGGCCGTGCATGACTCGGACCTTCGGAACGGAACTCCCCGACCGCCTTCGGAACGTCCGTTCGAGTTCGGAAATCGTGGTAACGAGGGCGTCGTCCATCGTTTTTAAGAGGGCGCTGAACGCGCTCGGGTGGGCTGCCGTATAACGAAACCGTTTGCCCATTACCTCGCGTTCGACCACGCCCGTTTCGAGGAGTTCGGGCAGCCGGCGGTACAAAACCGTCCGCTCGAAGCCCGTTCGACCCGAAATTTCGGAAAGGAACGACGAGCCGTGCTTGAGGAGGTCGAGGTAGACGTCGATGCCCTGCGGATGGATTCCGAGGCGGGAAAGGAGGGTTCGATCCATATTGGAAACAAAAGTGTTGCGAAATACCATACCGATATTTCCCATATTTAAAAGGAAAATGATTCAAATGAAAAAATAATCGTTCCATTTTTTATAAAACCTCGGTACGCGTTTTCGGAAAGTCGGTAGGGTTCGGGCGTACTTCCTCACCCCAAGCGACCATGAACGCCCCCCGCATCGACTGCCACTTCCACACGACCAAATCCGACGGCGCGTATTCGCCCGAAAAAGCCGCCGCCGAAGCGAAAAAACGAGAGCTCTCGTTCGCCGCCGTGACGAATCACGACATTCTTGACCCGGAAACCGTCGGACTCCTCCGCGACGAAGGGATCGAATCGGTTCCCGCCGTCGAAATATCGGCCTGCGAATACCTGCCGGGCAATCGAAAAAAGAGCCTGCACGTTACCGCCTTCGCCCGCGAATTCGACGCGTCCTTCGAATCGGTGCTCGAAGGCGTCCGGGCCGCGAGGGTGTCGAAGGTTCGCGGCCAGCTTGCGAAACTCGAATCGTTCGGCTTCCAGGCTTCGTGGGAAGAGTTTCAAGACCACTGGACGTGCCGCGGCGTCGGCATTGAAAATCTCTCGAACGCCCACGTTCGCGATTTCCTCTTTCCGGAAGACGCGCTTACGGCGCGGGCGGCGTTCAACGCTTCGCGGTATCGCGAAATGACCGGGCGCGCCTACGATCCGAAAACCTTCATTTCCCGACATTTGAAGCGCGAGAGCGATTCCCCGTTCGGGTACGTGGCGATGGCCGATTACGAACCGGGATTCGATTTCCTCGCCTCCGTTCGGGAGCGCACCGGAGCCATTCTTTCCATCGCCCACCCGAATTGCACGTTCGAGCGCCAGGGAATCGGGGAGTTCGAAACGTTCGCCCTCCGGGCCCTCGACTCCGGCGCCGTGAACGCCCTCGAAATCCACTCGTCCACCCCGCCAGAATGGATTGGGAAAATCCTCGACATCCGAAATCGGACCGACGCGCTCGTGACCTTCGGCAGCGACTGCCACTTCAAGCCGAGCTACGACGGCAAGCATTCATGGATCGGCGAACTCAATCCGCACGTCGACACCGCGCTCGTGGAAGAAGAGTTCGGCCGGTTCCGCCGGGCGCTGGCCGCGTAGCCGGGAAATTCGGAATCAGGAAACGCGCCGCCCCTTGCTTTCCGGAAGGGGCGGCGTAGTATTGGAGCATGGTCCTTCGGAATTTTGGAAAAACGTTCGCGTGCCGTCCATGCCTCGCCTCCTTCTTTGCGGGAACGACGATATTCGGCCTTTCGTTTTGGTATTTTTTCCGGTTCGATCTCACGGCCGGAAATTACGGGGCGTGGTACGCGTATTCGGAGGCCGCCGCCGCAGCCGCCAACGCCGTCCTTTTCGGAACGTACGCCGCGCTCGTCACCTACCGTTTCCGACATTTCGGCGGGCATTCGAAAAAACATTCCGGCATCGCGGCCGCTTGAGCTTTCCTTTCCGCGCTCGTCGCCGGGTGTCCCGCATGCGCCCCGACCCTCGCGTCCGCGCTCGGGCTCGCCTCGTTCGTGTCCGTTTTTCCGTTCGGAGGACTCGGATTGAAGGCCGTCGGAGCGTCGCTCCTCGCCATCGCGGTTTTTTGGACCGCGTCGAATTTGGAAGCGTGCAAGCTCCGCCGGTAGGGCGCGTTCCGTCTCCCCGCGATTTGGAAAAGTCCGGCGTTCGAATAGAATGCGCCGGTATTTTTCGATTTCCACCATGAACAATTCGAAGCCCATTACCAAGTGCGTTATCGCCGCCGCCGGGTACGGAACCCGCTTCCTTCCCGCCACCAAGGCCATGCCGAAAGAAATGCTCCCGGTCGTCGACAAGCCGGTGCTCCAATACCTGGTCGAAGAAGCGGTCGCTTCGGGCATTACCGACATCGTCATCGTGACGGGGCGGGGGAAGCATTCCATCGAGGACCACTTCGACACGTCGTTCGAACTCGAGTACACGCTCGTGGAAAAGAAGAAGCACGCGCTTCTCGCGTCGGTCGAAGGCATTCCGAATTTGGCGAACATCGCCTATGTCCGACAGCCCATTCCGAAGGGAAACGGCGATGCCATCTTGCGGGCCCGTCCGTTCATCGGCGACGAGCCGTTCGTCGTGCTCTTCGGGGACGATTTGGTGAAGGGGCCGGTTCCGGGCGCCCGCCAGCTGATCGACGCTTACCACCGCAAGAATTCCACCGTCATAGCGCTTACGCCCGTGGCCGACGACCGCGTGTCGAGCTACGGCATTTTCGAACCGAAGACGTCCGAAGGGCGCGTCCACGCGCTCGAACGGTTCCTTGAAAAGCCCAAACCCGCCGAAACCGCGTCGCGTCTCGGCGTTATCGGAAAGTACGTCCTCACGCCCGATATCTTCGAGTATCTCGAAGAGGCGCGCAAGGGCGACGGCGGATCGGACGGCGAAATCGGCTTGGACGACGGCTTCGCCCTCATGATGAAAGACCGCGACATCTACGGACTCGAACTCGAAGGTGCCCGCTACGACACCGGCGACAAGCTCGGATTCCTTCAGGCGACCATCGACTACGCGCTCGAGCGCGAAGACCTCGGACCGAAGCTCCGGGAATTCATGAAGGGGCGGGCGTAGTCCGTTCCGTATGAAATTTGACAGCGGAACGTTCGGGGGTATAAATATTTTTGCCAAAACACAACGAAAAGGAGTCCAACATGTCGCCGCTCTTGCCGTTTCCGCCCGATTCGGAACTTCCGCCCGAACGGTACCTGGCCGAACTCGTCGGCTTCCATTGGAAGTTGGCAATGAAAGCTGACCTCCCCGTCGGCGTTCACGCCGCCGCCATCGGACGGTTTTCCCCTTCCGAGACGTTCCGCCTGCTTGCCGTCGAGGCTGAGAAGGGCGGAGTCGAGTTCCTCCGTCAATTCGAACTCGCGGCCTACGGTCGGGAATCCGTCGATTGGGAATCCGTGCGCCGAAGGATTTCCGACCGGGAAGAATCGGAACGGAAAGTTGCCGGTTCGCTCGGATCCCGGCTGTTCCGCGCCTTCGCATGCCTCATCGGCATCGTTACGTTCCCGTTTCGGACGGCGTAACGGAAAACGGAACCGTCTCCAATCCCCGATTTCGGTCGGGGATTGATTTTTTTCCATCCCTCCGTACCGTGGCGGACATGCGCCTCGACCTCTTCCTCTCGGAAACGCGCGGCATTTCGCGCAACCGGGCCCAGTTCCTCATAGGGGAAGGGCTCGTTTCGGTCGGCGGAAAAACCGTACGGAAGAGCGCGTTCGAGGTGGAAGACGGATCGTCCGACCGAATCGCGGTGACCGAAGACCCGCGAACTTCCTACGTCGCCCGGAGCGCGGTGAAGCTCGAACGCTTCCTCGCGGCCGAGGGAATCCGTTTGGACGGCGTCGAATGCCTCGACGTCGGATCTTCGACCGGCGGATTCGTACAAGTGCTCCTCGCCGCCGGAGCGTCCAAGGTCGTCGCGGTGGACGTGGGGACCGATCAACTCCATCCTTCGCTCCGGAACGATCCGCGCATCGAGCTCCATGAAAATACCGACGTCCGCGCGTTCGAGCCGGCGCGCGCGTTCGACTTCGTTACCGCCGACCTCTCGTTCATTCCGCTCGAAACGGTCTTGCCCGACCTGGTTCGGCTCGCCGCCCCGGGCGGTCGGCTCGCCCTTCTGTTCAAGCCGCAATTCGAAGTGGGAAAAGCGAACCTCACGGGAAAGAAGTACGTCGCCCGGGATTCCCGCGTCGCCCTTGCCGCCGCGGAAAAATTCGCTACCATGGCCCGCGAAGCCGGACTCTCCGAACTCTCCTTCCGTGAATCGGAACTCCCGGGGGAGGCGGGAAATCGGGAATATTTTTTTCTTTTTCGAAACGACGCATGACCAAACGCATCGTAAATCTCGTCTTCGAAGCTCTCCACCTGAAAAACATCAAGCACGAGGGATGGCGGTTTTGCGGCATTCCCGCTCCCGACAGCGTAGCGGAACATTCGCTGAATGCCGCGCAAATCGGCTACGTGCTCGCGAAAATGGAGGGGGCCGACGCCAATAAGGTGGCGGCCATGCTCGTATGGCACGATTTGGCCGAGGTCCGCATCGGCGACCATCACAAAATCGCCGCCCGGTATATTGCGAACAAGCGCGAACTCGAAAGCGCCGTAATGAAAGACCAGCTCGACGGGCTCGATTTCGGCCCCGACATTGCCGACCTTTTCGAACAGTACGAAGATCGGTCTACGCTCGAAGGAACGATCGCGAAAGACGCCGACTATCTCGAACAAGCCTTCCAAGGGAAAATCTACGTCGAAACCGGGTACCACGTCGCGCAGAACTGGATCGACAACGTCGGAAAAGCCCTCCGCACCGAGAGCGCGAAGAAGCTCTGGAAGGAAATGACCGAAGGCCACTCGACCGATTGGTGGCTCAAAGGAAATCTGAAGAAACTCGAAGGCGGACCGTATCGATAAGCGTTCGAACGTGCTTAAAACCATCGTCTCCATTCTCGTCGGCGCCACTACCTATTTCGTTCTTTCCGCAAAGTGGAACGATTTCAAGGCGGAGGACGTCCGTCCTGAAATCGTCGCCCAGTACGAAGCGATTCCGGAATGCCTTTCGACGTATCAGGCGTCGGCGTGCAACCGGAAAATTCGCCGCATTTCGGAAATTTCCGACTTCGAAATCACGGCCCTTTCCAAGGTGTCGGTCCAGGGGTCCGGCCCTCGGGAGTATCACGAGGACGACTTCTTTCTTTTTATCGCCTTCGCCGCTTCGGGAGCGACGGCCTTCCTTTTTTCGCTCTTTTCCCCCATTCCGAATACGAGGGAAGACTATCGAGCGACGTCCTCGCCGCTCGAAGGGATTCTCACTCCCGACGAATAGATTCGCCGCGCCATTATTTTTTAGCCGCCATCCTTATGGGACGCTGACCGGTCGTACAACGACAAAAAGAACTTTCCGCGAAAGCCCGCGGGAAGGTTTTCGCCATCCATGCGAAGCTCATCGCCCTCGCCGCCCAGCGCGGGAGCGACCCTTCCAAGAATTCGCACCTCGCCGACGCCATAACGGCCGCCAAGAAGGACAACGTTCCCACCGATAACATCGATCGGGCCGTCCGACGGGGGGCCGGTCTCGACAAGGACGCCTCGCAGATCGAAGAAATTACCTACGAAGGATACGCGCCCGGAGGCGTCGCCATCGTCGCCAAAGCCCTGACCGACAACCGCAACCGGACCGCGCCCAACGTCCGTCACGTGTTTTCGAAATACGGCGGAGCCCTCGGGGAAACGGGGTCGGTTTCGAACTTCGCGTTCCGCTACCGGGGCGTGGTTACGGTCGCCGTGTCCGAAGACCGGATCGACGCGTTCGAAGAAGCGGTTATGTCGACCGATGCCGAAGACTACTCGGTTTCCGAAGGGGAAGCCCGCGTCGTGTGCGACGCGAAACACCTCGCCGCCGTGGCGTCCGCCCTCGCCGCCGCCGGATTCCCGAACGAATCGGCCCGGTTCGAATACCTGCCCACCTCCGAAGTCGAGCTTTCCGATTTCGAGAAGGCGTTCAAAACGTACCGGCTCGTCGCCGACTTGGAGGAAGACGAGGATATCGAAGCCGTTTGGCACAACGCGTCCATTCCGGCCGAAATCGTAGGGAAGATCGAGGAAGCGATCGAAGCGTCCCGGTTCCGCACCTAGCCGCCCTGGCTTTACTTCCTCCCTCTTTGGAATAGAATCCCCGCGTTTTCCTTTTCGAACTCCGCCATGTCCGACCAAGCCGCAACGTCCGACCAGACTTCCGCCGGAACCAACCCCGTCGTGAGTGCCGACAATTCCGTGTTCTTCGAGCTCGCGTCCGTCCATCCCCTCTCGGAATTCGACGAGGCTTCGTTCCTCGACCTCCTCGAACACTCGCTCTCCCTTTCCGTGTTCGAAAAGAAGCGCGTCATCGACGCCATTCCCACGCTCTCGCAGTTCCAAATCGACGAATTGACGAAGGTGTTCGAGGACGAACGGGAAGAATTCCGCAAGCTCATGCCGAAGGAAGGCGACACGATCCGCGATTTGGTCGTCAAGGCGAAGGACGGATGGAACCAGCTTCGCGAAATCTACCTCCGCGAAGCCGCCGCCCGCAATAAGGCCGACGAGGACCAGGCGAAGATCGATGCCCTTCGCGGACAGCTCGGCGCCTAAGGAATACCGATTCGAACGCCTCCGCGCTTTGAAAATCGGGTACCGAACCCTTCCGGGGCGGGGTACCCGATTTTTCCTTGCCTAAAACCGAAAACCCGTACAATTCGGGAGTATTTCCGTTACCAACTTCCGCATGCGCGCTCAAACCGCCGTCTTCCTTTCCTGCGTTCTTCTCGCTTCCTGTTCGAACCCGTTCGCCAAATATTTCAGTTCGAATTACGAATCGACCGTTCCCGCCGCGTCTTCCCCGGCCGCCGGAACCGGATCGGTCCCCGCGTCGGTTCCGGCGGCCGCTGACCGAGCCGCGAAGAACGGCGATACCGTCGCCGTCGACTACGTCGGACGCTTCAAGGATTCCGGCGAAGTATTCGACGCCTCTATCCGCGCGCAGGCCGAAAAATCGAAGAATTTCAATCCCGACCGGGATTACTCGCCCCTCCTTTTCACGGTAGGTGCGGGACAAATGATCAAGGGGTTCGACAAGGGCGTCGTCGGCATGAAGGTCGGCGAAAAGCGCACGCTCGAGATTCCGCCCGAAGAAGCCTACGGTACCGGCGGAACCGAAGAGGTCGTTCCGAGAAACTATTTCCAGGACTCGTTCGAAGAAACCGTTCCGCGCGACAAGTATCAGGACGAATTCCGCGTACAGGTTCCCGCAACCACGTTCGAATCGCAGGGCCGGAGCGTTCCCAAAGTCGGAGAAACCGTCACGGCCGGCGAAGTTACGGCGCTCGTCGAAAAATCCGAAAAGGGCGAATTGACCCTCGTCATCCGAAATACGTCCAACCCTTTCTACGGAAAGAAGCTCGCGGTCGGACTCGAGGGCACGTTCGAAGGGAATGCCGTAAAAATTACGAAGCTCGACGACAAGAACGTGACGGTCCGCGTCGACAACCGCCAGAATCCCTTCTACGGAAAGAAGCTCGCGGTCGGACTCGAAGCCGAGGTTCAGGGGCAGAAGTACGTCGTCCGACGGGTTGACCGCGACTCGGTGACGGTCGAACGGATGCACGCCCTTGCCGGAAAAACCCTCGTATTCGACGTGGAACTCAAGGAAATCAAGTAGATGGAAATCCACTTCGTCACCCTCTTTCCCGAAGCCTTCTCGGCCTATTTTTCCGAGAGCATTATCGGTCGGGCCGTTCGCGAAGAGCGGTTTCGCCCCGTCTTCCATAACCTTGCGGATTTTTCCATCCGTCCGACCCGCCGCGTCGATCGGCGGCCGTACGGGGGGTTTCCCGGCATGGTCATAGAACCCGAACCGCTCGCGCTCGCGCTCGAATCGATCGATTACGCCGCGGGGGAAACGCTTCCGAAGATCCTCCTTTCGCCCCGGGGCGAACCGTTCCGCCAGGAAACGGCGGAATCGCTCGCGGCCCGCAATTCCCCCCTCGTGCTCGTGTGCGGCCACTACGAAGCGGTCGACGAGCGCGTCATCGAACACTTCGGCATTCGGCAACTTTCCGTCGGACCGTTCGTACTGTCCTCCGGAGAGCTTGCCGCCATGGTCGTGGCCGACGCGGTCGTCCGTCTCTTGCCGGGCGTCATCTCGGAGGAATCCCTCCGGGAAGAATCTTTTTCGGAATCCCTTTGACGCCGGACCGAATATCCCCATTATACGAGACCGGAAGTCTGGCGCGGTCGCCGGGTGCCCGAAGAGCTTCTCTCGGGAGATCCGAAACGCGTCGAAGCCTGGAAGCGATCCTTTTACGCCTAGCCCATGAACGAACTTTTCCCCAACCCGCTCCCGTTCGTATCGGACCTTCTCGGTTCGGTCGCGACGTCCGTATCGTCCGGTTCCGGCGTGGACCTCCTTATCAAGGCCGTCGTCGCGTATCTCATCGTCGTATGGGCCGCGTTCGTCATCTGGGTCGTCCGCGACATTACGAACCGTTCGGAGAGCCTGATCATCCAAACGTTCAGCATCCTCCTCGTCGTCGCGTTCACGCCGGTATTCGGCGTTCCCATCTACCTGCTCATCCGCCCGCGCACGACCATTTTCGAGCGGTACTACGAAGAAGTCGGGCTCGCCGAGGGCGGAACGCGCATGTGCGACCGGTGCGAGCGCGAAGTGGGGGAGAGCTACCGGTACTGTCCGTACTGTCGGAACGAACTCCTCGCCGCATGCCCCGAATGCGGGGAACTCGTGGAACATGACTGGGAACACTGCGCGTTCTGCGGAACGAATATCGAGGAGGCGAAAAAACGCAAGCGCGACGAGGCGTATCGGAAGGCGTCGAAACCGGTTCCCGCAAAGAAGCTGACCGCCTCGAAGAAAGCTCCGTCGGAAGCCGGAGTGCCGGAGTCGTCCGAACCGGTCGGTCGCGAACTCGAATCCTCGACCGACGAAGCCGGAGCGCTTCCCGGAACGTCCGAATCCCCGGAACCTTCGAAAGAACCGAAGACTCCGGACGTGACGGTCGGCGAGGTTCCGGAAATTTCCCTCGGAAAAAAGAAGTAACCTCCCGATGGACGTACACGAAAAACCTCCCTTTTCCGGGAGGTTTTTCGGTCGTTTCGGCGAATTTCGGTCGTTTCGGCGAATTTCGGTCGGAAGGGGGTTCGCGGTCGGTCGTTCGAAATCGGTTTCCGGCTTATTCGGCGCCCGCGGAAAATCCGGAGGCATTCCGCGGGATTCCTCGCCCGCCGTCGAAACTCGAGCTTACGCGCCCGTAAAGAATACCGACGCGGTCGGAATAACGATGGACAGTATGAGGATTGCGACGATGGCGATAATGCCGTATTTGCGGATTTTTTCCATAGGACGGAGGGGTTAGGGGGCGGAAGGAACGGGAGCGTCGTATTCGACGCCGTTCACGATAATCTTTTTTCGTGAAAAATCGAGCGTCACCGATTTTGCGGAGGAAAGTCCTTGCCGCATAATGGCCGATTCGACGTAGTCTCCGACCGACGCCATGATCGAAGGGAGGGCCGCGAGCGGAATCCTTTTCGGAACGATTTCAACGGAAACCGGAAATCGTTCCGTTGTTTCTTCGGAGTCGTACACCCGAATCGAAAGGGCGTAGAATTCGTGGGTTTGGAATACGTATTTTCCTGAAAACACGCCGAGATAGGCATTGCCGTTCGTGGAAGACAAGGGCTTCTTAACGCCGTTCAACGTAATGTCGTACGCGCCGGAAGCGGTTTTGGCGGTAACGTTGGCAATCGAAATCGGAAGCGCGTCGGCAACGTTCTTGAAGTCCTTTCGAATGAGTTCGCGGTCAACGAACAGAAGCATGCTCGAATCCATGGCGGGGACGGTTTTTTCTTCCTCGTTTCCTTGATCGGAAGTAACGGTGGCGTCCGTGACGGCGACCGCTTTGCTTCCGTCGAGATACGTGTTGACGAAGAAATTTTCAAAGAGGTACAGCGTCCGACGCGGATCGGTTGCGTCGATATCCGCAATCTTTTCGTCGAGCGAAGCTTTTTTGTCATCCAATACGACCGTCGTCCCCTTAAAACGCTCGTCTTTCTTCGTTCCATCGGTGATGACAAGCGAGTCTATGAGGTTCCCCTGGTCTGGAAAGAGTCGGAATTCGAAGGTTTTTCCGAGAATCGGAACCCGGACTGCGTAAAATCAGTCTGTAGTCGGATCGTTCATGACCTTCATCCCCGCCGCGTCGACGCCCTTGAATAAGGCGAGGTACGAACGGATGTCCTCCTCGGTCTTCATTTTCTCGGTAAATTCGATTCCGGAAAGGTTTCGGAAGTCTTCCGAAAGATCGAGTTTTTGTCGGTATTCCGGGTAGTTTTGGATGGTTTCGAGCTGTTTTCGGACAGGGCCGAGAGAGCGTTCCAAGAGGTCGTAAGCATTGAGTTGTCCACCTCCGGTCGGCCCCCGGAACGTTTCCAGATATTTTTTCTTCTGAGCCTCGAATCCGGGTCCGGAGAACGTTTTTACGAGCGTTTCGAGCGATTTTTCGAATCCATCGGGCAGGTTCGGGGTCGTCTCGCCAACCAAATATTCCGGTCTCAAGACGGTCCCGATCTCGGTTTTCTCGAAGAACGTCTTGGAAATTCCGCTTCCGATTTGCCCGAAGATTTTCGCGTAGACGTCGGAATACAGGAACGAGAGGATGGATTGCCGGGCGGCATCGTCTTTTAAAAGGGCATAATAGTCGTTCGAAACGTTCGTCAGGTTCGCGGCGATTCGAATTCCCGGCACCGTCATTTCGGAGCCTTCGCGCCGAAGGTATTCTTTTAGGAAGAACGAGAATGGGAGGAATTCGGAGGTTCGGATCGATTTCGACCGGACCATCGCGGACATATATGAATCGAGCGAGTTTTCCAGTCGGGAAGCATCCCAATTTCCGAAATAATATGCGCCGTACATGGCCGAAAGGAGGGCGTAGTCGCCGTTTTCGATTTTAATCGACGGAAACGCTTTCGTCGCGACGGTCGTAAAGACGTCGGACGTGCGTCCGGAAACGAAGTAGGCGTCCGTTTCGCCGACCGTTCGGAACGACGAGAGGTAATACGCCGTTCGGACAAGCTCCCGCCCTTCGGTTCCGAGTGACGGACGGACGCCCTCCATTCGGTCCAACGTTTGGATAATTCGGTCCAACGTTTCTTTTCCGGAAGGGCATCCTTTGGTCTTTTTCGAATCGCACCCCTCTGAAAGGGCCAGGTCCCGAAGTGCCCGGATAAGTTTCGCTTTCAGGAGCGAGGCCTGTTTTTCGGGATTGACGAAGTACCATCCGAATTCTTCCGCGAAGTCGGGTTCCGGAACGGTTTCGGAGAGCTTGAGGAACTTCGCGTACGCTTCGGAGAAGCGGTCGGCCGAAGTCTTTCCGAACCGGAGATTTTTATCGAAGAAATCCCGTGCCTCGGTTCCCGTTCCGAAGAGCATATCGGATCACGAATCGTGGCGGGGATCGACATAGCGGAGGGTGTTCAATTGACTTACCCGAAGAACGTCGGCTCCCGCGATTCGATCGTTGTACCGGGGAGAGTATCCGAAATACGTGGAAGGGAAAATCGCGACCTCCGCAATCGGTTTTTTCCTGAGAAGCAATTCTTGGCTCAACAAGGCTGAGACCGAGAATATGCGGATTTCTTCCGGATTCGTCGTGTCGACGTAGAAGGCCCCCCGTCCGATTTGTGAAATTCGGAACGATTCGTGCGTTACGGAATACCGGTCGAAGATGTCCGACAGGTGAAAAAAATAGATTCCGCGCCCGATCCGGATCGTCTTTCCCGAAGACGTTCCGGTAATCGCTGGAGGCGTTTTTCCGAGATAGGAAACGCCCGAAATCGGAGAGAGGCGCAGATATCCGCCCGAAGACGTCGCGCCGCTTACGGAAGTTTCGTTCGGAGGGAACGGAAGAATCGAGACGCCCAAGGAAAGGTCGACCCCGGGGGTTTCGACGACGAGGCGGGCGGATTCCGATTTCGATCCTCCGACGGAAGCGGCGAAGAAGACCGCCGCGAAGACGATGACCGAAAGAAAAAAGAGGAAGCGCTTCATATGGAGGAAAACGAAGGGAAAAACCGTTACCGATTATACCCCGAACGCCCGCCCGGAACAAATTCTTCCCACTTGCAATCCGTCCGGAGCGTGGTTTCGTAGGTCCGAACGGATCCGGCATCGGTTCGGACCGTGCCGATTTCCCGATTCCGATCGATTGAGTTTTGCGTAAAATTCAAGCTTCCGACCCAGAGGCGCCGACCGTCCGCAAGTACCGCTTTCGCATGGAGCGCCGGTCAGGAAGAAGTCGTTACGGCCGCGGCGTTTCCGAGTTCCGACCGTATCTCGGGCACGTCTGATTTTTCCCGAAGGCAGACCGAAACCCTGATTCCGCCCCGGATTTTTTCCCGAAGAATCCGAAGCGTTTCGGCATCCGAAAGGGAAGGTGCCAGAATTTCGAGACGCTCCGTCGCGTCCGAGAGGAATCCCCGGAGCTTTTCCCGCGCGTCGGAATCCGCCAGGTACGCCCGGTTCGGAACGGGTCCACGGTACGGGATTCCGGCGAAATCGGCCTCGAATACGGATCGGAGGAATCCCGCCATCTCCGGATCGTTTCCGAAAACGAAAAATTCCCGGTTCTTCGAAAAGCTCGTTTTCGCGTAGTTGGCGGTGGAAAACGAGTACGACCGCCCGTCGGCGACCAGGTATTTCGCATGGAAGTACGCGAAGGGGTCGTCCTTCGGGGCCCGCACATCCGCTCCGGCCGCGAGGAGCCGGTCCCGGGATTTTCGGTTGGCGTTCGGAATTCCGTAAACGTCCCGTTCGACGATCCCGCGAACCGACACCCCCCGTTTCGCGGCTTCCGAGAGGGCGCTTACGACGTCCGTGTCCGAAAGGACGTAGACGGTGAAAACGATTTCGCGTTCCGCGGAATCCACGAGGCCGAGGAACCGCGCCTTCGGTTCGGGTCCCGGTCCGGCGAGGAAATCTTCCGAAATCTCCGTTTCGGCCCCCGTCCCCGAAAGCGCCGCGCCGGCCTTGTCCGGAAGGTTCGCCCGCACGTCCGGCCGCGTGGGGGATACGGTGCGAACGGATTCCCGGTATTCGGCGTACCGGGTTCCGAACGGGGTGAGCGCGAACGCGAACGCGAGCGTTCCCGAAACGAGCGCGAACGCGAACGCGCGGGGAAGAAAGTGTCGGGGAATCCGCATGGGCCTACCGAATCCGAAGGGATATTCCGTTCCCGAAACCGAGTCTCGCCGCCGCTTCGGAGAGGCTCCGTTCGGCTTCCGGCCGAATCAGCGAGAATTCCGCCGCCGCGATCCGGCTGCCGAACCGGACGGTGACGGCGCCGTCCGCGTACGAAACCGATCGGATATCCGTTCCGACGGCGTCCTTTCCGTACCTCGAACACTCCTGGCGGACGACGGACGCGAAAAAGGCCGCCGCCGCCGCGGGATTGGAAAGGATGGGGGAGAGGTTTACGTTTTTTCCGGCCATATCCGGTAGGTGAAGAATCGGGGAATGCCGAAAGGGTCGGCGAAGGTTCGGACGTCCCGTCCGGATTCGCGGGCGAAAGCTTCGATTTGGGGAAGGTGGTCGTGTCCGACCTCGCAAGCTACCCGGAAGCGCCCATTCGGGAACGCCGCCGCGAAGGCTTCGAATTCCCGAAGGAACCGGAGGGTCGTTTCGAACCCGGTTCCAGCTCCTCCGTAGAGGGCTTCCGGGGGTTCGTGCGCGGTGTCGGGGGAAACGTTCGGATCCCCGTCGCGAACGTAGGGGAGGTTCGCGACGAAAAACACGCCCGATTCCGGCTCCGGAGTCCTTGTCCGGCCGCTCCGAAGCGCCTCCAGAAGATCGCTTTCGACCCATTCCGCCGACACGCCGTTCGCCCGCGCGTTTTCGCTCGCGAGGGAGAGCGCGGTTCCGGAAACGTCGAGTCCGACAATCCGTCCGAACGGAGCTTCGGCTCCGACGGAAACGGCGATGACGCCCGAACCGGTCCCGACGTCGACGAGGGTGGCGTACGGCTCCTCCCGGAGGGTGCGGAGGATTTCCCGGACGAGGGATTCGGTTTCGAAGCGGGGGACGAGCGCGCGTCGGTCGGAACGGAACCGGCGGTAAAAAAATTCCACCCACCCGGTTTCGTAGGCGGAGGGAACGGGCGGCACTGCGTCCTGCCCGACCGGTTCCGGAATTTCGGAAGCGCGTCGCGGGGGGCGGCTGGATGTGTCGGACACGCCGGACCGGGTTAGGAATTTTCGAAATTCTTGCGCTCGAAGATGAGGCACGCGAACGTGAGGATGAGCGCGAGGTACGCCAAGGCGTGGAGCGCCGAGAAGCCGATGGCTCCGGAGGGGAGTTCCACGGCCGTCGCGATGACCGATTTCGGATGCGACAGGGATTCGAAATTCGGAAGGACGACGGAGAGGGCTTGTCCGAAGTATCCCAATCCGGCATTTTTCGTTTTTTCGGCTACGTCGAGAACGGCCTGGGCGCTGTGGCTCGATACGAATACCGCGAGCGAAAAGAGGATGGAGAGGATGGGCGAAGCGAACGTCGTGAAGAACAGTACGACCGCGAACGTCGTAAGGAGCTTGAGGTAGGAGAACGCCGCCGCGACGGCCAGCGTGGCACCGATCGCCATGCCCTTGAAGAAGAGGAGCCCCGTGAGAACGGCGGATTCCGCGAGGAATATGGCGAGGAGTACGAGCGCGAATCCGAAGAATTTTCCGAGGACGAACTCCTTCCGCCCGATAGGTTTGGACAGTATGAGGTAGATGGTCCGCCCCTCTATTTCCCGGTACAACATCTGGCCGCCTACGAACACGACGGCGACGAGACCCGAGAGCTCGATCATGGAGAACCCGAAATCGAGGACGAGCCGTTCCGTTTGTCCGAGCGAGAGGGACGCGAGGACGAGCGAGAACAGGATAAGCACGACCGAGAATACGAGGATGAGCACGAGCATGCGGCTGCGGACGAGTTCGCGGAAGGTGTTGAGGGCGATGTTGAACATATCGTTACGGAAGGTCGGCTCCGACGAACGCCGGGTGGCCGTTAATAAAATCGCGAATCGCGGAAGACGGGCGTCATTCTATTTTCACCCGCTTTAAAATCAAGGCGCCCGTTCCGCATCGGACGCAGGTTTCGGCAGAATGCCGGAAGACCCGCCCCGGGGGCAGCCCCGGCGGACATTCGGATTCCGGAAGGATTCCGCACGACTCGACGACGAGGCGCTTTTCCCCGTACGACGAAAAAATTCCCGGCCACGGGGAGTACGCGCGAAGCGTCCGCCCGATCGATTCGGCCGACGAATTCCAGTCGATCCGCCCGGATTCCTTGGATATTTTGGAGCAGTACGTGGCTCGTGAAGCGTCTTGGGTGATCGGGACGACCCCCCCTTCGGTATCGCGCCGGAGCACGTCGAGCAGGAAAGTCCCCGAGCGTTTCGAAAACGTCTCGAAGAGCGATGCCGCGGTTTCGCCGTCCCGGATGGGGAAACGGTCGATTCCGAGGATGTCGCCTTCGTCCATGCCCTCGGACATTTCCATGATCGTCACGCCCGTTTCGGTTTTTCCGTCGCGGATGGCCGATTGTACGGGCGAAGCCCCTCGGTATTCCGGAAGGACGCTCCCATGGACGTTCACGCACCGGCGGAGGGGAGCGTCGAGAATCTCCTTCGGAAGGATTTTTCCGTATGCGGCGACTACGAAATAGTCGGCCCGAAACGATCGGACCGTTTCGAGAAATTCGGCGTTCCCCCGGATTTTCAGAGGATCGAAAACCGGAATTCCCCGCGACTTCGCGAACGCCTTTACGGGACTTTCGCGAAGTTCGCCCGACCGCCCCACCGGGGCGTCCGGGTTCGTAACGGCGAAAACGACCTCCGTATCCGGAGCGTCCGAGAGGTCGGAGAGAATGGCCCGAGCGAAGTCGGGGGTGCCGAAGAAACCGATTTTCATGGGAGGGGGCTATTTTCTGAATTCGACGTCCCATTCCGTCCCCCCTCTCGAGAAGGTGAGCGTCACCGCGCCGACGGAGGTTCCGTCCACGTGGAATTCCTTTCTTCCGGACACGTTGCGTACCGAGAACGTTCCGTATGCCGCCGTGCCGGATTCGATTCGGGAGAGGACGAGCCGCGATTCCGGGGCCACGATGGAATTTCCGTTGTCATAAGGCCGGAAAACCACGCGGTTTTTCGGTTCGCCTCCGAAAAAGAACGAAGCCGACCATTCGTCGTCGCGCCCCGGCGGGAGCGTGAAATCGAAGCTCCCGGTCGTCGCTACGACCCGTTCCGCAATATCGAAGAGTTTTCCGTTTTTCGAGAGCCGGAGAGCCCAGACGCCGGAGGCTCCGCCGCCGACGACGGCCGTTCCGGAGCCCGTCTCCCAATCGAACGCGGTCACGCTGCCGGATTCGGAGAGTCCGTATCCGTCTTGGACGGCGACGAACCCGGGTTTGCCGGCTTCGAATCGGAGTTCGTACGATCCGACCGTTCCGTCGCGGACGTACCGATCGAATTCGGAGACGGCCGCCGAGGGGATCCGGAGGACGCGCTCGGTCGCCGATTTCGTCGCCAGGCGTTCGAACGCCGAGAACGACGCCGCCGAAACGACCGCCAAAACGGCGACCGAGACGAGGAGTTCCGTAAGCGTGAACGCGTCGGGGGATTTCCGCATGCTATTTTCGGAGGGAGAGGATTTTCGTGACGAACAGCACGACCGCGATCAGGATAGCGAAAAGCAGGATTTTTCCAACCCGGTCGAGGAAGACGGCCGCCATGCCGAACAGGAACGAGATGGAGTAGACGAATTTCCGGATGAACGATTCGGTCATGCCGAGGTTGAGGAGTCGGTAGTGGAGGTGGTGGATCCGATCTCCCTTGAGCGGGCTTTGTCCCGAGAGGATACGCGCCGCGATGACGTAAAACGCGTCGATGAGATAGACGCCGAGCACCGCGGCGACGGTCGCGACCTTTCCGCCGACCAAGATGGCGAGCGAGGCGATCATGAAGCTGACGAACATCGTTCCGCTTTCGCCCATGAGCATGCGCGGGGCCAATCCGTAGTACCACGCGAAGGCCGACGCCGGAATCATGACGGCCAATATCGAAAATACGAAGATCGAATTTTCCCGGAGGGCCGGCGTTTCGTCGGTGAGATAGAAGCGGACGGTCGAGACGGCGATGACGAGGAGCGCGATGAGAACGAGGCCGGACGTCAGTCCGGGGACCCCGTCGGACCAATTGACGGAATTGAAAACCAGCACGTACCACGCGACCGTGAACAGGAGGGGGACGAGGTAGATTTTCAAATCCCCGAGCACGACGTAGTAGTTTTCGAGATTCATGATTCCCCCGAAGATTCCCGATACGTACCCGATCTTAATGCTCGTGAGCCCGATAATCGCGCCGACCGCGACCTGCATGGCGAGCCGGACTTTCGCGGGAACGGCGAATTTCGTTTTCCGAACCTTTCACAGTTCGTTCGACGTCTTCTTTACGCCGGTTTTTTCGTCGCGGTCGAATTTGCAGATGGTATCGAGATCGTCGACGAAGCTCACGAGCGAAACGACGAAGCCGAGAACGAGGAGCACGACAAGCTTGCTCCGCATGCCTTCCGGCATGACTGAAAGCAAGTAAGTCGAAAAGAGCGCGAAGTTCGCGAACAGGACGATGCCGCTTCCGAATGGGACGGGCGCCCGATCGTGGCCGTACGGGGCCGGATTATCGATGAGTCCGAATTTCGGAAACAGCGTCAGGACCGCCCGGAAGAGGGCGAACGAGATGAAGGTCGAAGCGGCTCCGAGAGCGAGGATTCAAGGGGTGGAAAAGGGGAGGTCCATGCGGTTTTTTGGAAGATTTTAAGTTTTCGACGAACGCTCGCGTTCCCGTTCCTCGAATTCTTTCTGTTTCTCTTCCAGGTAGCGCCGCACGTCATCCCGGCGAAAGGCCGCGACGTATGCCGCGAAGAGCGCGAGAATGCCGACGAAGACGTACCCGACGAAGTCCGTGACGGTGGCGTAGTACTTCGCGAAGACGACCCCGAGCGTGATGATCGTCGAAGCCCAGATAGCCGATCCGAGAAGATTGTACATCCAGAATTTTTTCGGATGCATTCCGGCCGAACCGGCGATGAACGGTACGAAAGCCCGGGTAAAATTGTGGAATTTCCCAAAAATGACGAACCAGGGACCGTTTTTTTCGATCTGCCTCTCCAAGTACCGAAG
This sequence comes from uncultured Candidatus Peribacteria bacterium, assembly GCA_964540725.1. Classification (GTDB taxonomy): domain Bacteria; phylum Patescibacteriota; class Gracilibacteria; order BD1-5; family UBA2023; genus JANJWP01. The sequence goes on from CAZINU010000004.1 coordinate 52,731, forward strand.
CTCCGTCCGCCCAAGCCCGAACACGTCCCCGTAATTTCGAAAAAACGCTTTTCCGTAGCGGATTCCGAGAAAATACCCGAGCGCGTTTCCGAGAATCGCGCCCATTGCCGCGACCGCGATCATTTCGCCGAGATGGGCTTTTCCGAAGAATCCCCCCACCAGGAGCATGACCTGCATTCCCGGGACGAGGACGCCGACGGCCGGGAACGATTCGACGACGGCGGAGGCGAAGGCGATCAGGTAGTTCCAATTTCCGAGCCCTTCGATGGCCGCGGCGACGGTCGAGATGGCCTGTTTGACCCATTCCTTCTCGAAGATCGCGACGAACAGGAGGCCGACGAAAAGCGCGGTGAAGAGCAAATTCAGCGCGGCGACGAGGAATTCCGAAAGGCGTTTGAGGGCGGGGTGCTTCGGCATGCGTTTGTGGGGATGGTCGAACGATACCCAAAATACGCCCGTCCGCAAACGAAAAGCGACCGGATTTGAATCCGGTCGCTTCGGCATCGGGAGACGGCATCGGCTATCGGGAGCCCGTCGGCGTAGCGGGCGCCGGAACGGGCGCCGCCGGCGCGTTCGGCATCGTGGGCGGATTCGCGGGCGTCGAAGAAGCGGTCGGAACCGCCGGGACGGGAGTGCTCGCGGCCGTTCCCGTTCCGGAAAGAGGGACGACGGCCGCATCGGTAGAAACCGCCGCTTTTTTCGTCGGCCGGTTCGGTTTCTTGATGGGGGTGACGAAATACGAGGCATTGGATCCCTGGGTAGCCGGAGCGGTCGGTGCCGGTTCCTCGCGTACCGATTCCGTCGGGCTTCCGGATTCCGGAGCGCTCGTTTTTTCCATCGGGAAAAACGCGTATCCGAAGACGGCGAATACGCCGAGGGCGGACGCGACGGCCGGAATGAGGATTTTTCGATTTCCGAACAGGTTTTTCATGCCTCCGGAACGGATGGACGAAAGTTTTTCGGCGACTGTCCGGACGTACGACGTTTCCAGTGCCCGTCCGATCGATTCGGATTCGGACGGGGCGGCGGACGTTCCGTCGGCCGCCACGGTTTCGTGCGCGGGGTTTCGGACGTCGGCGGCATCGTTCGTCGTGGGCGCGGATTCGGTGGTCGCCACGGTTTCGTCAGCGGCCGCCATTTCCGATTGCGTGCCCGTTTCTTGCGTGCCCGTTTCGGAATCGGTGAGGCCGGTCCGTTCCGTGAAACTTTCCGTCAATTCTTCCGTCGTCGGAAGTTCCGCAGCTTCCGAGGTTTCCTGGGCGGATTCCGTTTCCTTGACCGATTCCGTCGCGGCTTCCGCCGAAATGCCCGTCGGAACCGCGCTCTCCGGGGCGCCTACGGATTCGGCTTCGGCGGTTTTTACGGGCTTTACGACGTCCGTTTCGAATTCGAAATCCGAAAAAAGGTCGTTTTCGATTCCGAGATTCGGAAAAAAGGTCGTTTCCGGAGTGAGCTCGACGCTCGATACGCGGGTTGCCGAGGATGGTTCGTCTTCGGAATCGAACGTCGGTTTTTTCTTTTTCAACAGCGAGTTTATGTCGCCGTTGCCCTCGAGGATTTCCTTGGCGAGTTCCTCGGATTTCGATCCGAGGACTTCCGCTGCCTTGACGACCCCGATGCTGTCTTCCGGAGCCAATACGGCCGTGTCGGAAATTTCGGATTCCCCGTTCTCCGAACCCGGAAGTACGTCGGTCGGGACTTCCGCTGCCATGGGGATTTCCGGCGGCTGCTCGGAGGCGGTCGAAGGGGCGGCCGAATCTGACCGCGTGGGAATTTCCGGCTGAACGGCCGTTGCCGCCATGGGGGCGGCATATTGCGGCACGACGGTCGTTCCCGAAAATTGTCCGGGATTTTGGGCGGTTGGGGCCGGAATTCCGACCGGAACCGACGGAACCGGGCTTTGGAATGCGACGGCGTCTGCCGGACATGCCGGCATTATCGGTGCCTGAGCGGCCGGAGCCGTTTCGATTCGAACGGTTCCGCCCCCCAGGCGGATGAGGGGACGGCGGGAAACGGGGGGTTCCGGCGTTTGAACGACGGGGGACGGGGGAACGGCGGAGGCGACTTGGACGGGAATCGCCGAAATCTGGGGGAGCGCCGCAGCCACGCCGGCATGCCCGGTCGGCACGGATGGGAACCCCGCCGCTTGCGGAACTGTCGGAACGGGGGACTGGAGCGTAGTCGGGACTGCCGGATGGGCAATGGCGGCCGCCGAGGCGGGAACGGCCACGGACGGGGGAATTTCCGCCAACGACGGGCGCATCCCCTCGGAAATGGGGGCGACCGAACGGAGATCGGCGGCTTTCAGTGCGGAGAAATCGATCTTTGCCATGGGGTGGGGAAAGAGGTTTCCCCCACGATATCCTATTTTTCCGGGAGCGTCAAAAACCGGAAAGCGGAAAATCGGTCGCCGCGGCCAGGGGGCGGAAACGCGTTTCGCGATTGACTTCGACGGGTTTTCCGTATAATCGGGACGTTCTTAAGAAGGAACCGACCGCGTCGGTCCCTTTTTTGGTACCGGACTCCCCGGCCTATCCCTTCATTCCTCCCATGGCATACCGCAATATCGCGATCATCGCGCACGTCGACCACGGAAAGACGACCCTCGTCGACGCCCTTCTGAAGCAGACCGGAACTTTCCGGGAAAACGAAGCCGTCGACACCTGCGTCATGGACTCCAACGATCAGGAAAAAGAACGCGGCATCACCATCTACGCGAAAAATACCGCCGTTTCGTATAACGGAACCAAGATCAACATCGTCGACACCCCAGGCCACGCGGACTTCGGATCGGAAGTCGAACGCGTTCTTCGCATGGTCGACTCCGTCGCCCTCGTCGTCGACGCGTACGAAGGGCCGATGCCCCAGACCAAATTCGTCCTGAAAAAGTCCCTCGAACTCGGTCTCAAGCCCATCGTCATCATCAATAAGATCGACAAACCCACGGCCCGTCCGGACGAGGTCGTCGACATGGTATTCGATCTCTTCGTTCAGCTCGGCGCCACCGACGAACAACTCGATTTCCCCATCGTCTACGCCATTGCCCGCGAAGGCGTCGCGTTGAAGCACTTGGGCGACGAAAAGAAGGATATTTCCCCCCTCTTCGAGACCATCCTCGAAAAGGTTGCCGAGGCTCCGAACGACGTTTCGAAACCGTTCCGCATGCAAATCGCGAATCTCGCCTACGATAACTACCTCGGCCGTCTCGGTATCGGCCGCGTATACGAAGGCGTCGCCAAGGTCGGGGCAACCGTTACCATCATTGGGAACGACGGCGTCCGCCGACAGGGCAAGATTTCCAAAATCTTCACGTCGCTCGGGTTGAAGCGGGTCGAAGTCCAAGAAGGCGAGGCCGGCGATATCGTTACCATCGCGGGAATTCCGGATATCTACGTCGGCGAAACCGTAACGACCAATGCCGACGCCGAGCCCATGCCGGCCATCCACATCGACGAACCGACGCTCGAAATGCAATTCCTCGTCAACGATTCGCCGTTCGCCGGAAAGGAAGGAAAATACGTCACGTCCCGCAATATCCGTGAACGCCTCGAGCGCGAAGCCGAAGCGAACGTCGGCCTGAAAATCGACTTCGAAGGATCGGACGGCAATTCCTATACCGTCGCCGGTCGCGGAGAACTCCACCTCTCCGTTCTCATCGAATCGATGCGCCGCGAAGGCTTCGAACTCCAGGTCGGTTCCCCGAAGGTCATCTTCCATATGGAAGGAGGAAAGAAGATGGAACCGATCGAATCGGTCGTCGTTTTCGTTCCCGAAGATTGCTCCGGTACCATTATCGAGAAGCTCGGAAAACGGAAGGGCATCATTAAGAACATGTCCACCGAAAACGGCGTTACGAACCTCGAGTTCGAGGTTCCCACCCGCGGACTCCTCGGATTCCGTTCGATTTTCACCATCGAGACCAAGGGCGAAGGCATCATGTATTCGTCGTTCTCCCATTACGAAGAATACAAGGGCCCCATCGAAAAGCGCGATATCGGCTCGATGATTTCCGGATTCGGCGGCACGACCATGGCGTATTCGCTCTGGAAGCTCGAAGAACGCGGCCCCATTCTCGTGGAACCCGCGACCGAAGTCTACGAGGGCATGATTATCGGCGAACATCTCAAGGGGGGCGACCTCGTCGTCAATCCCACGAAGAACAAGCAGCTCACGAACATGCGCGCCTCGGGCGCCGACGAGGCTATCCGCCTTACGCCCATCCGCAAGATGACGCTCGAGGACTGTCTCGACTATATCGCCGACGACGAATACGTCGAAGTGACGCCGCTCTCGCTCCGCCTTCGAAAGAAATACCTGACCGAAAACGAACGGAAGAAACAGACGAAGGGGTAATGTCTTGCCTTTTGAGTTAAATCCCGTATCGTACGGTTTCGACCCGCGGGCCGAAACCGTACGTTTTTTGTTCCCGACATGGAAAATTTTTACTGATCGGAAGGCAATTGGCCTTCCGGGAATCCCCGCGTTTCCCGTTTGCAAAAGATCCCGCTCACCGGAAACGAGGAAATCGACCGCCAACATGCGGGTCTTTTGGACGCGCTCGAGCGTTTGGAGGGGTGGATCGGCACCTCCATGGAAGTGTCGGCCGTTTTCACCGCGCTCGAATACCTGCGCGATTACGCCGCGCGGCATTTCGAGTACGAGGAGGAAGTGCTCCGAAAGGCCGGATATCCCGATTTGGAATCCCACTCGTCGGACCATCGGATCATCACCGAACGCGTGGCCGAACTGACCGCGAACATCATCGACGGGGAAGAAGTTACCCGAGAGGTGCTCGATACGATGAGGGATCTCCTTGTCCGGCATATCGGAGAGGACGATCAGAAATTCGCCGAGTTCGTCCATTCGAAATCCCCGGTTTCCGCATCGTAGCGGGGGAGTCGAAACGGGAGGTTGATTTTCTTCCGTTTCGGAGTACTTTCGATGGCGAGCGCTCCGCGCACCCTACCTTTTCTTTTTTCAAGCATGGCAAATCTCAAGATCATTACCGACGCTTCCTTCCAGGCCGACATCGCCTCCGGTCTCACGCTCATCGACTTTTGGGCCGAATGGTGCGGTCCCTGCCGCATGATGCTCCCGCGTCTCGAAGAGCTCGCGGCTCGCGTCGAAGGCAAGGCCGTCGTCGCGAAGATGGACGTCGACGCGAACCCCCAGGTTCCCGGAATGTTCCGCATCATGTCGATTCCGACCATGATCCTCTTCAAAGACGGACAACCCGTCGACAAGGCCGTCGGCGTCCAAGAGGTCGACGCGCTCGTCGCCATGATCGAACGGCACGCGTAATTTTTTTGACATTCTATCCGCAGGATGGTACCATCCTGCGGATTTTTTCTTTCCTCCCATATGCCCCACTCCCAACGCCCCGCTTCCCCGGAAACCCTTTCCGGAATCTCCTCTTCCGCCTCCTCCCGCGCCCTCGCCGCCCTCCGCGCCACCCGCTCCCGCGCGTTCCGTGGCTTCACCCTCGTGGAACTCATCGTCGTCATCACGATCCTCGCCATCCTCGCCACCATCGGTTTCCTCGCCCTCTCCGGGTACACCTCGGACGCGGGCAGGTCCTCCGTCCTCTCCAACCTCCGCACGGTGGAGAAGGGCCTTTCCGTCACCGCGACCACCGCCGGCTCCTTCCCGGCCCCGACGGGCGGCGTTCCCGTGACCTTCTCCGGCGGCACCGCCTGGGTCCAGTGAACGGCCGGAAAAACCGTCATGGCGGAAATATGAATGGACGAACCCCCGAAGGACCCCGCGGGGAACGCCGAGTTCGAATACTCCGTCACCGCCAACGGTCTCGAGTTCCAGGTTGGCTCCGCGTACCTCGCGGGAACGGCGCACGCCCCGGCCCCCGGAATCCCCTCCGCCCTCGCCGCGGACTCCGTCCCCGTCCCCAAGGCCGCCGTCTCCGGCAACTACAACGGCCTCTTCGTCCCCGTGAACGCCGGCGGGACGAACTTCCTGGTCCCCGCCCCGTCCATAATCCTCTCCGACCTCTCCGTCCCCGAGCTGAAGTCCGCCCCCGCCTCCGGCCCCTCCTTCGTGGCCGACGGCCTCCCGGGAACCCCGGCCTCCTGGTCCGGGAAGGTCGCGGGCCTTTCCCAGACGGGAATCGCCTTCCCCGCGGCCAAAACCGCCGCCTACTCCTCCGCGACCGAAGCCTTCCCGGCGACGTCGACCGGCGTCGCCGCCCTCGCGGAAACCCTCGCGCAGGCGTACTCCGGCACGAGCCTCGCCGCCCTCCCGAAGGTTTCCGCGGTCGTGAAAGCCTCCGCCGCCGGCGATTCCTCCGGCCTCGCTTCCGCCGTCGCGGGGGCCGGGGTCTCCTCCCTCGGGCGGAACCTCGCCCCGGCGGTCGCCGCCCTCGCGGGCGACGTCCCCGCCGCCGGCTCCTCCGGCGGAAGCTCGGGAACGCCCGCGACGCCCGTCGACGGCGCGTGCGGGACTCCGAACGGCCAGACGCTCGTTTCCGCCCCCTCCGAAAACCTCTGTTCTCCCGGAACCCCCTCGGCCGTCGCCGACGGAGCCTCGTGGACGTGGTCCTGCGCCGGGACGGACGGCGGGGCGACTGCGAGCTGTTCGGCGGCGAAGCCGGCCGCGACGATCATCGGAAACGACGATTCCGGAAGGGGTTGGTCCGACGGGGCCTACGCCGTTTCGTGTTCCGGCTACCTGAACGCCCCGGCGGGATATTCGTACTCCGGGTCTACTGGCAACGGCGTATACCAAATCGATCCGGACGGAGCGGGGGGATTCGCCGCCTTCAAGGCGTACTGTGACATGACGACGGACGGAGGGGGGTGGACCCGCTTTGTTAAATATCGGGATTCAATCGACCGCTCCTCGGTATGCGTAGCGAAATCCACCGCCGTTTCGTGTTCAGGGTACAAAATCGGTTTGAACGGTGAATATTCGGAAATCCTGTTGAACGGTTGCGTCGATGGTGCGAAGACCACTATCCTTGTCGATATTCCACAAGTCATCAAGGACGCTTGGGTATCGTACGAAGGCGTTGACGGCGTCACTCCCGGAAGCGGGGCGTTCCGTTCGTGCGGCTCGACCGTTTCCAGAAAAGAGGGCGGAACTTGGCATTATGGACACGAGCGCAATCCCTCCGCAACAGAATTCGAAACCCTGCACTTCGCCTCTAGCTGTATTAATTCGTGAATAGATTCCTGGTCGTATGCGAAATGGGGTGCTATCGATGCTGGCAATTCCGATCGAAGTTATTGGGGGACGGTTAACGGAACCGACCACTCTCGGTCATGAGGCGATACGTATTACGATGATTGGATTTGCGCTTACGTTCGGTAGTTGTCAAAAAATCGGTCGCTCACGGCGGTTTTCCGCATTCAAACGCCCCGTTCCGGAGATATCTCCGGAACGGGGCGTTTTTTTCTTGACTTCGTTCCCCGTTTTCATAATCTACCTACCGTTCGGTAGGTTTACGATGCATGGGAAACGGGGAACGGAAGAACCGTCCGGCTGACCCATTGGGGAATTCCCGCTTGCCGACCGGATCATAACCGCCCGATGCATGCTCGAACGCTTCGCGAAATACTTTCTCGACAACCGAAAAATCACGCTCGTCGTCATTACGGCGATTTCGTTTTTCGGAATCCTCTCGTACGCCCTCCTTCCGAAACAGTACAACCCCTCCATCGTTGCTCCCGCGTTCGAAATCACGGTACCGGTACGCGGGTATTCCAGTGCCGACGCCGGCCGTTTCGTCGTCCGCGAAATCGAGAACCGCATGGCCGAGTTGCCGAGCATGGATACGGTGTACGGGTACGCGGGCGACGAGTTCGCGTCGGTCATGGTGAGTTTCGAGGTGGGAACCGACGCCGAAGCCGCGAAAACCCGGGTGTACGACAAACTCGCGTCGGACTATTCGTTCCGCCCGTTCGGCGTCGAATCCTTCTCGGTACGTTCCATCGATCCGGAAGAACTGCCCCAGGTTTCCTTCGCCGTCCGGTACGCGGGCGCGACGCTTTCCGAAAAGGAAGCCGGCATCTACGTGCGGGCGGTTGCGAACCTCTTGAAAGACCGCGTAAAATCGGTACCGGATTCCGCCGGACTCGACCTCGTGGGCGGGTATTCGAACGTCGTCTCGGTCGAGCTCCATCCGGAGCGGCTTCGGGCCTACGCTCTCACGCCCGATTCGGTCGTCGGGGCGCTCAGGTCCGCGGCCGGGTACCGCGCGGTAGGGACGCTCGAGGACGGAACGCGGAAAACGGTGGTCGCCCTCGACGGCGGAACCGAAACGCCCGAATCGGTCGCGGCCGCCGTCGTGGGAAACCGCGGCGGTGCCGACGTCTTCCTTCGCGACGTTGCCACGATTTCCCGAGGACCGTCGGATCCGGCTTCGTATTCGTTCGTCCTTTCGAAAACTTCGACCGGCATCCTCGAAGACGATCCGGCCGCGTTTCTCGGTGTCGCCAAGGTAAAGGGGAGCAACGCCGTCACGGTCGTCGACGGCGTCCTTGAAGCGGTCGAGCGGTTCCGAAAGGAACTTCCGTCCGACGTTCGTCTCGACGTGGTCCAGAACGAAGGCGAAACGGCCCGCGAAGCGACGAACGAGCTCCTCTTCCACCTGTTCCTTTCCATCGGCATCGTCTTCGTCGTGCTCGTGCTGTTTTTGGGATTGAAGAATGCCGCGAACGCCGCGTTCTGCATCCCCATGGTTTTGGGCATCGTCTTCGTCGTAGCCTTGATCGCGGGGCTCGACATCAACCGCATTACGCTTTTCGCGCTCATCCTTTCGCTCGGCATTCTCGTCGACGATTCCATCGTCGTCGTCGAAAACAACGCCCGGCACCTCGCGGAGCGGAAGAAACGCGGCGTCACCAAGAAGGAGGCCATCCTCGCGTCCGTTCGGGAAGTCGGCGTATCCATCGTGCTTTCCACCGTTACCCGCATCGCGTCGTTTCTCGCCATGTTCGCCGTAACCGGCATGATGGGCGACTACATGAAGCCCATCCCCGTGTTCGCGGCTATCGCGCTCACCGCGTCGCTCTTCGTCGCGTTCAGCATCAATCCGTTCCTCGCCCACGTCTTCAGCAAGCACGAAGGCGGCCACCACGAAGAGGTCGAAACGCCCCTCCTTTCGCACTACGCCCGCCTCCTTTCCAAATTCGTCGGCGAAGGCGAACGGGAGACTCGGCGCCGCCGATGGCTGAAGCCGGCGTTCTGGATATCGCTCGCCCTCGTCGTGGTCCTTCCCGTCGCGACCGACGTCTTCCGGGCCCGCATGCTCCCGAAAGCCGACAAGAACCAAGTCTACCTTTGGATCGACCTCCCCCGGGACCGGACGGCTGCCGAAAGCGCCCGGGCCGCCAAGCTCGCGGGCGAGATGCTCCTCGACGCCGCGGGAAAATTGCCCGCGGAACTCCGCATTGCCGAATCGGTTTCGGCCGTCGCGGGCGAAGCGTTCCTTCCCGACTTCGCGAACCTCTTCCGCGGTGCCGAAAATCGGAAAGGAACGCATCAGTCGAGCCTTCGCGTCAACCTCGTTCCGGCACACGACCGCGGCCTTTCTTCGGAACGGTACGTCATTGCCGTCCGTCCGATCCTGCGCGAGGCCGTGCTCGCGGAATTTCCCGACGCCACCGTCCGCCTTCTCGAAGACCCGCCGGGTCCTCCGACCATGGCGACCCTCCACCTGAAAATCAAGGGGCAGGAGGGGCTCCCGCTCGACGGGCTGACGAAGTTCGCCGAAGCGGTCGCGGGCGTCGTCCGGGGGCTCGACCCCTCCGAGGGGGTCGTCGATCTCGCGGATACGTTTTCCCGGACGCTCCCGAAACTCCGCGTGAAGTTCGACCACGAACGGGCGTCGGACCGGAACGTCGACGTCGCCGCCGCCGAAGCGGCCCTCGCCGCCGCCCTTTCCGATTCGAAGATCGGCACCCTGCGGAGCGACGGATCGTCCCCCGAAGCCGAGGAAATCGTCGTATCGGTTCCGAAGAAATTCCGCGGAGATCCGTCGTACGTCCGTGCCGTTACCGTTTCGAACCGGATGGGGGAGCCCGTTCGGTTGGACGAAATCGCTTCCTTCGAGGCCGATTTCTCGGGACGCGACCGCAACACCGAGAACCGTTCCGAAACCGTCCACCTGTACGCCGAAATCGGCGACAATTCCGTCGTATACCCCGTTCTGACGCTCTATTCGAAGTTCGACGACGGCGCGCTCGAAGCCGCCGGGTATCGAAAAATCTCGGCCACGCCCTACGGGATACGGTTCGTCGGATTGTCCGACGGAAAGGAGTACCGCGTCGAGTGGGGAGGGGAATGGGAACTGACGATGGACACGTTCCGCGACATGGGACTCGCCATGGTCCTCTCGCTCCTCTTCATCTACTTCCTCGTCGTCGCCGAATTCAAGAGCTTCCGGGCGGGCGGCATCGTCATGATGACGTTCCTCTTCTCGTTTTTCGGCATTTTCCCCGGATTTTCCCTCTTGAACGCGATCGACGGCACGTACTTCACCGCGACGGCCATGATCGGCGCCATCGCGCTCGGCGGCATCGTCGTGGGAAACGCCATCATCCTTCTGGACTACGTAACGCAGCTCATCGAATCGGGCATTCCGCTCGAACGCGCCGTCGTCGAGGGGTCCAAGAAACGCGTCGTTCCGGTGCTGCTCACGAGCGTGGCGGCCGTTCTCGGATCCATTATCATCGCGGCCGACCCGGTTTGGAGCGGGCTCGCGTGGGCCATCGCTTTCGGGCTTTCCGCGAGCGCGGCGCTGACGCTCTTCCTCGTCCCCGTCTTCTTCTACGACCTGAAGCTCCGGCATCCGCACCACGATCCCCACGCTTCGAACGACCATTAACTCCCTTTTCCCATGTCCGCAAAATCCGAACTCCTTCCCCGAATCGAATCCCTCTTTTTCGAGCGGACGTTTTCCGAACTCGGCATGGAGGAAATCGCGCGGGAACTCGGCATGAAGAAAGCGTCCCTCTACTACCATTTTCCTTCTAAGGAGGCGATGATCCTCGAGACGCTTTCCGCGAGCTTCGAACGCTACCGCGAATTCTTCCTTTCCGTGCTGGAAAAAGATCCGGAATCCCTCGTCCGCGAGACCGTCGAGTATTCCTCGGCGCGCCGGAACCTTTTCTCGGTCATTTTCTCGAAGGGCAGTTGCCGGTCGGAAGAAATTCGCGAAAAAGTACGGGCCGACATGGAATCGCTCCATGCCGAATGCCATGCCCGGTTCGCTTCGAGGTTCGGATGGAACCGCGAACGCACCGCGCTCTTCCTTTCGCTTCTCGAATGCCTGTCCGAGCGCCGATGCGCGGAATCCTGCCGGGATCCCCTCGACGCCGCGACCGTCGCCGAAATCGTCCGCTGCTTCTTCCCGTCCGCCCGATAATCCCCGTTCCCATGAAACGACTCCTGTTCCTCCTCCTTCCGACCGTCCTCCTCGCTTCCTGCGGTTCCGAACCGCCCGCTTCCGTAAAGAAACGCGTTTCCACCGTTCCCGCCGCCGTCGGCGTCGTGTCTTCGGGGGACGCCGTTTCCGCGACCGTCGTGGGCGAAAACGTTGCCGAACTGGCCTTTAAAGCGCCCGGCCGTATCGCCGAAATTCTCGTCAAAGTCGGAGACCGGGTCGAAAAAGGCCAGCTCCTCGCCCGATTGTCGAACGCCGAAGGCGCCATCCAGTCGGGCGGATACGCCGAAATCGTTTCCGGACTCTCCGACATGCGCCGTTCGGTCGAAAGCCTCTACGAAAGCCGCGCGAACATCGCGGAGGCCGACGTCGCGAACGCGAAGACCCGCGTCGCCCTCGCGGAAAAAGATTTGGAACTCGCCCGGACCAATCTCGAAAATACCCGCGCCGTCCTTTCGGGGTCGGTGGTTTCGGCGGCGGAACGCGGCATCCAAGCCGAAAAATCGCTCGCGCTCTCGAAAACCCAGCTCGCGAACACGGAGAAGCTCCTGGACGAACAGGCGTCCTCCCTTCGGGAATGAGCGCTCGCCGCCATGGCGAACGCGTTCGTGGTCGCCCGGACAGGGCGCGATTTCGCGGATGAAATCCTCGGCGTAACCGAAACGAATCGGCATAAGAACGACGCGTACGAAACGTATCTCGGCGCAAAGAACGCCGCGACGGTCGACGCGGCGAAATCCCGGTTCGGAACCTTTGACGCCAAATATTCCCAAACCTACGATTGGTACTACGCGAACGTATCGGGGAAAGATGCCGTTTCGATGGAGACCGCGAAGGAAGGGCTCGCCCGGGCGACCGAAACGCTCCGCTCCGAACGCGAAGCCCTCCACGCCCTTCGGAACGCGTTCGAAAATACGGTCGCGGACGTGCGTGCGCTCCCGCAATCCGATCTCGATGCGCTCAAATCTAAAGCCGACGGTATTTTGTCGGGAATCGAAACGTCCATCCTTTCGCCGAATTCCGGCGGAACCGACGGAGCGCTCCGGGCTATCGAATCGTTCGAGCGGGATCGGGAATTGAAGGTTTCCTCCTTGGAGGATTCCGTAAAACTCGCCGAAAGCGGGCTCGAACTCGCGAAAACTGGCCGAATCCTCGCCGGAAGCGACGAAAAAAAGAATCTCGACGCGCTGTCCCTCGCGGTTGAAATGAAGGCGCGCGAACTCGAACTCGCGAAGAAAGAAGCGGCCAAGGCGACGGAATCGGTCGGAACCCTCGCACGCGAAGCGGATGCGAAGGTCGCCGAAATCGAAACGAAAATTTCCGAGGGCGCCATGGCCGGCCGCCTGGCCGTCGAAGCCGCGGCATCCGCGGAGCTCCGGGCCCCGTACTCGGGAATCGTGCTCGAACGGCGTTTCGATCCCGGTGCGGTCGTGGGCGCCGGAACCCCGGTTCTTTCGGTTTCCGAGGCGGGCGAATTGAAGGCCGCGTTCGACTTCGATTCGAAAACGACGCCCTTGTCCGAAGGCGAAGCCGTTTCGGTACGTTCCGGAAAAACCGGAAAAACCTTTACGGGCATCCTCGTTTCGGTCGCGGCGACCGATTCGCTCGAAAGCGCGAAACGGAGGGCCGAGGTCCGGATTCCTTCCGGGGAGGCCGAAATCGGCGACCGCGTAACGGTCCGTCCCGGTTCCGCCGTTCCGGCGTCGCCTTCCGGCGTCGTCGTGCCCGTTTCGAGCATCGTTACGCGATATTCCTTCCCGTCGGTCTTCGTGCTCCAGAACGGCGTCGCCAGACTGAAAACCGTCCGGATTTCCGCATCCGACGGCACGTTCGTCCAGGTTGAGGGGATTTCGGCGGGGGAAGCCGTCGTTACCGACGGGAAAGATTCGGTGCTCGACGGGGAGCGGGTGGAATAATTCGCGTCCGTTCGGGTCGGCGATAGTCTCCGTCATCCCGGCGTCATCCGTTTGGTTCGCCGATTACTGGGCGCTTTTCGGCATTTTCCGAACGAGCGCGAATTCGCCCGGATTTTCCGGAACCGCGATATCCACGTCGAAGCTGCCGCCGTGCGCGCAGTCGCGGTTTTCCCCGTCCGGCCCGACGATGCGGCCGAGCGTGAATTCGAAGTCGCGGTCGGGGTTGATGACGCGTACGCGGTCGCCCAAATCGAACCGGTTTTTCACTTCGATGCGGGCGAGCCCCGTTTTTTCGTCGTATCCGCGAACGATGCCGATGAATTCCTCTTCCTTGATTTCGGCGTTCTTTTCGAACCAGATACCCTTTTCTCCGGGATTTCCCACGAGGAATCCGGGCGTGTACCCGCGGTTGGAAATGGCGAAAATTTCGCGCGCGAGAGCGTCGGCGTCGTAGTTCTCGCCCTTTTCGAGCGCGTCCATGGCTTTTCGGTACGCCCGGCCGACCCCGGCCAGGTAGTTGACGGTCTTCGACCGGCCTTCGACCTTGAACGAAATCACGCCCGCTTCCGCGAGTTCGGGCAGGTACGAAATCAGGCAGATGTCCCGGCTGTTCATGATGTACGTTCCGTACTCATCCTCGTCGATCGGCATGATGTCGCCGGGACGCTCCCGTTCTTCGAGGTAGAATTCGCCCTTTAGGGGTACGTATTCCTCCGGGCGTCCGGTAGAATCGTAGAGGTCGTCGTCGGTAACGTCGCGCTTGAAAACCTTGTATTCCCATCGGCACGAATGGGCGCAGGTTCCCTGGTTGGGGTCGCGGTGGGAGAAATAGTTGGAGAGCAGGCACCTTCCGGAATACGCCATGCAGATGGCGCCGTGCACGAAGAATTCGAGCTCCACGTCCGGACATTCCGAACGGATTTCCCGAACTTCCCGGAGGGAAAGTTCGCGCGAGAGGATGACGCGGGCAATGCCCAGGCGTTTCCAGAATTTCACCTGGGCCCAGTTGGTATTGTTCGCTTGTACCGAAAGGTGGATTTCGGCGCTCGGGTACTCTTGGCGCACGAGGTCGATGAGGCCGGGGTCGCTCATAATGTAGGCGTCCGGCTTCAGCGCCTCCATCTTGGCGAAGGCGGCCATGAAGGGTTTTATTTTCGCGTTGTGCGCGTAGATGTTGGCGGTGAAGTAGATCTTCACGCCCCGTTCGCGACAGTACCGCACGCCCTCTTCGAGCGACTCCCAGGTGAACTGGTTTTCTCGGGCCCGGAGCGAGAACATGGGAACGCCCGCGTACACGGCGTCGGCACCGTACGCGACGGCGTATTTGAGCTTCTCGAGATTTCCGGCCGGAAGCAGGAGTTCGTACTTCTTCGACATATTCGAAAGGGTTGAGGACCGGCGGAGTATATCGAAAAACGGAAAAATGGGAATTTGACAAACACCTTTCCGTGAGTACCGTCGATTTCGGTTCAATTTCAAAGGAGGGAACCGAGATGGAAACTCTTTCGCAGTTATGGGTGCTTGCCGGGTACGTTCTCGCGTCCGGATTGGCCTTTACGCTCGCGTCCGTCGCGCGTTTTTCCCGTTGGGGTCCCCTTGGGGATTTGGCGCCGTTCGTCGCGGCTTCGGCTGTTTCGCTCGCCATTTTCTCGGCTTTGCCGCTCGGAACGGTCGGAACGGCGTACGGCCTCATCGGTATCGTCATAGCGATTCTCACGTACCGTTTCGCTCTTCGGGAAAAAGAAGTTGCCGACCTTTCCGCCGGTATCGTCATAGCCCTGTGCGTTCCGTTCATGTGGGGAGGCATTGCGGCTTTTTTCGCACTGTTCGAGTCGAATGACGCGTTCCGTGAGTGGTGGGCGGCCTCCTGACCGGACCGAAGGGATTATCCACCCGAATCGAAAGCCTCGCAAAGCGGGGCTTTTTCCATTTGATTGCCTATGCTCCGCCCCCGCCCGAAACCCATCCGCGAATTTTTTCGCGCGCTTCCGGCAGGATTTCGCTTTCGAGCGTTCCCACTTCGTCCGGCTTGAATTTCGACAACACCCAATCGGCCGTATCGAACCGGGCGTCCCGCCCGATGCCGATTTTGAGCCGGGCGAAATTTTCGGTGCCGAGGTGCTTCGAAATCGACTTCAGGCCGTTTTGTCCGCCCGACGAGCCTTTTTCGCGAAATCGGATTTTTCCGAACTCCATATCGATATCGTCGGAAACGGCGAGCACGTCCGTTTCGGCGTCGAGCTTGTAGAACGCCATGAATGGCGCGACGGCCTCGCCCGAGAGGTTCATGTAGGTGAGGGGTTTCATGCAGAAAACCCGTTCGCCCCCGACCGTTCCTTCCGAGAGGAGGCATTTGAATTTCGGCGCGTCCGAAAAATCGGAAAACCCGTTCGCGCTCGCGAACGATTCGACGGCGAGGAATCCGGCGTTGTGCCGGGTGTTCCGGTACTCGTTTCCCGGATTTCAGAGTCAGACGACGAGTTTCATGTTTTTCGGAAGGGCGTTCGGAATCGGGGGCGGGGGGCGTTCGTCGGACTTTCGCGGACGACCGACGTCGATGGCGGGAATTGCGCGAAGTATACCCGGAGGGTCCGAAAAATCGACCACGTCGGAAGACGAATTCGCTTGACAAAATTCGACCGTTGCCGATGATTCTCGGAAATTCCTGATCCAGCACCTTATGAACGTAGCAACTTCGGCCGCTAACGATCCGAACATACAACCGACCGTCTCGACCATGGCGTTCTTTCCGTTCGGTTTTCAAAAGGCCTGGTTCGACGCGTACTTCGCCGCCATGCAAGGAAACGGGTGCCACGAGGCGTTCCGTCGCCGAAGTTCGGAGGCTTCGGATCTTTCCGAGCCGTGCGACCATCGCGTCTATTCCGTCGATTTTCAGCACCATCGCGTAACGGAAGTTCGCGCCGCTTAGTCGCCTTTCTTCAGGTAGTCCCGCCGGAACGTTTCGAGATTCCGAAGGCGGACGTCTTCCCGTTCTTTCCGCGCGGTTTCGGTGCGGTACGAGAAATTCGCGAGGAGTTTTTCCGCGAGCGAGAGCCAGGTCGATTCGTTGAAGGGGATTTTCGAAATCGTCTGGAGTTCGCGCCAAACGCGGTCCATGTTCATAAAACAGTCGGGTCGTCCCAGATTGTCGAGGTCGGCGTCTTGGATGATTTGTTCGAGAATGTCCGAGGGCGTCGAGAAGACGATGGTTGCCAAAATAATGCGGCGCACCCGGGCGATCCGCTCTTCCGGAAATTCCTGTTCGCGGAGGAAGTCTTCCGCCAATTTCGCCCCTACCGTTTCGTTTTTCGGATACACGGAGGTGAATCCGGTATCGTGAAAAATCGCGGCGATGAGCAAATCGGTCTTCGCTTCGCCGGTGATGCCCTCCATGTCCGCGAGGTACGCGGAGCGGGAATAGACGCCGAGCGTGTGTTCGACGTTATGGTACGGGTAGTGGTCGACCTTGTCCAGGAGCCGGAGCGCGTGGAGGCGGGCCCTCGAGAGGATGGCTTGATCCGTCATTTCGAAATGGGCGGAAGACGCGAATGGAAGCGTTAGGGGGCATTGTATTCCCGTTCCCCCGACGATGCAAACCTTTTTTTGACATCCCCCGCTTTTTTCCTATCATTACCCGTGTTTTCCCTTCGGGGAGCCAAAAATCCAATACTGAAAAATTTTCCGTCTGCCTATGTCAGAACCGACCGCTTCCGACGAATTTTCCGTCCGCCTTGCCCGCCTTGCCAAAATCCGTTCCCTCGGAATCCCTGCATACCCGGCTTCGTTCGGGAAGACCCACGCCGCCCTTCAAATCCTCTCCGAATCCGAGGGGCGCGATTTCCGCGCCGCCGAGGACGTGATTGCCAACCCCGCGAAAGACGTTTCCGTTGCCGGCCGCATCGTGCTCTTCCGGTCGTTCGGAAAGATCGCGTTCGCCACGATCCAGGACGATACCGGCCGCATTCAGGTCATGTTTTCGAAAGAACGGTGCGCTCTCTGCGTAAATGGGGAAACGAAGGAATCCGTGTCGGGAGACGAAGGCGAGGTGTCCGCGTTCAAGTTCGCCGAAAAACTGCTCGATTTGGGCGATTTCATCGGCATTCGGGGCGAAGTGTTCCGTACCCACAAGGGCGAATTGACCGTTTTCGCGACCGAATTCGAATTCCTCGGAAAGGCTCTCCGCCCGCTCCCGGAAAAGTTCCACGGGCTCGCGGACGACGAGGTGAAGTACCGGCAGCGGTACCTCGAACTCATCAGCGACGACGCCGTCATGCGCCGGTTCCGGTTTCGAAGCGACCTCGTTCGGAAGCTTCGCGAATTCTACTGGAAGGAGGGGTTCACCGAAATCGAGGGACAAGTCCTTACGAATGCCGCGACCGGCGCCGCCGCCAAGCCGTACGTCACCCATCAGGACGCCCTCGATATCGACGTGTTCCTGCGCATTTCGCACGAAATCCCCTTGAAGCTCCTGAACATCGCGGGCATGGAGAAGGTTTTCGAACTCGGCAAAGCCTTCCGGAACGAGGGACAGGACCCTTCGCACCTTCCCGAACACCTCCACCTCGAACATAACTGCAACTACTGGACGTTCCGCGACAACATGGCGTTTACCGAGAAGATGTTCGATTTCCTGTTCGACGAACTGGGCCTCGAACGCAAGCGGAAAATTCTGAACAAGGCCGGCGAACTCGTCGACGTCGATTTCACGACCCCGTGGAAGCGCGAGGACTACATCGAGATGGTAAAGCGCGACTCCGGACTCGACGTATCGAACTACGACGACGTCGAACGGCTCCGGGCCGACATCGCGGCGAAGGGGATCATTATCGAGGGGATTGAAAAGATGGGACTCACCACGCTCATCGACTACCTGTACAAGAAGGTTTCGCGGCCCAAAATCGTCCACCCGACCTTCCTCTACAATTACCCGATCCAACTTAAGCCATTCGCGCGCCGGAACGACGAGAACCCCCACCACGCCGACGCGTTCCAACTCGTCGTCAACGGATGGGAGCTCATCAATTCGTACAGCGAACTCGTCGATCCGGTCGACCAGGCCGAGCGCTTCGCGGCCGGCGAGAAGGCCCTTGCCGAAGGCGACGAAGAAGCGATGACCGGCGACGCGGAATTCGTTCGGGCCATGGAGTACGGCATGCCGCCCATCTCCGGATGGGGCATGGGCGTCGACCGACTCGTCGCGCTCCTCACCGAACAGAACAACCTCCGCGACGTCGTACTGTTTCCCCTAATGCGACCGAAACATGAAGCGTAAACCGTCGGGCTGAATCCTTGCGTGCAAAGTCGGATCCTCGTCCGTCGTTTCGGGTGCCGAAATCGAACGGGGGGAATGAGGGCGGTACGTCTTCCGAACGCTTTCCCCCACGATCTTGGCCGTCGCTTCGCAAGTGAACGTCATTCTGTCCCAGGGCGGGAAAGTCGCGATCGTTTCTTCCGGGGCCGTCGCGCTTGGGAAGATGAAAACCGGCTTCCGTCCCGAAGCCGACGTTCCGGAATCGGAGCTCGCCCGTCTCGCGGCCATCGGACAACCGTGGCTCATGACCGAGGTTTGGGCCCGCGCATTCGCCAAGTACGGTCGGATGGTCGGACAAATCCTATTGGTAGACGACGATATCGAAGCGCATCCCGAAAATCCGCACGACCGACGGTTCCGAGGAGAGGCCAGGGAATCGTTTCTCCATACCGTGCATCGGCATTGGGAACACGACGACGTCGTCATTATCAACGCGAACGACCCGATGGCCGAACGCGGCGAATTGGCGCAACTCTCGAACGTTGCCGACAACGACCGCCTCTCTTGTACCGTCGCGACCGAGCTCGGTTCCGACCGTTTCGCCATGATTACGGACCGTCCGGGCGTCTTGAAGACCCCAGACAAACCGGATTCCGACCGGTATCCGGAAATCCACGTATCCACCATTCTCCACGGGGATCGGTCGAAATTCGTCCGACACGATCCGAACAAGGCCGTTCGGAGCCGCGGAGGCATGGATTCGAAGCTCGAGCAGGCAGCTTTGTTTGCTAAGGCAACTGGGAACGCCGCCTTTATTTCCGACGGATTCGACGACTGTCTCGTCGAGTATTTCCGAAACGGAAGCGGTCATCCGATCGAACGGGGGACTTTGATCATTCCGTAATCCCATGGAAACGGTTTCGAGCTATCAAAACGGCACGATCGTCCGCGTTCCGATCCATTCGGACCCGAAAGCGGCCGAGATTCGGGAGCGGACCCTCCGCGGCTACTACGCGCTCCTTCCAGTCGGTTCGGTTGGTATCGACATGCGCGGAAATACTTCTGCGCATGTCCATTCGTACGTTATCGACGGACGCGTCCATTTTCTGGACGGTAAAACCTTGGCCGTCTTTTCGAGGTTCGCCCAATCCCGGCGTTTGACGGTTTTAGCGAAACGGTTGTTCGAAAAACGGGATTACGCGTGATTGGAACGGGAGTACGGCTTCGTTCCGGGAACGCTCGTCAGGATTGCCGATCCTTCGATGAAAAACGAGGACGTGTTTCTCGAATCCGTCCTCGCGAACATAGCCTAGATGCCGAAGTGCCGGAACAGCGTTTTTCGGTCGGATTCCTGTTTCCGACCTCGGTCGATCGAATTCGCCGCCGCGCCCGGATACGCCGTTACGATCGCGCCCGGAACATGGGAAACATCCCCGTCCTTTTCGAGCGCGAGGGACAAGTAGCAGTCTTCCGCCCAGAAATGGAGTCCGAGCTCGAATCGGATTCGAACGAACGGCTCAAGCCCGCCCAGGCGCCAGTAGGATGATTTTTTGCATGCGAAATTCGCGCCCCAAAAGTAGAAATGCCTCCAAGGAAGGAATTTTCCCGCATCGAAGAACCAGAACGACGCGAGATTTCCGAAGAGGTCGTCCTTGAATCGGACGGTCCCGCCCGTTGCGACCGTTTTGGACGAGTCCAGGGGCGCCGTGACGTTTTCGAGCCAATCGTCTTTCGCGACGGAATCCCCGTCGATGCAGGCGCAAATTTCGTGTCGGGCCAATTCGAACGCCCGAATCCGCGCGAAAATCGGTCACATGCCCTCAGTCCGATGCTCGTCGACGCGGAGGCTCGATAGGCCGAGCCGTTTCCCGGCAGTTCGGGCGACTTCGGCCGTACCGTCCGAACAGTTGTGCGCGACGACGACGATTTCGTCCGGCCGGACGGTTTGCCGCGAGAGCGATTCCAGGCATTCGCCGATGCGTCCGGCCTCATTGTGGGCGATGACGAGGATGCTCCGTTCCATAGGCTATCGCAAACGGTTCAGATCGTCCGTTGCTTTCTGGATTGCCCGAACGTTTATTCCGTCCACGTGCCCGCCATCCACCGGCATTCCGTCCACGGAATTTTGAAGATTGACCGGATTGCCCGACTTCAGAGCGCGGGAAACGGGGCTGATTTCCGAAACGTCGAGATCCCAAAAATCAGCCGCCGTCACCTTTCCCGGGGCTTCAAGCGCTCGGTTCGACCGTTCGGAGATCCTTAATCGGAGGGTCGCGACGCTTTCGGCAATGAGAACGTGGAGGAGGATGAGCGGGGTTCCGGGGACGGCGATAAGGAAGTTTTCCACGAATCGTCTCAGATCGTCCAAATCCGGGAGGGATCAAACCCCGGCCTCGGCTGCGCGTATTTCGTTTTCTCGGAATCGAACGCAAAGCGCGTGGTTGTCGTACCGGCAGGTAACGCGTTCGGAAAAATTCGGGGACATGGTCGTAATGGTAGGATAACGAGTTTACGTTACTGGGCGGAAACGAAAAGTCAAATCCCTATTCCGAAATTCGGCGGACGGTCACGACTCCCGTCCGTTTCCCGTATCATCCGGAGATTCGGTCCGCGAGTTCCGATACCGGCATGCTTCGTCGATTCCGTTCGTCCGGATTGGGATCGAGGATGGCAACCGTCCCGGAAGTCCGGTCGAACGTCTCGACGAGCGAATCGTGGATCCAAACGTCGTCGGACCCCTTTTTTCCGAGGGAATACTCGATCCAAACGTCGTCCCCGGCGCCGAGGCGCCCTTCGAGCCATTCCGGAAGATCCCGTACGAACGCCCCTATCCCCTCGTGCGCCTCCGCTTCGAGGCTAAGTCCGTTTTCCCGAAAGAACGCGTTCAGTTCGGGAACGATTTCCGTCGTTGAGACGCCTTCGTCGCAGTTTTGGGCGGTCATGAAGCCGAACGGTCGCCCATAGATGTCCGCGAGCTTTTCGGGAACCTTCGCGCCGAACCGTTCGCCCAAAGCCTCCTGATCGAAGAGCCTGCCGGTTCTTCGAAACAGGACCATTTGCAGGCAGGCCATGGCGCAGAGGTAGGGTTTTTGGTAGAGGAGCGGGTAGAGCATATCGAAAAAATATTTACGAACCTTCTAAATGCAAAAAGAAAGGCCCCAATGGGACCTTTCTTCGAAAAAACCTTTCTACTCTTCGTCTTCTTCGAACTTGATACCGCGTTCGGTGCGGATTTTTTCGGTGATGTTCGACGGAACCGGGTCGTAGTGCGAGAATTCCATCGTGTAGGTCGCGCGCCCTTGGGAAGAGGAGCGGAGGTCGGTGGAGTATCCGAACATTTCCGAGAGCGGAACGTAGGCGCGGATGATCTTCGCCATTCCGCGTTCGGTCATTTCGGTAATCTGACCGCGCTTGGAATTGAGGTTTCCGAGAACGTCCCCCATGTATTCTTCCGGCGTGTTCACTTCGACGAGCATGATGGGCTCGAGAAGGATCGGCTTCGCCTTCTTGGCGGCCTGGCGGAAACACTTGATGGCAGCGAGCTTGAACGAGAGTTCGTTCGAGTCGACGTCGTGGTAGCTACCGAAGGTGAGCTTGGCGCGGACGTCGACGACCGGGTATCCGGCGATCATACCGCGGGCCCATGCTTCGCGGAGGCCCTTTTCGATGCCGGGGACGTATTCCTTGGGAACGACGCCTCCGACGATCTTGTTTTCGAAAACGTTTTCCTCCTTGAATTCCGGATCGGCCTTGCGTTCGTCCGAGGAGATCGGTTCGAAGGTAATGACGACGTGTCCGTACTGTCCGCGTCCACCGGTCTGCTTGGAATGCTTGGTATCCTGGTCGACGACGGTCTGCGTGATGGTTTCGCGGTAGGCGACCTGCGGAGCTCCGACGTTGGATTCGACCTTGAATTCGCGCTTCATGCGGTCGACGATGATTTCGAGGTGGAGTTCTCCCATTCCCCAGATGATCGTCTGTCCGGTTTCGGCGTTCGAAGTGACGCGGAAGGACGGGTCTTCTTCGGCGAGCTTATTGAGGGCCATACCCATCTTTTCCTGGTCGGCCTTCGTTTTCGGTTCTACCGCGACGGAGATGACCGGTTCGGGGAAGACCATGCGTTCGAGAACGATCGGCTTCGCGTCGTCGCAGAGGGTGTCGCCGGTCTTGGTATCCTTGAGACCGATGACAGCACCGATGTTTCCGGCCGGAATTTCGTCGATTTCCTGACGCTGGTTGGCGTGCATCTGGAGGAGGCGGCCGATACGCTCCTTCTGACCGGAAATCGGGTTGAGGACGTACGAGCCGGACTTGAGGGTTCCGGAGTAGACGCGGACGAAGGTGATGCGTCCGACGAACGGGTCGGTCGCGATCTTGAAGGCGAGCGCGGAGAGCGGTTCCTTCGGATCCTGCTTGAGGGTAATCTTCTTCTCCACGTCGTCCACGTCGGTTCCAGTGATGGTTCCTTCGTCGACGTCAAGCGGGGAGGGGAGGTAGTCGACGACCGCGTCGAGCACGAGCTGGACGCCCTTATTCATGAGCGCGGATCCGCACATGAGCGGGTAGACCGAGTTCGAAATGACGCCGGCGCGGAGCCCCTTCTTGATTTCGTCGACGGAGAGCGTTCCGTTTTCGAGGTAGGCGTTCATGAGTTCTTCGGTCTGTTCCGCGGCCTTTTCGATAACCTGTTCGCGGAATTTTTCGGCTTCGGCCTTGTGGCTTTCCGGAATCTCGAATTCGATGACCTGCTCGCCCATTTTGCCTTCGAACTTGTAGGCCTTCATCTTGATAAGGTCGATGATACCCGAGAAGTCGCCTTCTTCGCCGATGGGGAGCTGGATGGCGACGACCTTGTTGCCGGCGAGGCGGGTCTTGATGGAGTCGAGCGTCATCTTGAAGGATGCGCCGGTTTTGTCCATCTTGTTGGCGAACGCGATGCGGGGAACGACGTACTTGTCGGCCTGCTTCCAAACGGTTTCGGATTGGGGTTCGACGCCCTGCGACGAATCGAAGACGGCGACGGCGCCGTCGAGAACGCGCATGGAACGTTCCACTTCGATGGTAAAGTCGACGTGGCCCGGAGTGTCGATGAGGTTGAGCTGGATTCCCCGCCATTCGGTCGTGGTAGCGGCCGACGTGATGGTGATGCCGCGTTCCTTTTCCTGTTCCATCCAGTCCATGGTAGCGCCGCCGTCGTGGACTTCGCCGATTTTATGGGTCTTTCCGGAGTAGAAAAGGATGCGTTCGGAGGTGGTGGTCTTACCGGCGTCGATGTGCGCGGCGATACCGAAGTTTCGGATGTTCTTCAGATCCGTGGAAATGGCCATACGGAAGGGAAAAGGGACTAAAAAAGGATGGCGCTCAAAATGAACGCGGAGATTGTAGGGGAAAACGCGTCGGGGTCAAATGATTTTGGCTCCGTGGTTCCAGGGTCATCCGCTCCCGTGTCCGGGAGGCTCGGAGCGCGTTAGGACGGATTCCCGTCCCCCGTCCTTCGGGAGCGCTCGTTCTTGAGGATTCCGATTTTTTCCCAAAGCTCCTGAATCCGCCGTTCGTCGTCGTACGGGGTGGCGCCAAGATGTGCCCGGAATATCGTTTTTCCCTTGGAAAACGGAACCCAGCGGTCACGTTCGTCCATAATCGAAACGCCCTCCGCCATAATGAGGGTTTCCGACCTTTCGGCGGCGTCGAAAACGTCCGTCACCCGGAATCGCACGGCTTCGGTCAGCCGTGCGGCGCCGCCCCTGCGGACTTCGAAAGCGCCCTCCGCGACCGCGTACACCAGGCGTTGAACGCGCCTATCCGATTCGAAATCCAAATCCCCTTCGCCGAAAACGTCGAAACCGGGCGAATCGAGGGTGGCGATCCGTATGCGATTTCCTTCTTTCAGGGCTGGGGCCATGGGCATGGTCGTGCGTGACCGGGAGAGTATTTCCGAAGTCTTCCGATGCTCATATAAATACTTTAGAACTTTCGGAAGTCAAGAATCAAATCGGCAACGAAAGATTCAAGAATAAAAGCGGACACTTTTAAGGGAATAGTTCGGTAATGGC